>DJHS01000145.1:22447-119123 GCA_002433235.1 Verrucomicrobia bacterium UBA6614
CTGCCGCTGCGCCTCGCCGTCGCGCGCCGCCTGCAGTGTGGCCGCGAAATCCGCCAGCGCACCGTTCACCTCCGCCAGCTCCGCATCCGCCACCGCGCGGCGCTCGTTCGCCTGCTCGATGTCGCGCTCCGCTGACGCCCGCAGGCCCGCGATCTCCCCGAAGCGTTCCTGGTTAAACTGCAGCCGGTTCTCGTGCCGGTCCACCTGCCCCTTCAGTTCCAGCCCGCGCTGCTGCGCCTCACTCACCTCGCGGTCCAGTTCCGACAACCGCGCGCGCATCGCCTTGAGCGCCTCCTCCTCCTCGAGGATGCCGCCCGAGTGCCCCGCGATCTCCTCGCGCAACTCCTCCAGCCGCCCGCGCAAACTCCCCAGCTCCGACTCCGCCAAGTCAAACTCATACCGCGCCAGTTGCGTGTCCAGGTGCTTCAGCTCGTCCATCAGCTTCTGGTAACGCCGCGCCTTGCCCGCCTGCCGCTGCAGCGAGCCTATTTGACGCTTCACCTCGCGGATCAAGTCCTCAAGCCGCGTCAGGTTCTGCTCCGTGTAATCCAGCTTGCGCAGTGCCTCCTTCTTCTGCTGTTTAAACTTGGTGATGCCCGCCGCCTCCTCGAAGATCACCCGCCGCTCCTGCGCCGAGCTGTTGATGATGCGCGTGATCTGCCCCTGCGCCATGATCGAGTAGCTCGCCTGCCCCACGCCCGTGCCCAGGAAAAGCTGCCGCACATCACGCAGTCGGCACGGCGTGTTGTTTAAAAAATACTCGCTGCCCCCGTCGCGAAACACCCGCCGCGTGATCGTCACCTCCGAGTACGCCAGGTCCACGCCCGCCGCCTTGAGGCTCTCCTCATCCACGTCGCCGATCGTCAGCGACACCTCCGCCATCGCCAGCGGCTTGCGGCTGCGCGCGCCTTCCGTGCCGGAGAAAATCACGTCCGCCATCTCGCCGCCGCGCAACGCCTTTGCCGACTGCTCGCCCAGCACCCAGCGCACCGCGTCGGAAATGTTGGACTTGCCGCAGCCGTTGGGCCCCACGATCGCCGTGATGCCCGGCTCAAAGTTCAGCGAAGTCTTGTCCGCAAACGACTTAAACCCAACCGCTTTCAGGTTCTTCAAATACATGCGGCCTCCTTTTGCCCCCACATCTGGGGTACTGTAAAGTCAAAACACACAATATGGCGTGCTGCTGGATAAGATGATATACACACCCTGTTCGTGGGTCAATCCTGTATCCTTGGAAATCGCCCTTTATTTGTGTTTTTTTTCCAATAATTGGCCTGCTTTGCACACAGATCTCACTAACTCCGGGGGCTGAATAACCCGAGCTTCTCCGCTCCAACCCATGACCCATCGTTGGATTTCAACGAGGCTTGTCAACTGCATTCGCAACTCGACCTCTCCGCCCTTTATTTCCCTCAGATTTTGAGACTCATGCCATTCCTTCTCCCGGATGTAGTCGGCAACATCCGGGCTGAAACGAATCACGACATCAAAAAGCTGGCTCCCAGTAAAAACCCCGAACGCCCCGCTCAAGTATTTTTCCAGTGAGAATGACTTGCGCCGCTCGAACGTCTCACCTGTCATGGACACTTCCTTCATGCGTGTGGGCTTAAAGACGCGCATATCGCGTCGCTTATGGTCAAAGGCAAAGAGGTACCATTCCCCATCAATACACGCGAGGTGATGAGGATCGACGATGCGTTTCTCCGCCTTCTTTACGCGCGGCTTGCGATAGGAGATTTCCAATTGACGCTGCTGCGTCACGCCACGCGCAAGGATATCGAAAGTGTCGATGTCCTGCTTGGGAATTCCTGTGTTGCGAAAGGTCACACTCTGGCCCCAATCATCGAGGTTGATGGTGACCGATTCAGGCATCATGTCGGCGATCTTGCCGAAGGCTCGTTTCAATTGCCGCTCAAACACCGTGCCGCGATATTGCTGCAAAGATTTCTCGGCAATGAGTACAGAGAAAAGCTCGCCCTCGGTGATAACAGCACCCGGCATGGCATCCACTGGCCTCGTGTAAACAAAGCCGCCCCGGGAGGGGTTGTATTCCAGAGGCAACTCCCAGCGGTCTCGCATGAAGGTGATGTCGCGTGTGATGGTGCGGCGGTCGACCTCCAGTTCTCTGGCCAAGCCGGTTGCCGTTGGGTGTTCGCCATTCAGCACGGCTTGATGAATGCGCATAATGCGCTCCAGTGCCGGTCGTGCGTGCAGGGTTGTCTTCGAAGCATCCGCCATGGGCGGAGCCTAATTTTACACACGCAACTTGGAAAGTAATTCCGCGTTGGTCTTGTGCTTTCGGAGGGCGCCAATGAGTGTCTCCATAGCCTCGACGGGGTTGAGATCCACCATTGTTCGCCGCAGCTTGTGAATGGCGTCGATGTGTTCGGCCGGGAACAGCTTCTCCTCTTTGCGCGTGCCACTCTTGGGAATATCAATGGCCGGGAAAAGTCGCCGGTCGGCCAGCTTGCGATCCAGTACCAACTCCATGTTGCCAGTGCCCTTGAACTCCTGAAAAATCAGCTCATCCATCCGGCTGCCTGTGTCCACCAGCGCCGTGGCGAGAATGGTTAGCGAGCCGCCATCTTCCACCTTGCGCGCGGCGGCAAACATCCGCCGAGGAATCTCCAGGGCGCGCGCGTCCACGCCGCCCGACATGGTTCGTCCGCTGCCGCCGGCAACATTGTTGAATGCCCGTGATACCCGGGTCAGTGAGTCCATCAACACGAACACGTCATCCCCGCACTCAACCATTCGGCGGCAACGCTCCACCATGAAACGGGAAAGCCGTACATGGGTGTCCAGATCCATGTCGTTGGAAGAGGCCACCACCTCGGCATTGACCGAGCGCTCAAAATCCGTCACCTCCTCTGGCCGCTCATCGATCAACATCACGATGACCTTGACCTCAGGATGGTTGGTTGTCACCGAGTTGCAGATTTGCTTGAGCACAGTTGTTTTGCCGGTGCGTGGCGGCGCAACGATCAATCCTCGCGTGCCTTTTCCAATGGGTGTTACCAAATCGATGATGCGCGTCTCCAGCTCGTCCGGATCGCGTTCCAGTTGGAATTTTTCAATCGGATCAATCGTCGTCAGGTTTTCAAACCGCGTCTTCTGCACGTACTCGTCATGCGACATACCGTTGATCGCCTTGATCTCCTTGAGCTGTGGGCTGTTACCCTTGTGCGGCGGACGCAGTGAGCCCTCGATCTGGACGCCTTCGCGCAGGTAATTACGCTTGATCATGTCCGGCGTCACGAAGATGTCGGTGGGCTTGGACTGAAAGCGGTTGCCCGGGCTGCGGAGAAAACCAAAGCCCTTCTCGGAAATCTCCAGATACCCTTCGCCGGTATCCGGAATGGTCATTGTTTTCGACATAACTGTACGTTTTTCGGGCAGGAAAATCCTGACACGGAAAATTGAGATTAACGAAAATCCGCCCTCGGTTCTTGAAGGTTCCTTGGAAACGGATGCGTTGGCGCGTATATAGGACGCGACGGACCGCTTGGCAATAATAAATTTTCCGGGTTATTCGCCGGTTATTCCCCGGGCGCCTGCACCGGCAAGTCCGTCACCGCCGCCTGGGCCTCCGCCGCGAGCGCTGTACTTAGGTAACGCTCACCGGTCGATGGCGCAATCACCACGATGATCTTACCGGTGTTCTCCTCACGTCCGGCGACCTCCAGCGCAGCCACCACATTTGCGCCCGTTGAGATGCCCGCGAGAATGCCTTCCTCCTTCGCCAAACGGCGCGCCATGGCAAACGCATCATCATTGCCCACCTTGATGCACTCAGTGATCTGCTCGTTGCCATCGGCATCCTTCAAGTGCAGGTTATCCGGCACAAACCCCGCGCCGGTCCCTTGAATCTTGTGTGGCCCTGGTGTCAGATCTTCACCCGCCAGCGTCTGCGAAATCACCGGCGAATCCGCCGGCTCCATCGCGATCGCCTGAAAGCTCTCCTTGCGCGGCTTGATCACCTCGTAACATCCCGTGATCGTTCCACCCGTTCCCACGCCGGCCACGAGAATATCCACCGCCCCATCCGTATCCTCCCAAATTTCCTCCGCCGTCGTCTGGCGATGAATCTCCGGGTTGGCGGGATTCTCGAACTGCTGTGGAATCCACGAATTCGGCGTCTTTTCCCCCAACTCATTTGCCATCGCAATCGCCCCTTTCATTCCCAGCGGCCCCGGCGTCAACACCAACTCCGCTCCCAGTAGCGCCAGCAAAGTCCGCCGCTCAAGAGACATCGTCTCCGGCATCGTGAGGATCAACTTGTATCCCTTCGCCGCCGCCACAAACGCCAGTGCAATCCCTGTGTTCCCACTCGTTGGCTCGATGATTACCGTGTCCTCCGTCAACTCCCCGCTTTTCTCCGCCGCCTCGATCATCGACATTCCAATGCGATCCTTTACGCTCGCAGCGGGATTAAAAAACTCGCACTTCAAGAGCACGGTTGCTCCCACTCCCTCCGTCACGCGGTTGAGCTTCACCAAGGGCGTCCGCCCCACCGTCTCCACAATATCATTATAAACTTTGCCCATGTCAGAAAATCGGGTTCGCGCGGAGCCTGCCCCCCTGTCTTCTCATGCGCAAGGATTTTCACTCAGTTTATCGTGAATCCCGAGGGATAATACTTGCCCATCAAAATCAGCTCCTTAAAAATGAAGCTATGGATATACCGAATCTTTCATTAATGCTTATTCCATTCGTTGCCACGATTTTAGTTGTCATCACTTGGAAAAATAATCGGGATGCATTGAGAAATGCGTACTCCAGTTGATGAACCCATAAAGAGGCTGGCCGGTGAAACGTGCATGATTAACTTGGAAAAAGAGGAAAGGCGAAGAGATGTTTGCTTATTCACCATATTGCTGTCTCCAGCTGCCTTTTCACTTCTCTCCAGTCTGATGCCGGAACAAAAGTCTCTTTTAGCTGTAGCATGGGCTTTTTTAAGCATCCCTGCCCTGACTCTCCTGTGGGGATATCTTGAAAGATGTTTAAGATACCGACAAGGGCTAAAAGGAGAGCGAGTCGTGGGCGAAATGTTGACCGAATTACTAAGCTGTGGGTACTGCGTTTATCATGATCTTCAAATGGAGAAAGGAGGAAACATCGATCACATCGTTGTCGGCCCGTCTGGGTTCTATGCCATAGAAACAAAATGCAGCAGTAAGCAAAAAAGTATCCAAGGCAGAAAGGAGCATTTCATTCAATTTACTGGCTCTAGCTTGATTTACCCACACACAGAAAATTCATTCGGCATCAATCAAGCCAAACGCAATGCTGCCTGGCTCAGTCGATTTCCTAGCAGTGCAATCGGTGAGAGAGTCCATGTAAACGGCATGCTGGTATTCCCCGGATGGTGGATCGAATCAAAGATCAAGATGTCCAAGGAATTCAGAGTTTTAAACCACAAGAACGCAGCGAAGTGCATACTTGGTGATTCTCAAAACACACTAAATGAAAAACAAATCCGTCAAATGAACCACCAACTAGAGCGAGAATGCCGGTCGGAGTTGATTTGAATCATGTACAAACCAATCGAGCCCCTGCCTGACCGAAGCCAAACAGGGGCTCTAAAAGGGGGGGTGGGAGTTCGCCACGCTCTCTTTCCCAAATACCGCTGTTAGGCACCTGCGGTGCAGGTCAACGGTTCCCCGACGCCACTCTCCGTGACATGCGGAATTGTCGGCCTCATGGCGGGGCCGTTCAGCGCTTCTCAGCCCTGAATTTTTGAGTGAGGCTTATTTGCCCTTTGGCTCGGGGTTGCGGCCCCGGACCTCCGGACCCGGTGAAGAGGCCCATGCAAACTGGTTTGCCTCTTCACTCTTTAGCACAAGGTCGGCCACCGTTTTTGACGGTGCGTTGGCCCGTGCGACGGGTCTCGCCTCTTACCTCTCAGGTTGCTCTCGGTTTGCATGGCAGCGCTGCGGTTTGTCGCATCGCCGCCGAGGCGGATGGGTTTCACGGCCCTTGTCTGGGGCACGTGGCCATCCCGGTTGGAACCCCGGCTTTGTCCCGCCTTTCGGTGGATTTCGTCCGGCTGGCCGTTACCGGCCAATTTCTGATTCAAACCGTGCTGAACACATAGTGGCAACCTTTACCCGGTGGGTAACTATGATTGGATTCTTGCCCGGAGCAGGCGCGAATCCTGACTCCATCCCACTCACCCGAAGGTGTGTGAAACCCGGCTGTTGTTTCAGCCGGACTCGGGGCGGCTCCTAGTTCGCCCCTCGCGGCCAAGCCCGCGTTTTTCATGGATTGCCCCCCCATCCTTGAACACTCATCAGCGAACCAATTCGTATTCATGCTTACAGCCGAAGCTGTCGGCAGACGGCGAACAATCCCGCGACCTTGGTGAATCCTGCCTCCAAACCCGTCGCCTTTCTCGCCCTGCCCGAAGGCCTGACCCGTCCGGCAACCTTGGAGGGGGCCAGCCAATCAGCCTGACCAGCCCTTTTCTCCCAGTCACCCAGGATTATCCTGGAATCTTCCGACCGGTAAACCGGCCTTCTGACTCGTTCTTTCAAAGAACCTGTTCCCCTTGCGAAGAACGTGTCCAGATTACCATGGAAAACCCATGTGACGACCTTTTCTTATGCACAGCTTATTGACTGGGGATTGCTTTCGCTGGCTTTAAATGCGCCATTGAGTCCACTGAAAATGAATGGTTTTCACGGTTATCGTGAGGAAAATCACAAACGACCTCAATTTGGTATGAGCTGTTTGTTAATAAAGTCACGCCGGGATCCTGTAGATTTTGACTGATTTGGGCATGAAAAAAGGCACCCGCAACGGGATGCCTTTGGTTCGGCTAGATTGGGGCAAGAATTGCCTTTATTTGGCCGAATCCTTTTCGCGGGCCTTGCGGCGTTTGCGGTAGTTGATCCGACGTCGGCGTTTTTCCATTTTGTTGTATTGTTTGCCCATAAGTGTTTCTTTACACGAGTTGGAGGTTTGGTTTGCCTGTGGGAGTTATGAGGTACATGGGTGGCTGGAGCAATTCATTTTTGATGCTGGCGGGCTTGTTGCTGGCGGGACTGGCGGGTTGCGGAACCCCCAAGATGAACAAGGAAGACGCGTATTTGAGCGTTTTTGTGGAAACCAAAACTCGGAATCCTGAATTAGCCCGCCGCATCGAGTGGCTTCGCTCCAGCCCACAGGAGGCCTATCTGGATGCTAATCCAGTCTTTAACCCCCTGTCCCATTTGGACAAGGCTGAGGTGGTGAATGATTCGCAGGGATTCACGCGGATTCGGCTTACTTTCAATGAGCGTGGCAAACGCCTGTTGAACACCGTGGCCACGACCAATGCGGGGCGAAGATTATTCCTGATGGCGTGGTACCGGGAACAGCCGGAGCAAAAGGATATGAAGCCCCGCTGTATTGGGGTGCGGATTTTTGATCGACCGGATCGGAATGGGGAATTCATCTTCCTGCCCGACACCAGCACGGAGGAGGCTGAGCGGCTGGTAACTGGCTTCAACAACACCGCCAAGAAACTGCAGCGTTAGCATGAAATCACACGCGGTTTTATGCCTGCTGTTGTTTGTTTGGGTGACTGGATGCAGCCAAAAACAAACTGCACCAACCCCGAACGGCAGCAAGCATTCAACGCCAGCGAAACCATCCCCTCCTCCGCCGCCAAAGGTTGTCATTTTGCCCCCCACCGACAACCAGGCGCTTTTTGAAGCGGGAGCAGAGGAGGTCTATTTCATGCCCACGAGAACGGATCGGCCATGGACGAGTGGTGCCTTTGGCTGTGTTCGTAACAGTGGCGGGCGCATGCATGAGGGCTTGGACATCCGGCCACTACGTCGAGATTCGCGTGGGGAAGCCCTTGATGAAATTCGCGCCGCGGCAAATGGCGTGATTGCCTTTATCAATGCGAACGCGGGGGCGTCATCATACGGCCGATACATCGTGGCCACGCATGAGAAGGACGGCCTCTCCTTCTACACCCTCTACGCTCATATGGCGAAAATCGCTGAGGGCATTGCCCCTCAAACCGTCGTCAAGGCTGGTGATCTTCTGGGGATAATGGGACGCTCGGCAAACCATGATATCCCAATTGAACGGGCCCATCTGCATTTTGAAATCGGATTTATGGGTAGTCGCGATTTCAACGTTTGGATGCGCAAACATTACGAAGACCCCAGCTTCAACAAGTTCAGCCTGTGGCATGGATTCAATTTGCTGGGTCTCAATCCATTGGTAATTCTTCGGGAACAAAAAAAGCAGGGGGATGCCTTTAACCTGGCAAAACATGTTGCCCAAACACCGCAGCTAATGCGTTTCCGTGTGCGTGGGGCGAATCTTCCCTTGTCAAAAAGACTGCCCGGCTTACTGCTCAACGGCGAAGAGGAGCCGTTTGCCGGTCATGAGATTGATGTGAATATGAATGGAACTCCACTGCGGATTCGGGGGCTGCCGGATTACCCGGCAGGAAGCCCGCGTTACGGTCTGGTTTCCGTGAATGAAGAGGTGGCGCTGGGGAATCGCTGCCGCCAGCTGGTCGTGAAAACGGGTGCCCGCTGGCAATTGACAGCCAAAGGGCACCGGTTGGTGGACCTTTTGGCGACGGGTGTGAGCGACTGAAAAAATCCCCAAATTCACGAAAAGCCGCTTGCGCCAAGCGGCTTGCTTCCCTAGCCTCCCGCCCGTCATGGAATATCGAATTTCTCAAAGGGCAGCCTCGTTGGCTCCGTCACTGACACTGGCCATTACGGCCAAGGCCAAGGAATTGCGCGCGGCGGGCGAAGATGTTGTCGGCTTTGGCGCGGGTGAACCGGATTTTGACACCCCTCAGCACATCAAGGATGCGGCGGTCCAGGCATTGGCGGATGGATTTACCAAGTACACGCCCGCCTCCGGCACGCCGGAGTTGCGAAAAGCAGCGGCGGAAAAATTCCAGGCCGACAACGGCTTGGACTATGATCCGGCGCAAATCATCGTCAACTGTGGTGGCAAGCATTCCTGTTACAACGTGATGATGGCCGTGTGCCAGCCGGGGGACGAAGTGATCATTCCCGCCCCGTTCTGGTTGAGCTATCCTGAAATGGTGAAACTGGCTGGTGCCACTCCGGTTATTCTCGAGACGACGGATGAAACGGAATTCAAGCTCACGCCGGACCAGTTGCGGGAAGCCATTAATGACAACACGCGCGTATTGATTCTGAACAGTCCCAGCAATCCCACCGGCTCGGTGTACACGCCGGAGGAAACCAAGGCCATTGGCGACGTGTGCGTGGAACATGGCATTCTGATGATGAGCGATGAAATTTACGAGAAGCTCCTTTACGGCGACGCGGAGTTCAAGAGCGTTGCCAGTTTCTCACAGGAGCATCAGGATCACACGATCATTGTCCACGGCCTGGCTAAGGCCTACTCGATGACGGGTTGGCGGATTGGCTTTACCGCCGCGCCCTTGCCGATCGCCAAGGCAATTGGGGCCATTCAAAGCCACAGTACCAGCAACCCCACGAGTTTTGCGCAAAGCGGGGCAGTAGCCGCGTTGCAGGGTCCGCAGGATCATCTGGACACATGGCTTGAGGAATTCAGCAAGCGGCGCGACTACGCCTACGGTCGGCTCAATGAAATGCCGGGCATATCCTGCGTCAATGCACAGGGAGCTTTCTACCTGTTCCCCAATATCTCGAGCACAGAGATGAAATCCGGCGAGTTTTGCGAAAAACTGCTGGCCGAGCAAAAGGTTGCGGCGGTGCCCGGTGTGGCATTCGGCTCTGATGGCTATATTCGCCTGAGCTATGCAACAAGCATGGAAAACATTGAGAAGGGCTTGGACCGTTTGGAAGCGTTTGTAAAAGGCCTTTAATGCAGCGCATCACAGGCGCCAGGAGGCCTCGATGTCGAGATTGATTTCAGCCGGCGATTCGCCGGCTTTTTTTTTCTGCTCAGCCAGCAGGCCAATCATCGCCGCATTATCAGTGCACAGGCTTGGCGGAGCCAGTCGAAGGGCAACCCCCCTCTCCTCGCAGGCGTAACTCAATTGGCGCCGAAGCGTTCGGTTGCAGGTCACGCCGCCAGAAGCTGTGATGCAGGTGATACCCTCCCTTTCCGCAGCGCGAATTACTTTGCCCACCAATACATCAACAATCGCCGCCTGGACACTGGCGCACAGGTTTGGCAACTCGGAGTCGGATTCTTTCAAGTGCGGATTCTTATCCAAGAAGTATCGCACGGAAGTTTTCAAGCCACTGAAACTAAAATCATCATTCGGCTTGCCGAGCATTGGTCGGGGAAAATCATACGCGGAGGGATTTCCCTTCCCCGCCAGCCGGTCAATTTCCGGCCCTCCGGGATAAGCAAGCCCGAGAAGCTTTCCCGCCTTGTCAAAGCATTCACCCGCAGCATCGTCCAGTGTGGTGCCAAGAATTTTGTGCGCCATGGGTTCACGAGCCAATACCAGTAGTGTATGTCCTCCACTGACAATAAGGGAAACATTGGGCTGGAAATCCTTTAAATTCATCCGCTGTGGATTGCCAGAGACCCAAGGTGAATACAGGTGAGCTTCCACGTGGTTGATATCAAACAATGGGAGACCGAGGGAATAGGCCGCAGACTGGGCGAATTTCCAGCCAACCATCAAGGCTGGGGGCAACCCGGGGCCGCGCGTGGCAGCAAAAGCTCCCAGCTCGGATGGCGCAAGGGATGCTTGCTCCATGGCTTGTCGCGCAATGAGCGGAAGATTTTTGAGATGTTCCCGTGTAGCCAATTCAGGAACGACGCCGCCGTATTCCGCATGAAGATTTATTTGTGAAGAAACGACATTGGCCAGAACCGTTTCGCCATCGATCACCGCGACACTGGTTTCGTCACAGGAAGTCTCAACGGCCAGCAAAGCCATGTTGTGTTACTTGGCGGCGAGCTTGACCTTGAGCAACTCAAGGGCCTTCTCCAGTTGGGTGTCCTTGGCGTTGCCCACGCGCTCGCGGTCGGCTTCCGGCAATGATTCCAATCCGCCCGGCGATCGTTGCAGCAGCAGGTCACGCATGGTTTCCGGTGAAAGCTTTACCTCATGATCGGGGGTGATGCCCTTTTCATGGATCACCCTGTGGCTGGGTGTGTAGTACTTGGCCGTGGTCAGGCGCAGCGCGGCTCCGTTGCGCATGGGGAGGATGCTCTGAACAGATCCCTTGCCAAACGTTTTCTCGCCCACCAAGTCCGCCCGCTTCAGATCCTGCAGACAACCAGCCACAATCTCGGAAGCACTGGCACTTCCTTTGTTGACCAAAATCACGACCGGGTATTTGCGGATTTTGGAGCGACCAGCGGCATGGTGTTTGTCGATGTCCTTTTTCTCGCGGCCTTCGGTAGAAACCACGAGCTGCCCCTTAGGCAGAAATTTTTCAGCGACAATTACCGATTGGTCGAGCAAGCCGCCCGGGTTGTCCCGCAGGTCGAGCACAAGCCCCTTGATCCCCGCGTCATCCATCTTTTTAAGGGCCAACTCAAGTTCCTTGCCTGTCTTGTCGCCAAACGAAGCGAGGCGAACATAGCCGACCTGATTCTCAAGCAGTTTAAAATCGTTTTTACCTTCAATGTCCCGAACCGTTTTCACGGTAATCACTGCGCGCTTGACCGCCACGTCGATCTCCTTGAACTCCCCGTCTTCCGTGCGGCCCAAGGTAAACCTTACCTCAGTGCCCACCTTGCCTCGCAGCTTGTCCACCGCATCCGCCAGGGACATGCCTCGGGTGGATTTATCTTCAATCTTGATGATGCGATCGCCCGCCAGAATTCCCGCGGCCGCTCCTGGCGTACCGTCCATTGGGGCCACAACCGTGAGCATGCCGTCCCGCAAACTGACCACGATGCCCACCCCACCAAATTCACCACGCGTATCAGTTCGCAAGGCGGTGAAGCGTTTGGGATCCATATATTCACTGTGCGGATCCAAGCGGCTGAGCATCCCTTTCAGCGCATTATCAACCAGCTCCTCATAGCTGACCTTCTCTTCATCCACGTACTCCTTGCGCACAATCTCAAGCACGCGCGTGAAGTTTTCCATGTTGCGATAAACATCATCGCGATCACTGGTCTCGGCGCTGTTGAGAAAGAGTCTGGCACCGAGGAAAAGATTCAGCCCGAGAACGGCAACGAGCACTGAGGTAAGAATGCGTTGTTTCATGAAAATCCTGCCTTCAAAGGGACTTTACGGCCCGCCATCCCGGTTGGCAAGCGGGGTTTGGGGAGAACGCATCAAGTGTTCAACCCAAGGCAGATCTGCTGGGTTCGTGATCTTGGGGTTGGGCAGTGCGCTTTCAATCAGCGCCACCGGTTGACCAATCAACTCACAGGCGGCCGTGTCGTCCGTAATCACCAAACCCTGCTCCCGCACCGCGGCCAGTGCTTTTCGGAGAATCTGCACTCTGAAACATTGCGGCGTTTGCACCGCACGAAGTTTTTCCCGATCCATGGTCCCCGCGATACGGCCGTCCGGGTCGGCTTCCTTGATCGTATCCGTGACTCGCGTCGCGGCTACGGCAGCGCCAATCTCCCCGGCAGCGGCCAAGGTATCGGCAATCAAGCCCGGGTCTGTGCAGGGACGAGCTCCATCCTGAATTGCAACCAATTCCGCTCCACTTGACACTGCCTCCAAGCCATTCCAAACAGAATCCTGTCTTTCGGCACCTCCCAGGGCTAGACGGAATGGCTTTCTCAATTCCATTGAGTTTGCCAACACATTGAACTCATCTTCTCTGCCCTCACGCACAACCACGATGGTCTCATCAATCACATCCAATGCGTCAAACCTCGACCATGTGTGGCCCACCACGGGCTTCCCTGCCAGTTCAAGAAACAGCTTGTCCACTCCCTCGCCCATGCGGGTGGCGGACCCAGCGGCAACGATTACGGCAGAGGCCATGCGCGAAAGCTACCGGCCGGCCGGTCGCCAGTCCAGAACCTTCAATTGAACCGATTTGCGTCCCCTGAATTCGTTGATGGAGGGAGCAGCCGCCAAGTCGAACCGACCTTGCGGCATGCCTCCCTCCGGCACGTTCCAGATCACTGCCTCCGCGGTTAAGGCGCCATCGGTCACATGAATCTTTGCGTGTTGTTGGTTCTCCCCCATCCGATACGGCTGCCGTTGCAATTCCAAGTCGCGCACCACCAAATGTACTGGGGGGTTTTCCTGTCCGGTGGGCTGTAGCTTTTCTAGTTCACGCATACGCGTCATGGTCAGGTCATAAAGGGTCACTTCAGCATCTAGACGCAAAGGCGGCTTTAGCTCGGTGTCCTTCAGCCACTCGCGAGCAATCACATTGATGCGCTCGCGAAACGCATCCTGTTTCTCGGGAAGAATTGTCAAGCCGGACGCCATTGCATGGCCACCATGATCCAGTAACAAGTCATCACATTCCCGAAGCGCCGCCGCGAGGTCAAAACCCGCCACGCTGCGCCCGGAGCCCCGGAGAAGATCGCCATCGCCCCCCATGATGATTGAAGGGCGATAGAACTCATCCTTTACCCGCCCGGCTACAATGCCCACCACGCCGATGTGCCAATGGGACTGTCCCTCCACAATGACAAAATCCTTGTCGGGATCAAACCGAAGCCTCAGTCCGTCGATCACATGATCGGAGATTTCGCGCTGTGTTTTCTGCCGCTCCTTGTTTTGTTCATCCAATTCACCAGCCATTCTTCCCGCCGTCACTGCATCGCCGGCCAGCAGAAGGTCCAGCGCCGCGGTGGCGCTTTCCAGCCGACCGGCGGCATTGAGACGTGGGCCGAGTTGAAAGCCGACCTCATAGACCCCAACTTCATTCCGGGACAAAGCCACTTCCTTGAGAGCGACAATCCCCGGGCGCTGAGTTTCATTGAGACGCTTGAGGCCATTGGAAACCAAAATTCGATTCTCCCTTTTGAGGGGCACTTGGTCCGCAATCGTTCCCAAGGCCACCAAATCCAACATCGGGCGCACGTCGAACTCATGCATCTCTTTTTCGCCCAAACCACGGCCGTGTTTCACCAGCGCGTGCAAGAGCTTGAATGATAGCCCGGCGGAACACAGTTCGCGAAAACACGGGTCGTCATCGAGGGCCACCTGCGGATTGACCATCGCAAACGCAGGCGGAGGCGGGTCGACCACTTGATGATGATCCAAAACCAAAACATCAACCTGCTGCTCCCGCAGCCACGTGATAGATTCCACGTTGGTCGACCCACAATCGACAGCCAGAAAAATGGTGTCCGGACATTCCGAAAGGCATTTCTTCACAGCATCGCGACTGAACCCATAACCATCATCCATCCGGTGCGGCAGATAATGGCGTGTACTCCAGCCGAGTGCTTCCAAGGATATCTTGAGAAGCGCCGTGGAGGTGATTCCGTCCACGTCGTAATCCCCGAAAATTGTCACCGGCTCATTGTTGGCGCGCGCCAAGAAGAGTCGCTCGACCGCCTTACGCATGTTGGGCAGGAGAAAAGGGTCCGCCAGATATTGCAAGCGGGGATCCATAAAGCGCTCCGCCTGCCCAGCTTCGGCGCAGTCACGATTGACGAGGCACTTTGCGAGCAGTGGAGAAATCCGCAGGGCTTCCTCAAGCTCGCGGGTGGCTTCGGCGTCGGGCGCCGCCAATTCCCATCGGCGCAACATGGCTAGGTCAAAAAAGGGTGCCGGCCTTCTGGAAAGCCCACAGGGTCAACACCCAGATGAGTTTGCCGAAAAAAACGAACCAACCAAAGGAAAAGAAAACCGCCGCATATCCCCACAGCGCCAGCACGCCGTCGCCTTCGGCTTGGGCGGCGGCGAGAAAGACAATTGCCCAGGCGGGAAATGTGTTTGTTCCGGGAAACGGAATGGGTAATGCCATGAGCAGCCCCATGAGAAAAATGAGGAAGAGGTTGAAGCGCCACTTGGCGACTGTTGGCAGATAGTCATGCTTCTTACTCGAGAAACCCTCAATACGATCAAGAATGCTGACGCCACCACGAATGATCTTCTCAAAGGTAGCGGGTTCAAATTCGCGATCCCCAATGAATGCGGGCAGCCGACCGGGGCGGCGGGTCATCTGGCGCAAGGCGAGGACAATAATTGCCAATCCAAATGGAGCACTGACACCCGGAAGAATGGGCAGGCAAAATGGAAGGGCCAAGACAACGATGACCAGATCCACGCCGGTTTCTCCCGCAGAGTCGAGCAGGCCGTTGAGTGTGCGCGGTGAGTCTTTGTCCCCGGTGGCAACGAGTTTTTCAAGAGTAGCGGATAACGGCTGCATAACGCGCGCCCGTCAGTGGCTTCTTAACTGGCATCGCCTTCCTTGGCGCGAAGTTTATGGATGATCGAGGCCAAGATCGAAACCAAAATGATCGTTCCCACGACTGCCAGAGGTATCCAATGTGGAATTTCGCCAAATTTTTGCTTTAGCCAGTGGGCACTGAGCATTTTCGCGCCGATGAAGGCGAGCACCAGTGCGAGGCCATACTTGAGGTAATGAAAATACTCAATGGCCCCGGCAAGAACGAAATACAGCGAACGCAGGCCGAGAATCGCAAACATGTTAGAGGTGAAAACAATGAACGGATCCGTGGTGACAGCAAAAATCGCCGGGATGGAATCAACGGCGAACACGACATCCGTGGACTCAATCGTGATTAACACGATGGCCATGGGGGTCAGCAGCCGTTTGCCGTCCTTGACGATGGTAAATTTCTCTCCCTCAAACTGGTCGTGAACGGGAAAAAGCTTTCGAGCCAACTTGACGAGCGTGTTGTTTTCAGGATCCACGCCGTCGTCATCGGCAGAAAAGAGCATCTTGACGCCGGTGAAGAGAAGAAATGCGCCAAACAAATATAGGATACCATGCCATTGTGAGACAACCGCCGCACCAATGCCAATCATGAGACCCCGCATGATAATGGCTCCCAGAATTCCCCAGAACAGGACCCGGTGCTGGAACTCGGGCTTAACCTTAAAATAGGAAAAGATCAACGCGATCACAAATACGTTGTCCATCGATAGGGAGAGTTCCAGGATATAGCCAGTAATGAAGGCCATTCGTGGATGCTTCTCGACACCATCCGGCAATTCCGCGGGGACAACCAGAAAGGCAAAGAGCATGGCTAACGAAAACCACAAAGTGCTCCAGCATAGCGCCTCCTTGAAGGACACCTTGTGCGAGTCGCGGTTGAAAACGCCCAAATCCAGCGCGAGGAAAAACACGACGCCCGCGATAAACAGGCCGTAGTGCGCGGCGGTTATGCCGGCGTAGGCAAACATGCTAGGCAGTCACGGGATCGGGCGTGGTCTCGATGTCGCCCACAGTCAGTTCGGGCCGCTTACCCTTGTATTTCCAAAGGACGATGGCGCAGGCAATGTAGATTGAAGAGTACGTACCAACGAAAACACCGACCAGAAGCGTGAAGGCAAAGTCGTGGATGACCACGCCTCCAAAGAAATAAAGTGTACCTGTCGAGAGCAACGTTGTTCCGGAGGTGATAATGGTTCGGGCAAGGGTTTGATTGATTGCGCGATTCATGACCTCCTTGAAGGATCCGCGAGTGCCCATGGTAAGGTTTTCCCGGATGCGGTCGAAAATGACGATCGTGTCATTGATCGAGAAACCAATAATGGTCAGGAACGCCGCGATAACAGGCGCGTTCAATTCCCCGCTGGCAATATCAATGCCGGATACCATCCCGGCCATAAAGAACAAACCCGCGGTCATCAGAACATCGTGCACAATAGCCAAAACCGCGCCGATCGCGAATGGGAACTCATAGCGGAACGCCACGTAAACCAGGATGCCGAACATAGCCATGATGGTCGCAACAATGGCCGCAGTCTGGATTTCAGCACTGATGGAAGCCCCTACTTTCTCCGAGGAACTGCGCTCGGCAGAGAGTCCAACCTGCTTCTCAAACTTGTCCCGAAGATGGCGCTCGACTTCTGCCTCAACTTTTGCACCGCCCGCCAATTCAATGCTCGGGAAATCAACGCGCAGGAATTCGCTTCCATCGGAGATGGACGATTGCATCCGCGCATTCACCTGAGAAGCCTCCAGTCCCTCGATATTATCCGCAATATGATTTTCTATTTCACCAAGCTTGGAACGAACAGTCCCCTTGTTGGCCGCATCATATTTCAGAACAAGGCTGTGCCCCCCGGCAAAATCAATCCCCAACATGCTTTCCGGCCCGCGAATTGCCGCGCTGCCCACTCCAACCAAGATAATAATCCACGAGGCGATAAAGGCCGGCTTGGCATATTTGAGGAAGTCGATCTTGGTTTCCCCGATGAAGGCAAACATTTTGGGGTGTGATTTGAGCATTCCGTTGTCGACAAGAATATCAAACAACAGTCGCGTCACCACCAACGCGGTGAACATGCTGGTGAGAATACCGATGGTCAGTGTGATACCGAATCCCTGCACCGGCCCGTGACCCTTCCAGTAAAGGATCAAGGCGGCAATGACCGTCGTAATGTTGGCGTCAAAAATCGTGCCGAACGCCTTGTCATAACCAGCGGCAATCGCGCCCTTCAGGGATTTTCCGGAGCGTTGTTCCTCACGGATACGCTCGTAAATGAGCACATTGGCATCCACAGCCATGCCGATCGTCAGCACAATGCCCGCGATCCCGGGCAGGGTGAGGGTTGAATCAAAGTAGCAAAAGACCCCCAGCAGGATGACCATGTTGAGGATTAGGGCCACGTTGGCAAACAAGCCGGTAAGCAGGTAATAAGCGAGCATGAAGGCGGCCACCAAGCCGATACCCCACAGTCCAGCCTGAAATCCCTGACGCACAGAATCAGCGCCCAGCGAGGGGTCCACATCGCGCTCTTCAACAATCTTGAGCGGCGTGGAAAGTGGATTCTCAAGGATGTTGGCGATCTCGCGCGCCTCGTTGTGAGAGTCAATGCCGGTGATTTCACCGCGCGCGCCAATCGCGCTCTGGATAGTCGGCGCGGAGACCAGTTTCCATTGTTCCTCTTGAGCCACCCACTCAACTATGGTCTGGTTTCCCTCCTCCCGAATGCTGGGATCCTGAAACGAACCGAGGCCCTTAAAAAAGGAGTCCGCGGATTGAGGGTCATCAAACACTTTACTGGAGGCCTTATCGACAAGATCTTTCAGGACGATGCCCAAGCGTTCGCCAATATTGTTGCCTGTCAGTTTCTGGAATTCCCCCGCGCCCGCGGCGCCAAATCCAAAATGAATCAGCGGACTGCCCGTCAATGGATCGCGTGCGGCCACCGCCCGGTTAAGCAGCGAGCCGCTTAGTCGCTCCTTCTCATCAAGGCTAATGAAAACATTGCGGCTCACCTTCTGCCCGTCATCACTGGTGAACTCCTCCTTGACCATCCGCACATTGTTGTCCCGCGAAATTTTCCGAACTGCGGCGTCTCTCGGGAAATTACTCTGGGTGACAAGAGTTTCAACCTCACCATTGAAAACTTCTTCCGTAAGGCGGCTGACAATGTGGAACTCCAGTGAGGCGACCCGTTGAATGCTGTTTTTGGCAGCCTCCCGTTTGGCCTGTGAAATGCCCGGGATTTGTATGATGATCTTGTTGTCTCCAAGCTTTTGAATCACCGGTTCCGCAACCCCAAACCGGTCCACTCGGCGGCGCAAAACTTCGATCGCTTGGTTAATGGCCCCTTCCTTGTCTGCCGATTCATCCAGCTTAAGCTCCACGACAAACTGCGACCCGCCGCGCAGGTCCAACCCCAACTGCACTTCGCCCGCGGCCTTGCGTTCCAGATCCCGCACAATCGCCCGGTTGGTGTCCACCCCCTCCATTCTCCGGGGTTTTTTGAAATAATCCACCAACTGGGTTTCGCCGAGAATCGCCTGCCAATCCTCCCACGTCAGCGCTCCGCTAGATCCCTGTTGCGCCTTCGCGTCCTCCAGAATTCGGCCAAACTCTTCATCCTTGCCCTGGGCCTGTTCATCGAACACCTCCAGTAGGTTCCTGTCCCGTGGCGGACTCCACTCCGTTACGGCCCACCACGTGACCAGCACCACAATAATCACTCGCCAAAATTTACTCACAATCGTCAGTCCTTTTCGCCCTTTGGCTCGTCCTCATACACCTCGCTCACCGCATAGCTGAGCATCTCGAATTTTGAATCCCCGGAGCGGACAGTCACCTTGTTGCCGCGTACAGACACAATCGTGCCCACCATTCCGTTGGCCACAACCTTGTCTCCTGCCTTGAGTTGCTTGACCATTTCGTCGTGCTCACGCTGCTTCTTCTGTTGCGGGCGGATGAGCAGCACCCACATGATGATGAAAAAAATCACCATCATTCCCAGCATCTTGATCATCTCCGCCTTGGGATCCACCGGCTGCCCCCCCTGCCCTTGCTGGCCCGGCGGCGGCAAACATCCCGTCACCACTGCCAAGGTCAACACTAGCCACGCGCGACGCGCAAATGTCATGACTCTATCCATCGTCGAAACAAACGAGCGGGAAAGTCTATTGGGCAATCCCCTTTTGGCAAGCCAAACCTCTGTTTTTCCGTAGATTTTCAAAAGTCCCCTCTTCAATTGCCGCACGGATCTCCGTCATTAACCCTAAGTAAGAAGTCAAGTTATGTGCCGTGAGCAGCCGCTGCCCCAGAATCTCTTCCGCATGGATCAAGTGGCGCAAGTACGCCCGTGTGAATCGAATGCAACAGGGACATTCGCAATCCTCCTCAATCGGCCGAAAATCTTTCCGAAAGCGCGCCGCTTTCAAATTCAAATGCCCTCCACGCGTGTAGGCCGTACCATGCCGGGCGGCGCGGGTTGGCAGAACACAATCAAACAAATCCACCCCCCGCGCCACCAGTTCCACCAACTGCGCCGGGGTTCCGAGCCCCATGGCATATCGGGGTTTCGACGCTGGAAATAACGGAGTCGATACCTCCGTCATGCGGAGCATTTCGTCCTCAGGCTCGCCCACGCTCAAGCCACCAATGGCAAATCCGTCGAAATCGAGCTTCACCAGGGCCGAGGCACAATCCCTGCGCAACCCATCAAACACCCCGCCTTGGCCGATGCCGAAAACCAACTGCCCCTCGGCGCGCGGCTGCTCCAGGCATGTCGCCGCCCAGCGCAGAGTCCGCTCCACGGCGGCAGATACCTCTGTCGCCGTAGCCGAATAGGGCGGGCAATCGTCAAAAACCATCGCCACATCGCTCCCCAAATCGCGCTGGATCTCCATTGCTTCGACAGGCCCCAAGAACAAAGGTGCCCCATCAATGTGGCTTTTGAATTCAACGCCGTTCTCCCGAATGCGGCGTATTTTAGACAAACTGAAAACCTGGAATCCGCCACTATCCGTCAGGATTGGGTGCGGCCAATCCATGAATTTGTGGAGTCCTCCCGCTGCCCGGATGACCTCCATGCCTGGCCGCAAATTCAAGTGGTATGTGTTGCCCAGAATCACTCGGGCACCCAAGTCGCGCAATTCACCGGGCGCCATTGCCTTAACGGTTCCTTGGGTCCCCACCGGCATGAACATGGGGGTTTCAATGATGCCCCTCTCTGTGGTCAACCGGCCCCGGCGCGCAGCGCCATCGGTCTTTAACAGTTCAAACATCAGAGGCACTCAAGGACACGGGCCACGGCTTCACTCACGGGAACGCCTTCCCTGCCACCCTCACGGCGGCAAGCTAGCTCCACTTCGCCCTTGTCGAGCGACCGGCTCCCCACGGCAATCCGAACCGGAATCCCGATCAATTCTGAATCCTTGAACTTTGCGCCCGGGCGTTCCTCCCGATCATCCAGCAGCACATCAACCCCCTGCCCGCTCAATTCATCATGAAGCTTCACCGCTGTCTTCATCACCTCCCCTTCGGGATCCACATCCAGCGCTGTCACGCAGACCGCAAAAGGCGCCACGCTCACTGGCCAAATGATTCCATTTTCATCGTTGCTGTATTCAATGACCGCTTGCAAGGTACGCGTCACGCCGAGACCGTAACACCCCATCACCGGGGCACCCCGCTTTCCATCTTCGCTCAGGAAACTCAACTCCAAAGCTTCACTGTATTTCGTGCCGAGCTTGAACACATGCCCCACTTCGATGGCTCGCCTGATTTTCAACGGCTGCCCACATGCGCTCAACTCCCCTTCACGGACCGTGCGCAAATCCGCCCAACGAATTTCTCCCAAGTCTCGTTCCACGGAAACATTTCGAATGTGAAGGCCATCCTCGTTCGCTCCCGTTGTCATTCCCGCCGCGCCGCGCAACTGCTCATCAGCAATCACGGGAATTCCATTTACGCCGACCGCCCCCAAGCTGCCCGGCTGCGCGCCAAGTGCTTGTTGGATTTCCTCCGCGTTAGCCGCGCGGAATACCCCCGTGCCTAGTGCAACCGCAAGCTTAGCCTCGTTGGCTTCGTCATCTCCGCGCAACAAGGCAATCACCGGCTTGTCTTCAGCAATGAAAACCAGCGTCTTGATCTGCGCCTTTGCCGGAACGCAGAAGGGCTCCTGTGTTAAATCTTCAATCGTCTTCACTCCCGGCGTCGCAAATTTCTCGATGGATCCCGTGCACTCCTTGGGCGTGGAAGCAGTTGGCCCCTGGCTATCCGCCTTTTCCACATTTGCGGCATACCCGCCATCCTCCGTGTAGGCCACCTCGCTTTCTCCTGTCTCTGCCGGGACCATGAACTCGTGCGAATGCTTCCCCCCCATCACTCCTGTGTCCGCTTCCACCGGAAACGCCTGGACACCCACGCGATCAAAAATCCGGACATAGGCGTTGTACATTTTCTGATAGCTGAGCATCGCCCCCTCATCTGTGCCATCGAAGCTATAGGCATCCTTCATGATGAACTCCCGCGCGCGCATCAGCCCAAAACGCGGTCGGATCTCATCGCGAAACTTGGTCTGGATCTGATAAAAATTCAACGGCATCTGCCGGTACGAATCAATCTCCGCAGCCGCAAGGGTAGTGATCACTTCTTCATGTGTCGGACCCAACAGCCACTCACGATTGCGGCTGTCCCGGACCTTGAATAACACATCCGCAGCCTGTTCATAGCGCCCACTGGCCTTCCATATTTCTGGCGGCTGCACCGCCGGCATCAATACCTCCAAGGCACCCGCCCGATTCATCTCCTCCCGCACGATGGCCTCAATTTTCCGTAACACGCGCAAGCCCAGCGGCAAGAATGTGTAAAGCCCGCCCGCAAGCTTGCGCACCAAACCGGCTCGCAGTAATAACTGATGCGACAATATCTCCGCCTCGGCGGGGGCCTCTTTCAGCGTGGGAATAAATGTCTCGCTCCAGCGCATGCGCGGACTATTGCGGGAAGCAGGCCGATGGGGAAAGCGTTTTCGCTATTTGACCGCGTTGCATAGCGGCGCCATGTCGCCGATGCGCACTTCTAGGCGGTCACCCGAATTGATGGGCCCCACCCCGCTCGGTGTGCCCGTCAGGATGATGTCCCCAGGCAACAACGTCATGTTTGTGCTGATAAAGCTCACCAAGTGTGAGCAATCGAAGATCAGTTGACTGGTGTGCGAGTTTTGTCGCAACTGGCCGTTCTGGAAAAGCTGGATCGACATGTCATGCGGATCCACCTTGGTTTCCACATACGGCCCCAGTGGCGTAAACGTATCGAACGACTTGGCTCGTGCCCATTGGCTCTCGCCCTGCTGGATCGTCCGATCACTGATATCCTGCGCCGCCGTGTAGCCGAAGATGTATCGCGTGGCCGCCGCCGGAGTCACGTTGCGAACCCGGCGCCCGATGACAATCGCCAGTTCCGCCTCGTAATCCACCCGGTGACTGGGAAACGGCACGTCAACTTTACCACCATCCGGAATCAGGGAAGTCGGCGCCTTGAACCAAAACAAGGGCTGCTTCGGCACCTTGAGCTTGGACTCCTCCGCGTGGTCGGCGTAATTTAAACCCACGGCAATGACCTTGGCCGGGTCCACGGGAGTCAACGTCCTCAGCCCTTTCGGTGGAATCGGCCGCTTGACGAAGGAAGGCGAACCAAAAACGTCCCCCTTCAATTTGTACAGTTTGCCATCGACGACCTTCGCGTGGAAAATATCCTCGCCCTTCTGGAAACGTCCAATAGCGGCCATGGGCGGAGTTTATTAACAGCTTTTTCACAAGGGTCGCAAGGAAAATAAAAGACGAAAATAGTGACATTCCTTTGAATAAAGTCGCAAAATCGGAGGAATTGCGTTACATGTTTGGCATGCACCAACGTGTAATGGCAGCGATTCTTGCTTGCACCACACTATTGGCCAGCGGCGCGGATGCTCAAGCCCAGCTTCGGCAGACCCTTCAATGGAGGCGCGCCGCCAAAACTTTTGATGCCAATCTCACGGGCCACCCCTTGGTCAATGTTCTGGAAGACATCCGTCGGCAAACCGGCTGGGAGGTATTTTACGATCCCGGCCTCCGCATAAAGGTGGACGCAGAGTTCACCGGAAAGCGCCCCGGCGATGCTCTTAAGCTGATGCTGGGCAACACCCCCTACACACTGGCCCCCAGTATCAAGGGTGCAACCAAGCTCTACGTCTTTCGCTCAAACCGTAACCAAGCCACAGAACGCATCGAGGCTGGCAAGGACAAGGCTCGCCCCATCCCCAACGAGCTTATCCTTGTTTTGAAAAAGGGCCGGGATGGGAAGGCATTGGCGGCTCAATACAACGCGGACATCCTTGGCTTCATTGCCAGCCACAATGCCTATCGCCTTCGCTTTAAGGACGCAAAGGCCGCCGAACAGGCCAGAGCCCTGATTGAAGCCAATGGCGACTGGGGTGATGTGGATCACAATTACGCCGTCGAACGCCCCGAGGCCATTGAGCCCGTTCGCGGCGGCGCCGTGCCCGGCTTAAAGCTGAACCTCGAAAACTTGGGCAAAGGCAACGCGGTGATCATTGGCATGATCGACACCGGCGTACAGGCCCAAGGTATGAGTCATGCGGAATTTCTCCTGCCCAGCATCGAGATTGCCGGGCAACCCGTCCATGACCCCAAGGTGCCCAGCCATGGCACCACGATGGCGGAAACCATGATCCGCGGCCTGTCCCAGTCAGGCATCGGCGCCAATGACCGCCCCGTGCAAATTCTGCCCGTCGACGTCTACGGCAGCTCCGAACTTACATCCACGTTTGATGTCGCCCGGGGAATAACCGCTGCGGTGAATGCCGGCGCGCCCATCGTCAACCTTAGCCTCGGGGGCACGGGAAACAGCGTCTTTCTGCACAATGTCATCAAGAACTGCCACGATCAGGGAGTCCTGTTCCTCGGTGCGGCCGGCAATGAGCCGGTCACCACGCCCACGTACCCCGCTGCATATCCGGAAGTCATGGCCATTACCGCTACCGATCGCACCGGCGGCATTGCCAGCTATGCCAACCGTGGTGACTTTATTGATGTGGCTGCTCCGGGCGCAACGCTGGTGAATTACGACAAAAAAAGTTGGCACGTCACCGGCACTTCCGCGGCTACAGCCTACATGGCCGGGGTGGCCGCCGGGCTGACTTCCCGCTCAAACAAATCCCCCACGCAGGTTGGCGAAGGCATCATCAATGTGATGGGCCTCAAGAAAAAATAATCACCCCGCCGTGCGCCTTCGCACGGACACCCATTTGGCATCTGGGATGATAAATTTTTTCACCTCCACCGTTGCGGCCAACGCACCAAAATCACGGCACACACATTCGCCAATGTCGGCGGCAAGTTTTTCAATCAACCGCCATTCACGGCCTTCGCCGAATTTTAACAATCTTTGGACCACGGCAAAATAGTCGATTGTGTCTTCAAGCATATCTGAGCAGGCCGCCTTGCCGAAGTCCCATTCCATATCAACCGTGAGCAACAGCCTCTGCTCCGTTTCCCGCTCTTCCCTCGGCACGCCGACCCGATAATGAACTTCAAGGTCACGAATGGAAATCACATCATTCATCCAAAATCTCTTTCAGCAACGTTTGCGTAGGCTGGTTTAATTCCATATCCATCGCCGCCTTCGGGTACGCCCACAGACTTGCCTGTGCCTCATGGTTCAGGTGAACCGCCGTTTCACTGCCACATGAACAGGTGTAGTTAAGCAACAGAAAATGTTCGTTTCTGTAAAATTCCTTGGACTGGATGCAGTCCTGTACCATCACAAATCGTACATCGAAAATATCAAGACCGGTTTCCTCCCTGAGTTCCCGAATCAATGCTGACTCCGCCGTTTCGCCCCAGTCAATCTTGCCTCCCGGTATCCCCCACTTGTCCGACCATTTTCGGGTCTGAACCAGTAGGATCTGCCCCGCATCATTGAAAATCAGTGCCCCAACAGTAGCCACGGGGCGTCGCGTTTCTGCTGCACCATTGGGAAGGCACATAGAATTTCTCTCGAGCAATTGCTGCAACTCCCCCAAATGCTCCACCACAATATTGGGGCGGGCCTTCCGAAGTTGAGCAAGGGTGTTATACCCCGTCAGGACCGCGCACGAGTGAATTTCTCCCGTGTGAGCCGTCTCGACATCATGCTGCATGTCGCCGATGAAAACCGTTTCCTCCGGCAACAATTTGTTCTCGGCCAAGATGTCCCCGATTCTGGTCCGCTTGTCCATGACCCGGACGTACTCACGATCAAACGCAAAAGAAATTCGGGCTGATTGGGCTCGGTAATGATCCGGATGAATTGTACTCAAAAGAAACGTTCGCAGACCAGTCTCCTTGCAAAAGTTAAAAAACTCACGTGCGTGCGGCAGAGGCTCAATCCCTTTCTGCTCCTCAGCAAAGCTCTCCTTGTACCACTCCTCCAGTTGCTCCAATGGAATACCCGGGGTCATCCGGTCATAGAACTCATCAAACGGCAGACTGAATTCAGCGCGAAATTCTTCAAGGGACATCTCGACCCGACCTGCTTTGGTAAAGGTGTAATTGGTCGCCCGCCAGACTGCCGGGAGGTCATCCACTAATGTTCCCGACCAATCAAAGATCACATTCCGGATCGCCATCTCAATTTGTTGATGTCGCGGCCGCCTCCGGCGGATCATCCTTTTTCGCGGGCTGAACCAATTTCACCCAAGCAAATATCCCGGCGAACACCGCCAGTACAGCGCAAAATAGATAGGGCAAAGCCGGCCAGATATCGAAAAGGCTCAGCGCAAAAATGGGGCCAATGATCCTAGCCAAGCTGCCCACGCTCTGCGTCACTCCCATCACTTCCCCCTGCTCATCTTCCGAAGCATTCAGTGAAATCAGCCCAAATGTTGGGGCTCGGTAAACTCCTGAAGCAATCGCAAACAACGCCAGCCCCGCCATCAGCCACCCCTCGCCTCTTGTTTGATCACAGAATGGCAGGGCCGCAAGGCTTGCCCCGACTAGGATCAACCCCCCGTAGATCATTTTCTTTTCACCAAACATCTTCACCAGTCGGCCAATCAATCCACCCTGCACAATTGCGCCAATTACCCCGCAATATGCAAAGAGATAATAGGCGATTGTTTTAGTGTAATTCACCCGCCCGATGATTTCGCCGTCGGCCTTGTCTTGTTCCAACCTGCCTGAACGAGGCGCGACAAATTCCTCTCCGTTCCTTGTGGCAACAATATCTCCCGCCTTGACCTCCGTTCCATCCTTAATCATCCAATTAACGGCCACGCCCGGCTTCGCCCGGATGACTTCTTCATACTTGAACATGCCTTCAATTCGCGCCTTTCCATCCTCTTTGCCCGCGCCAACAAAGAGCACCACGAACGCGGACTCAAAGCTGGTAAAACAGAATGTCGCCATAAAAAAAATGCCCACCAGCAACCCCAGTTGTGGCCGCTTTAAAACTCGCGCCCATTGCTCCATTCGCGGCAAGGGAGGGGACGGCTCCGAATCGGGCTTGCGACTTTCCCCGAGGATAAAAAACGCAAGCACGAGGTTGAATGCGCAAATGGATGCCGCTGTCCATCCTGGTCCGGCTGCCCCCCACCAGTCAGCGCTGACAGCGCCCAGTACGGGACCGAGAATAAACCCCATTCCAAACGCCATGCCGATGAGCCCCATTCGCTTGGATCGGTCTTCTGGCGGTGAAACATCCGCGATATACGCGCTTGCCACAGAGAGATTGGCTCCGCAGATCCCCGCAAACAATCGCGACGCCAGCAGCATCCATAAATTCATTTGCACCGCTGCCAAGGCAAACAGGACGTAGGAAACTGAGGCTCCAAAAGTGCTGATTAACAAAACAGGCCGTCGCCCAATTCGGTCACTCAGCCTCCCCCATGCCGGCGCGAAAAGGAATTGCATGAGCGAATAGGAGGCTACAATCAGCCCCACCTCCCAGCCCGCCGCGCCAAATTCCATCCCGTACTGCGGCAACACCGGCAGCACAATGCCAAACCCAATCAGGTCGATGAAGACCGTCAGGAATATGACCAGCAGGGAAGGTTTTCTCATGGGACTCGTGGCGGCGCGGACGTTAGCCCAACAACCACCGCCCGGTTAAGGAGAAAATTCAGCGGCCCATCGTGGCCAACCCCCCCAAGGTTGACGCCTCGTCCGTGCGCGGGCCGTAAAGCCACTGCCACACATCACGCAAATCCTCGAGGATTACGTAAAGCGCCGGTACCAACACAAGGGTTACTGTCGTTGCGAACATCACACCAAACCCAAGCGAAATGGCCATCGGCACGAGAAACTGCGCCTGCACACTTTTCTCGAAAAACACCAACGGTGTCAGCCCCGCGAATGTTGTCAGGCTGGTCAGCCATATGGCACGAAAACGCGCTACCCCACTCACTCTAACAGCGTCAATTAGGTCCGTGTATTTCAACCGGTTGCGATTGACAAAGTCCACCATCACCAGGCTGTCGTTCACAACCACGCCCGTGAGCGCCACTACTCCAAACATCGAGAGAATCGTCAATTCCATCCCCATGATCAAATGGCCCAGAACCGCTCCGATCAATCCAAACGGAATTGCACACATCACAATGAACGGTTGCACGTAGGACTTGAAGGGAATGGCCAGCAGTGCGTAGATCATGATCATGGCCACGAAATAGGCTTGGATGAGGCTGGCCATCGCCAGTTCCTGCTCCTCCCGAGCACCTTTGAAATCCGCCATCACACCCGGGTGAGCCTCCATGATTTCCGGCATGACATCCTCGCGCAACCCTGCCACGACTTTGTCCGGTTCTGTCTGGCTGATGTCAATGTCCGCCGTGATCTTGACCGAGCGCCGTCCGTCAATTCGCTTGATGCTCGCAAAGCCACGTCCATGGGCGACCTCCGCGACTTCGCCAAAAGGCACCTCGCGGCCTCCCTTGAGGCGGATTCTCAACCCCCGCAAATCCTCAGGTGATCTTCGATCCGAGTCGGGATACCGCACCATGACTTTTACGTCATCACGATGACGCTGGATTCGCTGTGCCTCTTCACCATAAAAGGCTTGGCGCACCTGTCTTGCCAAATCCGCCTGGGTCAGGCCCAACGCTTCCGCTTCCGACTTGATGCGAAGCTCCATCTCGCGTTTTCCCAACTTGATTGAATCACTGACATCCTGAACACCCGGGTACTCAGCCAGCTTTGCCTTTAGCTTTTCCGTGGCAGCCAACAACTCATCCAGATTCGGCCCACTGAGCCGCACGCTGATGGGTTTGCCCGTGGAGAATATGGATGCACTGAACCCAATCTCGGAAGCTCCCGCCATTTCTCCGGTCGCTTTCCGCCATTGATCCGCTATGGCCTGGCTTGTAATGGCGCGTTCTTCTGAAGGGGCCACTTCAATATGTACCTCCGCTTTGTGGCTCCCAAAATGGGTCGCCTCATAATTGCCTCCAGCAAACTCAGCCTCCATTCGATAGGGTTGCATTCCGACCGTGGTTAGCATTTGCCGGAAAATATTGGTCCCTTCCGAATGGCTGCTGACAATTTGTTGCCGAACCTGTCCAGCGGCCACCTCAAGTCTTTTGGCTGCTTCAGCTGTTTTCTCCGCACTCGTGCCGCGCGGGAAAGTGACATAGGCAAAGACGTTGTCTCCCTCGACGGGCGGGAAGAACACAAACCGCACATGCCCACCGACATAGCTCGCAATAGTCAGGCATAACAGTGCCACGCCAGTGGCAACCGTCAGGTAACGCCATCGTAAACACCACTCAAGAAACGGCTGATAAACGAAGAGTACGAACCGCTCCGCGCCTTGGGCAAAGCCCTGTTGGAAACGGGACCAGAAGCCTGGCTGCGCCGGTTTCACCGTCGGCAAATCCCGCAAATGCGCAGGGAGAATGAATAGGCATTCCACCAATGAGAAGAGGAGTGTGGGCATGACAATCAGCGGAATGAAGCGAAGAATCTTGCCGGTATTCCCTTCAATCGCTAACAAGGGATAGAACGCAACCACAGTGGTGAGGACGCCAAATATAACCGGTCGCGCAACTTCTGTGGCGCCTGCCACCGTGCTCTCGAGTCCGCCTCCATTGCGGTTCTGGTGCGTGTAGATATTTTCACCCAGAACGATCGCGTCATCCACCACAATGCCCAAGACCACAATGAAGGCAAATAACGAGATGAGGCTGATGGAGACATCCATTGTCGGCATCAGCCACAGGGTGCCCATGAACGAGACTGGGATGCCAAACGTTACCCAAATTGCCAGTCGGAACCGCAGGAACATGGCGAGGATCAGGAACACCAGCGCCAATCCCGCCTGTCCATTGCGCATGAGCAGATCGAGGCGGCCGCGAAGATAAGACGAGTCATCCTGCCATGTCTCAAGATCGACCCCCTCGGGCATAAGGTGACGAGCACCTTCCACATAGTCACGGGCGATGCCGGCAATTTCCAGCGCGCTCTGTTCCCCCACTCGGAACACACGAACCAGCACAGCTGGTTTCCCGTTAAAGCGTGAAGATAAATCGGTGTCCGCAAATCCATCACGGACAAGTGCCACCTGCCCCAAAATCAATCGACTGCCATCCGGGTTTACGCGCAGGGTGATGTCGCGATAATCACCCGCGCGGTAAGCCTGTCCCTTGACCCGCAAAAGGATTTCGCCACTCTCAGTCTTGATCGTCCCTCCCGGCAAATCCAGTGAGCTTTTTCTAACGGCGGCTGCAACTTCATCAAAAGTCAGCCCAAATCGGCGAAGCTGCGCTTCGGGAATCTCGATCGCAATTTCATAAGGTCGCGTATTCGCAAGTTCCACCTGCGTTATTCCCGGCAAAGCCAGCAACTCATCGCGCACGCGCTCCCCTGCCCTTTTCAGGGCTTTCTCCCCGACTTCACCGGAAACCGCCACATTGATCACCTGTTTGCGAATGATCAGCTCCGTGATTGTGGGCTTATCCGACTCCTCGGGTAATGTTTCAAGCGCATCGACTTTTTGTTTCACCTCATCCAGGAGCCTCCCTGAGTTCGTTCGCGGCAGCAATTCCACGCTCACCACTCCCAATCCTTCCGACGCTGTTGAGACGACCTGCTTTACCCCCTGCAGTCCCTGCACGGCATCCTCAATTTTAACGCAAATGCCCTCCTCAACCTCCGCTGGAGCCGCCCCGGGATATGCCACCTGCACTAGCACCCAGTTGGAGTCAAATTCGGGAAATACCTCACGCCGGATTTTCGGCACCGCCATGAACCCGGCCACCAGAATGAACGCCGCCAAAAGATTTGCAGCCACGCGATTCACCGCAAACCAGCGGATGACTCTACTCATCCATCCCCTCCGTATCCAAAACAACCGTCATGCCATCTACATATGCCTCGACCGGTGTCAGGCAAACGTCTTCCCCTTCATCCAGCCCGCCCTTGATCACCACATGATCATGGGTGGTTAAAATCACCTCTACCTCTCGGGCATGCAGCTTACCCTCCTTGAAAACGTGCACACCCCCCCCTTCCCGCAGGACAATTCGTGGCAACACCACGACATCCTCAATCAACTCCCCATCAATTTCCGCGGAAACAAACAGACCATAACTCAGTGTACTATCCTCCAACTCAGAGTAGGGATCATTCACTTCAGCGACAACCGACACCATGCGCGTTCCGCTGTCCACCTCTCCAAGCCCCCGCACAACCTGACCTCGCCACCGCCCACCAGCAGCAGACCGGAATCTGGCTTTCGGCCCATTCACGATGTTAGTGCCACCGCGAAGACCATTCTTCATTCCCAAAAACTCAAAGTCCTCCTGCGGTAACGCCAGCCGAACAACCCCCACATCGACAGACTCCAAGCGAGCCAGAGCAATTCCAGGAGACACCACCTGCCCAATGCCAACCATTCTGGAATCCACTCGCCCCTTGAAAGGCGCACGAATGACACAGCGGGCCACATTCAGCTCAGCTATTTTTTCCGCCGCACGGGCCGCCTCGAGTTCTGCAACATCAGATTTCTCCTTGGCTGCGGATGCCCACCACATGGCCTTTGCCGATTCCAACCCCGCCCGGGCTTCCTTCAACTGTGGTTCACGAGCCAACAGGGCCGGCGGCTCTCCCTGCCGTCCGATTAGTTTCCATTCTGCAATTGCGGCTCGGGCTTCAGCCTCCTCTCTCGATATCCGGGCTTCCCATTGAGCCATCTGAGCCCGGGCGCTGCTCATCTGAGCCAGAGCGTTTGTGATTCCCGCTTGCGCAACCTCCAACCGCGCCCTTGCCTGTCGCAGGGCCAAATCGTAGTCCACAGAGTCAAGTTCCAGCAGAATATCCCCTACCTCAAACAAGCCGCCATCAATCAACGACGAAGATATGGTGACCACCCGGCCTTTAACCTCACTGGACAAGTCCACGGCCATTCGCGCTCTCACGGTGCCTTGTGACCGAATCACGGGTTGATAATGGCCGAGCTGAACCTTTTGTACCTTCACGCGCGGATGAAATGGCGTTCGCTCAACAGGCTTGGCCACCTTTCGATTTAACACCAACCAAGCCCCACCCCACGCACCAGCACCCATCACCAGTATCGGCAACAATATCTGCAGCGCTCTTTTCACTAATCACGCCTCCCTGGAAACCCGCCCCCCAGCGCCATATGGAGATTCACCCGGTTCTCAAGCATGCTTCGCAGCACTGTCAAACGCTGACTTGACGATTCGTTCAATCGCCGCCTTGCATCCAGCACGGTGACAAAATCTTCTATACCCTGCGCGTAACGCTGTTCAGCCAAGGCCAAGGCTTCACCGGACCGGCCCATAACCTGCCTCAACCGCAACTCACGTTCACGCAACATTGGTTCCAGCGCCAAGGCTGTTTCCACTTCGCCAAACGCCCTTAAGACAATGCTCCTATATTTTAGGACCGCCTCAGCGGCACGCGCCTCTTCCAGTTGGACATTTGCCCGAAGACGCCCTCCTGAGAACAATGGCTGCACAAGGTTTGACCCCAGAGACCAAACCAGAAAATTGTTGTTCATGAGATTCTCAAGTTCATCACTGGATGTCCCTCCTGAGGTGGTCAAAGAAATTTTCGGATACAATTCCCCCTTCGCACTTCCAATCCGGGCATCCGCGGCCAACACCCGCAAGCGAGCAGCCCTCAAGTCAGGCCGCCGTGTCAATAAATCCGAAGGCAAACCGACCGGGATAGGGCCCAACGCCTCGGGCATGACCGCAAATGGACCCAGTTGTCCCTCGGGATAACGGCCGATTAAAATCTCAAGTTGCCTTCGGCCCTGCTCGACCACCTCCATCCATTGCGCAATCACCGCCTTGTTGGCTGCAAAGCTGGCCTCCGCTTGGCGTAAATCCAGCATGGGTCTAACCCCAAGTTCATATCGCAACCGAGCCTGATTCACGGCCGCCTCCAGTATCTTCCCATTTCGACGGGCAAATTCCACCTGCTGGCCAGCTTCAACTGAGAGGAACCAAGCCTTCACAACCTGTCCAGCCATGGAAATCCGTGCCGCCGCCACGTCCGCCCGCGCAACTTCGACATCAGCCAGTGCCGCTATCTGGCCTGCGCGGATTCGGCCCCACAAATCCAATTCCCATGAAGTCGCCAATGAGAATCGGTAGGATTCAGAGCGCGATGACAGAACTCCACCTGCCCCGGGAAGAGGAAGCCCAATAAAATTGCTCTGCTTCCTGCCGCCTTCCAAGTTCGCATTAACCACCGGCAAGCGTTCTGCCCCGGCAATCCGAGCGCGCAAACGGGCCTGTTCAAGCCGCTGCCCTGTTGCCTGAAGATCGTGGTTGCGTTCCAGCGCCTCTTTCACCATGGCATTCAGGTCATCATCCCCAAACTGTCTCCACCACTCCTCCAAAGGTGCCCGCGAGGCGACTTCTGTCGCCCGCCACTGCGCCGGAAAATCCGGAGCCACCCGTTCGCGCCTCGGTAACTCCATTTGACAACTGACTCCAAGGCAGGATGCCACCGCCAAAATTGTTCCAGCACAAATCTTCATCACGCCTTTGCCTTCAATCCCGCCGCAAGAAAGGTCACCAATCTTTGAATCATTCCTTCCGTGTCATCAGGATCACACAATCCGCCAGAGAACTCACCAAGACGTTCCGCGTCAGCCATCGTATGAGCCATTGCGCCCACCAGAAAATGCAGTCGCCAAAGCAGATCCACTTGCGGCACCTTGGGCAGCGCCTTTTGGAAGGCCGGCATGAAGCGCTCGGCAACCGCCGCGACTTGCCGATTCAACAATTCCTGAATCTTCTCGTCCGGCTCCGTGAAACACCGCCCCAATAACCGCATGAATTCGCGCCCGCCTTTGTTCGGATCCCGGCTCAGCCGCAACGCCGGCCCCACCAATGCCTCCAGAATCTTTTCCAAGGAAACCCTGCGTGATCGCCGCTCAGCTTCCTCCAGCAAAGCCAGTCTTTCCGCATTCAAGGGAACCAACCGGCGAGCCAATACCGATTGCAGGAGGGATTCCTTGCTGCCGAAATGATAATGCACCGCGGCAAGATTCACCTTCGCTCGGCCAATAACTTGGCGAAGTGAAGTCGCATTCGGCCCACGCCGCGCAAACAGCTCCTCCGCCGCATCGAGTATGATTGTCTTGGTGTCCTTCTGTTTCATTCTATTGAATCAAACGAATGTTTGAAACTAATGATTTAGAGCAGGTTGTCAACCCCGCACATGATTTCGGTCATCCCGCCAGATTGCCTTGCGGGCAAAGTCTTGATTTCATGGTTGTTTTCTAAGAGAATCGGAGGGTCGTGCGGATGGTCGTCGAGAGAGGTGCTGGCGTTCTGGTGGCAATGATTTGCCTCGGCTTCGCCCTGCCTGTTCATGCTGCTCCACCGGTCGATTTCACCAATGACATCATCCCCTTGATATCCCGGCTTGGCTGCAATGCGTCCGCCTGCCATGGCAAGGCCGAGGGCCAAAACGGCTTTAAGCTGTCCGTGTTTGCCCACGATCCAGAGGGAGATTTCCGCGCATTGACACGGGAAAGCCGCGGGCGCCGCATTTCCCCCACTGCCCCGGCTGACAGCCTGTTGCTGCGGAAAATTTCAGGAGCCATTGGCCACGGGGGTGGAGTTCGCGCTCCCAAGAACTCGAGGGCCTACTCACTGTTCCTGCGATGGATCAAAGATGGCACGCCATACGAGATAGGTGGACGCCCGGCATTGACCCGGATCAGGCTGGAACCTTCCCGGCAGACAGCAGCATTGAACGTAAGTCAGCCTTTAAAGGTCATGGCCGAATTCTCGGACAATACACGTAGGGACGTTACTTGGCTGTCGATTTTTCACTCCAATGATACCAACATGGCGGAGGTCGATGAAAAGGGCATTGTCACCATCGGGAATTCCGTCGGGCAAACATCGGTGATGGCGCGCTACCAAGGAAAGGTTGCCACCTTTCAAGCCATAGTGCCTAGACCTGGCCCCGGGGTTGCTTATCCCAATCTGCCCAACCACAACTTTATTGACCCGATTGTCGACTCTCATTTAAAGAGGCTGAACATCATCCCGTCGCTCCTGTCTGATGATGCTACTTTTCTTCGGCGCGTTTACCTCGACATCGCAGGTCGCCTTCCCACCGCCAATGAATCCGAAACTTTCCTTTCCAATAACACCCCAGACAAAAGAAGCGGGTTGGTGGAAGCACTCCTAGAAACACCCGAATTCGCTGATTACTGGGCATTAAAATGGGCCGACCTGCTTCGCGTGGACCGACTCAAGCTGGGGCACGAGGATGCGTACCGTTATTACAAGTGGATTCACGAATCCCTTTCGAAAAACAAGCCCTTGGATCGTCTCGCCCACGAACTGCTCACCGCCGAGGGACCGCTGACGGAGCAGCCCGCCGGCTTTTTCTATCGGGCTGCGAACAATACAGGCGATATGGCAGCAATGGTATCCCAAGTCTTTCTGGGAGTACGCATTACCTGCGCAGAATGCCATCAACACCCCTATGATCGTTGGACTCAGCAGGACTACCACGCCATGCGTGGATTTTTCCAACAAGTGACAACCAAAAATTCTGCCGTCGGACTGGCGCTCTTGGCTGAGGGTAATCCGACCATCAAGCACCCACGCACCGGTGCGGTCATCCGGCCCTATCCTCTCGGCGAATCGATGCCCGAGAAGTCGCCCCAAGGGGACCGTCGCCACGCGCTGGCGAACTGGATGATTCACCCGGAAAACCCCTACTTCGCCCGCAATTTGGCCAATCGATTGTGGGCTCACTTTCTGGGAAAAGGCTTGATCACACCCATTGACGACCTGCGGGAAACCAATCCGCCCAGCAATCCGGAACTACTGGACGCCCTGGCCGCAAGCCTCGTCAAAAACAATTACGACCTGAAGAAGATGATCCGGACCATCACTCATTCACGTACCTATCAGCTATCTTCGAAACCCAACGCCACCAATCTGTCCGACGAGCAGAATTTTTCGCGGGCACTCTTTCGGCGGCTGCCGGCGGAGGTGTTAATGGACGCTGTGTGCGATGTGACGGGAGTGGATGAGAAATTTGACGGCGTGCCGCGCGGCTATCGAGCCGTGCAACTTTGGGACAGCCAGGTGCAGCATTACTTCCTAAAACTCTTCGGCCGCCCGGCTCGCGCGACGGTGTGCGAATGCGAGCGCGTCACGGGTGCTTCCATGGGGCAGGCATTGCATCTAATGAATTCCCCAAACATTCAAACCAAACTTGCCCACGAAGGCGGTCGAATCAAGCGACTGACGTTCAAACACGAGGACGATGCAGATATAGTACGCCAGCTCTACCTCAGCACCTTTAGCCGCCCACCCAGTCGCGACGAAATGAACACCGGCCTGCAATATCTAGGCAGCCGCCGATTCCAACGCCGCAGAGCCGCCGAGGATCTCGCTTGGAGTCTGATGAACTCACTCGAATTTATCTTTAACCACTGAACATCTTGTCATAAAGCGCGTCGAAATTAGGGGGAATCGATTATGGCCATTAGAAATTTTTGTGATTATTGGGCGAGGCGCGATTTTTTGCGCGTGGGCGCCGCAGGGGCATTTGGGTTGAACCTTTCAATAAGCCGTCTGCTTGAGGCGGCGGCGAAAGGAGAAGTTGACCCATCGAAGAGTGACATCAGCTTCATCTTCATTTTCCTCAAGGGCGGCCTCAGCACAATCGATACGTTTGACATGAAGCCGGACGCGCCGTCGGAAATCCGTGGCCCCTTCAATCCCATCCGGTCAAACGTGCCGGGACTCCATGTGGGTGAGCACATCCCGGAGACAGCGAAGGTCATGGACAAGTTTTCGCTGGTGCGTTCCTTCACCCATAGCAACGCGGGCCACGGACCGGCGGACCATTACATGTTCACCGGTTTTCACCCTGTCAGCGGATTCAATGGCGGCCTCAAGCCGAACAATCAGCACCCCTCAATGGGCTCCGTGATTGCGCACAAGCTTGGGCCCCGTGGCCCCATTCCACCATACGTGTGCCTGCCGAACATGCACAATAGTGGGAGCTCCGCCTATCTCGGAGCCAAGGCCGCGCCATTCACCATCGAGGCGGACCCCAGTTCCCCGGGCTTTGCTGTTCCGGATTTGCAACCGCCGTTGTCAGTGGATGCGGTGCGTGTATTGGATCGGCGCGGGTTGCTTGAGGAGGTAGATCGTTTCCAAAAAAGCGCCGAAGCAAAAGCCAACCAAGGCACGCGCGAACTCGGCGTGTTCGCCCAACGCGCCACGGAACTGATGACCAGCAAGGCAGCCAAGGAAGCGTTCGACATCCATAAGGAATCACCCAAGCTGCGCGACGCCTACGGGCGCACCACGCTCGGCCAGTCCTGCCTCATGGCTCGCAGGCTTGTGGAGGCTGGCGTTCGCTGCGTAACCGTGGATCATTCAAACTGGGATACACATTTTCACAACTTTCGCGTGTTGAAGGAGGATCTTTTGCCAAAATTCGACATGGCCATCCCCACCTTCTTTCGTGACATGGAAGACCGCGGCCTGCTCAAAAAAACCGTTGTCGTGCTTACGGGAGAATTTGGACGCACCCCGAAAATCAACGCCAAAGCCGGCCGGGACCACTGGAGCCGCAGCTTCACCGTGGCCATTGGTGGCGGCGGCATCCAAGGCGGGCGGGTAATAGGCAAAAGCGACAAGTGGGCGATGGACCCTGCTGAAAACCCATACGGCCCCGAGGATCTTTGTGCCACGGTATATCACCTGCTGGGCATCAATCCTCGTAGCGAAATGCATACGCCCGAAGGCCGCCCTGTGATGCTCACCAACAACGGCCGCATCATTAAGGAACTGCTGTGACATGCTGTCGGCATCTTGCCGGTAAAGTCAGCAGCCGCCGGGTTGGAAATTCAAAATGAAATGCTTCAAAAGAGCCACCGCCAACAAGATGCCAGCAGCGTTCCTGGCTGCATCAATGCCGTTCACTGCATTCGCCGAGCCACCTGACATTGAATACATCTATCCTGCTGGTGCCCAGCGCGGTACCACCGTGCCCGTCCGTATTGGCGGATACTATTTTCACGGCCAGGCGAACTTTGAAATGCTGGGGGGCGGCGTCCAGTTTCAGCCCATCATCAAGCGAACGCACACGATTTGGTTTGAGGGGCCGCTCATTCACCAGCCACTTTCGCAACGGAGTGAGGACTACCCGAAAGATCACCTAAACACATTCATTGTTGCCAAGGACGCAGCTCTTGGGGAGCGATTATGGCGCTGCTGGACTTCGGAGGGCGTCACGAAAACACTGAAATTTGTCATCGGCGACTTCCCGGAAGTAATGGAAATAGAAATTGACGGCCGACCCATTCCGCAGAAAATTACCCTTCCGGTTACGGCCAACGGCCGCATATTCCCACGTGAGGACGTGGATGTGTGGACTTTTGCCGCCAAGGCCGGCGAAACGATCGTATGCGATGCCGCTGCCAAACGATTCGGCTCACCCCTCAACATCGTACTCGCTGTTCGGGATGAGAAAAATACTCCGGTCGCCACGAACAAAACTTTGCGTGGTGGCGATCCCATTCACTGGTTCAAGGCACCGCGTGATGGCCGTTACGCAGTGCACATCCGGGACGCCAAGTTTTGGGGCCTACAGAACCACGTCTACCGGCTTACACTAAAGCGAGGCCCGCACATCCTCAGCCAATTTCCACTGGGTGCACAACGAGGCACTGCCATTGACGCCGAATTAAATGGACCCGCCCTGCCCTCCCAGCGCTCCGTTGTATCCTTCGAAAATGTTTCGGCAAATTCACATATTGCTGCAATCAAAGACTGGGGCACCGCTCGTTTCGTTGTCAGCGATTTCCCCGAACAACTTGAGCCAAAAAAATCAACTGCCATGGCTCCGATCATTTTCAATGGGCGCATTGCCAAGCCCGGTGAAACCGATGAGTGGAAAATCAATCTCCGGGAAAACCAAAAAATCACCCTCGACCTTGCCGCAGCCAAGCTCGGCAGCCCGCTCGATGCCGTGCTCACCCTGTACGATTCCGAGGGCAGGCAAATGGCCACCAACGATGACCGAGCCAAGGACAACCCCGATCCGCGCATCGAGTTTAGCCCTAAGAAGGCAGGTGAATTCACCCTCAAAATTCGGGATCGATTCAATTCACGTGGTGGTCTGGATTTTTCCTATCGGCTCACCGCGACCGAATCTGAAACCCCAGGATTCTCAATCACTCTTCCAGCATCATTTTACAATGTAACGCGTGATCCAAAAGGGGGCTTGGAAACAAACGAAGAGGAAATTGCCACCCTCGAAAAACGAATTTTCCAAATTGCCACTGAACTAAAAGCCGCTCAAGCAGCGAGAAAATCTGACCCCAAGGCTGCCATGCGAATACGCGAACTCTCCTCGGAGAGTCGTATAGCACAGCAATCAGTCAAAAGGTTGAAAGCCGCAGACGCCAAGCGCCGACCCAAATTCAAGGTCGCCCTGAGCCGCCTCGGAGACTTTAAGGGTGAGGTACAGTTAAAGATTTCCGGGTTGCCTGAAAATGTATCTGTGCACAACACCACCATTGCAGCCGGAGCCAGTTCAGCTGAGTTGGTGTTTATAGCCTTGGCCAACGCCAAGATTTCCTCAAGCGAATTAATCATCGAGGGAACCGCCATGCTTGATGGGAAATCCATCACTCGGACGGCCACGGCGGCAGACGGCACCAGTAGTCTTCGCATCGGTGTTGCCCCAGCTGTGCCCTTCAAACACCGAGGTGTCTATCGAATCATTACCGGGCTTCCCGGGGGCACAACCTATCATCGCAAGTATTCGATTGACCGCGGCGACTTTACGGGGCCCATCACCGTGCGCTTGGCCGACAAGCAGATCCGCCATCTACAGGGCGTGAGGGATCACATTGTAACAGTGCCGGAAGGAACGGATGATTTTGCATTCCCGGTCAAGTTCCCTGCCCGCATTGAAGTTGGGCGGACCAGCCGCGTGTGCGTGATGCTTGTCGGTGAAATGACCGATTTTGATGGGTCAAAGCACAAGATCAGCTACACCTCCCGTGAACGGGATGACCAACTCATCAGTGTTGCGGCCGAAGGTTTGGTCACGGTTCAGACCAATTCAAATTCGTTCACCGCGAGACCAAATAGTGAAATCGTTATCCCAGTCACCATCCGCCGCGAGCCTGCGGTGCGCACGCAGCCCATGCGCGTGGAGCTGCTTCTCCCCGGCCACATGAACGACATCTTTGCTGAACCGGCATTGCTGAGACCAAATGAGTCAAAAGTATTGCTCAAGGCTAAAATCGGCGCTTCGCCCGGGCCATGGAATGCCCCTTTGCTGATTCGAGCCACGACGACCTCAGCGCCACGCCATTTAGCTGAGAAGGAAGTGGAATTTGTTGCGCCTCTACGTTAAGGAGCGCCCCCTAGCGCCAAGAACAGTGCCGGCTTCAAGCGTGCAGCCGCGCAGGAATTCAGCGGCCGCCATGCGCCTGCCTCCTTCCCGCTGAACCATCGTCAATCTCAAGGCCTGTTCGCCGCATGCGACCACAATGCCTGACTCGTCCGCCACAATGACCTCGCCCTCGGGGCCATCGCCCTCCAACACCTCCGCCTCCCATATCTTTAGCAGTGCCATATTTATGGATGGAATTTCCGTAAACGCCCCCGGCCAGGGGGTGAAGGCGCGGATAACTTGGAGCAATGCATATGCCGAGCGAGACCAGTCTATGCGCCCATCTTCCTTGATGATCTTCCGGGCAGTGGAAGCTTCTTCATGGGCCTGAGGCACGAGGTCAATTTCACCCAAGGTGTATGCCGGCAACGATTCAACAAGAAGGGCCGCGCCCATTTCGGCAAGGCGATCATGCAGGGTCTGCGCGTTATCAAGTGAACCGATCGGTGTTTTAGAAATCGACACAATATCGCCCGTATCCAGTCCGGCATCCATCTTCATGAGCGTAACCCCTGTCTCGGTGTCCCCGTTGTACAGTGCCCATTGGATCGGGGCTGCACCGCGGTATTTTGGCAGGAGTGATGTGTGGACATTCAGGCAGCCATAAGGAGGCAGTTCGAGAATGGCTGCCGGCAGGATTTGACCATAGGCGATCACCACGATGACATCGGGCCGGAGTCTTGCCAGCATGTCAAATGCATCGCTATCCCGAAGGGTGTCTGGCTGATAAACCTGCAGGCCAAGATTCAGAGCGCACTTCTTAACAAAGGTCGGTTGCAGATCCATTTTACGGCCCCGGGGCCGATCGGGTTGCGAAATCACCGCAACCACCTCGGCAAACTCTGATTCATGAAGCGCAACCAGCCCCGGGCAGGCCAACTCGGCCGTCCCCATGAAAATCACCCGAAGCGGAGCTGTCACCTAGTTAAGAGATTGCACAATCTTCACCACGTTGGCGAATACATTCAGTGGCGTGTCCGTGGAGTCAATGTCATGAACGATTTCAGACCTGTACTTGTCCAGCACAGGTTGAGTCTCTTCAATGTAGGTCTTGAAGCGGTGACGGATGGTTTCCACATTTCCGTCGTCCAAGCGATTCTCCTTGAGGGCGCGCCTCTGGATTCGCTCCTCCATTTTGCTCATGTCATTGCAGGCCAGGTGCAAAACCGCATGAACGCTGATGGAGTCATCCATGATATCGACTTGGCTGGTATTGCGGGGGATCCCATCAAGCACCAACCAGTCATGTTCCGGATGAAACTCACCATCGCGCGTGCAGGCATCCAGATGTTTTTGCCAAAGCTCAACCGTCAATTCATCAGGAACAAGTTCCCCCCGACTTGAAAACTCCATGAACTTTCTTCCCAAGGGATCCTCCGGCCGCAGGTTTCGGAAAACATCACCGCAGGAAAAATAAAAATAATTGGGCACACGGCCAAGAACGCGGCCCTGCGTTCCCTTGCCTGAGCCGGGTGCGCCAAAAAGCAGAATGGTCTTGTACTTCATAATTCAGCCTTCCATGGGCTGGATAAATATCTCGTTGATTTGATGATAAGCCAGTGCCTTGTCCGCCCAAATTTCTCCCGCGGCAACGGAAAAGGCCACACCTTCCTCGTTGACCGCTGTTACGCGCGCCGCCCACATTTCCTCGCCAGCGATTGTCCGGACCACCATCCATTCCCCCACGGGAACTGCCCGGCTGAAACGCATCAATTCAGTGACGAAAAAATTCCGGTTAAACTTCACTTGGCTTCGGTGGTAATAGCCGTTGACCACCGGTTGCTCCGGCTGCGATTGGGCCTCCGGCTGTGCTTCGGGAGGCGGCTTGGGGTTTGGCTTTCGCGCCGCAGGTGCGGGTTTTGCAGCTGTTTCCATGGAGCGCGTTTTCGCCTTTTCAGCCGCCTCCGCAACCCTCGATCGCGGGCCCACAATAGCTGCCTTCCCCGCCGTCATTGGCATCATTACAAACACCAATGGAACGACAAACGGGGCAACAAAGGACAAACCACAAACCAGCCCGCGCGGCCGCCCTTTGCAATCCGCAATCTCTCTCGCCAGATAAAAATTGGCTCCCAGCAAGAGGAGGAGAAAAAAAAGCATGATTGGGCTGCCAAACAAACTCCCCGCCAAGCCCTGCTTATTGATGCTCTTCCCGCTCTGGGGCACGAACCCCTTGGGCATATTTCGCCAACTAGAAGGTGCCAAGGGTGCCAGCGAGGGTCGAACAGGCTGCTCATCTGGCGGCGCCGCTGGAAGACCTATACCCACGGATACCGTATTGGTGGCACCTGGGGTTGGCGCAACGGGTTGAACCCCGGGAATTATTGGCGACGCTGGTCTCAATCGTTGTTGAATTGCTGAAAAAACTGCTGCCTGCAGCGCCGGCTGCAATTGCAAGTAAACGGGCTCTCTTTGCAATCGTCCAAGAATGTGCTGCACCGAGTTGGTAGTCAGAGCCCCCCATGGGATAACATCCGTCGGCTGAAATTGAATGCGGAACCGAACCCCTTGTGGAGTCAGGGATACAATTTGGTCTCCCGGGATTTGCTGCTGATTTGTCAGTTCGTACAGGAGGGGGGCGGGCTGCGCAAAGGTGCGCACTCCCATCCATGCCAGAAACAAAAATCGCAACACCCTCATGTCCTTCCCGATGTGAACCGGAAACGCGCCTGCCGCGCAATCAAATTTCAATTACAACTCCGCCACCAGCTCATCCATTCCCCAAATATCACGACCGGCTGCCGACAACGCATCAGCTGCCGCTCCATGCTTCCAAACAGCGTAAGCCGTCAACTGATCCAATTTACCCTGCAATTTGGGTTGAGCCAGCCAGCCAGCCAGAAAACCCGCAAGCACATCCCCACTCCCTCCTTGTGAAAGAAATGGATTGCCGCTTGAATTGACTCCAATACTGCCCTCGCGCTCCCCAATAAGAGTATGATTTCCCTTCAAGACAACCCGGCATCCAAGACGCTGCGCCAGCAGCCGTAATGCGCCGGGGCGGTCTGCCTGAATTTTATCCGTTGAGGTTTCAAGCAGCCTTGCGGCCTCACCCGGGTGCGGAGTTACGATCCGGGCGAACCCGCTGGCGCTCCCGGAGAGCTTAATCCAATCCAAGGCACTGGCATCGGCAACCATTGGCCGTGAGTCTGCGCTCCATGTGTTAACAATCCACTTGCGCAAGTCGGCCGGCAGATCATCCGACGCCAATCCTGGACCTGCCAGAACGGCGCTGCAATTACCCAGCGCCCGCTTTGCCTGTTCGGACCATGGGTGAACCATCGGGGCGCGAAGCTGTTTCGCCACGGGCTCATAAATATTTTCCGGAACCACCAGCGTAACCAAGCCCGGCCCTGCCTTCAGTGCCGCCTGGGTAGCCAGCACAGCCGCCCCATGGAATCCCAAACTTCCTGCCACAATTCCAAGATGGCCATAATCCCCCTTGTGCGTATTCGCCGACCTCGCCGGGGGAAATCCTTCAAAATCTTTACCCAGCACCCATCTCCATTCGGTTTGCGCTGGGCATTTGCCAAGACCAATTTCGGGTGCAACTTCCAAACGGCCCACATGCTGGGCGGATTCACCGACCAGCAACCCCACTTTGGGCCCGCCGAACGTCAGCGTCACGGAAGCTCGAATGGCCGCCCCCATGGCGCGCCCATCATCAGCATTCAGCCCGGAAGGCACATCCACCGCCAACACGGGAACGCCCGATTTATTCACCACCTTGATTACCTCTCTCCAGTCTTTGTTCAGAGGGCGGTTAAGGCCAATTCCAAACAGACCATCCACAATCAAGCCGGGCTTCCGTTCGAGCGCCTTCTTGATCCCCTGAATGTCCTTCAGGGAGTCAACATCAATCACCTCCAGCGATCTGCCGGTTATCTGTTCTGCAGCAAGCTTGGTATCCGCACCGTTGTTTCCCGAGCCGGCAAGAAGTAGAATGAAATCCCTTTCACGAGTAAGTGCCATTGCCCTCCGGGCAACCGCGCCGCCAGCCAGCCGCATCACTTTGGCAACATCACGGCCTTCAGCCCACGCCGCCGCCTCCCAATCGCGCATCTGCGCGACAGTTACCACAGGGGCAGGCATGGAAAGAAACCGTTAAGAATCGCTATTTGTACAAGGCAGCTACCTCTTTGCCAAAGCCATTGTACTTGAGCGTATTGATTCGGTGGCCTAAGCCGAGCACTTGCTCGGTTGCTTGGGACCACCGGGGATGGGGCACCGCTGGATCCACGTTAGACTCAAAGGGATATTCCTTGGGGTTGGCAATTTCCCAGAAGGTTTTCGGCTGTTTCGCCACCAGCTCAATTCTCACGATGGACTTAATACTTTTGTAGCCATATTTCCACGGCACGATCAGGCGCAGGGGAGCGCCATTCTGCTTTGGCAGCGGCTTGCCGTACATGCCGGTGGCCATGATCGTCAGCGGATGCATGGCCTCATCCATGCGCAAGCCCTCCTGATAAGGCCAAGTGTAATTCTTCATTTGGGCAGCACCCGGCATGGTCTTGAAGTCAACCGCCGTCGTCATGCGCATAAATTTTGCCTCGGCTTTTGGCTCCACGAGCTTGATCAATTCAGACAACTGGAACCCCGTCCACGGCACAATCATCGACCATGCTTCCACACAGCGAAAACGATAGGTTCGATCCTCAAGCTTGCCCTGTTTGCCCATCTCGCCGATCAGATCATAAGCATCGCCGTCAAAGGGCTTGTTGCAAAGACCGTCGATACGAATCTTCCACGGATCCACGACAAATTTGCCCATGAAATACGGGTGTTTCACCCACTCCTTGCGAGTTGTGAACTCGTAGAAATTATTGTAGCCCGTTGCCCATTCCTCCTTGGTCATCCGATCACCGGCGGCAAGTTTTGAGGAAAGAGCTGGATTCTTTTTCGCCGGATAATACTTCGCGACATCCTTGGCCGCCCCCATTGCGGATCCCCCAATCAGCCCCGCTCCGGCCACACCCATGGTGCGCAGGAATGTCCTTCGATTGCGATAAACCTCCTCGGGCGTGACAAGTTTCTCAGGCAGCACCCAGTCCGGACGAATGATGACATTTGCCATGGGGATAATCTACGCTGCCCTCGGGAAAATTTCACGAAATTTCTTTGAAAGAATTGCCACCACCCGCATTACTCTTCCATGCTCTCCCCGTGCCTGATCTGGATCAAGCTGCCTGTTGTGAACATGTCCGCCGCGCACTCGCCGAGGATATTGGCCAAGGCGATGCAACCAGCAATGCGCTGATTCCCGCAGACGTCATGTCCGCCGGGCTCATCGTTTCCCGTCAAACCCTGACAGTTGCCGGCCTGCTCCTGGCGCAGATCACATTTCAGGAAATCTGCCCAAAACTGCGCCTCACCTTGCTGGCCAAGGATGGCGACCTTCTGGAGCCGGGCAAGCCGCTGATGCGGATCGAAGGCCCAACGCGCACCATTCTTGCCGGCGAACGCACTGCCTTGAATTACCTGCAAAGACTCAGCGGTATAGCAACGCTGACAAGAAGATTTTTTCAGGAAATTGAGGACACGAAAGTACATCTGCTGGATACCCGCAAAACCACTCCCGGATGGCGCATGTTAGAGAAGTATGCCGTGGCCATAGGCGGCGGGCACAACCACCGTATGGGCCTGCATGACATGGTGCTCATCAAGGACAATCACTTGGCGGCCCTGTACAACGAGCCCAACCCCATCGCCACTGCAATTGACCGTGCACGAAATGAACACCCCAAACTAAAAATTGAGGTCGAAGCGGACACGCCCGAGCAGGCCCTTGCAGCCATTGAGGCCGGCGCGGACATTGTACTCCTGGACAACATGGAGCCCGATGTGATCCGGAAAATTGTCCAAGCCAACGGCCGACGTAGCCAGCTTGAAGCCAGCGGAGGAGTCACGCTGGGTAACATCCGGAGAATCGCCGAAACCGGAGTAGACTTCATTTCCGTCGGCGCGCTTACGCACTCTGCCACGGCCGTGGACATCGCCTTGGATTTTCAGTGACCGTCGACACGAAAATTCTGACCGCCCTGCGAAGTGATAAGAACGGCACATCCGGAGCCGAACTTTGCCGTCGTCTCGGGATCAGCCGTGCCGCGGTCTGGTCGCGGATTGAGGTGCTGCGCAATCTCGGTTTTGACATCGCCGCAAATCCTCACACCGGCTATCGGCTCATCGATTCCCCGGACTCGTTGATGGCGTCGGACCTCGTATCCCGCTTGGGGAAAATCCGCGTCATTGGCCGCGACATCCAAGTCTTTCCCAGAGCCACTTCCACCAACGATATCATCCAGAAATTCGCCTTGGAGAATCACCCCGAGGGGCTCGTGGTTTTTGCCGAGGCACAAACCAAAGGTCGCGGCCGGCTCGGCCGCCGTTGGTCTTCTCCCACAGGCAAGGGATTGTGGCTGTCCATTCTGTTGCGGCCGCAATTGCTGCCACCAGAGACTACCCAACTCACCGCCGCGGCGGCCACCGCCATCGCACGTGCCATTCAGGCAGAAACAGGTTTGAATCCAAAGATAAAGTGGCCCAATGACCTGTTGATCGGAGGCCGAAAAATCGCAGGCATTCTCACTGAACTTCAAGCCGAGATGGATCAGATCCGCCATGTGACCTTGGGCATCGGCATCAACGTCCAGCATTCAAAAAGCGATTTCCCACCCGAGCTTCAGCAGACAGCCACCTCGCTCAAGACCGTTTTGGGTCATCCCGCCGACAGGCCTGCCTTGGCGGCTGCTGTACTTCGTGAGTTGGATTGTGACTATGGCCGGATTCTCGACCGTAGGTTTGACGAATTGTCCGAGGAGTGGGAAGGCCGCTGTGACACGCTCGGCCAACTGGTTACCATCGAAATAGGCACTCGCACCCTTCGTGGCCGAGCGGAGTCACTTGATCCCAACGGCGCACTCTTGCTTCGCACTGAACACGGGCGTCTGGAACCCATAACCGGCGGAGATGTTCGCCTAGTTAAATCTTGATGCAACTTCTTCTGGACATCGGCAATAGCAGCACGACTGCCGCCTTGGCAGGGAAACAGGTCCAGCGTCCCCACAACCTCCCGACTTATCACTGGAACGATGGAGACATGCCACGACTCCTCAGCCTGCTCCTCGGTCAACGGCATCCCCACAAGGCGATCATTTGCAGCGTGGTTCCGAAAGCAACAAGCGCCGCACAAGCTTGGCTAAACGGAGCGGAAATTCCACACACGCATTTTAACCACAAGACATGCGGCATCGGGATTGATTATCCAAAACCATCAACCATCGGGCCGGACAGGCTTGCCAACGCCCGTGCGGCACTGGAGGAATTTGGAGCTCCGGTTGTAATCGTTGACTTTGGAACAGCTGTTACCTTCGACATCGTCAATCGGCGTGGCCATTACGCGGGAGGCATCATTGCTCCCGGCTTGGCCGCCATGACCGATTATCTTCACGAAAAAACCGCCCTCCTGCCTCGCATTACTCTCCGCGCTCCACGGTCCGCCATTGGCCGCAATTCAGAAGAAGCCATGAGGATTGGCGCAGTTCATGGCTATCAGGGCTTGGTCGAGGCGTTGATACGTCGTATTCAACGGGAACTACGCACAAAAAAACTTCCTGTCATTGCCACCGGCGGCCATGCCAAATTGATTGCCGGAAAAATTGAGGCGGTTACTGCAATCCGACCCAAGCTCACCCTTGAGGGACTGCGGCTTGCAACCCACCCGGCCAATTGACATCCTTCGCCCAGATGAACCGCATCGAGCAACGATTCGCCGAACTGAACAAGGCAAACCAAAAAGGTTTTGTAGCCTATATTGGCGCGGGGGATCCAGACTTGGAACATACCCGCAAGCTGGCCATCGCCTTCGACAAAGCCGGAGTTGACGTACTCGAACTGGGCGTCCCCTTTAGCGATCCATTGGCAGATGGATTGGTTAATCAGCTCGCAGCCCAACGAGGGTTAGCCAGCGGCACGACCCCGCCTGCTCTGCTCGACACTATCGCGGATATTCGGCGTGAGTCACAGGTGCCCATCGTATTCTACATCTACTACAACTTGCTCCACCAATACGGCCTCGCCAAATTTATGAAAGATGCCAAGGCTGCCGGTGTGGATGGTCTTCTGGCTCTCGACCTTCCACCAGAAGAAGCCAACGAATACGCTAACCTCATGCGCGAATCCGGTCTGTGCGCCATTTGGTTGGTTGCCCCAACCACCCCAGAGGATCGAGTGCGGGAACTCGTCTCCCAAGGTAGCGGCTTCATTTACTACATCTCACGCGAGGGAGTCACCGGAATGCAACAAACTATTTCCGGCACGATTGGACATATGACCGGAATAATTCGCCGCCACACAAACCTGCCTATTGCCATTGGTTTTGGCATTTCGAATCCCGCGCAAGCCCGCGAAGTCGCGGCTCATGGCGATGCCATTGTGGTTGGCAGCGCCATCGTCAATCAAATTGCCGACCTTGGGGCATCACCGGACATGGTCCCTCAAGTTTCCGACTTTGTTCGGACATTAACCGACGCAATTCGCACAAAGGATAGCTAATGAGCGCAAACAAGGATCACTTTGCTATTATCATGGCTGGCGGTCGTGGCGAACGTTTTTGGCCGCTCAGCCGAGAAAAAACCCCCAAGCAACTCCTTGCCTTGTTCGACAAGAAATCCTTTCTCCAACACACCTTCGAGCGGGTGAAGCCAGTCGTGCCGGCAAAAAATATCTTTGTCATCACCAATGAATCCCAAGCTGCGGCCGTCCGAAAACAGCTTCCACGAGTCCCCAAGGAAAATGTCATCGCCGAACCCTGTGGCCGCGACACCTGTGCGGCGGTCGCCTTGGGCGCGGCACTTGTGGGTGCCCGCTCTATGACCGGCATTATGGCAGTGCTTCCCGCCGACCATGTCATCCCTCAAAAACACGAGAAGAAATTTCAAAAAATCCTGGAAGAGAATTTTGATCTCGCGGGCCGAGGCCAAGCCATAGCCACCATCGGTATTCCGCCCAGCGAACCCGCCACGGGTTACGGCTACATTCGTGTTGGCGAAGCCCTACCTGCCCCCCCAGGACGCAAGCCCTACAAGACCACGTTTCATCGAGCTGAGCGTTTTGTCGAAAAACCTCGCTATGAAAAGGCAATTGAATATCTCAGCAGCGGCCAGTACCGCTGGAACGCCGGCATGTTCGTTTTCTCATTCGCGACCATTACCGAGAGCCTTTTAAAACACCAAAAACCACTGCACGAAGCCTGCGAACGCTGGTTCAATGCAGCTACCTCTTCCACCAAGCTAAAAAAGGCCTTGGCCAAGGATTATCCTGACTTACGGAAAATTTCCTTCGATTATGGCGTGATGGAAAACGCCCAGAATATCATCGTTGCTGATGGCAATTTTGATTGGGATGACCTCGGCGCCTGGCCGGCCTTGTCACGCCATTTGAAGGCCGACCCCGAAGGCAACTGCGCGGAGGCGGACTTCATTCATGTTGACGCCTCCAGAAATGTCATTTTCGACACCCGGGAAAAGAAAAACCGGAGGCCCATTACCCTTGTTGGCCTACGCGACTGCGTGGTGGTTATGACGGATGATACCACTCTGGTCGCCCACAAGCGGGCCACCCATAAAATGCGCGACCTCGTCGCCAAGCTCGCCGAATCCAAGGCACACAAACATCTCGTCTAGCGCGCTATATCGCCAACAATTCGCGCTGCCAAGGAAGCACGTAGGTCGAGTACTCCTCCTCGTCGAGAGCCAGAGCCATCAGGGTGGCTCGACTGGCGATAATGGTGGGGTCAATTTCCAAATTCTCTGCGTGCCGGTCCCTGCGCTCCTGCAGCTCGCCAAAGCGCTTTTTCTGCTTCGCGGTGACGTTTCGACGCGGAGGAGGCTTGACTGGTTGCGGGCAATCACTTGCAGGGATGTCAATCCCTCTTCCGATGGCATCGAGAATGGACAATCTTCGCCGTTCCGGGATTTTGCGAGGCAATAACGGCCGACAGTCCCCTCCCGCCGCCGCAACAGACGAAAGTTTTAACATAAGATCATGAGACAAAACAAAAAATGGAGGACGACTCCGCCTCACGGCCTCCTTTTCACGCCATTGCCATAATTCTCGCAGAACAGCTAGAGACGCCGGGGACAATCTGTTGCTCCCCTTGATCCGCCAAATCCTATCTTCGTCGGGCCCGGGTAAGTTGGTGTTGTCCACAATCAACTGCCGACACTCCTGACGGTGCCATTCTTCCCGGCCTTTTTCGCGCAATTCATCACGCAACTTTTCCACCAACGAATCAAGGTGTAAGACATCGTTGCGTGCATATTCCTCCATCTGTGGCGTCAGTGGACGCCGAGCCCAATTGGCCTTTTGCGATCCTTTTTCAAGGGTGACACCCAGATAATGTTGAACCAAATCTGCCAGCCCAAACTTTTCACGACCCACCAATCTCGCCGCCAGCATCGTGTCAAAAATTTGATCCGGGACAAAATCATGTCCACCTTGGAGCAGCCGCAAATCATAATCCGCCCCGTGCATCAAAAGCTCCCGTCCAGCCAAAGCCCCCCAGAAACCTGCCAGTTCCACACCGCACAATGGGTCCACCAGTTCAATCCGTCCCGGAATGCCCACCTGAATCAGGCACAGTTTCTCCGGATACGAATGCAAGCTGTCCGCCTCGGTGTCAATGGCCAGCCAATCCGCATCCCGAAGTACCTCAACAAAATTCGCCAATGATTCGGCGCGATCGATCACCCCGTCAGTAAATCGAACCACCCTCAAGCCGTCGAGCGCAACCCCTGAATAGTTTTTCACCACCCTGTGAAAACTCTCCATTGTGACTGGCCGAAGCTCTGCGCGTGCGATACATTGCCGGGGACGGAAGGGTGGCTGAGTCCGGTTTAAGGCACTCGACTCGAAATCGAGCGTGCGGCCAAAAGCTGCACCGGGGGTTCGAATCCCTCCCCTTCCGCCATTTGACTACTTTCCCAACTCCTGCTCCAACGCCTTTAGGAATTGCGCCACGTTTTCCGTCTGACAGGAATGCCCCATCAAACCAACGCGCCAGACCTTGCCTTTTAGCGGTCCCAAACCGGGCCCTACTTCAATGCCATGATTGTCTAACAAACCGCCTCTTACAGCTGCCTCATCCACTCCTTCAGGAACATTAACCGCGTTGAGCTGCCACAATTGATGCCCCACTTGGGACGCGATACCCAAGCCCAGTCCTTCCAGTCCCTCGCGCAGTTTCCCATGATTTTCCTCATGGCGTCGCCAGCGGCCTTCCAGCCCCTCCTCCAGTACCAGCCGCAGTGATTCATGCAAACCGTACCCCATGCTGATCGGCGCAGTATGATGATAAACCCGCGTCCCGTCCCCCCAGTAATTGGCCAACAAGTTGACATCCAAATACCAGCTCTGCACGGCGACGCCCCGTGATTTCACAACATCCATCGCCCGGTCACTCAGGGAAACCGGCGCAAGCCCCGGCGGGCAGCTCAAGCATTTCTGGGTGCCGCTGTAGACAGCATCCACTCCCCACTCGTCTACTCGTACCGGACATCCACCCAGTGATGTCACGGCATCCAGCAACAACAGTGCCCCGGCCTTATGAGCAATTCTTGAAATTTCCTCCACTGGCGTTAATGCGCCGGTTGAAGTTTCCGCGTGAACCAAAGCCACGATCTTGGGCTGTCCTCCCTCAACCGCCCTGGCTATTTGTTCAGGCTCAATGATCCGGCCCCACTCTGCCTCAACCGTCACCACATTGGCCCCGCAGCGCCGCGCCACATCCGTCATGCGCGTCCCAAACACTCCGTTCACGCCAATCACCACCTCATCCCCGGGCTCGATCAAGTTCGCAAAACAAAATTCCATTCCAGCACTCCCTGTGCCGCTGACTGGGAAGGTCATCTCATTCTCGGTCAGGAAAGTCTTTCGCAGCATTCCCTTGATCTCCTCCATCATTTCCACAAAGGAAGGATCCAAATGCCCCACCAACGGCTGACTCATAGCCTCCAGCACCGAGGGCGGCACATCACTTGGGCCCGGGCCCATGAGAATACGCTTGGGAGGGGAAAACTTTTCAGGTGTCATCGGCGTGACCCTAGCCACATCTCTCGACACCGGCAATGGTTTTGGGCAAATTCGTCCGCCAACAAACAATCTCCATGCCCTCAACCAATCTCATCGAGGAATTGCGCGCCATCGTGGGTGAAGACGGCATTGTCTCCAATGAGCAGGAACTCCTTGTCTACGAATGCGACGCCTACACACTCCAGAAAAACCTCCCCACTGCCGTCGTTCTCCCTCAAACCACGGACCAAGTTGCAGCCATTGCCAAGCTTTGCAATCGCCTGAAAATCCCGGTGATCCCCCGCGGCGCTGGAACGAGTCTTAGCGGATCCGTGCTGGCGATTGACGGCGGTGTCATGATCGCCCTCACCCGCATGAATCGCGTATTGGAAATTGATGCCCGCAACCGTCGTGCCCTAGTCGAAGCCGGCTGCGTAAATGCCTGGATCACCCGCGATGCCGCCCCACACGGCCTATTTTACGCACCCGATCCCTCCAGCCAACCCGCCTGCACCATAGGGGGAAATGTGGCCACCAACTCTGGTGGCCCGCACACCCTTAAGAATGGGGTTACTACCAACCACGTGCTTGGCTATGAAATAGTGCTGCCCGATGGTTCGATCGAATGGCTTGGCGTCACGCCTAATGGCGGCGAGGACGTGCCCGGCTATGACCTACGCGGCGCGGCCATCGGCTGCGAAGGCATGTTTGGCATAGTCACGCGTGTGCTGGTGCGGCTAATGAAAACACCCCCTGCATTCAAAACTTTCCTCGGAATATTCGAGAGTGTTGATAAAGCCAGTCAAACAGTCAGTGACATCATCAGCGCAGGCATAGTGCCCGGGGCCTTGGAAATGATGGACCAGCTCATCACTCGCGCTGTGGAGGAAGCGTATCAATTCGGTTTCCCGCTGGATGCCGGCGCGGTGCTCATCGTGGAACTTGATGGGCTGCCCGCGGGCGTTGAGGCGCAGGGCGAACAAGTTGAAAAAATTTGCCGCAACAACGGAGCCCGCGAGGTACGGGTGGCCAAGGACGACTCCGAACGGGCTGCCATTTGGAAATGCCGGAAACGCGCCTTTGGCGCCATTGGCCGACTGAGCCCAAATTACGTCACGCAAGACGGGGTGGTACCACGCAGCAAACTACCCGAGATGATGCGCTTCATTCGTGCCACCAGCAAGAAGTACAACCTCCGCATCCCCAACGTGTTCCACGCCGGTGACGGCAATCTTCACCCACTTATTTTGTTTGATGAACGTCGCGAGGGTGAAGTGCAGCGAGCTCTCGAGGCAGGTCACGACATACTCGAAAAATGCATCGCCTTGGGCGGCAGTGTCACTGGCGAACACGGTATCGGAGCGGAAAAAATTGATTTCATGCCCAAGCAGTTCTCCGCGGATGATCTGGATGCCATGCAAACCCTACGTCGCGCCTTCGACCCCGAGCAACGATTCAATCCCCACAAAATGTTCCCCGGCGCCAAGCGCTGTGCGGAGTTCGCCCCACGCAAACAGGCAGCAGCATGACGCTCACCGCGGAAAGTTTCGAGAAACTACAGAAATCGTTGCCGAATGCGCGCGATGTGACGTCGTTTGACTTGTCAGCCATCAATCAACTCGTCGAACACGTCCCGGAAGATATGACCGCAACAGTACAGGCGGGCATGTCAGTGGCAGCTTTCCAAGCAAATCTGGCCAATTACGGTCAATGGCTGCCAATCGACCCGCCGCAGCCCGAAGTTACATCGATTGGTGCGCTTCTCGGAGGAAATGCCAATGGACCACGGCGGTTTGGTTTCGGTACCATCCGGGATTGGCTGATTGGTGTGACCGTGTTGCTGCCGGACGGGCGACTGGTTCGTAACGGCGGAAAGGTGGTCAAGAATGTCGCAGGCTTCGATCTGTGCAAGCTTTTCGTCGGAAGTCGTGGCACGTTGGGTGTGATTGTTGAGGCCACCTTCAAGTTATTGCCGCTGCCTGAGTCGGAAGTTTTTTTGCGTTGTGAATGCGAGTCACTTGAAGAGGCGAAAATTTTAATCGAACGTATTTGGGCCTCGGACTTGCAGCCCAGCGTGCTTGACCTGCATCACCTCGAAAGCGGCTCATTGACATTGGTGCTGGGCCTCTCCGGCGCCAAGGCAGATGTCGATATGCAGGTGGAGGGCGCAGATAAAATGAAAATCAACAAGCCCGGCGACTTGGCGCATGATGGCTCCTTTCGCTCAAAATCCCATGCATTTGCAGCTGCGCCTCCGGACAAACTCTTTGAACAACTGCAAGACATCAAGCCATTCATCGCCCGTGCAGGTAATGGCATCTATTATTTCAGGGGCGAACCGATCCCTCACAAACCTTCTGCCTTGGAGCAACGCATCAAGGGCTCCTTTGATCCCAACGGCATTTTGCCCGCGCCATGAACGACGAACGATTCATAGATGAGGAGAAATCTCTGGCCTGTGTGCATTGCGGGCTGTGCCTGTCCGCGTGTCCCACATATCTGGAGACGGGCAACGAAAACGATTCGCCTCGTGGACGCGTTTATCTCATGCGCGCATTGCAGGCCGGACGGTTACAGCTGGAAGATGCCGCAGTGCGCCACATTGATCTGTGCCTAGGCTGTCGTGCCTGCGAGACGGCCTGCCCCAGTGGTGTTGAGTATGGCCATCTTCTTGAACACACGCGCGACCACGTGGAACAGCATTACAAGAGATCCTGGTTCCAAACATTTTTGCGCCGATTTGCTATCGAAAAGATTTTCCCGTTCCCGGGCCGAATGAAATGGGCCCTATTGCCCGCGAGATTGATCAAATACCTTCATCTCCAATGGCTTCTGCCTCGCTTCGCACGGGAAGCCTTCGATTTGGTCCCGGACTTCAGGAAGACAGCCCCCCTGCCCAGTCGTAGTGAAACCACAGTGACGCCGCCTCGTGGCCATGTGGGTTTCATCGAAGGCTGCGTAATGCAGGTGATGTTTGGTGAGACCAATCGCACCTCGGTCAATTTGCTCAATAACGCAGGCTGGTCCGTGCACAATCCTGACGGGCAAGGCTGCTGCGGTGCCTTGTATGCCCACAGTGGGCAGCTTGAGTTGGCCCGGGAATGTGCCCGGCGCAATATTGCTGTCTTTGAGACGTTAAAACTGGATGCCATCATCATTAACGCTGCCGGTTGCGGCAGCACTTTGAAGGAATATGACCAGCTTCTTGCCGAGGATAGCGATTGGGCTGAGCGGGCAATGGCATTTAGCAACAAGGTGAAGGACTTGACTGAATGGCTGGAAGAAAGCCAGTTTGCGAGCAATGGCTCAGGCGAAAAGGTGACCTATCACGATGCCTGCCATTTGGCGCACCCGCAAGGCATCACGGCAGAGCCGCGGGCCTTGGTCCGGGCAGTGGCGGGCGATCGTTTCGTGGAACTGCCTGAATCAGAGATCTGCTGCGGCAGTGCAGGCAGCTACAACCTTACTGAGCCCGGGATGGCCGCGCGCCTGCAAAAACGCAAGATTGACAACATTCTCGCCACTGGCGCAGACGTGGTCGTCACCTCAAACCCCGGCTGCCAACTCCAAATTCAAGCCGGCCTAAAAAAAACCGGTTCCAAAATGCGAGTAATGCATATTGCGGATTACCTCCTCAACGCCCGCGACGAATAATTTGCCCCGGCCCCGAGCCATTGTGGCGATCCTTTTCCACTACAGCCCGACCATTCACGAGAACAAGCTGGAAGCCGGTTGAGTACTGGTGCGGCTTACTAAAAGTCGAATGATCCTGAACTTCCTCGGGATCAAACACCACCACATCCGCCCACGAGCCCTTTTTTAGTGTTCCTCGGTTCGCCAATTTGAACGTTTGTGCAGGTAGCGAAGTCATCCGCCTAACGGCATCTTCCAGAGTCAGCACATTTTGCTCCCTGACGTAGCGCGCCAAAATTCTGGCTGCGTTGCCATATCCGCGAGGATGTGGCACGCCGTTCTTGAATACGCGAACGCTGCTGTCTGAAGCGAACATCGTGTGGGGATTTCGCATGAACGCTCGGGCATCATCCTCGTGCATCCCGTGAAAAACGCCACTGGCACCCCCGTTCTTCTCAATCCAAAAAATCAGTTCAATTTGCTGCTCCAGTGAATTCACGCCATATTTTCTTTGAGCAGCTTGAACTATATTCAAGCCGTTCAGTCCGGGTTCATGGCGAAAGTTCGCAATCACTGCGTAGTCATAGGAATCGCGCCCCTTGTCGCGAATCCTTTCCTTCATCTGTTTCACAAGGACAGATTTCTTTCCCGGATAATTAAGCAATTTTGAAAATTCCCCGCGCCCGGCCCGGCGTGCCTCGCTGGGAATCAGTTGTTGGATTCCAGTGCTGGATGCCGTGTAGGCATACTGGTCGTGTGTTAACAGCAGCCCCGCCGCACGCATCCCATCCAAGCGGCTTAACAATTGCTTATGCTTTCCCCACATTGATTTGCCTCCGAGCTTCAAATGGGAAATATGAGTCGGGAGGCCAGCTTCTCGCCCAATGAGGCCAACCTCGTCAACCGCCTTGAAAATCTCCTTTCCCTCACTCCTCATGTGGCTGACATAGATACCTCCATGCATGGACACCACTTTAGCGAGGGCCACAAGCTCCTCGGTCTTGGCGTATGTGCCCGGCAAATAAATCAACCCAGTAGACATTCCCAGTGCGCCATCTTTCATGGCTTGAGCAACAAGTGCCGACATGGCCGACATTTCCTTCGCTGTGGGTGGGCGCAGGAATGATCCTCCCATGACCTGTCGCCTTACTGTCCCATGCCCAATTAGGCTTGCCACGTTTGGAGAGAATCCTTTCTGTCCAAGCCGCCCAAAGAACTTTGCGAGATTCAATTGAGAGGATCCGCAATTTCCAAGCACCAGTGTCGTGACGCCCATCGCCAAGAAAGCCTTGGCCGCGGGATGATGCTCAATGTTTTCCGCGTGGGTATGAACGTCAATAAACCCCGGGGCAATCACCGCGCCTTTAACATCCAAAACCTTTTTGGATTTTCCGGCAATATCTCCAACCGCAACGATTCGCCCTTCCTGAATTCCCACTCCTCCCCGGTAAGCCTTTCTGCCCGAGCCATCCACAATGAGTCCGTTGGAAAGGACCAAGTCAAACGGAGCGGAAAACACATTTGCCGCCGCCAAGAAAATGATGAGTCGAAAAGACACCCGTTCTATATTACTTAAGCAGGGTCAGCCAACAGTCAGCTTTCCCCGATCTCGCTGGCATAACCAGCCGCATCCAGCAATGATTCGGATGGCGCACTGATTTTCATCTTAAAAAACCATCCATCGCCGTAAGGGTCGTCATTCACGAGGCCCGGGTTGTCTGTCAGCGCGGGATTAACCTCCAAGACTTCGCCGTCCGCGGGGGAATAAATCTCACTGGCTGACTTCACGGATTCCACCACGGCGCAATTGCCTCCGGCCTCCAGCTGCCTTCCCACTTCAGGCAGCTCAACAAATACTATGTCTGTCAATTCCTCCTGGGCATGATCAGTGATGCCCACCGTGCCGGTTTCGGCCTCAACGGAAAGCCATTCATGGCTGGTTGCGTATTTTAGATTTTCCGGAATCCTGCTCATGAATGTTAATCCTTCGGTTTATAAAACGGCTTCTTCACCACCTCGGCAGGCACGTTGCGGTTGCGAATGTTCACCTCCAGCTTGGTGCCCAAACCGGCGAAGCTGGATTGCACTAGGGCCAGCCCAATTCCGATCCCCAGCGAAGGGCTTTGATTGCCGCTGGTCACTTTGCCAATCATGTTCAAGTCGCCGGTATTCCAAACCGTGTCCCGCCCCCAAATGGTATATTCGGCGCGCGGCGGGGGCGCTTTATCCGTGAGCTGAAACGCCACACATTTGCGGTTGGGTTTCATTTCCTTTTGGTTCGCCAATTCAAAACTGCCAACAAACTCACCTTTGCCCAGCTTCACAAAATAACCCAAGCCCGCTTCAAGGGGTGTGATTTGCTCCGATAGTTCATGGCCATAAAGTGGATATCCCATTTCCAGCCGTAACGTATCGCGAGCTCCCAGTCCACAGGGTTTGAGCCCCTCCGACTCGCCCGCGGTCAACAATCGATTCCAGACATCACCAATACATTCGGCGGGCGCAATCACCTCAAACCCATCCTCTCCCGTGTACCCTGTGCGCGCCACATAGACATCCCTGTTGCCCAGCGCGAATGCCTCAATCTCGTTCTTTTGAAGGTCCGATGGCCGGTCCACCTTAATCAGGCCGTTGCCGCCAATCGCATCGCTCAAGATTTTTTCAGAAGCCCGCCCCTGCAATGCCACCGCACCAAAATCTTGCGAGACATTCTTTAGCACCACTCGGTTCGACTGCCCAAATTCCTCCAGTTTTTCCTCCAGCCAAAGCATATCCCGCCCTGTCCGGGAAGCATTGACCACCAGCAGGAATGTCTCGGCCCCGATTCGATACACATATAGATCGTCCAGCACGCCACCAACTTCGTTGCACATCAGCGAATACTGCGCTTGGCCCGTTTCCAGCGTAGACACGTCATTGGTCAACACCCAATTCAGGAAATCCGCCGCTCGCAGCCCATTGATCCAAATCTCCCCCATATGGGATATATCGAACAAGCCAGCCGCTTTACGAACCGAGTGATGTTCTTCCACAATGCCGGAATACTTGACCGGCATCTCCCAATGCTCGAAGTCAACCATCTGTCCCCCCAGCCGGACATGTGCAGCATGCAAAGGCGATCGCCGCAGGCGCGTGGTTGTTGCGCGCTCTTCCATTCTAGTTTACCCCCATTTCTCGACGATCATCTGTTCCTTGGGCACACCCATGTGATTCGTGACCATCGACTCGGAAAACTCCACCAACGGAGTTGGGCCACAGGAATAGAAGATCGTATTTTCCAAATCATCCACGTGCTCCCTCACCCATGTCTCATCAATGCGCCCCCGACGTCCCTCCCACGGGTCATCCTCCGGCAGACGAGTGCACGTGACGCCAAATTTGAATTTTTCGTTCTCCTTCTCAAGCTCACGAAACTCGTCATTAAAGATAATGTCACCCGTCGTGCGGACGCTGTAAAGGACGGTTATTTTGGTATCCAGCTTCCGCCGGTTGGCCTCCCGCACAAATCCGCGGAAGGGAGTAACCCCGGAGCCGCCCGCTAAACAAACCAGTTGCTTGTCATACGCCGGCAAAAATTTTCCCACCGGCTGGATCACCGTCAGCACATCCCCCTCCTTGGCCCAGTCAACGATGCGCGTGCCCATTTTGCCATCGCGCTTAACGGTGACCTCGTAAAACCCGTGATCCAAGGCGCACGAAGAAAGCGAGTAGGCTCGCCTATATTTTGGGGAGTCGGGCCAGGATACTGTGATGAACTGGCCCGTAAGAAATTCCACGTTATAACCCTCCGGCCATTTGAGCCGAATTGTCTTGGTATCAGGCAGCTCCATTACCACCTCGTCAATCATCATGTCTGCAACTACTTTTGGCATAAAAGAAATTCCCTTCTATCGTCGCGCCGCCTTGGGGGCCACATTCAAACAAACCGCCTCGGTCGTGCTTCGCACAAATACGCGACCGCCACTCGTCGTTGGCGTGCTCCAGCATTTTCCGCCAACGGCCTTGGTTCGAGCCATCTCACGGTAGCCCTCGGGCGTCGCCTTAGCCAGAACCACCTCGCCAAAATCCGTCAACGCCAGAACATTGCCATCCACCAAGATCACATTGCCCGCGCCAAAACCTTCCTGTTCCCACTTGATTTTACCGGTTGCCAATTCGACGCACTTCAATGGCCCATCCCCATATTTTTTGAAACCGAACAACCCATAAAGATGCCCGTTCTTGACCACGGGCGTGCTCCAATGATTAGCCACATGTGCGTTGCCTGGGATTCGCCAAGCCTCATCCGTTGTCCATTTTCCCTCCTTGTGATCAACTCGAAAACATCCGCCGCCGACGCCATATCCTGCCGAACAGAAAACCAAATTACCCTCAACCACCGGTGAAGCCGCCGTGGACACGGCAAATTTGAACGACTGCTTCCAAAGCAACTTGCCCGTTACGCTCTCCAGCGAAACCAGGCCGCTTTGCGTAAAGAAAATCACCTGCCGCACCCCATGAATGTCAGCAATAACTGGTGTCGCATGGGTAATGGTCTCCGTACCGGTTTTCCATGCCACCTTTCCATCAACCTTGTTCAGTGCAATCAGCGATTGGCCAGCTCCGCCACCACCGACATAGACAAGGCCTCCATCCAGCAAGGGCGAAGCCGCGTTCTTCCATTTAATTGGCGCACCTTCAAATTCAGCGATGATGTTGCGCTGCCAAACTTTTTGCCCTGTCTTTGCATCAACGCAAAGCAGGATCAAGTCCGCCGACAAAGCATAGACATGCCCGCCATCCACTGAAGGGGTTGAGCGCGCACCATCGCCGCCTTGATTCCCGCGCGCGCCTGCATTGCCGCCGTTGTGGCCATAATCAGCTGGCGTCATGGCTGCCACCCAAAGTTCGCGGCCTGTCCCGGCATCAAGAGCCACCAAGGTTTCACGGCCTTCGCGGGTCACGAAAGTAAACGCGCGCCCATTTGAGACCGCAATCGAACTGAATCCATTGGGCGTCTTCACCCTCCATTCCGTCTTCGGACCGTCGGCCGGCCATGACGTAGCGATTTTCCCTGCTGTCGTGCCGTCCTTGTTCGGGCCACGATACTGGGGCCATTCCGCCATCAGCGTGGACGTTCCAAGAACCGTAAGAATTAATAAGTTACGCATCATGCTCAAAATGACCGAAAGCGGCGGCATACTCAAAAAACACCGCCGCTTCTGCAAGCTCGATTTTGGAAAATCACCACCCGGCCAACAGCCCCTAAGCCTTGGCCGCGGCTGCCAGCATTTCAAACAAAACAAAAACCAAAGTGTACCTGCTCATCGTCTTTGCAAAAAAAGAGGCGGCATCCTCCGGAAATGGCCGCGGTAATCAAGTCCAAATTCGCGCTGCCCTCAAGCGCCCTCGCCAGTCACGGCAACCGGGGGCTCGGGAGCCGGCGCTTCCACCACATTCGCCGGCGCATACTCGGACAAACGCAGTCGATCCGCAACTTCCTGAGCCAGAACATCATACGTCGCCGCACCAACGCCGTGGGGGTCATACTGCCGGATTGGCTTGCCATGACTGGGCGCTTCCGCCAAACGCGTTGTGCGCGGAATGGTCGTTTCAAAAATAGCCCCAGGGAAATGCGCACGCACTTCCTCAAGCACTTGCTGGCTCAACCTCGTGCGCCCGTCGAACATGGTCATCACAATGCCCAGCAGGCGAAGGGAGGGATTTTCACCACTGTCTCGCACCTGCGCCAACAACCGGTTGACCATACTGATTCCCTCCAGCGCAAAGTACTCGCACTGTAACGGCACCAGGACACTGTCCGCGGCGGCAAAGGCGTTCAAGGTCAATGAACCCAGAGAAGGCGGGCAATCTATGATCACCAGCTCATAGTTATCAGCCGCGCGAATTGGCCCCAAGGCTTGGCGAAGTCTCTGGAGGTGTTTTTCAACCTGAGGCAGTTCGATTTCCGCTCCGCACAAGTCCAACTCACTGGGAACCACGTAAAGGTTTTTAAAATCCGTTGCTCGAATTTTACCCGATAACTCCTCTTGGCCCAGCAGGGCGCCATAGGCACTGCCTCCTTCCAGTTTGGCGCCCCCCAGGCCGCTGGTTGCGTTGCCCTGGGGATCCAAATCGACAACCAATACAGACCGACCTTGTGCCGCCAAGCCGGCCGCCAGATTGATGGCCGTGGTCGTTTTCCCCACTCCCCCCTTCTGATTGGCTACCGCGATGACGTGACTCACGAATTGATTCAACCGCCGCTGCCGGCCACGCGGGAGCAAAACTTATCCCCAGTCCCGCTTCCTGAAGATCATTGTTCCTTTCCGGCTGCCTCCCTGTCCAGTAGGCTGGGCGCGTGAGTTTCCTCCAATGTTTCAATCGATTGCCTCTGGAAAAGTTGCTGCACGGCTCCATGCACGCATCCCAAGCTGAGGTTGAGCAAACCTTGGGGAAGGCGCATTTGGACCTTACGGATTTCTCACGCCTTATTTCCCCCGCCGCCCGCGAATATCTTGAGCCCATGGGTCGGCGTTCCCAAGTGCTTTCCCAACAGCGTTTTGGCAAGGTCATCCGCCTTTTTGCACCTCTATACTTGTCCAACGAGTGCATCAATAACTGCAGCTACTGTGGTTTCTCGCGGGATAATCCGATCCTGAGAGTCACCCTGACTGTCGACGAGGTGATTACCGAGGCACAGGCCTTGGTCAAACAAGGGTTCCGCAACATTCTTCTGGTTGCCGGCGAGCATCCACGCTTTGTCTCCGAAGGCTACCTACAGGAATGCATCGAGGCCCTGCACAATTTCATCCCCGGCATTAGCCTCGAAGTGGGTCCCATGGAAGCGGAGGAATACAACCCATTGGCCAAAGCCGGCTGCGAAGGCCTGGTGGTCTATCAGGAAACGTATGACCGCCCTGTCTATTCCGAAATGCACACGGCGGGCCCCAAGAAAGATTTTGACTGGCGACTCGCCACGCCGGAACGCGCCTACCATGCAGGCTTTCGGCGTCTCGGGATTGGCGCCTTGTTGGGATTGGGCGATTGGCGCTGGGAAGCACTGAGTGTAGCTGCTCACGCGCAGTGGCTCTTGAAAAATTGCTGGAAAGCGCAACTCACCATTTCCATGCCTCGGCTCCGCCCATGCGCGGGAGAATTTGAACCTCTCGTCAATGTGTCGGACACCGAGCTGGCGCAACTCATCTGCGCCCTGCGCATGCTGCTTCCCGATGTGGGCTTTGTCCTTTCCACCCGTGAGCCCGCACACCTGCGCAATGGTCTAATGACCCTGGGAGTAACGCACATGAGTGCTGGCAGCCACACAGAGCCCGGTGGTTACACCGGCGCGGGCAAGGAGAACCTTCACCTCACGGAACGGGGACGCATTACCCAGACCGTTCCCAGCGCCGGCGAATGGGCCACTGGCCAGTTCGACATCGCCGACGATCGTACTCCCGCGCAAGTCGCCACGCAGATTTCAAACGCCGGCTATGAGCCTGTCTGGAAAGACTGGGATGCAGCGTTGACGGCCTGAAAATTCGCGCTACCCTTACACTCCAGTGATCAAGCGTCTCCGCAGTTTTTGGCAACGACATCGCGCCAACCACTCGCGGCGATTAGCACGACTGCGTGATTACTGGCGCGACCACTCTAGCCGACGGCGCTTCATCAAGGGCGCGGCTCTCACTGCAGGCGGCACAGGCGTTGCCACAGCGGGCTACATGCGCTTGTGGGAGCCTGGCTGGATTGAGATCAACCGCTACACCGTTCCCCTCGGCACCCCACGCCACCCGGTTAGGCTGCTCCATCTTTCCGATCTCCACGCCTCAAGGGTTGTGAGCCTTGGCTTTCTCAGGCGCACCTTCGAGCTTGCCTTGGAAGAGTACCGGCCGGAACTCATCTGCATCACGGGCGATTTCATCACTTGGAAATACCGCCGTTATGATGACTACGCCAAGACACTGGCCCTGCTCTCTGAAGCTGCCCCAACCTTTGCCTGCTTGGGCAATCATGACGGCGGCGGGTGGGCCGCGAGCCATCTTGGCTATCCGGATACCAGTCGCGTCCGCTCGCTGCTAAAAAACGCCGACATCACCCTCCTTCATAACGCCTCCACCGCGGTGACCATCGGTGACCGGCACCTGAATCTGGTCGGCGTCGGCGATCCGTGGAATAATCAATGCAATCCCGACATCGCCTTCGCAGCGCCCCCACGCCCGGATGCGGACACTCTTGTCCTTTCCCACAACCCTGACACGAAAGACATCCTAAAGCCGTTTGACTGGCAGCTCGCCCTTTGCGGGCACACACACGGAGGACAGGTTTGGGTGCCCGGCATCGGCGCACCCTTTGCGCCTGTGCGCGACAAACGTTTCGTGCGCGGGCTGCATCAGTGGAACAACCGCTGGCTCCACATCACCAAAGGCGTCGGCAACCTCCACGGTGTACGTCTGAACTGCCGCCCCGAAGTCAGTCTCCTTACTCTCGCCTGACATGCCCGGCACACTCATTGCCAACGGACAGGAAACCGCCGCCGATCTCCCCTGTTCACTTGAGGATTTTTTGCGCGCGCAAAATCTGCTCCCCCGAAGCGTCGTGGTGGAACACAACGGCGAAGCTGTCGCCTCCAGCGAATTCACACACCGCGTTGTTAACGCGGGCGACCGGCTGGAAATCGTGCGTATCGTCGCGGGCGGCTAGGAAGCGCGCGCTTGCCGATGGCATCTTTTTAAACTATCCTTCGCTCGGTAAGGGCGGACCTCCATGAGCGATCAGACCCCAGTCTATCTCGAGGAATACACCTCGATGCACCCGGCCGACTTGGCGGACAGGCTGCAACGCATGGACGTGGCTGAGGCACGCCACATTCTCGTGGAATTGCCCCTGCCACAAGCCGCCGATGCTCTTGCCGAGCTTGAGGATGACGTCACGCTCCATCTTCTAGAGAACATCCCCAACGAACGCCTCGTCCCTCTTCTCAACGAGATGGATGCCGATGAGGCCGCCGACTTGCTTGGGGAGCTGCCAGCCCCTGATCAGCACCGACTGCTCGGCAAGATGGATACCGAGCAATCCGAAGCCGCCAAGGAACTGCTAAGCTACCCCGAGGACAGTGCCGGCGGCATCATGCATGACCGGTATATTTCCCTGCGCGCCGGCCAATCTGTTTCCAACGCGCAAAAGGAACTCCGCAAGCACGAAGACCCCGCGCCTGAGGATATCAACTATCTTTATGTTACCGACCCCAAGGACAAGCTCGTGGGTATCGTCTCACTGCGCGACCTTGTCTTTGCCCCCCCTCGCTCCAAGGTCAAGGACGTGATGGATTCGGAAGTTGAGTTTGTCCGGGTGGATGACGACCAAGAGGAGGTCGTCAGACGATTCGAGCATTACCATTATCTCGGCCTGCCTGTCCTTGATGAGCACGGCACCCTCATGGGGGTCATCAAGAGTGACGATGTCCTCACCGTTGCTCAGGAAGAAGCGACCGAGGACATGCAGAAAATGGTCGGCCTCTCTGGCGAAGAACGCACGCTTACGCCATGGACGCAATCTTTCAAGCGACGTCTCCCATGGCTGCTCATCAATCTCCTGACTGCCTGCCTTGCCGGAGCGGTTGTGGGCGTGTTCGAGGGCACCATCGCTGAATTTGCCATCCTCGCCATTTTCCTCCCTGTCATTGCCGGTCAAGGTGGCAACGCGGGGATGCAAACCACCACGGTCATCATTCGCGACATGGCCCTCGGCGAACTGTCCCCCGGGGACGGCCGAAAGGCCTTGGCCAAGGAACTTGCGCTCGGCCTTTTCAACGGTGTCGTCATTGGCCTCATTGTCGGCGGCGTCGCGTTGCTGGTCGGCCTGCTCTTTGCGGGCCACACTGAAGCGCCATTCACCGGCCAGCCTTGGATGCTGGGAATCGTCGTGGGCGTGGCCATGATGCTCAACCAGCTTGCGGCCGCGCTCTTTGGGGTGGTAATTCCCTACGGGTTGAAATTTTTCCGCATGGACCCCGCCCTTGCCTCCAGCATCCTGATCACCACCGTGACGGACGTCGCCGGCTTTTTCTTCCTCCTCATGCTCGCCAAGACACTGCTCACCAGCACGGTATGAGCAGAGTTGCATGTATTTTGTTGGGGGCATTTCTCTCCATTAGCGCACTGGCCCAAGCCGAGGGAAACAATACCGCCCTCCGCCCGCCTGAAACCAACTCAACAACCACTCAAGTCAGTCCACCACCGGCGCTCCCTGAACCCCCACCAAAGCCATCCCCACCCGACAAGTTCCTCGGCCTCAACTACCTTGAGGTGGTCATTGTCCTCATTCTCCTAATCATGGCCGTGCCAGACATCTGTCGGCGCGCCAAGCGTCCCGCACTGGCATATTCCGTGTTCGTCCTCTTTGGCATCACTCTTGGAAATCTCATCCCAGATGAAAAAGTGAAAGCCATGCTGGTTGAGGCTGGGCGTATTGGGTTTCTCCTTTTGTTGTTTGAGGTTGGACTCGAAATCCAACTGCCCAGTCTTCGTGAATTCGTTGCCCCTCTCAAAAAGGCCGCCCGCTGGAAGGCCTGGCAATATCCTGTCATCATCCTGATGACTGCCGGCGTGTTTGCCTATACGGCTTCGCCTCATGCCGATTGGGCTGAATTCACCGCCGCTGGTTGGGGCGAAAAAATTCAGTGGATCGCGGTAGCCGTTCTCGCCGCCAGCGCGCTCACGGGCTGCTCCGTGGGCATGGCTCACGCCGCGTGGCATGGCTATCCCGGACTGGATAACGAACAACGCAACAAGCTGCTGCATGTCATGGTGGCACTGGAAATGATCACCATTCTCGTACTGGCCGTAACCAAGGAAATCTACAAGGCAGGTCTTTCACCCAAGGTCGCCCTGGTCCTAGCCGGCATGGTGCTGGTCGTCGCTCTAGTCACCGTCGCAGCCAAGCCGATTACACGCCTGTTCCAATTCATCATCGACCGGGCCACCCACTGGCGCGTGCACTGGATCGTCCTGCTGGTGCTTGTGGTTAGCGCTGTGGGCCAACGCCTCGGATTAAGTGGTGAAAAAACCGCCTTCGTGCTGGGCCTGTGCATGAGCCGCACGCATACCGGCGGAGTTGACCTTGAGCATTACATTGCCCCGATCAGCCAGCGACTGCTTATTCCCGTTTTCTTCATCGCACTCGGCATGCAATTGGAATGGCAATTGCTCTTCTCCGAACTTGCACTATTCGCCTTGGCGGCCGCCTTTCTATTGATGGCGTTTCGATCCAGATTCAATAAAAGCAAGCCGGAGGATCGCGCCTTTCTTCTGTTGTGCCCCAACCTGACCTTGGTCGCATTGGCCGCCAATGTCCTGCTTGAGGGAGTTAGTGCTGGAAATCCACTGCTCGCACAGGCCGCCCCCCAACTGGCCACATGGCTTGTGCTCACTGGCTTGTTCATCACGGTTCCCGCCATCTTCAGACTCCCCCCGGAAAGTGAGGATAGCCACGAGGATGCACCGGCAATGACTTGACGCCCACGCTGCATCGGGCGAATCCTCACGCATGCGTATTTGGTCATACATCGCAGCCGGCTGGCTTTTGCTCGCCTTGCCAACCGTTAACGCCGCACCGCCCAACAAGGAGGGCAACTCGACAACGGCAGCCAAACAGAACGGCGTGTTTGACCCCAACACCTTGGAGGGAAACCAAGCCGTGCGCTGGATGGAGGAAACATTCGGCCAGAAAATTTTTGGCGTTTCACTCTGGCAATTCATCCTCGCGTTCCTGGCCATTGTCATCGGCGTTTTCATTCGCCGCATTCTGCAGAACTACGTGGAAGCCAAGCTGGCTAAGTGGTTTGAAAAAACCAAGGCCACTTGGGATGACCTCTTGTTCGAGGCAGTCCGCAAGCCGCTTAATGCGTTCATCATGGTGGGTGCCATCCATATCGCCATTTCCATCCTCGTCTTTCGCATTGAAGGCATCCCCCATGGATTAGTGGGGAAAAGCTACACAGTAGGCCTGGGAATCATCATCATTTGGGCGGTCTATCGCTTGGTCGATGTGATGGCGCACTATCTGGACGACCTGTTGGCCCGGGGTGACACTGAACTCAAGGGCCAATTCACCCCGCTGGCTACGCGCGCGATGCGCATTTTTATCGTCATTGTCGGTGGCCTCACGGTACTGGCTACTATCGGTGTGAATGTGAACGGCCTCGTGGGCGGATTAGCGGTTGGTGGACTGGCCATTTCCATGGCGGCATCCGACACTGTTGCCAACTTCATCGGCACTTTCAATATCCTCACCGACCGGCCTTACAAAGTGGGGGACTGGATATCCGTCGGCAGCGAAATTGACGGAACAGTCGAGGAAATCGGCTTTCGTTCCACCCGCGTTCGCACCTTTGAGAAGACGCTGATCACCGTGCCCAACGGCACGATCAACAAATCCAACGTCAAGAACTGGTCCCGCATGCCCAAGCGTCGTGTCAAGATGACCATTGGCGTCACCTACAACACCAAACCCAACGAAATGCGGGCGCTGCTGGAACGCATTGAGAAAATGCTCCGTGAAGACAAGGACGTGGATCAGGAATACATGCTGGTTCAATTTACGGATTTCGGCCCCAGCTCATTGGATATTTTCCTCTACTACTTCACAAAGTCCACGGTCTGGAAGGAATACCTCGACGTGCGTCAGAGGATCAATCTGCAGATCATGGATCTTCTGGAGGAAATGGATCTGGAATTCGCCTTCCCCACACAAACCCTGCACTTGGCGGACAGCGAGGACGATATCCCGGCAACGGTGAAAGCCGCCGAAAAATGACCCATTTGGGACTAGCCAAGAAAGTTTCCTTGGGGATAGACTCCCCCCTCTGCGTCAAATCGTGGAATAAAATCATGAAAACCACCCCCCAAAGTCCGCATGTTCTCCAAGCAATCCGACTCAGCGTGGCAGCCGTAATGATGATTGCCGGCCTGAACCTCACTCCCCTGCTGGCCGATGACAAGGACAAGAAAGTTCCCTTCGACGATGCTGCGCGCGCATTGATCACGAAAGTTCGCGGCATGATTCGGAACGATCGTGGCGCTGCCGTCAAAGCCTACCGTGAAGGTGCCATTAAGCTGGCCAAGGATTATCCCGACGAGATCGGCCCCCGTGCGATGCTACTGGAAGCCTCCAGCCTCATTGACGATGCCAAGGAGAAGAAAGCCATCCTAAACGACTTGGCAAACCTGAAGAATCCCAAGTTCGCCCCCATTGCCAGCCGCGCCAAGGGACAACTCAAGAAGCTCGACGCTCTCGGCAAACCGCTGCCCATCAGGTTCAAGGCAATGGACGGCCGCGAAGTGGATCTGACAAAGATGAAAGGAAAGGTTGTGCTGGTTGATTTTTGGGCCACATGGTGCGGCCCCTGTATTGCCGAGCTGCCGCATGTGAAGAAAACCTATGCCAAGTACAACAAGAAAGGCTTTGAGATCATCGGCATTTCCCTCGACAGCAAGGAAAAGGCCCTAAACGATTTTGTCAACAAGGAGAACATGCCTTGGCCGCAATATTTCGACGGTAAGGGCTGGAAAAACAAGCTGGCGCAAGAGTACGGCATCCAAAGCATCCCCGCCATGTGGTTGGTGGATAAGAAGGGCAATCTGGTGGACATGAATGCTCGTGCCAATCTTGATTCCAAGGTAGAAAAGCTTCTTGCTGAAGAATAAGCCCAATGCATTTTCCGCCCATCAATCCCCTCCCCGCGCTGGCCGCTATGCTGATACTGGCTACGGCCGGCCAAGCTGCGGAGGGCGGGAGTGATTTCAATGCCAAGGCCGCTGAAGCCGTCAAGAAGGCCAAGGCGACAATCGCAGAAAATGGGCTTCAGGCGGGCCTCAAGGAATACGAAGAGGCAGCCATTGCCCTGCGTGCTGAATTCCCAAACCGTGCTGAGCCATGGGCGATGCTGCTGGAAGTGGCCATCAATCTGGATTTTCAAGATGAAAAACTCCAGCCGAAGGCAACCATGCCCGGCCCGGATGATGCCCCCATCAAGGTGATCGATCATGTCCGCTCCCTGCTGGCGGACATCTCAAAGGCATCCGCGGCCAACGCCACCACCAAAGAGCGTGCACGCAACGAAACGACGCGTCTGGATCGTATCGGCAAACCCATGACACTGGAGTTTGATGCCCTCATTCTCGACGAAAAATCCGGCCTTGTGCGGAATGAGCCGTTCAGTGTGGCCGGCCACAAGGGCAAGGTTGTGCTGATCCATTTTTGGTCCACCCAGAGTGGTCCGTGCATCGCTGACCTCCCCCGCATTACCAAGGCACGTGCGGGACACGGCGAGGACATTGTCCTTGCGGGCATTTCCTTGGATACTAACCAAGCCCGCTTGCGCCGCTACCTGAAAGAAAACAAAATTGATTGGCCACAACATTTCGATGGCCGCGGCTGGGACAATAAGTTCGCCATTGATTTTGGCGTCACCAGCATTCCGGCCCAGTGGTTGATTGACCGCAATGGGAACCTGCGCGATACCAACGGCAGGCATAACCTTGAAGCGAAACTCAAGGTGTTGACCGCCGAAAAAATCAGTGAACCGGAAGACAGCCCGCCAGATGCCCCCGAGACCTCAGAAGGCGAATAATCCGCCTTGTTTGACCTTGATTTCTTCAAACCCTCACGGCAGTCTCCGCCTTTCGCCGCCACTAAGGGCGGCGTGATTTTTTGGTATGGCGAAAGAGGAACCCATTGAGCTGGACGGCACGGTAACGCAAGTACTGCCTGGCACCATGTTCCGCGTCAAGCTGCCGAACGGCCACGAGGTGCTCGCCCATATTTCTGGCAAAATGCGTAAACACTTCATCCGGATTGCCGTGGGAGACAAGGTGCGCGTGGAAATGTCGCCCTATGACCTGACCAAGGCGCGCATTCGCTACCGCGAGCGTTGAGAATCTGCGCATAACCCACGCTCGACCCGGGCGGGCTGGCCATCCACCCTGATTGCGTCATGCAGGTCCACTTTCTTGGCGCAACACGGACAACCACTGGCTCCATGTTTCTTCTGGAGCTGAACAACCAACGCATTCTCCTTGAATGCGGAATGTATCAGGGGAAACGAAAAGAATCCATTGAACGCAACCGCAAGTTCCCTTTTGACCCCCAATCTATTGACGTCGCTGTTTTGAGCCATTCGCATATCGATCACTGCGGCAATTTTCCCAACCTCTGCCGAAACGGGTTTGATGGAAACATTTTCTGCACTCACGCAACACGAGATCTGGCAGGCATCATGCTTGAAGATTCCGCGCGCATTCAGGAATCGGACGCCGAGTATATTTCCCGAAAAAATGAGAAAAAGGGGCTGCCCCCCGTGGAGCCCCTCTATACGGTCCGTGATGCGGATAAAGCTTCACGACAGTTTGTCTCCACGAACTACGATCGGCCCATGCTCATCGCCGACGGGGTGACGCTGACATTTCATGATGCAGGCCACATCCTCGGTAGCGCGCAGATTGCCTTGGACATCCGAGAAAACGGACGAAACTACCGATATCTGTTCACCGGCGATATTGGCCGGAGCGGCCACGCGATTCTCCGCAATCCCGACTCAGTAAAGGACGTTGATTACCTCCAAATTGAGAGCACCTACGGCAACCGCGAACACGGCCCACGGGCCGATGCCCCCGTTGAAATCTGCAAACTCGTTCGCGAGACAGCTCATCGCGGAGGCAAGATTATCATCCCCGCCTTTTCAGTCGGACGAACACAGTTGATTGTTTACACGTTGCATCAACTGGCAGAGTCCGGCGATCTGCCACCTATTCCCATTTTTGTCGATAGCCCTCTCAGCGTCAATGCTACTGAAGTCTTTCGCCTCCACCCCGAATGTTTCAACGAAGAGATCTACACATTTCTTCGAGAAAAAGAGAATCCATTTGGAATGGAAAACCTCAAATATATTCGTAATGTCTCCCAATCCAAGCAGCTGAACTTGCTCAACGAACCTGCCATCATAATCAGCAGCTCTGGCATGTGCGAGGGGGGACGCATTCGGCATCACCTCAAGAACAATATCGAAAACCCTAAGAATCTCGTCCTCTTCGTTGGATATTGCGCCCAACACACCCTGGGAGCTCGCATCATCAATGGCGACTCGCCTGTTAAAATTTTTGGTGAAGAATATGAAATCAAAGCTCAGGTTGCCCGGCTGGACGCTTACTCTGGCCATGCCGACAAGCATGAGTTACAAGCGCATGTTGATGAACTCACTGGAGATATCCAAAAAGCGTTTGTCGTTCACGGGGAAGAAGACCAATCTCTGGCTTTTGCCGATACACTTCGGGAACAGCTGCCCAATGCAGAAGTTCGAGTTCCGGTTTATGGTGAAAAAATTACGATTTGAACAAATGATTGCCTCGGAGCGTCATTTCGCTCAGTCTTGATCGAGGGATGGGACTTAATCCTCAAAAATTTCTCATTCACGCATGGTCGAGCCACCGGCTGACCTTTTTGGTCACTGTGTCGTTGATTGTGCATGCTTTCGCGTGGGGAGCCGTTCTCTGGACCGGCGTCTTGGATCCGGCCATCAATTTCAGCGATAAAAACAAGCCAAAACGCAAGCTGTCACTAGAGTTTATCCAACCCAAACCAGCCTCAAAACCTGTTCCGCCCCCTCCAGTTAAAAAAGTCCAGCCCAGCACATTTGTCCAAGTCGAACCCAAGAATGAATCCGCCGAAAAACCTGAGGACGCCGACAAATACTCAAATAAAAATTCTCAGGCGGCAAATCCTGAGCCCGGCAACCAAAACAAGGCCAAGGTTGACGGAGACGAAGCAGAAGCGGCGCGAACACGCGACATTCCCCAGCCATCATTAAAGAAACTGAAACCATTACCACGAGGCGGAGTTCAATCCCCCGGCCCCAAGCATCAGGATTATTCCATCAGCAACCCTTCCCCCTCACGCCCTGCCCCTTCAAGAACCCAGCCCGCTGGCGCACCCAAAAAGATCGCCCTTCCCAAACAAGGCACACGCGGGCCCACCCCAAAAACCGCCAAGCTTTCACTTTCAAATCCAGTAACGGAAATCGTGAACCACCCTGCCTCCGCCCCCTTGGAGGTGCGCTTGGATCCCGGACCGCCACCGCCCAAAAAGGAATCACCGCTGCAGCGCGCCAAACGCAGGCTGGGGAATGATGCCGGCAATACCCGCCTGCTTCCCGGCGAAGCCACTCATCAAGAGGGAGGCGCCCCGCGCAAGGGCACGCCCCGCTTCAACGTCATGCTCACCGGCTACGGTGATTATGATGAAAAACTTATCACCGCAATTTACCACAGTTGGATACGCAAGAACCACGACGCCAAGATGCTTCAACCTTATCGGGTTGTCATCGAGTTCACGTTGCGCCATGACGGAAGAATCGAGAATCTTCGGGTCAGCAATGGCAACACCGCCCTTTCGAGTCCATTGGCCGAGTTTGTCTGCCAACGATCCATTGAGGAGCCGGCCCCATTCGAGAAATGGAATGACAGGATGAAACTTTCCCTTGGCGACCACAGACCCTGCCGCATCACGTTCAGCTTTAACCTCAAAAACTGAATTGACCCGGCGCCTTTTCCTCAACCTGCTACTCCTTCTGGCCTTGGCGGTTTCGCCGCTTTGTGCCCATGCCGCTGAATCTGCAACCCCGTCCGCCAAGGCAAAATCACAGCCTGTCGACGATACCCCCACCAATGGGAAAAGTTCCTCCATGAAAACAGCGATTATCGCCCTCCTGATCCTGCTTTCGATTGTCGGACTCACCTTCATCATCGAGCGCGGCCTCGCCTTGCGCACGCACAAGATCATTCCCCCCGATCTTCGAAACGCCCAGCGCCAGCTTCAGGACACAGATGACCTATCCACCCTTAAAGCCTATTGCCAGCACTTTGACTCACCCTATGGCCGCCTTCTGGCCTATGCCATCGACAACCGCCACCTTCCCCGCCAGGAAAATTCCGAAAGCCTCCAGACACGCGCACGCCACGAAATCGCACAGATGGAACGCGGGCTGGTCGTCTTGGAGATTACAACAGGAATCGCTCCTCTCCTGGGCCTTGTGGGCACCATCTTCGGGCTCATCTCACTATTTAAAGCCATGGGGATCGAGGGTGCCGACCAATCACATTTCGCCGACGGCATTTCCATCGCCCTGCAGGCCACCTTGCTGGGCTTGGTCATTGCAATCCCATCCCTAGCCGCATGGAGCCTTTACAACAAGCGTATTGAAACGCTCGCGATTGAAATTGAAAGCCACTCTGAGGAGTTTCTCAGGCACTACTACAACCGCGCTGATTAAACATGCAGTTTGCCCCAGCCAAGAACCGCAAGCCACCCGGCGTCATCATCGTCTCGCTGGTGGACGTCTTGATGGTCGTCTTGATTTTCATGGTTGTCAGCACCACCTTCAAGGACAGTCAGGCCTTTATTAATCTCGCTGCATCTTCTGAGGCCGATGGACACCAACAACAAAATTTGAAACCACTGGTAATCACCGTTCCCGAAAATGCCGAAAATATCCTGCTTGATGGAAGCCCGTTCCAAATCGGCCAAATCGAACGGGAATTGAAAGAAAGACTTCAACAAACACCAAACCTCCAAGTATCCATCGAGGCCGACGGCAAGGCCGACTTCGAGATTATTGTAAAAATTCGCGATGCCGCCAAGTCAGCCGGAGTGAAAAACCTGAATGCCTTCGTCCAGGAAGGCCCCGTTCCCTAGCGCCGTCGACCGCGTTTTTTGCCAACACTCGCCCCAACCTTCAGCCGCAAACCATTCAGCCTGATAAAACCAGTTGCATCTCCCTGATCATAGGCTTGGGTTGGATCCGCCTCCATCGTCGCAAGTGCTGGATTGTACAAGCTCACCGTTGATTTCCGGCCCGCCGTGTACATTCCCCCTTTGTACAACTTAACCCGCACAGTGCCGGAAACATTCCGCTGTGACTCCTCAACCAACGCCTGTAAAACCTGACGCTCCGGCGCAAACCAAAATCCATTGTACACCAATTCCGAATATTTCGGGATCAACGAGTCTCGCAGATGCATCACCTCACGATCCATGGTTAGGCTTTCCATCTGCCGATGGGCAAAATGCAGGATTGCGCCGCCGGGCGTTTCATAAACCCCCCGGCTCTTCATGCCCACAAAGCGGTTTTCCACCAGATCCACGCGCCCTACACCATGCTTGCCGCCAAGCTTGTTTAGTCTACGCATGACCCCCAGCGGCGATAACGCCTTTCCGTTTACCGCGACACAATTGCCCTTTTCAAATTCCAGTGTCACATATTCCGCCTTGTTCGGCGCATCTTCAGGCGCCACGCTCAGCTTGAACATGCCCTCGTTTTTCGGGGCAAAGGCATCAAACCACGGATCCTCGAGAATCCCCGCCTCATAGGAAATATGAAGCAGGTTGCGATCCATTGAGTAAGGCTTGCTGGTACTGGCCTCCACCTCAACGCCCTTGCGCCTGCAATATGCGAGCATTTCCTTGCGCCCTGGGAACTCATCCCGAAATCCCTCATCACGCCAAGGGGCAATCACTTCCAGATCCGGCGCCAACGCAGCCGTGGTCAGCTCAAAGCGCACTTGGTCATTGCCTTTGCCCGTTGCACCGTGCGCAATGGCATGCGCCTTTTCCTTGCGCGCAATCTCGACCATCCGCTTGGCAATCAGTGGACGCGCAACGCTTGTTCCCAGAAAATATTGCCCCTCGTAGATTGCGCCTGCGCGCATCATCGGAAAAATGAAATCACGCGCAAACTCCTCCTGCAGGTCGTCGATAAAGACCTTTGACGCCCCAGTACGGCGGGCCTTTTTATTGAGCCCGCGCAGTTCCTCCTCCTGCCCGATATCCGCACAGAAAGCGATCAGTTCCGCGTCATGCTTTTCCTTCAGCCACGTCAGGAGTACCGACGTGTCCAGCCCGCCTGAATATGCCAGGACAATCTTCATAAATCAGTGAGGTTATGACAAAATAAACCATCGCGCAACTTCGGCTCGAACCATGTGCTCTTGGGCGGCATCAACCCCCCTCCATCCGCCACCGCCAACAAGTCGGCGATACTTGTCGGATGCAACGCAAACGCGCAAGCCCAACCCAAATCATCCACGCGTCGCTCAAGTTCAGTAGCGCCCCGAATCCCACCTACAAAATCAATGCGCTCACTCGTCCTCGGATCCTCAATTCCAAGAATTGGTTCCAAGACATGCTTTTGCAACAGAGCCACGTCCAGCCGATCCTCAGCTCGTCCTCCTGCTCGCACCTCATCACGAAAACACAAACGCCTCCATGTACCCTCCGTGTAGAGTGATACTTCGTGTTTCTCCTCCGGCTGGCCCTCGCCGACAATATGCAGGACATCCTCCAACTGCGTCAAAAATTCCCCGGAAGACAAGCCGTTGAAATCCTTTACCACCCGATTGTACGCCAAAATCTGCATCTGGTGATCCGGGAAAATAACCGTAATGAAGCCACCACTTCCTCCCGCACCATCACGCACCCCATAAACCCGTGCCGCTGCAGCGCTCCGGTGATGCCCATCAGCAATGTAAAGCGCGCCAACCGTGGCAAATGCATCCTCCAGAAACGAAATCCCCATTTCATCCGTCACACTCCATGCCACATGCCTGACCCCATCAGCCGCCATAAAGTCATAATCCGCCGCCGCTGCCGTCCGCTCTTCGACAAATGAATCAATTGCCGTGACCGCACGGTACGTTAAAAACACCAGCCCAGTCTGCGAATCAAGCGCCTCCATGTGTCGCACCCGGTCATCTTCCTTTGCCGACCGGGTCAACTCGTGTTTCTTGATTTTACCGGAAACATACTCACCGCAATCCGCCAGCGCCACCAATCCAGTTTGCGAATGCCCCCCCATGACTTGCCGGTAAAGATAGAATCCCAGCTCCCCCTCCAAGGCCAACAATCCCTCCACCTGCATCCGCTGAAAATTCTCTGCCCCCTTGGCATACACTTCCGCCGAATACGGATCCACTCCTTCCGGAAAATCAATCTCCGGCTTGCTGACGTGCAGAAAACTCAAATCATTGCCCTCCGCCATAGCACGAGCCTCTCCAGTCGAGAGAACATCATAAGGCGGCGCACTAATCTCAGCCGCCAATCTGGGACTTGGACGCAACGCCCGAAATGGTTTCACCTTGGCCATGGACGCGGGACGTTACCTGTGCACTCTCCATGGAACGAGAAAAATCTCCCTCGAATTTTCCCTTGCCCAATGACCGCCATTGAAAGAGAATTTCCCCGTTGTTCATCACATACACATTAGCCGCATCGACCGGCTCGTCTGAAACCCAAACCCCCGGGTTGTCTTGAGCCGCCCCCCGTTCCGCAGACGATTCAATCGCGCACCGCGCATCCGCGTTAACGACCGCATTCGTGTCCGCGAAGTGCGTGTTGTTGGGGCTGACGGCAAGCAGGTGGGCGTGCTTCCCACCAAGCAGGCACTGGAAATGGCCAAGGCCCGCGGGCTGGATCTGGTGGAAGTTTCCGCCAATGCCCGCCCGCCCGTGTGCCGCATTTGTGACTTTGGTAAATACAAGTACGAGCAAGCCAAGAAGGAGAAGGAACAAAAGAAGAATAAGACCGTTGTCAAGATCAAGGAGATCCAGCTTCGCCCCTTCACCGATCCGCACGATTACCAGTACAAGCTCCAGCACGCCATCGATTTTCTTTGTGAGGACATGAAGGTGAAGGTCTTCCTCCGTTTCCGTGGGCGAGAGAATGCACATAAGGAATACGGGTTTGAGACGATCAAAAAATTCATTGACGAACTCACTCCCTACGGCAAGCCTGACACCCAACCCCGCAAGGCCGGCCGCGGGATCACCGTCATGCTCGCCCCGCTGCCCCCCTCCAAGCGCGCCGACAATCCGAACCCCAAGAAGCACCACCATGAGGAGGCCCCAGTTGAGGTCGCCGCTAGTGAGGATGACAACGGCGCAAGCCTGAACAATGCCTTTTCAGACTTAGAGTTGCCGGAAGAAAAGCAGGCCTAGTCCAACATCCCCCGGCGGCGCAGCATTTCCTCCATCGCTCGGTCCATCATCAAATCGGCCAATGTCTGGGTCACTCTATCCAAAACCCTCACTGAGCTTTTCAAGGCGCCCAAATCCCCAAGGCCATCTTCTTCCGTTGACAACGCATTTTCCACCCCTCGAATCGCTTCTTCAATCCCGCCGCAATCAATCTCCCCCCGAAAATCTTCCATGCCCTGCCGCGCGGCACTGAGTGCCTCCCGCGCTTTCAGCGCAGCTTCGACCCACCGGCGGGCGTCCATGTCCTCAAAGGCGTTCTCAACAGATTCCTCAACCATTTGTTGAACTTTTGCATCATCCACATCCACCGCAGATTCCATCTTCACAATCTTCTCGCGTCCTGTTTCCGTATCCCGCGCCAGCACATTGAGAATCCCATTCGCGTCAATTTCAAACTGCACCCCCACACGCGCCGCGCCGCGCTTGGCTGCCACGAAATCGATCGCAAACCGTCCCAAGCTCCAGTTGTCCCCTGCTTTTTCCCGTTCCCCCTGGAGAACATGAATCAGCATTTCCCGCTGCCCATCCACTGCGTTTGTGAATAGTTCACCCGCCTTGGTTGGAATCGTGGAATTCCTCGGAATGATGACGTTCATTAACCCTCCAAAAGTTTCCAGTCCCAGGGACAATGGAGTTACGTCCAGCAACAAAACTCGATCCATTTCCCCGGATAGAATTGCCCCCTGTAGTGCCGCCCCCAGCGCAACCGCCTCGTCGGGATTTTGCGATGTGTTCAGGCGGGGGGCGCCCTTTTCATGATAATCTGTCCCCAACTGTACCCCACCCCGAGCTTCCTCATATTCCACACAGCCAAACCACTCACCCACCAGTCGTCGCACCAACGGCATCCGTGTTTGTCCGCCAACGAGAATCACCTCATCCAATTCCTCGGGTTTCAAGCCCGCATCCGCCAGTGCCTGTCGACAGTGGCTCCAAGTCAGGCCCAGCACTCCCTTCGCCATCCTCTCCAGATTTTCCCTAGTCAAGACAGTCTTGAAGCTAAAATCAGGCGTCAGAAAAGGCAGCGCAATCTCCGTCTCATCCTCCGTGGACAACATCACCTTTGCCGCTTCTGCCGCGACTCGCACTCGCGCCAGAATTTCAGAATCCAATTGATCCGGCCCACCGCCTTCCAGGATTTCTTCCTTCAGCCAATCCGTCACACACGCATCAATGTCATCCCCGCCCAAATGCGTATTTCCATGTGTTGCCACAACTTCGAATACTCCTTCGCGTAGTTCCAATATGGACAAATCAAATGTTCCGCCGCCCAAGTCATAAACCGCGATCCGCGCCTTTTCACATCCCCGATCCAAGCCAAAGGCCAATGCCGCTGCGGTGGGCTCATTCAAAACTCTCTCCACTTCCAAACCCGCCAACTCGCCAGCTTGCTTCGTTGCATGGCGTTGTGCATCGTTGAAGTAGGCCGGCACGGTAATCACCGCCTTGCCCACGGATTCCCCCAGCACTGCCTCCGTCCGTTCCTTCAGAACACGAAGCACCTCAGTTGCTACCTCCTCCGGAAGATACTCATCTCCTCCCACCGCCACCGCAGCCTTACCCTGTTTCTCCACCAATCCAAAAGGCCAAGCAGACGCTTCAACTTCACTCAATTTCCGCCCCATCAGCCGCTTGGCCGAGTAAACCGTGTCACGCGGATGAACAATCATCCCCCGCCGAGCTTCCCGCCCCACTACCGCATCACCTCTGTCAAAGCGAACAACCGATGGCAACAGGCGCCGCCCTTCCTCATCCGCCAACAAGCCGGGGATGCCCGCTTCCACCACCGCCACGGCGGAATTGGTTGTCCCCAAGTCGATACCAATGATCTTGCTCACCGCCGCAAGATGGCACGGGAAGGCCCCGCTTCCCAATTCCATTCTTCACCATTTTTGAAATTGGCCTTCGCCCAAGATCCATGCAACTTCAGCCCGTGCAAGTCATTGTAACCGCAGGCCCCACCGTGGAACCCATCGACGCCGTACGACGGCTAACCAATCATTCCACCGGTCGACTGGGTTGCCGCCTGGCCGATACCCTGAGTCGGGCTGGCCATAAAGTGACCCTACTCCTCTCTCAGTCCGCGCAGCACAAGCCTAGGCACAAACCCGCTCAAATCATCCCCTTCCTAACCACTCAAGATCTCCGCCACGCATTGCGCAATCTTCGCCACGAAAGGAAATGCACGATCTTTCATGCCGCCGCAGTTGCCGATTATATAATCTCATCAATTCACTCAGATTCAAAATCATTTACGCCTAACGAGGGCAAGATTTCAACCCAGACAGGACAATTAAGGATCGATCTCAAACCCGCCCCTAAAATCATCCGACAACTTCCGCGATGGTTTCCCGCTGCCAACATTGTCGGCTGGAAATATGAAGTCGACGGAACCCCAGGCACCGCCATTCAAAAAGCCCTGCTCCAAGTAAAAAGCAACCGCACCCATGCCTGTGTCGTCAATGGCCCTGCCTACGGTAAAGGCTACGCATTTGTCACGGCCGACACCGAAACCCACATCACCGGTGATGTCGCTCTCTTCAGAAAACTGGTCCGGCAGCTATAGACACCAGTGTGCCAAAAGAGGGGCCAAGACTAGGGCAGGCAAATAATCCGCCAGCGGCACCTTGCGAACTTCCAGAATCACCAGCACGATGGTCAGGACCATCATCCCTCCCGCCAAGCTCACGGATGCGAGTAATTCCGGATTGTCCTTAATCGGGCTGAAAGTTTGCGCCAAAAGTGTAATCGTGCCCTGCAGTGAAACCACCGGGACAACCGCCAAGATTGGCCCCCAACCATAACGCGGCGTCATCGCCAATGTGGCCACCCCATCCATGGCGGATTTTGCCAGCAAGGCAAGCGGTACCCCGCGCCCCAAGCCATCCTCAATTGGCCCAACCAGTGACATGGGCCCCACGCAGAATAGGATTGTGCAAGTCACAAACCCTTCACTTATCCCCTTGCAGTCGTCATTACTCTTTGACAACTGCTCACGGGCATAAGCTCCCAACCTGTCCAAGCGCCTCTGCAAACCAAGGAATCTCCCTGTCAAAGCCCCCAGAATCAGAGCTACAAACACAATCCCGAATCGCGCCAAAAACAGCCCCATCCCCGAGTCTCCCTCCATGGCTCCCTTCCAAATCATGCCACCGCCAGCCGCAAAAGTAAGAACCACCAGAAAATAGCGAAATTTCAATTGAATACCCGAAGACAATTGCCGACGGAGCCACAGTCCCGCCAACCCACCCACAATAATGCAAATACCGTTGATGAATGTACCCAACGGAAACCATTCAGCCGCCAAGACATTCATTCGTTAAACCCGCAACATACCCGCTACTTCGCCCCCTAGTTCTTCTGGCTCGCGAACATTTCCCACCGCATTTGCGTGCTTCATTTCAGCGCCCAGAAATGATACGGCCCGCAGTCGCATCCGCCCACCATCCACCGTGGCCAGCGCCCCTAAGGGAGAGGAACACCCACCCCCCATCGCCACCAAAAGCGCCCGCTCCGCCTCCACCGCCTGACGCGAATTGTAGTGATTCAGCCTACCGCACAACGATCCAATCCGCTCATCTCCCGACCTGATTTCAATCCCAATTGCCGCCTGCCCCGAACAGGGCAACATGACATTCTCATTCAGAATCTCTGCCCGGAGACCATCCGGCACCGCATCGCCCCGAAGCTCTCCTCCTCCAATTTTAAACTTCAAGCGCCGAAGACCTGCTGCCGCAAGAACTGTCCCCGATAAATTGTCATTATCCGCCAACTTTTCCAAGCGTGTCGCTACGTTACCGCGAATTTCCTCAATCCGCAAATCGGGTCTGGCTGAAAGTAACTGCGCGCGCCTCCGCGGGCTGCTGGTCGCCACCTTCGCGCCCTCCCCCAACTGCGGAAAGAGTCCGGTATTTCCGGCCGCCTCCTTGTACACAAGGATATCCCGAACATCCTCACGCTTCAACACAGCACCCAATCCCAGACCCGCGGGTAGTTCAGTCGGCACATCCTTCAGGCTGTGGACCGCCAAGTCCGCCTGTTCACGAAGCAACGCCATTTCGAGTTCCTTGGTGAACAATCCCTTCGGCAAGCTCTTTCCTGCCTGCGCCAGAGACGCCGCCTGAAGTTTGTCCCCCGTGGTCTTGATGATCTTGATCTCAAACGAAAGCCTCGGAAACAACCTTCGGCACTCATCAAATACAAAGTGAGCCTGAGCCAAAGCCAAGGCGCTGCCACGCGTCGCAATAATGACAGGGCGTTCCGGCATCCCTCAACTGGGCGACATCTGCGCCGCTCTCCCACCTTCCGCTGTTTCATCCAGGTCATCCTCTTCTCGTGCAGGCAACGGCCCTTTCATCGTCTCCAACAGCTCGATCGATTTTCCGCGAATCAGCTCCTCGCATTTTTCCACCTCCTCATGGCGCAGCCGAAGGTAGTCATCCGCAATCGACTGCAGATCGTCAATGTTGTACAGGTACACATCCTCTAGGAAATTCACTTCCGGCTCTATGTCACGAGGCACCGCGATGTCCACAAGTAAAAGCGGCCGGTGCTGCCGCAGACCCTGCATGGGCTCCAGCTTTTTCCGGTCAATGACATAATGGGGCGCGCTGGTGCTGCTGATAATGATATCAATGCCCGCAAATTCATCCTCCCATTCGTCAAAATGAATGGCCCTCCCGCCCAGTTCTTCAGCCAATTCCTCGGCTCTTTCAAATGAACGGTTGGACACCATCACGCTCTTCGCCCCGCGGCTCAAGAGTGCTCGCGCGGTTTTCTCACTCGTGTCCCCAGCGCCGATCACCATCACCGCATGCTCCGACAGGTCATCAAAAATTTTACCCGCCAACTCCACCGCCACCGAGGCCACAGATACACTGCCTCTTTGGATATTTGTGCTGGTCCGAATCAGCTTCGCCGCATTGAATGCCTTCTGGAAAGCCCTGTTCAATTTGCTACCAGTTCGTTTTTCCTCCAGTGCAAGTTGATAGGCCGCCTTCACTTGACCGAGGATTTCCGTCTCGCCCAACACCATGGAGTCCAGGCCACTGGCGACTTTAAACAAATGCTCCACCCCCTGCATTCCATGGTGGGCATAAAAAACATCCTCTTCAATCTCCCGTCCCTCAAGCAGCAGCTCACGCAGTTCGGCTAACAGTTCACCCCCTGCCCCGTCCGTCGCCGCGTATATCTCCACCCGGTTGCAGGTCGACAGCACGACAGCCTCGGAAGCACTCGTTTCCCCGCAAATGCGTCCCAGCAACATCGGCACTTCTCCCTCCGGCAGGGCAAATCGCTCCCGCACATCCACGGATGCGGTGCGGTGATTCAATCCGAGACAGACAATGGCCATGGTCAATGGTTCAGGTGAGATTCAAGCGCTCCCCAGAATGTGAGGATCATAAACAGGAAACTGCACAGTGCCCCCCAGGCAATCCGACGGCCGCTTTGGGTGTGCCGCCAATGCAGAATAATCAACACCAGATACACCACCCACATCGCCAGAATCCAGACGACCATCGGCTCGCCCAGTGACGTGCCTTTGCCCGACTGGAAGTGATAAGCCGCACTGGCCGCAATCCCCAGGGTCAACAATCCAAAGCCGATCCACAGCAGGCGCGTCATTGCCGTTTCCAGTCGCTGCAATGGCGGCAGCTTGGAGAGGATGGCGCGGAACTTGTGCAGCTTCAAATCATGCTCCTGTGTCAGATACATTACTGCCGCGACTGCGCTCAACCCAAACGCCCCCAAGGCCAGTGCCCCCAATGTCCGATGGAGATTACCCAAAACACCCGTGTAATCCCGCGCCTCGCCGGGCAGGACATCAGGATCCATGCCCGGGATCAGGGCAAATACCCCCATCACGAACAGGAGCGGCGAGGCAAACGCCCCTACAAACCGCAGTCGCTGCCAAAGTCCCATCACCAAGTATCCTCCCACAATCGCCCAAATGATAAAGGCCAAGGTCTCGTATAGATTAGTCACAGGACATCTGGGCGGATCATATTTGAAGGCGCGAATAGCAATGGAGATTGTTTGAAAGATAAACCCGCTGCCCAAGAGGCTGTATGCCGTCCAGTCATCCCGTTGGAAGCCGCGCCGCCACAGAAACAGTGAATACACCATCCCGATGCCATACACCGTGACTGCAATGCAAAAATAGGCCTTGTCGGTCATTCCAAGGGGAACGGGAAGGATTTCACAGAATACCTAAAATCACAATTTCCAAATCATCCTCCATCAACGAAGTTGTAGATCACCGAAATCAACCACGCCCGGTGGTTCAACATTGTAAACCAGCCAAAATCTCCGTATCCTCCTTTCGTGATGCGCTTGGGGGTATTGATCTCGTTCCTTGTGACCATCAGCCTGTCAGGGGCTCAATATACCCCGACGGATGCCATTCGTCCTCCCACGCTGATGCGCGAATTTCGCGGTGCATGGATCGCCACCGTGAACAATATTGACTGGCCCTCACGACCTGGCCTAAGCACCGCCAACCAACAGCGCGAGCTGCGTGCCATAATTGAGCGTGCCGCACAGCTCAAGCTTAACGCCCTCATTTTTCAGGTGCGCCCTGCCTGCGATGCTCTTTATCCCTCCCAGCTGGAGCCATGGTCTGAATATCTTTCCGGAAAAATGGGGCAACCCCCCAACCCGCCGTGGGATCCCCTCAAGTTCGCCATTGATGAAGCCCACAAGCGCGGCCTTGAGTTGCACGCATGGTTCAACCCCTTCCGGGCCCGTTACAAATCTCCCAAGGGCTTGGCCGCCAAGACCCACATCAGCCACACCCATCCACAACTGGTGAAGCATTACGCCGGCTACCAATGGCTGGACCCTGCCGAGCCCGCCGCACAAGCCCGCTCGTTGGCCGTGATTCTAGACGTAGCCCGCCGCTACTCCGTCGACGGGATCCACATCGACGACTATTTTTACCCTTACAAGGTGCGCGACTCAAAAGGCAACCTCCTCGATTTCCCAGACGATGCCAGTTGGAAGCGATTCCGCGGAAATCTCACCCGTGGCGACTGGCGCCGCAGCCATATCAATAATTTCGTTCAGCGCATGTATGCGGAAATCAAGAAAGTCCGCCCCACGGCCAAGGTCGGCATCAGTCCCTTTGGTATTTGGCGGCCGGGATATCCCAAGGGCATTAAGGGTCTTGATGCCTATGACAGCCTTTATGCCGATGCCCGCAAATGGCTTCACAACGGATGGCTTGATTATTGCGCCCCGCAGTTGTACTGGAGCATCGAATCCACCGGCCAAAGCTATCCTAAGCTTCTGAAATGGTGGGTGGGTGAAAATAGGATGCGCCGCCATATTTGGATCGGCAACAATTCAGCGAAGGTGGAGCCATGGAAAGCCAATGAAATCATCGATCAAATCAGCCTAACTCGGCAAGAAACCGGATCAACCGGCAATATCCACTGGAATGTAAGCGCGTTGACAAATGATCGCGGCGGACTGGCCGGCCTGCTGAAGAGAACAGCCTACCGCGAGCCCGCACTTGTCCCCGCATCCCCGTGGCTCGACAAATCCCCGCCCGCCAAACCGCAGATCTCTCTTAAAAACGGCCGCACCCCTGACCAAATAACCATTAGCTGGAATAACAAACAAACCGGCCCAATAGCCCGATGGATTTTCCAGATGCGCATTAAGGGCCGCTGGAGTACTTTAATTTTCCCCGCCAAACAGAACTCGGCACTGATGAATGTTACTGGCCCAACAGCCCCCGACGCCATCGCTTTAACCGCAATGGACTCCGCCGGCAACACAAGCATGCCCGCTGTCTACAGGCTGAAATAGTCAAAACAGCGGACGCGCCTCAAGATTAAAACAAGGCCAGAGGTCGGCCATCGCATAGAGGAAGTGGTCGATTATCAGCGTCGTGTATCATGTGCCCGGGATCGATGCCTAGCGCGTGGAAGATGGTCGCATGGAGATCTGCGGGGCCGCAGGCGCGCTCCGCAGGCTCAAATCCAGTAGCGTTGGATTTGCCATAAACCTGCCCGCCTTGGATCCCACCGCCGGCAAACACCACCGAATACACACCAGGGAAATGATCCCGACCCGCACCACCGTTGATCTTTGGCGTCCGCCCGAAATCCGTAAGCATCACCACCAGCGTCTCTTCTAGCCGGCCACGTTCCTTCAAATCTTCCACCAACGCGGAAGCGGCCTGGTCAAACGGCGGCAGCATGTTGTTCTTCAGCTTGTTAAAGTTATCCGCATGCGTGTCGAAATGAGATCCCTTTGAACCATCCAAATCACCCGCGGCGCAATACACCGTGGCCACTGGCACACCAGTTTCCGTCAAGCGTCGCGCCGCCAACACGCTTTGGCCGCAGATGTGCATGCCATATTTTTCCCGGAGCCCACGCGGCTCTTCTTCCAAGTCAAAGGCCTTGTGCACCGTGGGGTTCAGCAACATATCCAGCGCCATCTCACGCGAACGCACCACCGGACGAGCTTCCAGCTTCAAGGCCGTCCCCTTGACAGCACCAAACCCGCTGACCAAGCCCCGTCGCTGATTCAGCCTTTGACGGTTTACTCCCTCGGGCAAATCCAGATTGATGCGGCCGGAGGTCGGCGACTTGCCCTTGTAAATCCTTAATCCCTCGCTGGGCGGCCGAAACACCGCCGGGTCCATTCCCATGCCGAGAAACCCTCCATCCTGTCCGTTGGCTACGCCACCATCATAAATGGTGTAGGGCAACGCCACCGAGCCGGGCAGAACCCCCTCGGGCTTCCCCTCATCCTTGCGAGCCTGCCAAATCATCGAGCCAATGCTGGGCCAGTCATCCCTTGTGGCGGGCCAATTGCCGGTCAGGTTCTTCGGCTGATGACCGGTGAGATTCCAGTAGGCCCCGGATCGATGGCTCGGCGCATTATGGTGAACGCTTCGGACAATGGCCCAGTGTTCCATGGTGCGCGCAAAGCCGGGCAAATGTTCGCCAATGCGTATTCCGGGAACCGTGGTGGGAATTTCCTTGAAGGTGCCCCTGATATTCTTGGGCGCATTGGGCTTCAAGTCGAAGGTATCCAAGTGGCTGATTCCCCCCCAGCAAAACAGGACGATGCAGGATTTGGCTTTTCCGAAGCCGCGATCCCCCTTGGCTCCCAAGGCCCGCAACGCCAACAAGTCCGGCAGAGCCAGCCCGCCTAAACCAACTTTTAAAAAATTACGCCGACGCATTCTCAACCTTCGGGGCGATAATACCATCTTTTACCCGCCTTGTAAGCTCAAAATGGCTGAAATTCATCATTTCGAAGTCCATCCATCCGACAAAGACGCACGTCCATGTAACGAGGACATAAGGCATAGCAACTCCGGCACGGTGCGGAGTTACGATGACGCGGTGCGAGCTTTGAGCGACGCGCATCCGCGTAACTGCGACAGGCGGCTGCGCAACGTGGAGGGGGGACACAGAAACGGAGCTAGATATCCCGGTTACATGGGAGCATTGCGGAACAATGGATATTTGCCCACTTTATGGGGTAATGGCTGGTGAGAGACGTTCGATTTTAGACTGCAATTCAGTGCTGAGCTGGCGCGGATTGGAAATCGAAGAGTTCCAGAGGGGCGGATGAAAGCGCGGTAAGTTCCGGCCATCCACACTAGGGACTTTCATTGTCGGCTCCGTCACGCAAACACCCCCCAACCCCATCATGGATTCCACCGGACTTTTTCCAAAATGACCTTGGAAGAGTTGTAAGCCGAATTTTGTCTGCGCCGTTTCCGGCGGAGAGGACCATTTATCTGCTGCGACCTAACCCGGGGCCGTGATCGTTTCCGATCTCGGGGCGGGCCGCTCCTGACCCCCTATTTGGTCTTGCACCCGATGGGGTTTACCGTGCCGCCTTGCTTGCGCTTGGCGCGGTGGGCTCTTGCCCCACCTTTTCACCCTTACCACGGCCGAAACCGCGGCGGTTTGTTTTCTGTGGCACTTTCCGTCGCCGCATCCTTACGAATGCGACGCCCGCGTGTATCCCATGGCAACCCAAGGGTTACGCGGCATCGCGCCCTGTGGTGTTCGGACTTTCCTCCCTCGACGAATCAACATCGAAAGCGATCCTCCACCCTTCCAAGGTCAAAGCCACGGTAATGAAGAAAACTCCAAAAATCAAGCTGGCCGGGCAGCTTCTAATCGATCACGGCCGCCTCAAGAACCATCTTGGAGGTAAAGTAAAGGATCACCCCACAATGCGGACAGTAGTTCACGGCCTCATCGCGCTTGCAGTCCACAATGGTTTGCGGAGGTAGTTTCATGTGACAGTTGCCGCAGACACTGTGCTCAATGCCGGACACCGCGCTGGGGCCCTTTTTCACAAGCAACCGTTCGTAGCGGTCAATAGTGTCCTCATCTATCTGGCCGGCCATCTCCTCGCGTTGCCCCTCGGCCTCCGTGAGCTGGGCCTGCAAATTTTTTTCCCGCTCATCAATCGCTTCCAGCGCATTGTCCAAATCCTTCTGGGCTTCTTCCAAAACACCTACTGCTATCTTGACCTTCTCGGCTTGTTCATCGGCGGCAACCATCAGTTCCAACTCTTGGTCCTCAATCTCCGCAATCTTCCTGTCACACGTTTTGATCTGCCGCCCAAAGGCCTGATACTCCACGTTGTCCTTCGTCTGCATCTGCTGGGTAAGATACTTTTCCTTGTCTTGTTGCTGAAGGGCTGCGTCGTTTTCCAGTTGCTTGCGTTGAGATTCAATATGATTGGCTTCACCCTTTGCCGAAGCCAGTCCAGCCTCGGCCTCAGCAGTGCGAGTTTTGGTTGACTCGCGCTCAATAGCCAAGCCCCGCAATTCTGCCTCGACCTCCAGAATGGTTCTGTCACGGTCGCGAAGGATCAACAGCTTCTCGATAATTTCCTGCATGGTGCGGCCCCAACCTAAAAGGCCCGAACGCGCAAGTCAATGCGCGTCGATCGTGAATTGATTTTACTGGCCAAAGGAAGGGCCGATGGGCACGCTCCCCGCTTTCTCGATGCGCGAACAGGTTCTCATTCTTGATTTTGGCTCTCAATACACGCAGGTCATCGCGCGCCGCATCCGCGAGTGCAAAGTCTACTCCACCATTCTGAAATACGACACACCGGTCGAGGAAATCGCCGCCCTGCAGCCCAAGGGAATCATCCTGTCCGGAGGCCCTGAGAGCGTCTACTCCCGCAAGGCACCCCTGCCCGACAAGCGAATCTTTGACCTCGGCATACCCATTCTCGGCATTTGCTACGGCCTGCAGTTGATGGCCAAATACCTGAAGGGCAAGGTGGAACGCGGCCAAAAACGCGAATACGGCAAAGGCATCCTCCGCGTGAAGGATGGACGCTGTGTTCTGTTCGGCAAACTCCCGAGAGAATTGCAGGTCTGGAATTCCCACGGTGATAAACTCACCAAGCCGCCCGAGGGCTTCAAGACTGTCGCCATCACGGAGAATTCCCCCTTCGCCGCCATTGAAAACCGGAAACGGAGATTCTTTGGCCTCCAGTTCCACCCCGAGGTGGCTCACACCCCTCGCGGCAAAACCATCATCCAAAACTTCGCGTACAAGATTTGCGGCTGCGGCCGCAAATGGACCATGCGTAGCTATATCGATCAGGCGGTGGACGACATTCGCACCCAAGTCCGCGATGAGCATGTGATACTCGGTCTATCCGGCGGCGTGGATTCCAGCGTGGCCGCCGCCCTGCTCCACCGCGCCATTGGGAAACAATTGACCTGCATCTTCGTCAACAATGGCGTACTCCGCGCGAGAGAGGCAGAAGTGGTGCGCGAAGTGTTCGGGCGCAATTTCAAGATAAAGCTCATCTACGAGGAAGCCACTGATCTCTTCCTCAAGAAACTCAAGGGCGTCACCGACCCCGAGACCAAGCGCAAGCGCATCGGTAAAACGTTTATTGATGTTTTTCAGGCCGCCACCAAGCGAGCCGGCAAGGCCAAATTTCTGGCACAGGGAACTCTATACCCAGATGTCATTGAGTCCGTGCCTATTGCGGGCAACCCCGCGGCATTGATTAAGAGCCACCACAACGTCGGCGGCCTGCCCAAGAATATGAAGTTCAAGCTGGTGGAGCCCTTGCGCTGCCTCTTCAAGGACGAAGTCCGCCAGCTGGGGACAGAGCTGGGTTTACCGGATGAAATTGTCTGGCGCCAACCCTTCCCCGGCCCCGGCTTGGCCGTGCGGGTGCTGGGCGAAGTCACCCGTGAACGCCTCGACATCCTGCGCAACGCCGACCGCATTGTCGTGGAAACGATGAAGACGGAAGGCTGGTACTATAAAATCTGGCAAAGCTTTGCCGTTCTCCTTCCCGTGCGCAGCGTCGGCGTGATGGGCGATGAGCGCACCTACGAATACACCATCGCCGTCCGCGCAGTTGAAAGCCAGGACGGCATGACCGCCGACTGGGTCAAACTGCCCCATACCCTGCTGGAAACGCTTTCCAGCCGCATCATCAACGAAGTGCAGGGCGTCAACCGAGTCTGCCTCGACATCTCCAGCAAACCCCCCGCCACCATCGAGTGGGAATAATGCGGGCCAGTTGACACGCTGACCTTTCGGAGCTACCTTCTTTTAATTCCCTGCTGATCAGGCCGGAACCGAAAGGAACCTGCATGAAAAAAATGTACCCCGTCGTCGCCATTATTGGCGTCATCTTCACTCTTGTTGTTGCAAATTATTGGTCCACTCAGGCCGCCCGCGACGTGTCTACAATCAATCCGGATCATTCCGGCATTATCTCCGCTCGCCAACGTTTGGCGGCCCTGGACGCTGCCGGTGGCTTTGGAACTCATGCCCAGTGGATTCGCCTCGTCGCACCGTCTGCCTCAACGATGAAACGATCTCCACAGGCTACTCCAGTAGTGACTTCCCGCGCTATTGATCCACGCTTTCAACTGGCTTCCATTACCGCTGCAAATCGGGATTTAAATAATCCGCCAAATCCGTTTACCACAGCGATTCCAGCAGATCACATCTCCATCAACGGCGCTGTGGCGCACCCCCAACGGCTAATCGCACGGCTGACCGACGGCGCGAACACGAGTCAGCTCAAGGCGCTTCTCCCGCACGGCAAAGTGCTCAACGAGCCCAGCGAACAACACGGCCTCGTGGTTATCCAAACCCCACAAGCAACCGTGGAGGAAAATCCCGCCGTTGTCCTGCAGGCCCACGCAAAGACCTTGCTCGAATCAGGCAAGGTTACCTTTGCGGAGCCGGATTACCTTGTAAGCACAATTTCCACGCCCACTGATTATGGGTATTCCTCTGGTTGGCAATGGGGCCTCCGGAACACTGGTCGCTGGGGCACGGCCGGCATCGATATTGGCGCGGCTGAAGCATGGAAGAAAACAACCGGCTCAAGGGATATCATCGTTGCCGTCATTGATACCGGAATTCGCGTAACCCATCGTGATCTCGCCGCCAACATGTGGATCAACACTGATGAGGTTGCTGGCAACGGAGTTGATGATGACAACGATGGCTACGTGGACAACATCCACGGCATCGACGCCGTGGATAATGACGGCAGCCCCAATGATGCCCAGAGCCACGGCACCCACGTTGCTGGCACCATTGGTGCAGCCGCCAACGACGGCAATTTGTGCGTTGGGGTCGCTTGGAACGTCCAGCTCATGGCCTGCAAATTTCTCGACTCCAGAGGTTACGGATACAGCAGCGGCGCAGTCCGGTGCATTGATTTCGCCGTAGCCAACGGCGCGCGCGTGCTGAATTGTAGCTGGGGCTCATGGGGGTACAGCCAAGCGATCCAGGATGCGCTTGCACGTGCGGCATCAGCAGGTGTTGTCTGCGTCGCCGCGGCCGGTAATGCCGGCACAAACACCGATCGAATGAGGCACTTTCCGTCCGGCTATGACTTGGATAACATCATTTCCGTTGGCGCGGTGGACTTGAATGGAAATCCCCCGAGCTGGTCCAACTACGGCCGCGCCAGCGTGGATGTGTTTGCCCCCGGAGTCTCAATTCTTTCGAGTACAGCCTACAGTGACAGCAGCTACAGTTTCTTGAGCGGCACCAGCATGGCCGCGCCGCACGTGGCCGGCATAGCCGCGTTGATGCTATCCATCAAACCAGACCTTACCGTGGCCGAGATCAAGTCTGGCATCCTGAACACCAGCATGCTACACGATAGTCTGGATGGCCTTTGTGTCTCGGGAGGACTGGCCAACGCGGACAACGCCCTGCAAGCGAATGGAGATGACGAACTGGAGGTGGAGCTGACCGCGTCTGTGGACACATTGACTGCTGGAGAGGGGGTACGCTTTTACGCCCGCGTTTCGGATGTGAACCCAGTCACCGGTGCAACGGTTACCGGAACTGCCGGGTCGACTTCACTCTCATTCACAGACACCGGAACCAATGGTGACGCCGTCGCGGACGATGCCGTCTACACGGCCACTTACACACCCCCAGCCGACCCGTCGATTTCTCAAATTACTGTTGACGTGACCGCGAACGCTGCCGGCAAATCCACCGGACGTGCCACGGGGCAATTCACCGTCCTGCATCCTCCAACCAATGACAATTTTGCCAACGCAAAGGTTATCACCGGAAACCGGGCAAGATTTTCAGGCACAAACAGCGGTGCCTCAGCCGAAGCCGGCGAGCCACGCCACTACTATTGGGCCGCCAAACGATCCGTTTGGATCAAGTGGACTGCTCCCCATACAGGAATAGCGATGGCCACCACACGTGGGAGCAAATTCGACACCGTCATGGCAGTTTATACAGGAAGCAAGCTGGGCTCTCTCCGCATGCGTGCGCGTGATGATGATCGCGGCGGAAATTTGACCAGCCGCGTCTGGTTCTGGGCTCGTGCTGGCCACACCTATCACATTGCCATTGATGGCTACAATGGCGCTGAAGGTGAAATCCGGGGTCAACTCAGGCTTACGCGCCCGTGGTGGTGGCGATGGTAGATGGTACCGGCGTTAGATTCCGATACGGCCTCCTTCAACACAGCAAGAACCCGATCTGCGCGCGTCTCCACCAATCCCGTCAAGACACGCCAGTCGTCTCGGCGTGGCCCCCATTCGTTTATGTTGCTCGGGCCCCAGATAACCACACCCGGCAAACCCACAGCTTCAGCCAGATGTCTGATTCCGGAATCGACCCCAACGAATACCGAGCAACTTTGAAACAATCCGCCCAGCTCCCATAAAGGCTTAATTTCTTCACAACGAACACGATCTGCCGAAAATCCTTCTGCCAGTCGCCCGATTCTCCCCAACTCAGCCTCACCTCCAACCAACAAAATCTTCCAATCTGTCTCCGTCATCATGCTTTCGAGCAATTCACGCCAATGATCTTCACTCCAATTTTTCCGCTCACTTCCACTGCCAGGATGTGCTGCCACCCATATTCCATCGAGCAATTCTGGTGTCGGAAACCGCAATCTAGCCGCGCTTGGCTCTAACCCCAATTTCTTCAATGGCTCCATGAGGCGATCACCCATGTGTGCCCCTTCCGGCCGATAGGGCCCCTGAATCATTCGAGCCTCACTCAGACCACGACAATTGGCGGCGAAAACTCCATCTGGATCACTCAAATACGAAATCACAAAATCCATTTCACTCAAAATGGGCTCCAGAGTATTTCGACCACCCAAAGTGAACAGTTCCACCCATTTTCGCCCATCCAAGGCGTGCCAAGTGTCGGCCAATCCTGCCTCCTTGGCCAAACGGGCAAGCGGCCCCGGCGCGACAAAGGTCAAACCATCACAAGCATTCTTTATCGCATGCAAGACAGGCATTGTCAGGAGCACATCCCCCACACCCCCTCCTCTCACCACCAAGATTTTTCCCAACCGAGACACGCTCCATGAAGCCATCTTCAACAACCGTCTCCAAGACCAAAGAACCACTCGACATAAGCACGGTTCAGTGTAGCCTTGCCCTGAGCATCAACAGACTGATCCCGTGAAAAACAAGTATCTACTTCCCATCGCCATCACCGCCGCTATCACCGTGATCACCACGCTTTGGCTGCGCGCGGACGAACCCTCCATTGGCCAACTGCGCGAAAGACTGCAGGAATTTCAGGCCAAGGCTGAATCACTCGAAAAACAAGGCAAGCGTGATGCCGCCGAGTCCATGACTCGGCGGGCCCATGAAATTAAAAAGCTGATCGCCAAGCGCGAACATCCCCGTAAAAAAAATGGAGACCGGGAGAATCCGCGCGAATCAGCCCGTGACAAGAATCGTGAAGGTGAACGCCAGCGCGAAGGAGATCGTGAAATAAAGCGTGACCGTCAGCGCGAAGGTGACCGCGAACGAGGCGAAGCCAATGAGTTCGAACAATGGGTCCGGCAGCAACAGGAACGAATCCATGCCCTCCGCGAACGCGGCCTGAAGGATCAAGCCCATAGAATGGAACAACAACTAAAACACGCCCTTCAAGAACGCCAAGCCCACCAAAAACGCGAACATGACAAGGAACGTCATGCAAACAATGAGTTGGAGCAGTGGGTCCACCAGCAGGAACGCCGAATCGCGGAGTTGATCGAGACTGGCCAGCGTGAAAAGGCGCAAGCCGTCCGGGCGGAAGTCGAGAAGGTAATCATCGCCCACCGGAAGCGCGTTCAGGAAAAGCACCGTGAACTCGAGCATGCAAACCGAGCCGAGCACATCGCCGCTGCCCTGAATCACCTCCGGGCCGCTGGCCTTCACGAGATGGCGAGAGAAATCCAAGAGCACCTGCATCGCGAACACCGCGAGCGCGGGGAACATGAGGGCGAACGCAGAGAAGAAGAGCGTCACACGGGGGAAGAACATGAAAAACTGCGCGACCAAGTAAACGAATTGCGCCGTGCGATCGAACAACTTCAGCGCCGCCTGGCCCCAAGGGAGCGCGACTAACACAAGTTTGTAATTTCGGTTGGTATTCAACCCCGGCTAACGCCGGGGTTTTTTATTGCCCCGCAACCACCGGTGTCTTGAAAACTGTCAGCCCCAACCCCAGCAGCAACAGCCCCATGAGAAGCCGAACGACACACATTTTGCGCGTCCGATCTTCATCGGAAAATTTCCAGTCCATCGCATCCCTGAAGCGCCAAGGCGAAACCGTGAAAACCATCCCCGAAACAATCCAGATATAGGCCATCACAATAAGGACAAGACGCCAGCTCGTGTCCGCGTAACGCGCCGTTTCTATCGTTAATTTGGCCAAGAGAAGCAAAACCACCGCCATCCCCCGGACAGCCAGAAAATCCTTGAGATAAATACATGCGCCGACCCCCAAGAGGGCAAAAAAGACCTGCATCTTGAACTTGTAAGCTTCGAAATCCGCAAGTGTCTCCCCTTCCAGAATGACAATGAACCAAACTGTCCCGACAGCAATCAGGATATATCCCGCAGTGACATTACGCGCCAAGCCGCGGGCAAACCCAGCCAAGCTTTCCGGGTTCATCAACCCATAAACCGCCGGCCCAACCGTGAGGGCGGCGAGAAAAAGAGTCAGGGTGGAAAGATCCATCAATTCAGGACAGCCAAGTCGCCGTACAAGGTTGTTTGAGTTGATTCAACAATGCGAACGGGCAGCACTTCGCCAACATGTCTGCTTCCTCCCTCGAACACAACAATCTTGTTGCAGCGGGTTCTCCCTTCCAAACGAGCCGCATTCCGCCGACTTGGCCCTTCAACCAAAACTTCCATGATCCGCCCAACATGGTCACGCAATCGTTTCGCCCGGATTTTGTCAATCACATTCAGCAAAATCGCGTGTCTGGATTCAATTTCACTTTCCGACAACTGACTCGGCATTTCCGCCGCAGGAGTATTTTTTCGGCGGCTGTACTTAAAAATAAAGGCATTATCGAACTCGGTTTCCCTGCACAAGGAAACCGTCTCCTCAAAGTCAGATTCCTTCTCACCGGGAAAGCCAACAATCACATCGGTCCCAATCCCAATGTCAGGAGAAGATCCACGAAGTTCACCAACCAGCTCTTCAAAACGCTCACGGGTGTAGCCGCGGTGCATGAGCTTGAGCATGCGGTTGCTACCGCTCTGGACAGGAAGATGGGCGTGCTCCACCAGCTTGGGCAGGCGGGCATAGGCCTCCACGAGGTCGGCGCCGTAGCCCTTGGGATGCGGGGAGGTGAAGCGAATGCGCTCGATGCCGTCAATCGCGTGCACTGCCTCGATGAGCTGCACGAAGGCGCTCTTGCCGTCCTTGACGCCGATCTCGCGCTTGCCGTAGCTGTTGACGATTTGGCCGAGCAATGTGATTTCCTTCACGCCGCCTTCGGCCAATTCGCGGCACTCGGCGACGATGTCCTCGATGGAACGGCAGCGCTCGCGCCCGCGCGTGTAGGGCACGATGCAGAAGGTGCAGTATTGGTTGCAGCCCTGCATGATGCTGACAAAGGCGGTGACGGATTTCTTGGGCGCATTGCCGTTCAAAAGATGCTCACGAATGGTGGCTTCGCTGCCTTTCTCATCGTCCGTGTCGACGATCTTTTCGCGGCGTTGTTGCAGTAGATCATCCACGTACTCGGCCGTCCGGTGAAACTTTTGCGTGCCCAACACGAGATCCACGTCAGGCAGTTGATCGATCAGCTCTTCCCCGCGGCTTTGCGCCATGCAACCTAGAAAGCCAAGCACGGCGGACGGGCGCTCCTTGCGCATCCGCCCGGCAACGGCCTCCATCTTGTTGA
>DJHS01000102.1:0-2306 GCA_002433235.1 Verrucomicrobia bacterium UBA6614
GTGGGCTCGTCGGCGAGGAGCAGTCGTGGCTGGTTGATAAGGGCGCGAACGACGGCCACGCGCTGGCGTTCGCCGCCGGAAAGCTGGCCGGGACGGTGGGTGAGGCGGTCGGCGAGACCCACGCGATCGAGCAGGGCGCGCGCGCGGTCGGTGGTGTCCGCGCGCGGCTGGCCATGGGCGAGTGCGGGAACGAGAACGTTCTCGATAACGGAACACTGGGGCAGCAGGTGATGGTTCTGGAAGATGAAGCCCATGCCGCGGTTGCGAATGGCTGCTTGTTCGTCCTCGGCGAGGGCGCTGAGGTCGCGGCCGTCGAAGGTGACGCTGCCGGAGGTGGGCTGGTCGAGCGTGCCGATGATGTTGAGCAGCGTGCTTTTGCCCGAGCCGGAGGGGCCGGTAATGGAAATGGATTCACCAGACGTGAACTCGGCCGAGACGCCACGGAGCACTTGGAGTGCCTCTCCATTTTCCGCTGCGGGAAATTCGCGGGAGACATCGGTCAGGCGCAGGAGCGGTTTGTCATCGGCCATGGCCGGAGGGTAGGGGAAAAGAATGGTTGAACGGAATCAAAAAGCCGTCACTCGCGGAGCCAGCGTTGGGCTTTTAGTTCGAAACGGGGGAGGGTTTCCACCGGGACGGTCTCGACGGGGATGCGAAGGTTTAGGGTGGCGCGGAGGGCAGCTTCAACCTCGGTGGCGAGCTTAGAGGGGTCGGCTTCTAGGGTGGGCTCGAGGCGGAGTGTGAGTTCGGTCATTTCGCCGCGGGTGGTGATGCGGGCCTGATACTCGGCGATGGTGTCGAAGGGGCGGAGGATTTGCTCGAGGGCGGCGGGGTAGATGTTGACGCCGCGGACGATGAGCATGTCGTCGGCGCGGCCGAGGATGCCGCCGTTGAGCAGCAGGGTGCCGTCGCGGGTCTCAGGTTGGACGAGGTCACCGGTGCGGTAGCGCAGCAACGGCATGGCGTGGCGGGTGAGGGTGGTGAGGATGAGTTCACCTTGTTCGCCGTCGGCGACGGGGTCGTTGGTGCCGGGCTTGAGCACCTCGGCGTAATAGGCTGGCTCGATGACCTGGAGGGTGTTGGGTGTGGTGGGGTGTTCGTGGGTGACGGGGCCGACCTCGGTCATGCCGTGGTGATCGAAGACTGTGGCGGTGGGCCAGGCGGTTTCCAATCGGGCGCGTGTGGCGGGGATGCTGCCACCAGGTTCGCCGGCAACGATGATGCGGCGGAGCGCGGCTTGTGATAAATCAATTTTTTCCTGGGCAGCGACTTCTGCGAGGCGAAGGGCGTAGGTGGGCGTGCAGCAGAGGGCGGTGGCTTGGTTTTCGAGCAGGATACGCAGTCGGGTGGCACTGGTGAGGCCACCGCCGGGGAAGCAGAGGCAGCCCATTTGGGTGGCGGCCTCGAAGGCCATCCAGAAACCAATGAAGGGGCCGAAGGAAAAGGCGAAAAGGATGCGGTCAGCGGGTGTGATGCCCGCGGCGCGGTAGACTTCCTTCCAACTTTCGAGCATGGACTGCCAGCTTTCGGGGGTGTCGAGCCAGCGCAGGGGCTGGCCGGTGGTGCCGCTGGTTTGGTGGATGCGTGTGTATTGCTCGAGCGGGTGAGTGAGATTGGTGCCGTAAGGAGGGTGGGCGGACTGGTCGGCGGCGAGTTCGTCTTTGCTGGTAAACGGGCAACGAGCGGAGAAATCCTCGAGGCTGCCGATGGTGTCGTCGATATCGGCGGCGGCGAGTTTGTTTTCGTAAAAGGCGTTGGCGGGGCGCACGGCGCGCAGGAGGGCGCGGAGGTGCTCGAGTTGCCGGGCGCGAATGTCGGCGCGCTCAGTCATCGGCCTGGGCGGGAGCGGGGGTTTGTGCGGCAGGAGCGCCGTCCTTGGGCGGGGGCTTGGGAGCGTAATAGGTGACAAGCACGCCGCCGCACGCTGCCAGTACAACGCCAAGGATGAACTGCGGCTGCACATGACCCCACCAGCCGTGCTTGGTGGTGTTGACAATGGCGTTCACGACGGGCGCACCGGCGAATATGATGGACATGACGATGGGCACGTAAACGGGCGGGTTGGGTGAAGCGCCAAAGGCAAGCAATACGCCAAGCGCGCCGATGGCGCCGAGGATGCCCGCGCCGAGTGACCATTGCCAGCCGGCGGTGGGGTAGTTCCAGAAATCGATCTTGCCGCCGGACGTCTTCAAAATGATGAGCGGGGCGATGACGGCAGTGAGAAAATAGGCGAGGCCCACGTAGAGGAACGCCATCATGCGGCCGTGCTCCGGATCCTTCATGTTCATGGAACCGGTGTGCATGGC
>DJHS01000102.1:2636-14845 GCA_002433235.1 Verrucomicrobia bacterium UBA6614
ACGCCGTAGGTGCCCCAGCAGAAGACAGTTAAAAAGGCCCAGTGGTACCACTGGATTCCAGCGGAGGAGTTTTGTGCAACCATGATTTCCATTGATGTTTAGTTGTCAGCGGCGACCTCGATCTTGGCAGCGAGGTCGGGGGGAATGTCGGTGGCCTTCATTGCGCCGGTGTCGTCGCGGCGCACACAGCATATGGTGAGGCCGCCATTGGCGATCTCGTCGCCGTCCTTGGTAAAAAGAAACTCGTAGCTGATGGACTTGCTGGTCTTCCCGGTGACACGCAGGGTGATGGTGAATTCATCCTCGAAGAAAAGTGGTTTGCGATATTCGCAGGAGGCATGGACGCGCGGCCAGCCGACGCCGGAGGTTTTGTCGACAATGGAGGTGCCGAGCGCGCGAAAGAAGTCGTGCTCACAGGCTTCCATGTAGCGGAAGAAGTTTGAGTAATGGACGATGCCAGCCTGGTCGGTCTCGCTGAACTCGACGCGTCGGGTGATGGTGTGGGTGCTGGGCATGTCAGGCGTCGGTTTGGACTGAGGTTTTGGCAGGGGCCAACTCGGCAAAGAGTTTGGCCACGTTTCGGGCCATGGTGTCGATGGAGAATTGTTCGCGGACAGCGGCGCGGCCGGCTTGGCCGAGGTCGCGCGCGCGGGCGGGGTCGTGCAGGAACTTTTCCAGCGTGGCGGCAAGGGTCTCTCGGTCGGTCGGCTCGTAGGTGATGCCGCCGCCGGTCGCGTCGATAAGCTCCGGGAAGGAAGCGCATCGCGGCTGCACAACGGGCACACCAGCGGCCATGGCCTCGATGACATAAAAACCAAAGGACTCACCAAATTGCGCGGGCACGGTCAGGGCAGTGATGGAACGCAGGAACGCCTGCTTTTCTTCGCGGGTGACGTTGGGGTGAAAATCGACATCGCCCAGCAACGCCTTGGCATGGAGCTTGGCCCGCAGCTCGGCGACGAACGGCTCATCACCCGGTCCGCAGCCGCCGCCGATGCGCAGCTTGAGGTTGGGGATGCGGTTGGTTTTTTTGAGCGCAATGAAGGCGTCGACCACGGCGTCGAGGCCCTTGTCACGGCACATGCGGGAGAAAAAGCCGAGTGTGGGTGAGTCGGGCGGGTGTTTGGCGGGCTCAAAGCCATCGAGATTGATGCCGTTGTGGATGACGGACATCTTGTCGGTTGGTAGGTGCAGGCGTCCGATCATCTTATCGGCGTAAAACCGGCTGGGAGCGATGAAGTGATCCACGTCCTTCGCGCGTTCGGCCATGATGGCCCACACCTCGTCGCGCAGTCCATCCGGCATGCTGTCGATGTAGGGCGCTTCGTTTTGCAGCAGACAGGCGATGGGTGTATCGAGGCCGGCGCGCAGTTCACGCGCAAGACCCAGCAGGAGTGAGTTGGAAAGGCAAACCATGTCCGGTCGCGGCTGGGTCTTCAACCAGCCGAGCAGTTCGGACAACTCACGTGCCTGGTTGCCTTCCTCGCCGCGCAGCATGGAGATGGTGAGGTCGCCGACGTCCTCCGCCCGCGTCTTGCCCGCGCGAGTGGCCGCCCATTTCAATACCCGCTCGGAACCGATCATTCGTCGCATCCATCCCGGCGCGCGGCGGTACAGGGATGAGCCCTGTCCGAGGTAAACATTGACGCCGTTGTAAAAAATGGGTGTGCCCGTGGATTGATCGTCTTCATCCAGCGTTAGCGGAAGATAGAGAGGCACCATTGTCACCTCGTGGCCTTGCGCGCGCAGTGCGGAAACCAGTGCGTTGTCGCGGAAGCAATTTCCGCAAAACATTTTGCCGGCACCGGGTGTGATTTGGACGATGTTCACGCGTAATTTTTTGCCCTCTGCCGGAGATGGACAAACAACGATTGGCGTATCAGCTTATTACCGCTTTGGGTTTTGAGGCCAGCGGGGTGCCCAGTTCAAGGACTTCAGGCACATCGCAAAAGTCCCCAATGCACTCGAACAGTTTGGTGAAGTCCTTGTTGACGTCGCCAGACAGGCAATCGGTCACGTCGCCAGCGATATCAGGATGCTTCTTGACCAGTTCCGCAAAGCTGAAGTTTTCGTTATAGAAAGCATAACAAAGCTTCCTCATGTTTTCGATTCCCTCGCGGAGCGTGAGGGAGTATTCGGTGAATCGTTCCGGCGAAAGGTCGTTTGCTTCAAAAGCTTCCTCGGCGGCATCCGCGGCCATCACGCCGCTCTTGAGCGCAAGCATCAGGCCGCTAGAAAAAACAGGATCCAAAAAACAAAAGGCATCGCCCAACAGGAGCAGGCCTTGCGTCCCGCAATGACGGGAGTGATGGGTGTACTCGTTGGTGATGTAGAATTCGGAGATACGCTTGGCGGGGCCCAGGTTTTCCTTAACCCACTTGTTGTTCTCGATTTCGCGCTCCAGCATTTCCTGCGGCTTCCGGACCCCATCCCGGCTCAGGTATTTCCCTTCCGCCACGATGCCCAAGCTTACCCGGTTTTCATGCAGGGGAATCCACCAGAACCAGCCTTTCTCCGGCACGAAAGCCACGACAGTCGCGCCTTCATCGATTCCCTCCTGACGAACCGCACCTTCATAGTATGCCCAGGCGGCTACTTTGTTCAGGTAAGGATCCCGTTCGCGCCATCCATTGCGGGTGGCGGTGAAAGCTTCCTTTCCCGTTGCGTCAAATGTCAGCGGGGCAAAAAATTCGACCTCTTCGCCTTCTTTCGTCGTGGCCCTCACACCAACCACACTCTCATCGTCCCAGATAAGTTCCTTGACCGTGATTTCTTCGATTACCTCAGCGCCCTTCTTTCGGGCATTATCCAGCAGCATCAGGTCAAAGTCCGCCCGCATAACCTGCCAAGTTTGCGCCACACTTTCGCGGTCATACCGGTTGAAAAAATAGAACGGCTGGCTGGCGTTGCCGTCGGGGGAAATGAACTGCACGCTGTACTTCTTGACGAACGCCGATTCCTTGAGCCGTTCAATCATCCCCAACCGCTCAAGCGGATGATAGGTGAACGGGATAAGCGATTCGCCGATGTGGTATCGCGGAAATTTTTCTCGTTCCAGTACCAGCACTCGACGGCCGTTCTCCACCAAAACAGTCGCAGCCGAGGAACCCGCAGGCCCGGCTCCAATCACAATTACATCATAACAATCGTTTTTCACGGGTGAGCATCCCATATATTAAGCCGAAGACAAAATCTCTTCAGGCGGCAGAATCTCCACAATCTCGGCCAGCGGATGTCCGGCCTTGTCAGTGAGGGTATTGCGGCGACCGTAAAGAGTTGGGGTGCCCTCGAGTCGCAGTGTGCCTGTGATGTGCTCATCGGCCTGAACCTTTAGGAAAGCCTTGGGGCGGCTGGCGTGCGGCACTTCATGGGCAAACAGGATTTGGCCGAGAGGCAGCCGGGCTTCAATGATCTCTTTGCGCGTGTTCTCGGGAACGAGTGAGAGGTTTATCTTGATGGCTCCGTACTCGACCGGTCTCTGTGTTTCATCCAATTCCAGTAAGACTTCCCGAAAATAAAAATCGGCTCGTTCCTCGGCGTGCAGGGCATGCACGTGAATGCTGTCCCGGTGGAAGTTCTGCAACGTTGGGGTCATGTCGTCCTGATGTACCAACAAGGTATTGTAGGGCTCCGGCATGGCTTCACCCTTGATGGGCTCGATGGCGGGCAGCTCGCGGCCCGTGCGTGAATAAAAATCATCCAGCGGATAGAGCAGCGACGAGATGGCCGGTGTATGCGTGGCGGATTCTTCGTTCATGTTCTCCATTCAAAGTCAGGCGTAGCGAGCGTTGCGGTGCTCGGGCAGGAAGAATTCGTGCAACAGTCGATCTACCTGAAGCAGACCGTCCCGGTTTATGCGCACGGTGTCGTCTTTGATGGTGAGGTAGCCCCATTCACTGATGCGCTCCAGAGGCTCGGCGAATCGGTCGGCGGGATTAACGCCGAACTTGTCCTTGAAGTACTTCAGGCTTAGCGAGCCGAGCTTGAGTTGCAGGATGAACTCGCGGATGAGTCGCTCATCGTCAGTGGGAGTCAGTGCCCGGTAAATGGGCAGGTGGCCGGCATTGAGCTGCTCAATGTATGGGTCAAAATCGTGGTGGTTCTGGTAATGCACCCCGCCGATGTGGCCGAAGGATGCAACACCCAGCGACAGCAAGTCCGCCCCGGCCCACAACTCGTCGCGGTACACGAAGCGTGTCTTGGCCTTGTCCTTCACCGCTGTGTAGGCGCTGCCAATGGTGTAGCCGGCGGATTGCAGCCTGTTGAAGGCATAGTCGGTCCAGCGGCGTTTCGTGTCCCAGTCGGCTACCGGAGCGGTCAGCTTGCCTTCCGCTTTCATGCGTTGGTAAATGGTCGTGTTGTAGGGCACCTCCATCTGGTAGATGGTCACGCTGTCCGGTTCCATTTCAATCGTGCGCTCGATGCATGCCTTCCAGTTCTCCTCGGTTTCTTCCAGCATGCCGGCAATGAGGTCGATATTGATTTGAGGGAAGTCCACCTCGCGTGCGAATTCATACGCCCGACCAATTTCCTTGCCGCGGTGCGCACGGCCGTTGGTTTCCAGAATGTGGTCGTCAAAATTTTCCACACCCAAGCTTAGTCGGGTGACGCCCAAATCGCGAATGGCTTGCAGCTTGGCATCGGTTAATGTCCCCGGCTCACACTCAAAGGTGACTTCCTCAACCTCGTCCCAAGGCAGCCGCGCTTTCATGCCGTCAGTGAGATGCCGCAACTGATCCACTGAAAGGTATGACGGTGTGCCGCCACCAAAATAAATGAACCCCGGTTTGCGTCCGTCGATGAAGGGCTTGGCTGCATACAAGTCCAGCTCCGTCAACGCTGCATCAAGATAGCCCTTGATCGCCGCTGCGTTCTTGTCTGTATAGACTCGGAAATAGCAGAAGTGGCACCGCTTGCGGCAGAAGGGAATGTGCAGATACAACCCCAGCGTTGTGTTCAGCGTGGCGGGGGTGTCCATGGCCGCGTCGACATCCGCAACGCTTTCCTTTTGCCAGAACGAGAACGGCGGATAGTTGGAGACAAAGTAATTCCCCACCGTCGTCTGGGTTTCCAGCGGGGGCTTGTTGGGGGTGAGAGTATCGCTCATCTATTTTTTGGGGCCGAAGCAATACACGAATCCGTCCTCGCTGCCGATGACCACCTTTCCGTTTGCCACCGCGGGTGAGGCCGTGATCGAGTCCTCGGTTTCAAACTCCCAAATCCTTTTCCCCAAATCGAGTGACACCATGTAGACCTTGCCGTCATTGGAGCCAAACAACACCCGGTTGCCACACACCACCGGGGAACTATTCACCTGGCCCTTGGTGTTAAACACCCACTGGAGCGCGCCATCCGCCCGGTTCAGGCAATGCAGGCGCTTGTCCTGTCCGCCGAACAAGACACGGTTTTTTGTCAGGGCAGGGGAGGATTCGTAATTGAACGGCCGATCCTCATATTTCCACAACATTTTTCCCGCCTTCATGTCGAAGCATAAAAACTGCGAGCCCATGCTGCCCACGTACACGTGGTCCCCTTCTGCCGCCGCCGAGGCCGCGATGGGGTCCGTTGATTCCACCGCCTTTTCCTCCTTGCCCTTGGCCAGATGGATCACGTGAACCATCGCATCACATCCGCCAAACAACGTACGCCCCTTCACCACGGCGGGCGTGCCATTAATCCGTTCCTGACACTCGAAGATCCATTGCTTTTTGCCGGTCTTCGCGTCGAGCGCGTAAAGGTTGTAGTCCCAGCTTCCAACGATGATCCAGTCATCCTTCCCATTCGGCGCCTTTACCCAGTTTGCACCGCCAACAATTTGGTCGTCCGTCTCAAATTCCCACAATTTGCCGCCCGTCTTTGCATCCAGCGCAAGTACCTTTCCATCCAGACCGCCGAAGAAGACGCGTCCATTCAAAACCGTGGGTGATGCCTCCACGGGGTCCGGATTTTTTTTCTGCGTAACGTACGTCCAGATTTTTTTGCCCGTGGTAAGGTTGATGCAGTGCATTTGGCCGTCGTCACCACCGACAAACACGCGGCCATCCACGATGGCTGCGGAGGATTTCACCGGCTCACCCACCTTGTATTTCCAAAGCAGCGCCAGCTGGTTTGGCAACTTGGCGTCCGAAACGCCCGTCAAGCCTGGGTTGCCGCGGAACATCGGCCAATCGGCCTGCGTCGCGGTTGCCGCCAACAAGAGTGCCATCGAAGCCGTCATCCGAATCCTGTTCATGATCTGATCTTTCGCTTTGACGCACCAAGCGCAAATGCGTTCGAGGCAATATCCCCGAGCCATGAGGCAAAGGCAACCCTAAAAGTATGTACACGTACTAGTTGAGGGTTTCAGCCTCACCCCATCCAATTCATTCGGCCTGGTGCCGCATGGTTGGAAATGCTCTTGAACTTATAGTTCTCATCCGTGTTGATCACAAACTGGCCGCGAATGCCTTCCGGGGAGATGAACTTGTGGAGAACACGAATGGGCAACTGCACTGTGCGACCATCCCGGGCTCGCGCCACAACGTAACGCGCGGCGCCACGGTAATAGTCTCGCACTTGCGCCGCAGTGAGGACGATGCTGACGTTGATCCTCGGCATGTTTCGCCCGCTTGTAGCAAACGAGCTCGCCGAGATCAATCCAATGGGCTCATCTGCATCTTGGTCTTGATTTGCCGTTTGATGCTGATCTCCAGCGCGCGAAAGCGGGCCTTGAACTGCATCTGGACATTCGCGGTCGTCTGCATCTCCGGCAGCATGGGGTCAACCGGAAAGATACCGCTGAACTCCCCCTTAAGCTGGGCGTCTAGGATTTTGAACGTGTTCGGGATGGGCGGCTTAAAATTCGTGGCTTCCAAGGTGGACGCAAGGCGGTAGCAATTCACGTCTTTCACCTTCTCGAAGCCAACCAAGGAAGTTGTGCCCTTGAATTGTTTTGGATCCACGATGATCTCTTCCGCTTTCATGTCCTCAATGGCCCGTGCCTTGTTGATGGGCCATTGGTCGCCTTTCACGTGTTTCTTTGCGGATCCAAAAATCTCGTCGTCTGTCGGGGCGTTCTCACGCTTGGGGGAAATCATCTCGCTCAGGGCCGTGTGCTCAATACCCTTGGAGAGGGGTTTGCCATCGTCGCGACCCTCCAGAGCCTCGAGTATGACTTGTTTGTTGTTCTTCATGAAGCTCACCAGCCGGGTGCCCTTGGGAAGCGCTTCAAAATCAAAGCCGGACTCCGTTATTCTGAATGTATCAATGATCAGGGAAAATTTTTTCAAGCTGCCATTCCTCGTGATTTCCAGAACCTTTAACTCCGCCTTTAATTCCGCGGTGTACTCCTGCACGTCACGATCCAGCTTGCCATTCAGGCCGCGGGAAGTCTCGTTGCGCACATTGGTTTTGACGGTGATGTTTTGGTGCGCGCCCACCTTGGCCGGCCGGTGTAATTGTATCTTGGTTGGCGGTTGGTCAGCAGCGGTCAGGGAAATGGCGAGTGTAGAGCAAAGAAGGGCAATGAGCTTCATGCGTTTATTGACGCAGAAGCTGGGCAGGTTGTCACGATGAATCAGGCAAGGATGTCCAGCAGGGCGCGGTCACGTTCCTCCTCCATTTGCAGCAGCAATTCACTGAGGTGCGCCTGATGAAGTGCACTGATTTGGGAGACTCTCGCATCCATCATTTCTCCGGGTCGCTGTGCCTGAATGACGGAGCCACGCAGAGTTTCATGGGCCCGCTGAGACAGGTCCATGGCCGAGGAATGCAAACTGGGAACGCCAGCAATCATGCCATCCGTGGCAGGGCGGCCTATACCGCCGTCCTTTCAAGCCTTTAATCGACGTTTTTTGACCCGACTTTAGTTGGTGGCGGAGGCCGGAGTCGGCAGGCCTTGGAAATTCAGCACAAAACCGCCCGAGGCAAGGACTGCCCCCTTGGTCCCTTCCTGCTGGCGCAAGCGCACGAGCCAATCACGCTGAATTCTGGCCAAGGCAGCGGGTGCATTTCCGTCGCGGAGGGCTGTGGTGTAGAATTCCCGCATGAATTTTCCGGACAATCTGTCGGAGACGGGCCATAGTGCCATGAGCATGTTGCGGGCGCCGGCTTGGATGAACCCGCGGCGGAGGGCTGGAACACCTTGGCTTTCGGGGGATCGCCCCAGATCCGCGCCACAGGCGGACAGGGTGACCAGCCAAGTGCCGCGGAGGTCTAGGAGGGCAATTTCGGCTGCCGTTAAGAGCCCGTCCTTGTCGCTTTGTGGAATCTGGCCGGTATGCCAAGCGGTAACGGTCTTGTGCGCATCCGCCAAGGCCAGTCCAGTACGGTGCATGGGGCTCAACCAGTGGCCGTAGGGAAGATGTTGTTCCGGGGGCAGATGAAATCCATGAGTGGCAAGGTGAAGGATGGAAGGAGCCTTTTTGAGCCGCAATTTGTCTTCGCCAGCTTGTGCGCCGAGGGATTGTTGGAATTGCCAGTTGAGGGTTTCAAAATGATTTTTCAGCGCTTGCACTTCGAGGGTGGTCCCGGGAAGAGGATTGAATTTCAAGTGGGCGAACCTGTCGGTGATGGTGCCGCGCGCAGGGGGCGGGGCAAAGTCTGGATTGGCCAGGGCCAGAACGCTTCCTTGTGTGGGGGCCAAGTTCCGGCCGGCCAACAGGTCTCTTGCCGTGGAGACGTATTGAAGAGTATGGTTTTCACAAAGGAACTTGTTTCCGGGTGTTAGCAGCGTTGCGAAGTTGAGCCAGTTCAGCCGTCCTACAGGGGAGATGATGAGTGTCCGGATGCTGCCGGAAAGATTCTTGTGCCACGGGGTGACCAGGTGGTCGTGGAGTTTGCGCAGGATGTCTTCATACCGCGCATCGCGCCCGGGAAGAGTGGGGGAGGACTTGGCAATCAATGCGTTGATTGGAGCGGCTGGTCCCAGCGGAAACCATCTCGGTGGTTCCGTGGGTAAAATTAGGAGAACCCCATAGCTGGTTGTCCAGTCATCGGGGTTCCGCGGATTTTGGTGGTCGTACTGGATGAATTCCAGCAAGGCTGAATTCTTGGGCAGGATACCTTGCACGTCAGCCAGCTTGGTCTCGGGAAGTACGGCATCGCTGGCGTCGCGTGCCATGTTCTTTTGTAGGGTCTCGACGCGTTCCCTTCTTGCGGCGGCCTTCTTATGCAGTTGTTCGGTATCTTCCGGGTTGCCAACCAGCAGGCCCAGCTCAGCCTGAAACAGGGCTTGTGAGGCTTCGCGGAGCTGGAGCAGGGGGGTGCCCTTGTTGGATTCATGGGCCAAGTCGGATACCAAGGAGGAGAGGGCCGCGCCCTTGGTGTTTAAAATGATTTGGGCCAGGTCTTCGGAATGGCCGAGGGATGCCGGCAGGGATAAAGGATTCAGGGTGGTCAGGAACACCTGCCGTTCGTAGCCCGAGGTGAAGGTGAGCACATTGCGGAGCATGGCCCACTCGATTTCCCATTTGCGTTGGGCCATGGCCCTGGCTTCGCGGGGGTTCCCGCGCGCGTATTGCACAAACGCCATGTGGGAAAGCAGGTCGGTGACATCAGATTTCAGGTTACTCCTTGGCTTGCGTTCCAAATCCAGCGAACTGCGCAGGTTCTCCAGTGCCGCATCGAGTTGGCCGACTTTCCAGTTCAGATAGCCTAGGTTCATCTTGACTGCGCTGAGAAACGCCCGGCCCGCATCGCCATTTTCAACGAGAATGCGCTCGGCCTCCGAGAAATATTTTCGGGCAGCCTTGAGGTGGCCTCGGTCCATCTCCACCAAGCCAAGGTTATTTAGGTCTGTGGCCGTGAAGGAGTGGCGGGGCCCAAAATGTTTCCGGCTGGAGGCCAGACAGCGCTTGTGCAGTTCGGCAGCCTGATCCAGTTCTCCGATGGAATAAAAATGAGAAGCTAGGTTGCCTCGTTCCATGGAGGTGAATAGGTGTTCCGGGCCGAAAACGGTCTCATTAATTTTCAAGGCGCGTTTCAAGTGGCGCCCGGCTACGGTAAACAGGTGCAGGTCATCATAAAAAAGTCCCAGGTTGGAAAGCGCTGAGGCTGTGTTGGGATGCACGGGGCCCTTGAATTTTTCGTGGAGTTTGAGGCCTTGTATGAAGTGATCCTCTGCCGCGCTGAATTCTCCACGCTCCCAAAGCTGCAAGCCAATGTCATTTAGAAACTCAGCCTTGAGACCGCCCGAGGCTTTGTTCAAATTTTTCCGAACGCGCTCCAGCAAGGGCTTGGCCAGTGGCAGTTGCTGCGTCTCCGTATACGCCACGGCCAGGTCGTTGGCGGTTTCCAAGGTGGGAAGGGCGTTGAGGCCATGGATTTTTTCGGCGATGGCTAGGGCGCGTTTGCCCAAGACGATGGCGGATTCATATTTTTCCTGATGTTGCCGCGCGAGGGCCAGATTTCGGAGGATGGGCACCAGCCTCGCCGACTGAAGGCCATGCAATTGTTCCGTGATGGTCAGGGCGCGGGCGAGCTTGGTGTCGGCTTGGGGCCACTCGGCATGGTCCAGAAGCACCCTGCCGTACTCGAACAAAACCCGTGCCGTGCTATCATGGCGCCACCCATTTGCCGTGACATGTTCGCCCAGAATTCTTTCGGCGACCTTTCGGGCCTCGGCAAATTTCAGCGCTTGCCGCAACCGGTCAATGTCCGCGGGCCCATCCGCCAACGCTGTCCAAGCGAGGGCCGCGCACGCAATTGCCGGGACAAATCTGCGGAACATCCGGAAATCCTAGTTGCGGCAATCCCGGAAGTCGAACCTGTTTTATCCAGCGACAAATAGGTCTGGCACTGCTGAAGGTATGATTTTTAACACCTTGCATCATCGTATTGAATTGGGTAGAAAATGCCCGTGACCAAACCCAGCCTGTCCGATTTGCGACGTGGCGATACCCGTGCATGGGATGACGCCGTGCGTTGGCTTTGGCCCGTGGCGTTTCGATCCGCCAGTGGCACCTTGGGCAGGGCCGCGCCCGAGGAAGCTGAGGATGTTGCCGCCGAGGCCTTGGCTGCGGTGGTTGGCCAAGTGGCGAAAATTGAGACGGTGGAGGATTTGCGCCCCATTCTTGCCAGCATCGCCCACCGACGGGCCGTGGATGTTTTACGGAGGAAAAACTCCGAGAAACGCAATGCGGAGAAAATACAACTCTTGACCCCTGATTGTGTTGAAGAAGAAGCCATCCGGCGTCCTCTCGACATGCGTGAGTTGGCCGATCTCATCGATGCCTTGGGAGCCCGCCTTCGGCCTCAGCAATTGACCGTCCTGAGAGCCTTTTTCATAGAGGAGCTGAGTTATCGCGAAATCTCCGATCGTCACGGTATTCCAATGGGCACCGTGGCTACGCATATTCGGCGCGGATTGGCTGATTTACGGCGGATTTTGGAGCGCACGCCAAAATTGTTGAAAGAAATGGAGGCGTTTTTGCGATGACATATAAAAGGGACAAAATCCGTTTTGAAGAGCTGGCCGTCCTGCGGTTGTCTGGCCGGGAAACGCCCGGGCAAAGTGAAGAACTGGACGCCTTGATCATGAAGCACCCAGAATTGGGAGAGGAAATGGAGAGTCTTGAGAAAGACGCCGCCTTGGCCCGTGAAGTGCTTCCCCTCATCGAGGCCACCCGCGATAAGGCCCCCGAGGAGCCTCCCGCTTGGGTCTACCACGAAGTACATCGCGAAATCGATCGCACTTTTGGCCCTCGCAAAACAAAGCCCGAATCGGATGGCCTGCCGCTCCTGTGGCGCTTTGCCATCGGCGTTGGCGCGGCCGTGATCCTCGCCGCCGTTCTTGTGCCCCAGCAACCAAGCCCCGCCGGTTCCGGTCCGACTGCGGCGAATGTTGATCCCGCGAAACCCATCGTCGAGTTGGCCGTTCGCGATTTCATAGGCACAACTCGTTCTCCCGGAAAGCCCGATCCCATCGAGACTTTCCAAGCGGCATGGCCCGAAGCCCAACTGTCCGTGTTTGAAACCCGGGACGAATGGCAGGGATGGCTGCAAAAACCCGCCGCCAACAAGGCGGTCATTAGGATAGGCTACGATCGCATTGAACACGTCATACAATTGCGTTGCTGGTCCAAGGACAAGCAACTGTTGCACGAGGATTGGGTGGTTGAGAACGGCCTTTCTGAGGCATTGAAGAAGGTCAGTGTGAAAGTGGAAAGCTGGGTGGAGAACGACTAAAATAAGCCCAGCCAACAATCAAAAGTGGTACCGGAGAAGGGACT
>DJHS01000023.1:0-9454 GCA_002433235.1 Verrucomicrobia bacterium UBA6614
TACATCCCGCGCACGGACACGTTCATCGAGAAAGACTCGTCGGTGAACGAGGAGATCGAGCGGCTGCGGCTCAGCGCGATGTCGTCACTGATGTCGCGCGAGGACGTGGTGGTGGTGGCCAGCGTGTCGTGCATCTATGGCATCGGCAGCCGCGAGGATTACGAGGCGCTGATGCTGCCGCTGCGCGTTGGCATGGAGATCAACCGCGAGCAACTGCTCTCGCGACTGGTCGACCTGCAGTACTCGCGCAACGACATTGCGTTCGAGCGCGGGCAATTCCGCGTGCGCGGCGACACGGTGGACATCCGTCCCGCGCAGACCGAGGACGCCATCCGCGTGGAGTTTTTCGGAGAAGAGGTGGAACGGCTGGCGCGCTTCGAGCCTCTCTCCGGCGACATCACCGAGCCGCTGCCCGACCTCACCATTTTCCCCGCCAAGCAATTCGTCACGCAGGAGGACAAGATGAAGCGCGCGATGAAGGCCATCCGCGAGGAACTGCGCGAGCGCATCGCGTGGCTTGAGAAACACGACAAGCTGCTCGAGGCCCAGCGCATCAAGATGCGCACGGAGTACGACCTGGAGATGATGGAAGAGCTGGGCTACTGCAGTGGCATCGAGAACTACAGCCGCCACATCGCCGGCCGCGAGCCCGGCAGCCGGCCGCACACGCTGATGGACTTTTTCCCGCGCGATTTTCTTTTAATCATCGACGAGAGCCACGCGACCATCCCGCAACTGCACGGCATGTACGCTGGCGACCGGTCGCGCAAAACGGTGCTGGTGGAACACGGCTTCCGCCTGCCCAGCGCGCTGGACAATCGGCCGATGAATTTTGAGGAGTTTCAAACGATGCAGGGCCAGACGCTGTACGTGAGCGCCACGCCGGCGAAGGAGGAGCTCGAGCTGTCGCAGCCGCGCGTCGCCGAGCAGATCGTGCGGCCCACCGGCCTCGTCGACCCCACCATTACGCTCAAGCCGCTGCAGGGGCAGATCGACGACCTCATCGAGGAATGCCGCCAGCGCGTAGACAAGAAGGAACGCGTGCTCGTGACCACCCTCACCAAGCGCACCGCCGAGGAGCTGACCGACTACCTGCGCGACATCGGCATCAACGTGCGCTACCTGCACAGCGAGATCGACGCCATCGAGCGTGTCGAGATCTTGCGCGCCCTGCGCAAGGGCGAGTTCGACGTGCTCGTGGGCATCAACCTCCTGCGCGAGGGCCTCGACTTGCCCGAGGTTTCCCTCGTCGCCATTCTCGACGCCGACAAGGAGGGCTTTCTCCGCAGCACCTCGTCGCTCATCCAAACCTCCGGCCGCGCCGCCCGCCACTTGAACGGCGAGGTCATCCTTTACGCCGACGACATGACCAAGAGCATCCGGGAATTCCTGGCCGTCTCCCGGCACCGCCGCGACCGCCAGCTAAAACACAATGCGGAACACAACATCACTCCACGCGGCGTCAACCGCGCCGTGGAAGACAGCTTGGCCAATCGCCAGGAAGCCACTGATAAGGCCGTGATGCTCCTGCGCGAAGGCACCGAGGACCTCGACATCACCGAGACGATCCACGACCTCGAGAAAGAAATGATCACCGCCGCCGAGAACCTCGAGTTCGAGAAAGCCGCCCACATACGCGACCAAATCAACCAGCTAAAAAGAGGCCTAGGCGAAGACACCATCGGCCCCCGCCGCAAGACAACCTACCGGCAGGGAAAGCGGCGGCGAGTGGTGAAGTAGCGCAGGTTTCCTAACCTGGTGTATCGCAGGCTTCCCAGCCTGCGTGGCGGCCGATTTGCAGGATTGGAATCCTGCGATACAGCAGACTGGGAAGTCTGCGCTACCTAGTTCCACGACAGGTCGTCGGGGGCGTCGGCCATCAGGCGGTGGATGCCGCCTTTCTCCAGCATGATTTGGCGCCAGAGATTTTCGGCGTCGTTTTGAAAGACGTGGTTCAGGCTCGCGGGGTGCGTCAGCCAGGAGTTGCGTTTCATCTCGTCATCAAGCTGGCCGGGGCCCCAGCCGGAGTAGCCGGCGAAGATGCGCAGCTTTTGTGTCGTGGAAAATGAATCGCCCAAGTCCGCCAAGTCCTCGATCGAGTGGCTGAGCGACAGGTTGGGCATCACGTTGGCGTCGGGCAGGAAGTCGTCGCTGTGCAGGTAGCTCAGCGCGCCGGCCTGCACGGGGCCGCCGATGTACAGCTTCTGCTCGGTCAACTGCTCCGGCAAATCCTCGAGGATTGTCTCGCCGATGGTGTTGTCGCTGCGTTTGTTCAACACCAGCCCGAACGCGCCCTCCTCGGTGTGTTCGCAGACGAGCACGACGGTGCGCATGAAAAACGAGCCGGCCAAGTTGCCGCTGTCCATCAGCAGCTGGCCCTTTAACGATTGGAATTCCTCATCCATGCGCCACGGCAATTTGCTACAGGCTTGCGCTTCTGGCAATCCCGTTTAGAATTTTTCGCATGTCCAGAATGCTTCTCATCCTGCTGGCCGCCGGTCTGCTCATTGCCGCCGGTTGCCAGGGGCCCAGCGGCAGCAACCGCGAGTTCCGCCCGGGCGTGGGCTGGATTCCCACCAACTAGCCCAGCAGCTCCCGCGCAGCCACCAGCACGCCCTCGACGCTGAGGCCGTTCTTCTCGTACAGGTGATCCGCCTTGTAGGCCGACTGTCCGAACTCGCCGTCGATGCCCAGCGTCTTGGCCGTGTGCGCGATGCCCGTGCGGGAAAGGGCGTGCGACAATTGCGCGCCCATGCCGCCGATGGACTGGTGGTCCTCGATGGTCACCAGCCGGCCGCCCGCCACTTGCACGGCCGCGCCGATAGTGTCCACGTCCACGCGGTTGACGAAGGGGTTGTTGATGACCGTCGCGTTGACGCCGTCGGCGGCCAGTTGTTTGCCGGCCTCGATGGCGCGGTTTAAAAGCACGCCGCTGCCCACCAGCACCACGTCGCCGCCCTCGCGCAACACCTGCGCCTTGCCCCAGTCGTAAGCGGGATTCTCCACCCAACTGAGCGGGTAGTTCTCGCGGCCGACAAAGAATATGTAGCTCTCGCCATCGCGGCCCGCCGCGCGGTCGTCGGCAAAGCGCCGGATGGCCTGGTACATGAACGCCTCCGCCTCATCCGGGCAAGACGGCACGATGACCACCGTGTGTGGGATGGAACTGACCGCGGCGAGATAAGTGGTGGCCTGATGGCTCGCGCCGTCGGCGGCGTCCTGGAAGCCCACGTGGCTGAACATCGCGATGACCGGCCCCTGGCTCAGCGCGCCCATCGTCAACGGCAGGTTGCCCTTGGTGACGCCGAACTGACCGAAGGTGTCCACGATCGGCACCAGCCCCACCTTGCTCAAGCCCACGCCGGTGCTGACCATGTTCGCCTCGGCGATGCCCACCTCGATGAACCGGTCCGGGCAGGCCTTCTGGAACGCGCTGATGCCGGTTGAGCCCTGCACGTCCGACGACACGGAGTAAACGGGAATCCCCTCCTCCGCTGCCTGGATCGCCGCCTTCGCAAGGCCGGCCTGCACCTTGCTCTTTTTAACAACAGGCGCGTCGCTCGGCGCCGCGTCTGCCTTCGCCGCCTCCTTTGCGGCCCAGGCGTCATGCAGCTCCTTTGCCCAGTTGGCAAACTCCGCGGGAGCATCGCCGCCGTAAATCTCCGTCATCCACTCGCAAATCTTCTCCGCATTGCCCAGCGGGAAGCCGTGGCCGCCGGCCGCGTTCTCCTCGGTGGCGGCGATGCCCTTGCCCTTGATCGTCTTCACCCACAGGCAAACCGGCTGGGACGCATCCGCGCGCGCGCCAGCGATGGCCTGCTCCAGCGCGAGGTACACCGCCTGCAAATCATGGCCGTCCTCCACGCGCACCACCTTCCAGCCGAGGTCGTCCAGCGCTTCAAAACTCGGCTGCATGGAGAAACTGTCGGCGGTGATGCGGCCGGAGAGCTTCGTGTCATTGTCCGAAAGCACGAGCACGAAGGGGTTCACGCGCCCCTTCGCCGCCAGCCCGGGGATGGCCGCCAGCGATTCCTTGGCCTCGCCCTCCATCATGCCGCCGTCAGAAATAGTGCAGAGCGTCACGCGGTCGTTGCCCGCCACGCGGTCGCCGATGGCCAGCCCCTGCGCCTGCGGCAGGCCCGAGCCCAGCGGCCCGTTGCTGATGAGGATGCCCTCCGGGTTCAGGTGGCTCTCGCCGTGCCCCGTCAGCTTGCTCTTGATGCCGCGGAAACCCCGCAGCGCCTCGTACGTCATCCCGTCAAATCCATAATTGGCCCGGAGCGCATAAACGCCGTTCTCCGTGTGGCCCGCGTCGTTCACAAAATTAAACGCCTCGTGCCAATGCCGACCCTCGGTGGCGAACATCAGCGCGTGCGCAGCCGCCATGATCTCCGCGAACGCCGCCGGCCCGCCCCAGTGGCACGCCGCGCCGCCGGTGACCGCGTGGATGTTCATCAACGCCACCGCCGCCCGCGTCGCGTTGGGGTCGGCCACTGCCACCTCGGCGCCCGCGGCATCCTTGACCGTGACGGCATATTTTGGCGGCCCCGCCGGCGTGTCGGCCAGCCGCGCGGGGATGGCCAGTGGTTTCAACGGCGGCGCATCAACCGCCTGCACTCCCGAGGATGTGTCTGCTCCCATGATTAAAACTGCTGCGTTTGGTTCCTTGACAGATTGGCCGCGCACTCTAGTCGGCGGCGGGAAAAAGAAAAGCCAAAAGCTGGTACGCGCGGCGGGGGTCGAACCCACAACCTCTGGCTCCGGAGGCCAGCGCTCTATCCAATTGAGCTACGCGCGCGGTTGCCGAGGGATAATCCAAAATGACCCGATTCGCAACTGCAATCAGTCGCGGTCCCATTGCCCTGGCTTGACAGAGGATGGAGCAATTCGCGGTCCATTGGGGTCATTCGGATTCTCATGGCCCACATTGCGAGCCTTACGAAGCGCCTTGGCAAAAACAGGCAACATCATGCTCATCAAGATGCCGATGATGGCCACGACGAGCATCAACTCGAGAATGGTGACGCCACGGCGGTGTTTACTGCGCGTCTTCATTTTGGCAAATCAGCCAACACGGTACAGCCGGGCAGCGCCTTGCGAAGTGCTTCCACACCATCAGCCGTCACTTCCGTGCGCACAAGACCAATCCAGCGCAGCTTAGCCAACCCATGAAGCTGGGCTAAGGCCTCGTCGGAAACCTTGGTGTCATCGAGATTGAGGCCGACAACATCGCCACCCTCCAACACGACCCGGACCTCAGCGGAGACTATAGACTTCAGTGCAACAACCATGTCGCCGTTGTTCTCGGAGAGTGCTTCGATCAATGCATCCGCCATTTCCCAAGACGTTAGAAAGGCGGCTGTGAAAAGTCAAAGCGAATGGAAATGATTGACGGCGAGAAGGATTTGCCCGATGAAGCGTCCGGAGGCATGAGCAGCGAATCCACCAGTGACACCCCACGGGATTTTATCCGCGACCTTGTGACGGCAGACTTGGCAAGCGGGAAATATGGCCAAGTGATCACGCGTTTTCCGCCGGAGCCAAATGGCTACCTGCATATTGGACACGCAAAATCAATCTGCCTGAATTTTGGTATCGCCCTCGAGAACAATGGCGTGTGCAACCTTCGATTTGACGACACCAACCCGGTCAAGGAAGACACCGAATATGTCGAGTCAATTCAGGAAGACGTTCGTTGGTTGATTGATGGTTGGGCCAATCAAGTCCTTGCGCCCAAGGTCTATTTTGCCTCGGATTATTTCGAGCAGCTTCATGGTTACGCTGTTCAGCTGATTCAGGATGGCAAGGCCTACGTATGCGACTTGAAGGCGGAAGATTGGGAGGCCTACCGCGGCGTGCCCGAGAAGCCCGGTCGGGAAAGTCCCGGCCGGAACCGAAGCGTGGAGGAAAACCTAGAGTTATTCGAACGCATGCGGGTGGGTGAGTTTGTCGACGGGGAAAAGACGCTGCGCGCGAAGATCGACATGGCCTCGCCCAACCTGCATCTGCGCGACCCCGTGCTCTACCGCATCCGTCATGAGGAGCATCATCATGCCGGCGACAAATGGTGCATCTACCCGATGTACGACTTCACCCATTGCCTTTCCGACAGCATCGAAGGCATTTCACACTCGATTTGCACGCTGGAATTCGAGGTACACCGGCCGCTTTACGACTGGGCATTGGAGTCATTGCCTGTGCCACGGCCACGGCCGCACCAGCATGAGTTTGCCCGCCTCAACCTGACTTACACAGTGATGAGCAAACGCAAACTCATCCAACTGGTGCAGGAAGGCCATGTTGCCGGATGGGATGACCCGCGCATGTGGACAATCGCGGGGCTCCGCCGGCGGGGATATACCCCCGCATCCATTCGCAATTTTTGCCGGAATTTGGGCGTGACCAAATATAATTCACTCACGGATATCACGCTGTTGGAGAACAGCATTCGCGAGGAATTAAACCAAACCGCAGAGCGCCGCTGCGCCGTACTCGACCCCATTGAGGTAATTATTGAAAATTTTCCAGAGGATACGGTTGAGGAATTGGATGCTGTCAATAACCCTGAGAACGAAAAGGCCGGAATCCGAAAAGTGCCTTTTTCCCGGCGACTATATATTGAACGGACAGATTTCATGGAGGATCCGCCCAAAAAGTTTTTCCGCCTTGGCCCCGGCCGGGAAGTGCGGCTGCGATACGCCTACTTCATTACCTGCACGGACTTTGAGAAAGATGCGGAGGGAAACATCACCCGATTGCGCTGCACTTATGATCCTCAAACGAGGGGCGGCCATTCACCCGATGGGCGAAAGGTCAAAGGCACCATCCATTGGGTTAACGCCGAGCAGGCTGTTGCTGCCGAGGTGCGCTTATATGACCGACTTTTCACACAAGCCGAGCCGGATGCGGAGGGAAATTTTCTCGAACACATTAACCCCGATTCGCTGAAGACCATCACCGCCCAAGTCGAGCCAGCCTTGGCTGAAGCCCAAGCTGGCGAACGGTTTCAATTCGAACGCAACGGGTATTTTTTCGTGGACCCAACGGACAGCGCAGCAGGCCAACCCATCTTCAACCGCATTGTTCCCTTGCGCGACACATGGGCCAAGATCGCGAAAAAAGCGTAGCCACTAGACCAGCCGCTGAACCTTTTTTCGCAGCAGACCATTGCTGGCTATCAGTTCGTATGTGTACCGCCCGTTTAGCGGTTTCCTCCAAAACTCTCCGCCCGCGCATTCGAGAATCAATCCCCCTGCGGCGATGTCCCAAAGATGGATACCGTTCTCTCGGTAAATATCTAGGCGTCCCGCGGCTGTCCAAGTGAGCGCCAAAGCCGCGCTGCCCAGCAGCCTGACTTTGAGCACTCTTTGATAAAGCCGCATGAATACTGGCATGTTACGACGAAGTGTTGACCGGCTTTTGGCGAAGCCGATTGAAACAATGGATTTCTCCAGTTGACTCGTGTCGCTGACACAAATTACCCGCCCATTAAGGCGGGCTCTTTGCCCCAACCGAGCCACCCACATTTCATCGAGAAACGGGTCATACACCACGCCAAGAATCGTGTTGTATTCATCCCAATGTCCACTGGCGTCAGTCCTGCGTCGCTGCAAGGCAATGGAAATGCAAGCATGCGGCAGCCCTCGACTGAAGTTGACTGTACCATCAATCGGATCCACGACCCAACGCCAGTCCGCCGAGGGGTCTCCAACGACTCCCTCCTCACCCAAAATTGATATTTCTGGAAAAACCCTGCGCAAAGCACGCTCAATCTTGCGCTGACTGCGCTCGTCAAGCTCCAGCTTGATGTCATATGCCGACTGGTGATTGATATCCTTGCGGACATGAAGCTGCCTTTTCAGAAATGCCCCGACATTGCGCGCGGTCTCCTGCGCCACCTGGTGCGCACGATATAAATCCCTTTGCTTCATGACGTCCCGGGCTTTATCCACCCGCGAGAACGGTAGTACAACCAGCCGAATTGTTCGTGCAAATACATGCGAAACTGCTCAAGCCGCCCTCCTACTGGAACTGGCAAAAACCGCTTGTAAAATGGTGTTTGGCTTCCGGGTTGTTTGCCCGAAAAATCACAGCCGACAGGGATCACCTCGACTCCCGTAGTCCCAAACACAGCCTCTGCGCGGCGCATGTGCCATGCCGATGTAACAAGTATTACTCTCTTCCAAGCATGTTCTTCCTTCAAATTCAACACCCGCCTTGCCTCTTCACGCGTGTTGGCACAAATACCAAGATCAAATATTTTCACATGCAATTGCTGGCGTTTCAACCATGGCCCGAGCAACTCAGCCTCTGGATCCATGCGCACCCCATTTTTGACACTCCCGCCTCCCAAAACCAAATTCGGAGCTTTGCCCAAATGCACAAGTTCAACTCCTGCAAGAAACCGGTCAAAATAAGGCCCTGCATTGAACCCAGCCGGCTCGCTCATTTTCCCCTCTCTCAGCCCCCCTCCCAGCACCACGATGGCATCTGCCGCCGGCAAACCTTTCCAACCCTCACGAATATATGGATGTTCCAACTTCCCCAGCAACCACGAGGAAAATGGTGATGCTCCCAGAATATAGAGAACAACAACCATCCCTCCACTGCCAATGGCCAATTTCGTTCTTCTCCTGTAAATGCACCAACCGCAAAACCCGACCAACACCAACCAGACCACCGCAACCGGGTTCAGCAGAAGTTTGAACAAGTAGGCCATGCCCTTGGAATAACTCAGGCTCCGGCGAGATAATCCAACGCCTGCTGCAATTGCCCCCGTTTTTCACGGCAATCCGCCAGACGTGTTTTCGCATCCTCAAGAACATGTGGAGGAACTTTCTCGACGTAGTCCTTGTTTTTAAGTTTGCCCTCATACTTGGCAATCTCTTTCTCAATCTTGTCCAACTGTTTCCCAATCCGCCCCTTTTCCGCTTCCACGTCAACCAATCCATCCAGCGGAAGATATAATTCGCCAAATGCAGAACGAGCAGTCGGTGTGCCTTTGCGTGGGGCATAACTGGCGTCTGCGGTCAATGACTCGGCGTTGAGCAGGCTTTGGGTGACTTCGATTTCGTATGGGTCCAGTTGGCCGGCGGGTTTGATGATGTAATCGATCTTTTTGGCAAACGGAATATTGCCGATTGCCCGGAGGTTGCGGCCGGCGGTGACCAGTTCGTGCTTGGCGGCAACGAGATCGTCGATGGTGTCATCCAGCGCGTAGTGTTCGTTGAAATCTTCCTCGAACGCTCTCGGCCAGTGGGCGGTCATGATGGTTTCGCCGCCTTGATCGGCGGGCATGTCCTGCGAGTAGCCCAGACCATGCCAAAGTTCCTCGGTGATGAACGGCAGGAAGGGATGGAACAGGCGCAGCGTGTGGCCCATGACGAAGTCAAACACGGCCAGCACATTGGCTTTGCGGGCGGGGTCGTCGCCAAAGAAAGTCGCCTTGCAGCTT
>DJHS01000087.1:0-18904 GCA_002433235.1 Verrucomicrobia bacterium UBA6614
AGCATCATGAAGTAAACCACTGCGGGAATGGCAATCAGGCCGACCTTGACCCACCACGGCACGTGGTCGATGAAGATGATGATCATCCCAGCCAGGACCAAGCCGCCCGGCCAGCCCGCGTGCAGGATGTTCAGCCACTTGGTTTTCTCCTTGTTGTACATGGTGGCCACAACTGGGTTGATGAAAGCCTCAACCGTGCCGTTGCCCAGTGCGCAAACCAGACTGCCCCAGTAGATCAACTCAAATGCCAGCTGCGTGTTTCCCTGCTGCGATATGAAATAGGCGCTCACCGCCATCGCCGCCCAGACAATGTGGCTGATGAACGCGAAGATCATCGCCACCTTGTAGCCAATCCGGTCGATCACCAAGCTGAAGCCGATGATGCTGACGGCAAACGGCCAAATGCCAATGCCCGCCAACCGGCCGGCTTGCGCGTCATCTAGCCCAAACTCTTCACCCCATGTCCCCAGCAGGAACATGCGGCTGATGAAAGAAAACGCGGTGGTTACCAGAGCAATAAAACATCCCCAAAAGAGAACCTTATTGCCTTCTTCGTTGTTGGTTGTAGTACTCATTGGCCAATTCTTTTGAACCCGACGTATGAATCAACATACGCAGACACGATTCGTTCAGGAAACTTACTTCCCTCCTCGGCGAGGGGTGATAGGCAAAAAATGGGCAAAAGTCAATGGAATACGCCTACTTCCGCGGCCCGTAGCCCAGCTTGGGGTTGCCGTTTTCGTCCAGCTTGTCGCAGGCCCAGAGCAGTCCGCGGGTGAGATAGTTAATGTATGTCTCGCTCTGCATGGTCTCGTTGTGGTGGCCGATGGTGGTACCAAACACACGGGATTTGCCGTATTGGTTGGTCCAGATGCAGGCGTGGTTTTTCTTGGTGCGAATGCCGTAGGCCTGACCGAGCACGGTGGTGTTGGGCCATACCTTGGTGATTTCGTACAGTTCGCCCTTGGGTGTTTTCCAGCTGTCGCCGAAGCCTTTCATGATGGGGTGCTTGGGCTGCAGGTTTTTGATGTCTACGGCCACGTGCTGCTGGTGGCGCACGGTGGTTACGCCAAGGAGTTTGCGCCATTCATCGGTGATTTTGTCCGCAGCGCGGTAACTGTGCATGGTGCAGTGCAGCACCACCGCTGGAACGCCAGAATCGCGGTGTGCCGTAGCCATCCCCTCGACAAAGACCTTGTCACCAATCGCGCCAAAGCATTCGTTGTGCACCACCACATCGTAGTCCTTAATCCAATCCTTCTTCAGGTAAACGGAGATCCGATGATTCCGGCCCGAGCCGCCTTCATGGATGATCTCCCAATCCACATTGGCCCGCTTGCTGATGCCTTGGCTGATAATCAGTTTTTGTTTTGCATAATCATGGCAGCAGCCGCCGGTGATTAGCAGCGCCTTCAGGGGTTCGGCGGATTTTGCGGTGAATGCGGCCAGCAGGGCGCACAGGGCAACGAATCGGATGGTTTTCATGGATCTACTTGTGCAGGCGGTTGGCGGTGTACCACGCCACGCGATTGACTATCTCCGCGCCCGAGGTGGCACGCAGGTTTTGGTTAAGGTTGAATTGGTAAATCTTCTCGGCGTTTAACGGCACCGTCAGGTGCGCCACCTTGCGGTCGGCCGAGAGCTTGACGGCAGTTGGTTTCATTTTCTTCTGCTTTTCCTTGGGTGAACCATACTGTGGCCGGTAGCGGTATTCGTATTCCAAGATGTCATAGTTCGCCACATCCACGCCCGCCGCGGCATCCACCGGCAAGGTAAAGTGCACATCGAAACCGGTCTTGGTCAGGCTGATGTGATGGATTGCCATGGGCGTCGTCTTGCCATCCCAGCGTACCCGTTGGAGGCCAAACTGCTTGCCGCCCACCGAGCCCCAACCGCGCCCGGTCTGCCCCACCCAAAAGCTGCCGTCCGGCCCAAACACGCCGCGAATGCAGCCGGTCTGTAGCGGCGAAATGAAGTTGATGGCCATGCCCTGGAATTCACCACCCACCTTCTCCACATGCAATCGCATGAGGTTGGATTTGGTCTGGTCACCGAGAATGATCTGCCCGTTGAACGGACCGAATTTGCCACCCGTGTAATCGAACACCGGCTCACCGGGCGAATTGGCCAGTTCACCGTGGGGAATGAACACCGCCGGGCGCGCGCGCATCTTGCGGTATTCCTCGATGGAAATCTTGTTCAGGTCCTTGCCGATATACTTGGGATGATCGTAATAAGAAGACGGATGCCCGTGAAACCGGTCCTTCACCACGTGATGGAGCGTGGAGGTCTCATTCCAGTCTCCCTGATTGTCAGTGTAAAAAATATCGTCATCCTTGCTGATGCCAATGCCCGCGGGCGACCTCATGCCCAGCGAAAAGGGCACAAATTTTCCATCCGGTGTAATCTGGAAGGACCAGCCTCGGTATTTCGCCGCGCGCCCCATCTTGGAGTCATGCACGCGCGCCTTGTCCCACTTCGCGCTGCCCGCCCAGCCCGGCCAGCTCAGCGAGGTGTTCAGTGTGCCGTAAAAATTCCCCTTCGAGTCGCGCACTGGTCCAAAGCTGTATTCGTGGTAATTGTCCGTCAGCCCCCAGCCAGCGTTTACCGTTTGGTACTGGTCGGCGACACCGTCCTTGTTGGAGTCCACAAGTTTGGTCAACTCCGGTCGTTGCATTACATAAACCACCTTATTCTTGGGGTTCACCCAAAGCCCCAGCGACTCATGCAGGCCGTCCGCAAACAGGGACCACTTGCCGTTGCCCGTGTTGAATTTCCAAACCTCCCCTTCACGTGTGCAGATCAGGAGTGTCGTTTCGTCGAGAAAGGCCATGCCGCCCACCCCCAAGGTGATTTCCTTGGGAATGTCGACAGTATCCACCGCGTAACCGGCGGGCAGCCTGCTGGGCGCGGCCTGGACAAAGGCCGCCAAGACGAGAGATGCGAAGATGAATCGAGTCGGTTTCATTTTAATTTTTTGGTAAAATGGTCACATTAAATTCGGCGGCTTCCTTGGCGCTGAGCGTCAGCAACGACTTGTCCCCATTCCATTTGCCCGCGCTGGCTTCCGCCACCACGCGGGCGGGATCAACCCTGAATTCCACGAGCCCCTCCGCGCCATTGACTTTAAAGGCGTATTGCAGGCCCCGCTTGAGCGCCCCATCCGCCAAGCCGGCATGAAGGGTGATGGTCTGCTTCACGCTCGCACCGCCCATGCTGTAGTAAAACGCCGGCGCACCCAGCCGGCTATACCCCTGAAACACCGGCTTGGCATCACCAACCTTCAACGCGCCCCGCGCTCCCACCTCGAAGCGTTGGCCAAGAATTTTGCAATGACGTCCTCCGCGGCCCTTGCGGTCCGGGCCCACATCGAGAAACGCGCCGGTCCAGCCGTACTGCACCGTGCAGGCTTCCGCATCGAACAGGTAATTCACCCCGCCCGGCAACCCCACGCAAATGGAGCGGGCCGGTGAGTTTTGCACGAATGCCCGCTGCAGCAGCGGCTTGTCCGTAACCAACAACGCCTGCTGGGCCCGCACCTGCGGCCGCGCCTTGTTCAGGCGATTCAACGCCTGCTGCGGATTTTTTGAAACGGCCATTACCCCCACCATCGTGAAGGCGTGCCCCGGCAGCGTGCAGACGTACGGGTAATCGCCCTCTTCCTTGGGCGCCACAAAGTAAACTTCCACGTCCTTGCCGGGCATGGCGATTTGGCTGCTGGCGACGATGGCCGGGTCTTCCGGCACAAAATGTTTCACCATGCTCTGCGCGCCAAGCTGCAGCGCCTTGCCGGACACGCGATCGCGATCAGCCGTGCCACCCTTTACGAGCACCCAGTTGTGCAGCATTTCACAGGTGTTCTTCAGAAGAATCTTCACCTTGGCTCCGGGCGGCACAGCGAGCGCCTCCTTGTCAAAGCGCATCTGGCCGTGTTTCGTGCCGAGAGTGATTTCAACATCAGGCGTGCCGAAGCCCGCCGGTGGTTTCCCCACCGCCAAGCCGGCAGTGAACAGGAACGTGAGAAAGATTGCGGATCTCATAAAATCTTGTGGGGCCCGATTGAACCGCCAAGCCGCTCCATACGCAAAGGTTTTTCCAAAAAAATCACCAGTCATCCGTGCGGAACGGAGCCGCCGGCAGGCCGTGACGGTTGATAAGATTGACCACGGGATTGTCCGCCCAGCCATAACGAATGGCGGCAGGTTGATCGACCAACTCACAGGTCACCTCCACGCGGCCGTCTTGGCGAATGATGGCGGTGGCGCCGTAAAACTTTTTGTCTGCACCGGCCATCGCGAAACCACTGATCTCCCGGCCTTCCCTGGCCTTGAGACCCTCAGCATGGCGAAAAGTCACGATCACCTTGGCCCCATCGGTCTCGTGCGATTCATACAACGGCCCGCTCGTCGGCACATCGGCCTGATTATAAAACTCCGCCAAGGCCCAGTTGGCGAGGCGGCGGCCCACGTCCTGTTTGTTTTTCGGATGAATGTCTCTGGCCTCGCCAATATCGATGGTGGTGGCCATGCCGGTGTTGGGCAGCGCCAAGGTCTTGGCCATGCTCTCGCGTGTGTGCGCCCAAATACTCGGCGCGTTGGGATCAAGATTCACCGCCTTGAAGTTTGGCAACTGCACGAAGAGAAACGGAAAATCGCCCTGCCCCCAACGCCGGCGCCAGTCGTTGATCATCATTGGCAACTGGATCGCGTACGCCTTGGCAAACCCGATGTGGCGCGAGTTGCGCTCGCCCTGATACCAGATCGCACCGCGAATGGCATACGGGATGTGCGGGTTCACCATGCCGTTAAATAAATTCGCCGGCTTGTTTCGGTCCGCCGCAGCCTTGTCTTTCCATGGTTGATGCACCATCTGCAGGCGCTTGTCATCTTTCTGCACCTCCCAACTGGTCCAAGCCTCAATGGCCGTGCCGCCCCAGGAGGAATGTACGATGCCAACGGGCACATTCAGTTTTTCGTGCAGCGCGCGCGCGAAGAAATAGGCTGCACCTGAAAAGCCGCCAACCGTCTCCGGGGTGCACTCCGTCCATTTGCCGTCCACTGTAGACTGCGGCTCCAACGTCGCCTTGCGGGCGGTGGTGAACATCCGAATGTGGCGAAACTTGGCGGCGGCTTTTTCCTTTTCAAAATCGCGACACTTCGAAACCGGCCAGGCCATGTTCGATTGCCCGGAGGCAAACCATACCTCGCCCACGAGCACTTCCTTGAGGCGAATGACGTTTTCGCCCGTCACCTTGAAAAGCGGGCTCACTTTGAGATCGTTGATGGCATCCAGCCGCACGCGCCACTTGCCATCCGGCCCGGCCACGGTGCGCTTGGTTTGCCCGGCAAACTCCACCGTCACCTTTTCACCCGGCGACGCCGTGCCCCACACCGGCGCCACGGCTCCGCGTTGCAGCACCATGTAATCGCCAAACACCGGCGCCAGCTTCACCTCCGCCTGCACCACACTCACGCACAGGCATAAAATCAGAATCGCTTGTTTCATTCTATTTCCCAAATTTCCATTCCGGCCCTTCGGCCTGCACTTCGCGGTATTTTTTCACCAGCATGGCCGTGAGCTTTTTCAACTGCTCTGGTTCCGAAGCGGCGAGGTTCTTTTCCTGATCCCGATCGGCCTTCAAATTGTACAACTCGAATTCGCTCAAGGGCGTTTCCTTTACCAGCTTTTGATCCGCTGCCCGGAAGAATCCGCCGCCGCGACCACTGGCCTTGCCCCAACTGCCGAGCACCATCCAATCGCCCACGCGCATGGCCGCCTTGGGCGCACCCAGCGCGTTGTAGTAATGCCAATATAACGGCACCGTACGCCGGATCGGTTTCCCGCTGAACACCTCCACAAAACTGCTGCCATCAATCGCCCGGTCCGGTTTACGCTCGATGCCGGCCAACGCCGTGAGCGTCGGCAGCACGTCCAGCCCGCACACCGGTTCATCGCTCTCACTGCCTGGCTTAATGCGGCCGGGAAAACGCAGAATGCCCGGCACGCGAATGCCGCCCTCGTACAGCCACAGTTTCATGCCGCGCAACGGTCCCGGACTGCCGTACGACCGTCCCGCGCCGCCATAACGCCGCAGAGTTTCCGGGCCATTGTCCGAGGTGAAAAACACCAGCGTATCATCAGCCAGTTTCAGATCATCCAGCGCCGCCATCAGCTTGCCCACAGCGGCGTCCATGTTTTCCACGTTGGCAAAATACTCGGCCTCCAGCTTGTTCTTAGCCACCTTGGCATAGCCTGCGGTCATCTTGTCCGGTGAAGCCACCGGTTCGTGCGGTTCATGGAAACAGGTGAAAAGAAAAAATGGTTTCTTTTTGTCCCGACCATTGCGCAGCCATTCCACCCCTTCATCGGCCACCAGCTGACAGGCGTACCCTTCCATCGGGCCGACCGGCTTGCCGTTGCGCACAAAGTTGCGGGGATTCTTGTGCGAAGGCGCCGCATTGTTCTGCGTGGCAAACCAGTGGTTGAACCCATGATCGCCCGGCTGCGGTTGAGCGGGTGAATTAAACATCCCGTTGCAATGCCATTTACCGACATGGGCAGTGTCGTAGCCGGCTTCCTTGAGCATCATCGACACCGTCACCTCATCCTTGCGTAGGTGCATCACGTGATTGCCGGGAATCCAGTTGTACACGCCCGAACGATTCGGCGTGCGACCGGTCAACATCCCCGCCCGCGAAGGCGAACAAACCGGCGCCGCCGCATAACAACTGGTCAACCGCATGCCCTGTTTGGCCAACCGATCCAGATGCGGCGTCGTGATGTGCGGATGCCCGTAACAGGCCAGATCGCCATAGCCAAGGTCATCGCAGAGGATGACCACAAAATTAGGTCGTCCATCCTTGGCCACCAATAATGCCGGCCACGCAAATGCCATCAACAAGCAAAGAAAACGGTGCATGCGCCGAGTGGAACACAGATCCCCGCGGATGCACACTGATTTCATGCGCCTCATGCAGAGATTTGACCATTTTTCTCCGCATCTCCGTGTCTCTGCGTGAGATCAATTATGCCCCAGCAATTCCTTGGCGGCAGCGGCGATCTTAGCCGTGCCATTGTCACACACGCCGTGCAACAGGGGCAGGATTGGGCCGGTTTCGGCGATGCCGGCCTCGGCGACGGCGGTGTGCAGCACGCGGATGGGGTTAATGCTGTTTCGGAGATCCTCGAGCGGCTCAAAGGTTTGACGGATGCGTTCGGCCGTTTCGAGATCGCCGGCCTTGAGAGCGGCAAGCATTTCCATGGAGAGACTCGGCGCCACGCACACGCAGCCGCTGGTGAAGCTGTTTACCCCAAAGCCGTTCACATGCGTGATGGCCGGTTGTTCGCCGATACCGCTGACGATGATTTGCGGGTCCACACAATTGACCAGTTTGCTAAGGTAATCGTCCTGTGTCGGATCGTCACGCACAATGGCGTACTTGATCCAGTTCACCACGCCGTCATCCACGAGTGCCTGTGCATCTTCCGGCTCGAGATAGCCCTCGAATTTGATGTAGAGCACGATCGGTTTGCCATAGGCCTCGGCGAATTTGCGAATACCGGTGGCGCAACCCTTGGGCGTGGCGATGTCGCGCGCGGGCAACACCATGACGGTCGGAAAATCAAAATCACGCAGCACCGATGCCTGATCCATCGAGGTGCCATACGCCGGACCCACCGATGGCACTACAGTCGTGTTCGCGCCGGCCTGTTCCTGCAGCAACGCCAAAGTGGCAGCGTACTCGGCCAGAGCAATGTGATAAAACACCGCATTGCCGCCATAGAGCAACGTGCGAATGCCGCCGGCCTCGAGGTGCTGGATGATCTTGGCATTCTCAGTGGCGCACACGTTGAGGTCCGCATCACGCGCCAAGGGCGGCACAGCGATCACGGAGTTGGAAAGCGTCTCGGGAGTGATGGTGGCGGTGTTCATTGGCTTTAATGAATTGGAGGCTCAGGCGTAGCCGGGCCGTGTTGCAGAAAATCAAAGTCGCAGCCTTCGTGGGCTTGGGTGACGTGGTTGATATAAAGCTGGCCGTAACCGCGGGCGTACTTGGGCTCGGGCTTTTGCCACGCGGCCCGGCGGGCCTCGAGCTCCTCATCGCTCACGTGCAATTGAATGGTGCGCTCGGGTACGTTGAGCTCGATTTCATCCCCCGTTTGCACCAAGGCCAACGGGCCGCCGACATGGCTCTCGGGCGAGAGGTGCAGCACACACATGCCGTAGCTGGTGCCGCTCATGCGGGCATCAGACAGACGCACCATGTCGCGCACGCCTTCCTTCAGCAACTTGTCGGGAATCGGCAACATGCCCCACTCAGGAAAACCCGGCCCGCCCTCGGGACCGGCGTTGCGCAGGACAAGTACGGTTTCTTTGGTGACCTCGAGATCGGGATCATTCAGCTTGGCCTTGAGGTCCGGGTAATTATCAAAAACCAGAGCCGGACCACGGTGCGTAAAAAGATCCTGCGCGGCTGCCGAAGGTTTCACCACGCAACCATGCGGAGCCAGATTACCGCGTAGCACAAACGTGCCACCCTCGGCCTGCACGGGGTTTTCTGTCGTGCGAATCACATCATCATCAATCAACTCCGCGTCAGCGAGGTTCTGCGTAATCGTCTGGCCGGTGATCGTCGCGCAATCGCCGTGGAGCTTGTCGCCGAGCTGCGCCATCAACGCCCGCAAACCGCCGGCATTATAAAAATCCTCCATCACATACTCGTCACCGTTGGGACGTACATTGGCGAGCACGGGTGTGGCGCGGCTGATGCGGTCGAAATCCTCCAGCGAAATATCAAAGCCCGCGCGACGCGCCATCGCAATCACGTGCACGATGGCATTGGTGGAGCCGCCGACCGCCATGTCCACCGTGATGGCATTCTCAAACGACTCGCGTGTGAGGAGGTCCGACGGCTTGAGATCGGCCCAGGCCAGATCCACCGCGCGGCGGCCGCAGGCGGTGGACATGCGCATATGTTCGCTCACCATCGCCGGAATGCTCGAGGCGCCCGGCAGGCAGAAGCCCAACGACTCCGCAATCGCCCCCATTGTCGAGGCCGTGCCCATCGTCATGCAGTGACCGGGTGAACGGCCGATGGCGTTCTCGAATTTCGTCCAGTCTGCGTCGCACAAATTGCCCGCGCAACGCTCAGCCCAAAAACTCCACACCGAACTGCCGCTGCCCAAAGTCTCCTTGCCCCAGCGCGCGGTGGACATCGGACCGCACGGCAGGTAAATCACCGGAATATCCGCCGAGATCGCGCCCATCAACAGCGCCGGCGTCGTCTTGTCGCAGCCCCCCATCAGCACTGCGGCATCGATCGGGTGACAGCGAAGCACCTCCTCCGTCTCCATCGCGAGCAGGTTGCGATAAAGCATTGTCGTCGGTTTCATCAGCATTTCGCCCAGCGACATCACCGGCACTTCCACTGGAAAACCGCCCGCCTGCCATACCCCCTGCTTCACTTTCTCGGCGCGCTCGCGCAGGTGGGAATGACAGGTGTTGAGATCGCTCCACGTGTTCAGGACACCGATGACCGGTTTATCGCGGTAATCGTCATCCGCCCAGCCCATGCCCTTGAGCCGTGATCGATGCCCGAACGATCGAAGATCGTCTGGTGCAAACCAACGCGCGCTGCGCAGTTTGGCGGGATCACGATTTTCTGACGAGGGACTACTCATAAATGGTCGCGGGTTTGTAGCGAAAAACCGCCTATGGCGCGAGGCAATTGATGTTTGGACTGGCAAGCCACCCCGCCTTCCCCGACCATCACCCCATGAGCCTGATTCTTGAGGAACCGCAACTGCTGCTGGACACTCGTTCACCGCTGGGCGAAGGCCCGCTTTGGGATACGGACCGAAAGGTCCTGTGGTGGATCGATATCCTCGAACGCCTCGTCCAGTGCTACAACCCCGCTGATGGCTCCAACCAAACGTGGGATATTGGCCAGATGCCCGGTACCCTTGTGCGCGCTCAGGACGATCGACTGGTCGTTGCTGCGGAAAAGGGCTTTCTGTATTTTGACCCGGCAACCGGCACCACCGAGACCATTACTGATCCGGAGCCGGAACACCCGGAACATCGCTTTAACGATGGCAAATGTGACCCGGCCGGACGGCTCTGGGCAGGCACCATGCCGATTTGTGAAGAAGGCGCCACCGGTGCCATGTACTGCCTACATGCCGATGGCCATGCCCCACCGATGGCCACGGACTACGCGATTCCCAACGGCATCGCCTGGAACGCCGACGCCACCATCATGTATCATATCGACAGCCCCACCCGCCGTATTGATGCTTGGGATTTTGATTGCGCCACCGGTGCCATCAATAACCGCCGGCCGATCTATCATGTCACTCAGGAAGGCGCTTTCCCCGACGGCATGGCCACGGATGCGGAAGGCAAACTGTGGCTGGCCCTTTGGGGGGGCTGGGGCGTGGTACGGCTGGATCCGGAAACCGGCGAAGAACTGGACCATTTGGAACTGCCCGTCAGTCAAGTTTCTGCCTGCGCGTTTGGCGGTGAGAATATGGACGAATTATACATCACCAGTGCCCGCAAAAATCTGGGCCCGGAAGCGCTGGAAAAAGAGCCGCACGCCGGCAGCTTGTTCAAAGCCAGGCTGGGAATCCAAGGCCTGCCCTTCACCCGATTTGCGGGCTGACCGGAGATGCCGTTGAGAAAAAGAATCGCAAAAACCATGCGTTTCCATTAGACAAACCGCGTTTCATGGCGTTCATTCACGACGATTTTTTGTTGGGCAACGACCCCGCGCAGCGGCTCTATCACGAGTACGCCAAAAGCGAGCCCATTCTGGATTACCATAATCACCTGCCACCGGCCGAAGTGGCCAACAACCGCTCCTTTGCCAACCTCGGTGAAATGTGGCTGGAAGGCGACCACTACAAATGGCGGGCCATGCGCGCCAATGGCGAGCCCGAATCCGTGATCACTGGCGACGCCGATCCCAAGGAAAAGTACCTCGCCTGGGCCCGCACCATCCCGCACACACTCGGCAACCCGCTTTATCATTGGACTCACCTGGAATTGGCGCGCTACTTCGACATCACTGACCTGCTCGGCCCCGACACCGCCGAGGCGATCTGGGAACAAACGACGGAGCGACTGAGCAATCCGGCCTTGTCCGTCCACGGCATCCTAAATCAATTCGCGGTCCGCGGCCTGTGCACCACCGATGATCCCGCCGATCCGCTGGACGATCATCAAGCCATCGCCGAACTCGACATCCGGACCAAAGTTTATCCGACATTCCGCCCGGACAAATCGTGGAGTGTTGACCAACCCGAGCTGTTCAATGCCTGGGCCGATCGGCTGGCCGCCGCATCCGGCATCGCCACAAACACCCTGCCCGGTTTCCTCGCCGCACTGGAAAAGCGCGTTGAGGATTTCCATGCCATCGGTTCACGCTTAAGCGATCACAGTTTCCCGTACTGTTTCGATGTGTTCCCGAGCAAACCTGAAGCCGCACGCATCTTTGATAAGGCCCGGATCGGCCGCGCCGCCTCAAACGACGAGCAACGCCAATTCGGGGCCCATATCATGGCGCACTTGGGGCAACTTTACACCGCCAAAGGATGGGCCATGCAGTTGCACATCGGCCCGCAGCGCAACAACAATACGCGCCTCTTTAACACGATCGGCCCGGATATTGGCTGCGATTCCATCGGCGACTGGCCGCAAGCCGCCGCGCTCGGCACCTTCCTCGACCGGCTGGAACAAGATGGCGCCCTCCCCAAGACCATTCTCTATAACAACAACCCAATGGATAATTTCACGTTCGCAACCATGATCGGGAATTTCCAGGGGGGCACACCCGGCAAACTGCAGTTCGGCAGCGGCTGGTGGCATGCCGATCAACAGGAGGGCATGGAATGGCAGATGAAAGCACTGGCCAACACCGGCCTACTCTCGCGTTTCGTGGGGATGCTCACTGATTCGAGATCGTTCCTCAGTTTTCCCCGCCACGAATATTTCCGGCGCACTCTGTGCAACCTCGTTGGTGGCTGGATGCGTGACGGTATCGTGCCCAATGATTACGAACTTGTCGGAGGCATGATTCAGCGGATCTGCTACCAAAACGCCGCCGACTACCTTGAGCTGGCGCTGGAGGATTAATCCTCGATACGGAGGATTCGGTTGTGCCCCGTGTCCACGACGTAGAGCTTGCCCTTTTCCCACGTAACACCGTGAGGAAAGTCCAGCTTCACCTTGCCGTGACCCAGTATGGTTGAAACCCCGCCGGTTCTCGGATCGTATTTTCGGATCAGGTCGTTGGCTTCATCGGCGATGTACACGTTATCGGCGTCATCCACACAAATGTGCTTGGGCGCGCCAAAGGTCGCCTGCTTGCCGGGGCCATCCAGCTTGCCACGCTTGCCCGTGCCGGCCACCGTGTAAATCTTTCCGTTTGGACGCACCACCCGAAGGGCGTGTCCACCACGTTCGAGGACGTAGATGTTCCCCTGCGAATCCGGAGCCACCGCGCGGGGATCGACTAATGGCGATCGAGTGGCGAGTGCGCCATCGGTTGGCACCCCCCGCTTCCCGTTGCCGGCAATCGTGCTGACCTTCCCGGATTTTAAACTCGCCGCGCGAATGCGGCGGTTTTGCAGATCGGCAATATAAATCAGGTCGTGTGTCGCGTTCAATGTGATGCACATGGTGAAACTGAAATCCGCCTGACGCAATGGCCCACCATCACCGCTGAACCCTCGCTTGCCCGTGCCGACCACCGTACTGAGCAATCCTTTTGCATCAATTTTCCGGACACAAAAATTCCAGGAATCCGAGATGTAGACCTCCCCCTTTGGAGTTACGGCCACGTTATGCATCCCGTTGAACGTACCCGCCTTGGCCGGGCCTCCGTCCCCTTTGTAACTCTTGCTGCCATCTCCCGAGATCGTTTTCAGGATATTGTCGGGCGAATAACGGAGCACACGTCCGCCACTCAACTCGGCGATGTACATATTGCCCTGCATATCAAAATCCACTCCAAACGGTTGCTTCAACGGATTGGGGCGCGTGGTGACCGGCCCTCCCTCGCCCGGATTCCAACTCCCGTAAATCAACGTCACCTTTGGTTCAGCGGCTTGAATGACCGCTGCCAGACACATCATCAGGGGAATCGCTCTCACGGGGTGATTATTTCGGAGGCCGTTCTTTTTGGCAATCCACGGTTGTACCTCACGGCTCACGCCGGTAACGTGCGCCGACCATGAATTTGGAAGGACAAAATGCGTTGGTTGTTGGCGGGGGCACGGGCATGGGCGAGGCAATTGCCTTGGCATTGTCCGCGGAAGGCATGAATGTGGCCATCGCCGGGCGACGTCAGGAGAAATTGGATGCCGTGGCGGCCCAGGCCAAAAGGGAAATGCAAACCCATGCCGTGGACATAGGCGAACGTGAGAGCGTACAGGCACTTTTCGAATGGTTTGGCAAGTCGTTTGACCGGCTGCATGTATTGGTGAATAGCGCTGGGGTAAACGTACCCAAGCGATCCATGAACGAGCTCGCACCCGAGGATTGGGACAAGCTGATGCGCATCAACGCCACCGGGGCCTTCAACTGTCTTCATTTTGGACTGCCTTTGATGCGGCCTCATAAGGAGGGTTTGGTGGTCAACATTTCCTCCATCGCCGGACTGCGGGCGAGCCATCTTGGAGGTGTCGCCTACAACGCGAGCAAGTTTGCCATGAACGCCTTGGGCACATCCGCCTCAGGCGATGAATTGCCAAACAACATTCGCATCACGACAATCTGCCCCGGCGAAGTGGACACGCCCATTCTGGACGACCGGCCGGAACCGCCTTCCGCGGAACACCGAGCCACTATTCTAAAGGCATCCGACATCGGCGAAATTGTCTTGGCGGTTGCCAAGCTGCACCCGCGAGCACATATTCCAGAACTGACAATCAAGCCGACATCGCAGCTCTTCGTGTAATTATTTCGAGGTAAGATCGAGAAACTTAACGCAAACCGGCAGCGGCACCTTCACCAAATGCCCCGTCGGCTTCAGCGCGCCGGTCTCCTGATTGATGTGAAAGGTAAAAATGTCGCCGCTCGATTGGTTCGCCGCCACTAGGAATTTCCCCGTCGGATCGATGTTAAAATTGCGCGGCGTTTTCCCGAGCGTCGACTGATGCTGCACCGCCTTCAGCTTGCCCGTCTTTTGATCAATCGCGAAGACCGCGATCGTGTTGTGCCCGCGATTGGAGCCATACAAAAACTTCCCGCTCGGATGCACCCGCACCTCCGCCGTGCTCATCCCCTTGCCGCGCTCCTCCGGCAGCGTCGAGATCGTCTGCAGCTCGGTCAACTTCCCCTGTCCTTCATCCCAGGCAAACGCCGCCACAGTCAACGTGATCTCATTGATCACATAACCAAACTTGCCGTTCGGATGAAACGCAAAGTGCCGCGGCCCCGCGCCCGGCGCCACCTTGGCAAAGCCTGCCGGCTTCAACGTCCCCGCCTTCGCGTCAAAGCCGTACACCAGCACCTTGTCCAAACCCAAATCCGCCGCCACCGCGAATTTGCCGCCGGGCGAAACATTGATCGAATGCGCATGCGGCGCCGCCTGCCGCGGCTTGAGCACACTCGAGCCTTCGTGTTGAATGAACGCCGACGCCTTCCGCAACCGTCCTGACTTCCGCGCAATGCGCAGGTTCGCCACGCTGCCGCCCGTGTAATTGGCCACGAGCACATTGCGCCCACTCGCATCCACCACCAAATGACACGGCGCCCCGCCCTTCGACGATTGCTGGTTCAAAATCGTCAGCGCCCCCGTCTTCGGGTCAATTGCATACGCACTCACGCCGCCGGCCTTTTCTCCTTTGAAATTGCCGATCTCGTTCACTGCGTAGAGGAATTTTTTATTCGGATGAATCGCTAGGAACGAAGGATTCTTTTGGCCAGCCAATTTTCCCGCGGCAGTGAGCTTGCCTGTATCCATGTCCAGCCTTAGCCAATGGATTCCCTGTTCCTCCGTCCGGGTGTAGGTGCCGACGTACACAAGTAATTCTGAAGGCGCAGCCGTCAGACACAGTGCCACCGCAATCATGCCGACAGCCGACAACAAACGTTTGAAAAGATGTGAAAACCGCATGGGCAAACCCTGCGATATAGCCGCCTTGGTGGCAATTTTTTCCAGACAAAAATATCGGCCATCGCCGCTTTCCACTGTGCAGGACGCCTGTAGACTGTATAGTGGGCGCCGGGGCGATGGAGACGAAATCTCAAGACTGGCACGGATGGCTGCGCGAGCACGCTACGCGGTTGCTGCTGTTTGCCCGCGCACAGACGCGCTGCGAGGCCGACGCGGAAGATGTGCTTCAGGATGCACTGGTGGAGTGCTGGCGCCGGGGCAATGGCCACGCGCCTGACCTGCCCCTGGTTTATTCAACCATTCGCCGCCGCTCCATCGACCTCGCACGGGGAATGGATCGGCGCAGCCGACGTGAGGAAGCCGTCATGGCCGATGCGAAAACCGTGTGCTGGTTTGATGACACCCTTGAAAAGGCCGAGACGGCCCAACTGCTGGACCAAGCCATGAAACGCATGCCCGAAAAATTTCGCGAGGTGATCGTGCTCAAGATTTGGGGCGAGTTAACTTTCGCTCAAGTCGCGGAGACGCTCGACATTCCGATGAACACGGCGGCTTCTCGTTACCGTTATGGCTTGGACTATTTGAAGAAGGACAATTTGCTGTCACATTCATGAATGCTCATCACGATCCTGAGTTTGATCCCGTGCTGGAAGCTGAACTGCGGCACTTAAAGCCGTTGCCAGCTGACGATCGATTGCTTGAACGCATCGGACAAGCCATCACAGCCGACACCATTACCCCCATGCCGGATTCCGTCCAGGGCTGGCGCCTTTGGCTCATCCCTGCGATGGGAACCGCGGCATTGCTGATGGTTCTGGTCTTTCTTCCTGCCAAGCCGACAAATCAACCCAAGACCAATGGCTCCAGCGTTCGTTCTGCTTCGATCGTCCACACACCCAAAACGGGGGAAGTCAATCTGCGCCCCATAGCCATGGATAATTCCCTCTTGGGTGCGATTGATGAGGGCATCGTCCACACGCCGGATGAATTCCCCATGCGCCGCGTGCGCATGCAAATGGTCGACACCTACACATGGGAGGCTCAGGACGGTGCCACCCGCATCAGACATTCCGTGCCGCGCGAAGAACATTTTTTAATCCCCATGGAGATTCATTAAACACACAGACTCAGGAGACATGAAACATAAACTGATCCATACACTCATGGCCGCCGCACTTTTGCCGATGGCCGCCGCAGCCGACAACGACAAGAAGCCGCAGCCAGCCAAACCGAGAATCCTCGCCGCGAAAGGAAAGGAAGCCACCTACCTCGGAATCGCCATGGCGCCGATCCCGCAAATTGTCCGCGAACAACTGGATCTACCCGCGGGCACGGGTATCGCCATCGGCCACGTAGCCAAGGGCAGCCCCGCGGAGAAGGCTAAGCTACAGGTGAACGACATCGTTACCAAACTGGATGACCAGTTGATCGTCAATGCTGAGCAGTTTCAAACCCTGATCAAGACACGAAAGCCCGGCGATGAGATCACCCTCTCACTCCGTCGAAAAGGCAAACCACAGCAGGTCAAAGTCAAACTCGGCAAGGGCAATGTAGCCGTTCAACTCGGCCAACGGAATGTGCCTTTCCGCTGGCAGGGTGGCGAATGGCAGCCGTTCTTCGGCGGAGGCAACTTCGATCTCAACGATCCCGAAGCCAGGAAGAATTTGCGCCAAGCCATCGAGCAGTGGCAAAAACAATGGCAGAATGTTGAGCCAGGCAAACTGCCCAATGGCATTCAGGGTTTCGGCTTTGGTTTTGGTGTTCCCGGCGGACAGGGGCAGTTGCGCATCCTGCCCGCTCCCGGTGGACGCGGCGGAATCAATCCCCTGCCCGCCCAACCCAAAATCCCGCGTCTGCCCAACCTTCCTAACCTGCCGGGCGCAAAGCAAATTCAGATCAATAACAGCACCACAAGCATCAGCGACAACACTGGCACCTACACGTTGTCCAATCAGAACGGCAAAAAGCGTTTCAAAGCCACTGATCCCGAAGGTGAGCTTTTGTTTGAGGGTGACGTAAACGACGAGGAGGATCGCAAGGCTGTGCCGAAAAACCTCCGCCAAAAACTCGACCAGTTGGAAAACGTTAAACGCAACCAGAAACGGTTTGAGTTTAAGTTCGACCTAAACGGCCTGAACTTCGACTTCAAGGGCCTTGACGGTAAAGGCAGGCCTAACGTTGTGCCCCGAAAGAAGACGCCCGGCTTGGAAAAGGGCGACGTTTAATCCACCCGGGTTTTCCGGCAATCACAAGGCGGCGACTGGCTCTCCATCCGCCGCCTTTTTAATTTCTAGCACGCCCGAGCGTACGTGCAGGTCGCGTTGCGGGAACGGAATCTCCACGTCATTCTCACGCAGCTTTTTCTCGATGGCGAAGTTTAATTCGCTCATGTAGCGCTTCGGCCGGGTCGTCATTTCCGAGGTCCAAGCCGCAAGCTCAAAGTTGAGTGAGTTGTCACCAAACGCCTCGAACAACACCACTGGCTTGGGTTGGTCCAGCGTCTTCGGATGCTCATGAGCCACTTCCAGCAACAAACGCTCGACCAATTGCGGATCCGTCCCGTAAGCCACGCCAATGGGAATCCGGATGCGAACCTTGGGGTCGCCGTGGCTCCAGTTGGTAACTGTCTGTGAGATGAAATCTCCGTTGGGCACAATCATCGTGATGTTGTCATTTGTTATCACCGTTGTGCTCCGCAGGCTGATTTTCACCACTCGCCCCGCCGTGCCGCCCACTTCAATACGGTCCCCGATCGCAATCGGTCGCTCGGCCAGAATAATCACACCACTGACAAAGTTGTTGATGATGTTTTGAAGTCCAAAACCAATACCCACCCCCACAGCACCCGCAATAAACGCCAGCGAACTCAGATCCACCCCCACCACCTGAAAGGCCATGTAAAACCCAATCAACATCAATACATAGCCGATGATCCTCGCGATCCCGTACTCCAGCGACTCCGGCAAATCCGTCTTGTCGAAAATGCGCATGATCACGCGCTCACGAAACACCCGCTCGCCGATGATGATCAAAACAAACAGGATCCCAAGGAACAGCAGCCCGCCCAGCGTCACGTGCCCTTCACCCATCTTGAACAAGTGAAAAGTCAGCACACGATGCGCGACCTCATAAATGGAATTGAGCATCTCCATCCCCAGACCGATTATGCGGCCAGCCCCTACCCACGCAACGCCCAAAGGCCGATGTGAATAATTTGAACCCTAAAAAACCAGCCGGAGCGGAAACCCCGGCTGGCGAAATCCAATGGCCCCGAGGTCAAAGAATTGTCTTATGGTTATCAACGGCCCGAGGATAGCACACCGGAAGGAATTGTCCACGCTCCACCAAAAATTCAGGCCATCTTTTTGAATTGATTTTTCGCCATAAATCCCTACTTTCCGCGCTCCCCGTCCCATTTGGCGGAAAACTGTTATGCCCATTGCCACACCCCAGCAATACGCCGCGATGCTCGATGCTGCCCAAGCGGGCGACTACGCGTACCCGGCGGTCAACGTCACTTCCATCACCACCATCAATGCCGCGCTCAAGGCTTTTGCCGACGCGAAGTCCGACGGCATCATCCAGTTTTCCACTGGTGGCGGCCAGTTTGCCTCCGGCTTGAACGTAAAGGATTCAGTCCACGGCTGCATCGTGCTGGCTGAGGCGGCTCATCGGCTTGCCGAGAAATACGACATCCTCATCGGCCTGCACACCGACCACTGCCAACCGGAAGCCGCCGAGGGTTTCCTCAAGCCGCTCATCGCGGAGACCGCCAAGCGGCG
>DJHS01000087.1:19294-19729 GCA_002433235.1 Verrucomicrobia bacterium UBA6614
GAGGAGAACATGGCCATCTCGAAGGAATACCTCGAGCTGTGTGTGGCCAATGAAATCATCCTTGAGGTGGAAGCCGGCGTGGTCGGCGGCGAGGAAGACGGCGCGGCCGGCACGGAGGATATGCCCGCCGAGAAACTTTACACCACACCTGAGGATATGCTCACGGTGTACGAGAGCCTCAACGGCATTGGCCGGTACATGTTCGCCGCCACTTTCGGCAACGTGCATGGTGCCTACAAGCCCGGCGCGGTGAAGCTGCGCCCGGACATTCTCAAGCAGGGCCAGGACGCCGTGATCAGCAAGCACGGCGAGAGCGCGAAGTTTGATTTGGTTTTCCACGGCGGCAGCGGCTCTGAGAAACACGAGATCAAGGAGACGCTCGAGTACGGCGTGGTGAAAATGAACATCGATACCGACACGCAATACGCCTTCACC
>DJHS01000114.1:0-6010 GCA_002433235.1 Verrucomicrobia bacterium UBA6614
CTCCTGTCGTGGGCACCATTTTTTATTTCGTCCACATGGTGTTGATGAGTTCCACGGTTCGATTCACCAAAACGTCGCCACCCTCCGGGCCCACGATGCAGCTCTGGATAATGGCGCTGTAACCGCCGCCAGCCGCGGCCTTGACGGTGGGCAGATACCAGCCGGTGGAGCAGGCGAGTTGCACCACAAAGGTTTGCGGCGCAAGGCTGCGGGTTTTCATGCGCAGACCGAAATCCAGAAACAGCTCGAAGGGATTGGTCGCCACCGCCACATCACCCAGGCGCAACACATGCAGTTCCATGGCAAACTTGGGGTTGGTCTGTTGCTCCCGGTATCGATTTAGGACGTGCTGGTTCCAGCGCAGGTGTGACTCCTCAGAGCTGGTTCGCTTGCCTTCAGGCTTGGCCAGCAAGCTTTCAACCCTTGCCTGTGCCCATTCCTTTTCTGAACGTGTCACCAAGCGTTTGGAAAGTTGGAGTGTCTCGACATGATGACCAAAGGGCACTTCGTTGCGAATGTCCTTTTTTACAGCGGGCAGGGCAGTATCGACCGCATCCAGAATGCGCTGGGCAATAACGACATCGGCGGCGAGATCGCCCCGGAGCTTTCGCATGCGAGCCTCGGCACCCTTGCGATACTGCACGTGCGGCGACTGGTCGCCGGCCGCGCCACACCAAGGTAGCACGAATACATTGGGGCCGTGTCGCTTGGCCATTTCCTTTCGCACCTTGCCCCAATAATCGCTGGAGATGTCGCGGGCTGACTCGCGCACCTGCGAAGGACAGGCGACATTTAGCACACAGCCGGTCAGTTCATTTTTGTCATTCCAGAAAAAAAGCATTTCGATACCGGTATCCTCCGAGCCCTCCGTGCTGAGAAAGGCGGGGATATTATTTCGCCCGTACATCGCTGCGGTGCCGCCGCCGAAGGGCGGTTGGCCCTGCGGCGCCCGGTAAACCATGCGCCGGTTGGAGCCGACAACGGCGTGCCCCAGCCCCCAGCCAACACCGCCGGGCGCACGGTTTTTCCAAGCCCGCTCAATGGCCGCGGCAATTTTTTGGAGCATGAAATCAACATACGCCGCCGGCTTCATCACGCCCGCATCATCCACCGTATACCAATCCATGGCGTGCGTAACCGGACCGGAGTGGGTGTGCGTTGCGTTGAGGAAAAGTTTCTTCAGGTCAAAGCCGGGCAGCCGCCCCGCAAGCATCTTGCGCAGTCGCGGCTGAAGGGAGTCAGCGATGAACACAAGATCGCACGAGACCATGATGGCCTGTTCAAGCGACTGACCGTCCTTTCGCGTTTCCAAGGCCAACACCGTAGCCATGCAGGGTGATTCCACCTGCTGGGAGATACGCTTGTAAAACTGGCCGGCCAAGGCAACAGGTTGCTTGGGCGTAATGCTGGTAATCGCCCAGCCCACATGGATTCGGCCGGCCGGAGGAATGGAGGCAGCAAGCGGATAGGCAAGGGCAAGTAGAACAACAAACAGATGTACGGATTTTCTCATGTGGCAACGTCCCGCATTCTAAAGTCGCGTCGGGTCCGGACAACATTTTTGTGGTACCTACGATTGCAGACACTTGTGTATCCCCAGCTCGAATCGATCTCATCAAAAAACCCTCTTGGCGCTCCTCGAGCCCACGGAAGCCGCTAAATTGACAGCGATGTTAGACTGGCGGAGAGATGGCAGCCGCCGGTTTCAACTTCGACAACACCTACCTTCACCTGCCCAACGTGTTTTATGCCAAGCTCCCGCCTGCGCCTGTGTCCAAGCCGGAAATGATCCTCTTCAACGAACCGCTCGCCACGGATCTGGGGCTGGATTTTTCCCAATTGAGGCCGGACGAAAAAGCCGCGCTGTTCGGAGGCAACCAAATGCCGAATGGAACGGAGCCTTTCTCCCAGGCTTATGCGGGACATCAGTACGGCCACTTTACTATGTTGGGTGACGGGCGCGCGATTGTCTGGGGCGAGCACGTCACTCAAACTGGGCAACGTTATGACCTTCAATTCAAGGGATCCGGTCCCACTCCCTATTCACGGGGAGGCGACGGACGTGCCGCACTGGGCCCCATGCTCCGTGAATATATCATCAGCGAAGCCATGTACGCACTTGGTATCCCCACAACCCGCAGCCTTGCGGTGGTTGCCAGCGGTGAGCGTGTGTACCGCGAAACCCCCTTGCCGGGAGCAATCCTCACACGCGTTGCCAGCTCACACATACGGATTGGCACATTTCAATACGCCGCCTTGCAACGGGACCGGGAAACAATCCAGTCCCTCCTTGACTACACCATCAAGCGGCACTACCCGGAAGTTGAAGGCGAGCAAAACAAGCCTCTTGCCCTGCTAAAGAGAGTCATTGAAAAACAGGCCGAGCTGATCACCCACTGGATGCGCGTGGGCTTTATTCACGGTGTCATGAATACCGACAATATGGCCTTGTCCGGTGAGACCATTGATTACGGACCGTGCGCCTTCATGGATGCCTATAATCCAGGAACGGTCTTTAGCTCCATTGACCACACGGGACGCTACGCATATGCCAAACAACCGGCCATCGCGCAATGGAACCTGGCACGCCTGGCCGAGACCCTCATGCCTCTCCTGGATGACGACACCGAAAAAGCAACCCAGCTTGCGGAAGAAGCCATCAACGGATTTGCCACAATTTACAGGGAAAAATTGCTCACCATGTTGCGTTCCAAGCTGGGCCTTTTCGGCGAACACCCAGAAGACGAAAATCTCATTACTGATCTACTGGATTGGATGAAGCGACAAGGCGCAGACCACACCAACACCTTTCTGAACTTAACCACGGAAGCCCCACCAAAAGGCAAACCTTATAACAACGAAAACTTTAAAGAATGGCATGCTCGCTGGCAGGCGCGTCTTGCTAAAAACTCGAAGCCCCTAAAAGACGCCCAAGCCTTGATGCGCGCCAACAACCCAGCCCTAATCCCGCGAAACCACAAAGTGGAAGAAGCCTTGGAAGCCGCCACGCAAGGCAACATGCGCCCCTTGGAAGACCTATTGGCTGCCTTAAAAAATCCCTACAACCGTCTTCCCGTCCATGAGCCCTATCAATTCCCGCCCACGCCGGAGGAAAAAGTCTGCCAGACCTTTTGCGGAACATAGCTAACAGCCTTGCAACTAGCACAACTCCAAAACGTTCGGTTGCCCTCGCAATGGAGCCTCAACCTTTTCGAGTTCCTCAAAGGCTTCCTCATGATTCCCCAACTCCAGCCAACCCTTAGCTGTCTGGAGATGAATTGGGTTGGTCCATGGGGTTAACCAGCCATAATGGCAGCCATAACAAACGGAATTATAACGACAACAACGATAGTTCCTACGACACATCGTTTAATAATCCTAAGTTCGGCCAGCTGTGCGAGGAGTATTTGTTTTTCTGTAAGGCTGGAGCCATCAATCTTCTCAAACCAGCCATCAGAGCCATCTGTGCTCCCACCTGATCGGGCAACTCGGCCATCTGTTGGTGCAGGTTGTTGTGTCCGCGCCTCATCGTCTACTTGCGGCTTTGCTGTTTGAGGCTGAACATAGTGAGGATTGGAGTATTCTTTATGATCGAAAAGCCCCCACCCACTATAGACATAAATATACGGGTGCGATGAGTTTTCATGCTCCCTCACCACTATATTAAATGCATCGCGACAGTTTTTTGCCTCAACAGTGAGGCCGATTGCGCCTTCGATTTTCGACATCACCCACTGAACTTTATACTTCTTCATAACGCTCCAACTTTAGACAACAGCAAGCCACTGGCAAGGCGGCACGGTATTGACGCCAGCGTTGGTGTGAGTAGGATTGTGGGCGTGAAAGTCTATTACATCGTCTTGCTCGCCCTGGTGCTGCAGGTGCAACCCGTCTCCGCGGCGGATAAATTCCAGGAAAAGGAATTGTCGGATGCCAACTACGCGAAATGGCGCGATCATGTTCTGCCAAAAAACTGGGAGCTCTCTTACCGAAGGATACCTTGGCAGACGAGTTTCTGGGACGCGGTCATCGAGGCGCAGGCGAAGGATAAGCCGATTCTGTTTTGGGCGATGAACGGCCACCCACTGGGCAACACGTGAGGCAATGGTGTTAAAGACCGACAGTTAGTCTGGTCCAAGCGCGAAGTGCAAAAGCTGGCCGCCGAGTTCGTTGTGGTGGCCGATGCATGTGACCGTATGCAGAAAGATTTCTGTAAGGATGAGGACGCGTTGCTGTTTCGAAAATTTGCCAAGCAACGGACAATTAAAAAAGGAAATAGAGGAGGCGCGCAGGGACACTACGCGGTGACTCCCAGCGGAGAGTTGCTCGCCGCCAGTTCCAGCGCCAACTACAAGGTCCTTGTGGAGATGATGAAGCAGGGTTTGGCAAAGTGGAAAACACTTCCTCGTGAAAAGCGGCTTCTTGCCGAGGCGCCCGATCCCAAGGCAGCTAACAACTGGCGCCGGAAGGAGAACCTGTATCCCAACGATGGCCTAGTGTTGCGTGTGGTCGCCCGCGACCAGAAACGGGAGCGGTGGCCTGACTCAAATCTGGACTACGCTTGGTTCCGCAAAGGCGAGGCACGTGCCCTGCTTCCCGATAAACCAAAAAAAGGTGTCAAGCACATCGTGCCACGTGAGCTGGTGGAACGTCTGGCCCGCTTTCATCTGCTCGATAATGTTCATGCCCTCAATTACACGTTCTTCCCCAAGGAAGCAGTTGAGAAGGCGCAGCTAACATCCACCGTGCTTTCGGTTAAAGGCGATTTAGTATCGCTCAGATTTGAGGGGGAGACCCGCGCATCACTGGTATCCCCGAAGAAGATCGGCTACGAACCGAAGCTGCTGGGCCGCGCAACGTTTAATCTTAAGGAACAGAAATTCATTTCCTTCGAGTTGGTGGCGGTCGGACTGCGCTGGGGGTTGGGCAACTGCAACCAACGCCGCAACCCTACTCCCGCATTAATGGGAATCGTATTCACTCTGGCCGGCGATAGCCAGGCCGAACGTCTTCCTCCCGCGTTTATCTCTCGATATGGTTGGTAGTGCCTTTAATTATAAAAGACCAACCCTCCCGCAGAGAGTTGGGAGTTCCCCCGCTACCCCGGGCTAAGTAGATTTCAGACAGTGCCAACCAAACAATTAATCATCATCATTGCCGTCCTGTGCGTAATTGCACTGGGGCTGGGCTATTGGGTGGGTTTGCCCAAGGAGGTTCCAGGCAAGGCAAGCAGTCAAAACCCCAAAGGAGCCGCCATAACCAAAGAGCCCGAGTTTCTAAGGCAAGGGCTGGTGGCCTATTATCCCTTCAACGGTAATGCGAAGGATGCGACTGCGAATAATTATCACGGGTTTCTGGAGGGTCATCATCCCCCCATCCCTGCCTGGGCTGGCCTGTCGTTTTCATATCGAATCGGAATTACGGGCTGGTTCTGGGTAGGGGTACTTACAAAATTGACCCGCCCAGCATTGGCGGTATAGTCGGGGGCGAGGTCACTAGATTAGCGTCATGGAAGAAAAATCTGTATGGCAGCAGGTCTTCATATTCCTAATACTTTTTAGTTCTTTGCTCTATACTATCTATTTTAGGAAATGCCCGAAATGCAAACGTCGTTGGGCAATGAAAAAGACTGGGGAAATCAAAGGTAATACCGGATTCTTTGCCAACGAAGATTATGAAGTTGAGTATAAATGCAAACATTGTGGTCATCGTCGCTGGAACACGGTCAGACGCGATAGAGATGTCCATGAATAACACGGGTGCGAATATAAAAGACCACCGAGCGACAAGGAGTAACCCGGTGGCCTAAACCGCTACCGAGAGCCAAGGGTGTTCAGTCCCCAGTAGGGTGCAATCCTTTTGGAATGCAGGGTTCATGTAGCTAAATCAGTGAGCTTTGGGAATCCTGTTCTATTCACACTCCCCATTGACGCCAGCCTTGGGGTGGGTATGGTCGGTGGCGATGAAACCCACCTACCACGCCGTCCTACTCGCTCTGGTGCTGGGGGTG
>DJHS01000114.1:6326-31793 GCA_002433235.1 Verrucomicrobia bacterium UBA6614
CTCTGGTGCTGGGGGTGGGGTGTGAGGAGGATGCGGAAACGGGAACATCGCTGCCGCCAGAACTGACCAAGGCCACTTCAAGCAAACTCATTGAAGACCCCATCGTTGAGGCAGCGATTCGCAAATCTCTCAAGAAGCCCGAAGGCAAACTCACCAATGCGGATTTGAAGAAAGTAACGAGGCTGAATCTCAGTGAAAATCGACTGACTGAGTTGCCGAAGGGTCTGGAAAAGCTTACGAAGTTAAGGGCACTACATCTCGGAGACAATAAACTGACCGATGTGAAGGGACTGGAGAAGCTCACGCAGTTAACGAGGCTGGACCTCAGCGCCAATCAACTGACTTCTGTGAAGGGGCTGGAGAAGCTCACACAGTTAACGTGGCTGGATCTCCATTACAATCAACTGACTGATGTGAAGGGTCTGGAGAAGCTCACGCAGTTAAAGAAGCTGAATTTATTTTTAAATAACAATCTCACCATGGCACAGATTGATGAACTGTATGAAGCGTTGAAGATCGAAATCCTCCACAACGCCGAGAACTAACCCACTCATTTCTCCCAGAACATGAAACAGATTTTATTGATATGTGCGGTTGTGATGGGCCAATCCGTGTTGGCAAGGAAGGCCTTAATCGCCTGAGCGATCTTCACGACGTCCAGGTCAGGGGGAATACTCCATTAGCCGAACAAGCCTTGGAGTTTTTCTGTGTTGGTTAACTTTAGAGGGTATTTTTTACTGAACGGATGGTCTTCGATGCCGGCTAGTTCTCGTAATGCTTGATGAATATGTTCTGGGCGCGTTCGAATGCCATTTTTTTCTTCAAGGGAAAGAGACTTCGGATTGATGGGCATGAGAAATTGCTTTTCATCGGTTGCGCCGATAACACGGTTGCCTTGTATGTCTTTGCCCATGAACATGATTGAACCGATTGACCAATGATCCTTGCCCCGGCCTTTGTTGTAGGTGGGGGTACGGCCCATTTCGCTTTGTATAATGATGACCAGTTTGTCCCGAATTTTCAGTTCCTCGGATCGCTTAACCAAATAGTCGATGCCCGCAAGAAATTCCGGGATTAGTCTCATTTGGTCGGGATCGTTGTTGGCGTGACTGTCGAACTGGCCGATGGATATGTTTGCCGACACGCAGACACCTGCCTTGAAGCAGGAAAGTGCAATCTCCGCTTGTTGCGGCAACCGTCCTTTCGGGATCTTGTCTTTAATGAATGGGGTCGCGCGCTTGAGGGCTTTGGAATTGTTCTGGGCTGCATAAAGCATGCTTTGAGCCCGTTCCATGCGTGGCAGCTGAGGTTTTGCCAAGGAATCCTTCGCCCGGTCGTTCAAGGTTTTTTCGATCAAGTCTTGTGCAAAATCATCGTGGTAAGGCAGGCGGGAGATGCCCTGAATTGAGTCAGCGTTGGCGATTAGTTTAAGTGAAGAAAGGTACGGGATTCTCGCCATTGGGATCAGGTTTCCGGTGGCTGAGTAGTTTCCGAAGGTCAGGAATGTTAGCGGGGCCTCCGGCCCGCGACAGGCGGCGACAAGGGCGGCAAATGTGGGGTAAGCCAGGCTGTCTAGCTTTCCCGTGGCCATATATCGTTTGCAAGGCGAATGGTTGTTGATCGAGTAGTCGAGTCCGTTGAACACGAGTAGTTCATCACCATAGGCTTTGAAGAAAGCCTCGTTACTCATGCCATTTTCGGTATGAGCCGCATTTGGCGCATACTTGTGCTTTCCATGGGTCAAGATATCGCCCTCTTTATACAGTCGATTGATTCCGTTTACTCCTTTGGGATCCATCAAATAGGTTGTATCCCAGCCTCCAGAGGCATTGAAAACGACGTAGTAAGGACCTTCGTAAGGATCTGGCTCCTTTGGTTTTGCCTGAAGCAAGCTGGGGGCCACAAAGGGCACGGCCAACCCAAGTCCTGCATGGCTGCAAAATTCCAAGAAGTCTCTTCGAGATGTTGTTTTCGAGTTTTCCATTTATTCGTATAGAAACTCTTGATGGCGCAACAGGTAAGTCACAACAGCTCGCCAACCGCGAAGGGTGTAATGGGGGTCATTGACTTGCTTGCCCTTGATTCGGCCACAGTGATACGTGTCACGCTTATCAATGCCCTTACGTTTTGATGCTTCCGCTACAACAGCAGAGAGGAGATTGAAGGTTCGGTCAACTTGGGGGTCGTTCACCGATTGTTGGCGATCAAGTAGGTATGAATGCAGGTAAACGATAGCCTTGCGGATTTTGAGATCATCTTCGGGGCTTTTCCCAGGAACAACATCCATTTCAATCCCGGGGAACAACCGCCTTTTTGCAGGCTCCAGGAAAAAGTCCCGTGTAACGTGGAGGCAGGAGATATCGTTGGCCATGATTCGCTGGATTGCACCCATGGCCCCACTAGGCTCCGTCAAGCGTTCGGTCACGGATTGTGAGTTGATGCCTCCGTAAAGAATTTTCATCTTACTCTCCACTTGCCCCCATCGCTTGCCAAAGAGCGCTTCGATCTTTCTTTCCAGTTGTTCAGGGGATAACAAGCGGGCTACTCCAATATCGTGCAGCTCAGCTTCTCGGTGCGGATGAGTAATCACGGCGGCGAGGCCATCGGCACGGTAGAATGGTGACTTGGAAAGTTCCTTAAAGATCAGTTTCAGGTTGAAGTTTGCCTTGGCGAATTTTTTTGCGATCCCATTGATTTCCAGACGTTGCATCTGGTAGGCACGACGGCGTGGAGTAAAAAGTGGATCCTCAATATCTTGAGGTGGGCGCAAGGCTTTACGTCCGTTGAGGAGATACCAAACATGTTCGGTCATCGCTACGGCAAAGCGAGGGTCTTTTGCCGTACGGGAGGCCAGCCACTGTAAGGATCGCCATTTTTCTTCCATCGGCAGACTTTCCCCTTCCAGCCCGGGGGCAAACATGTCTTTGAACCAGCCGTCTTTACGAGGGCCAAAATGCCCCTCGTCATTATAGAAATCCTGAAACAATCCAGCAACGGGGTCGACGGTTCGGTGGCAAACCACACAATCCGCTGCTTGCATCCATGGAGTTTTGTATTGGGTGTCGATAGCGGCCGCATCGGTGACCTGATCAGCCAGTTCCATCACGTCAACACCAAGGAAATGCTGGTAGTACATGCGCGCGCGCAGCCGGTTTCGGTTGGTTTCGGTTGTCGGATAGCGGCGTAGATAATGAAACATGCTCAGTAACCCAGCATGAGGGTAGAAGCCTGTCTTGGATTCTTGCACACTGCCGTTCCTCGCCTTTAGAGCGGGCAGTTTTGCAGGTATGTATTCAAAGGGGTTCTTGGGATCCTTGAAATTGTTTTTCACCTGATCGTATATGCCATAACCCCTGGCTGAATACGGTGAAACCATGATGTAATCGGCCGTCATGATTTCTGTGAACGGGCGATTATTGCGCACCACGTGCGCAATCAATTCGAGCGGTTCGCCCCGGATCGCCTTGCGATACACCCCAGCCATATCCCAAAGCGCCTCTTGCCGTTCTCTCTTGTCTTTAATGTGGCTGAAATCGTGCTTTTGGTACCAGTGACGAGTCTTGTTAAAATGGTCGTAGGATAGGATTAATTCGCTATTGCCCTCGAAACCGTCGGTTAGAAAAATGTCATTAAAGCCCTCCTTTAGGCGTACGTAAAAGGCCTCCTCACTCATTATTCGATTAAGGATCGCGTTCAGCCCATCCAGCCCCTTTTCCTCAATGGCTTTTTTTTCGCTTTCATTGGGCAGGCGACCAGCCAATGAGAGTGTGAGGCGGCGCAATAAGCTGGAGTTCTTTAGTAGAGTTACTCCTTCAAAAAATGGTCGTGGTTTATATTTAGAAGCAGTCGAGCCGGGATCAGTCTTTCCATTTACTATGGCAACAAACCTTTCCAGAATTTGGAGGCCGGTTGAATTTGGTTTAAGCACTTGCTCTCCCTCATGATCAAGCTCTCCAATTGGCTTCATGAGCAATCTGGATTGTTGGCCTGGCTTGCGTTTCCCAGCCATTTTTGTGAAGGCCTTGAAGTTGGCTGCATGGGTATTTTGGAGTTCAACTCCCTCCAGAAGAATCGTTTCTTGCAGGATAAAACCGCTGTCCTTCGCTTCGCCCGAAGAATTATGACATTTTAGGCACGAGAGCTCTCCCACCTTGCCCCACACTTCATCAATAAAGAAAGAGCCGTGCTCCAATGGCACTACCTTGCCCCTGTCTGCTCCCGTCAAGGGAAGCCATAAACAGAACGTCAGCAGGATTGCAACCGTACGACCCATGGACACGACCGTACTCTTAATGTTTCCGCCGCGCAAATCAGAAACCACTCAACTGCTCCATCAACTTTCTATACTCGGCAATCACCGCTGGTGTGTTGTCGCAAATCCAGCGCATTGACGCTACCATTGGTGCGGCTGCCATAGCCGCAAATCAAAACCATCCAGACGATTACTCGGAAGCAGTCGGATGTTTCGGTGGGTTGCCCTTTTCTCATCCTTAACATAAACGGCGTTCAATCCGAGGAAGGCCATTTGTGCAAAAAGACACAATGGCAGTGAACACAGCCGTGAAAACGACGACTTCCTTCAGGGTTTCAACCCTGCCGAGGCTCCCTCCATTGACACAAGCGTTGGCGCGGGTAGGATCGCGGGCGTGAAAGCCCTAATTCTTTTGATGGTGGTGGCTTCTTTTGGGTGTGAAAAAGCCACGGCACAGGAACCGCTCTTTCGTTTTGGAGCCATTGCGGACTGCCAGTACTGCAATGCGACCAGCGCTACCAGAAAATACAGTCTTTCAACACAGAAACTGGCAAGCTGCGTGCAGCATTTCAACAAATTGGATTTAGCTTTTGTTGTACACCTTGGAGATTTTATTGACCGAGATTTTGGAAGCTTCTCAAAAGTAATTCCTATTTATAACCGCCTGAAGGCCCCGCATTTCCATGTGCTTGGAAATCATGATTTTTCGGTTGCTGATGATAAGAAAGCGCTTGTGCCCGCCAAGCTTGGCATGAAAAGTCGCTATTACGATTTCTCCCACAAAGGATGGCGTTTTATTGTTTTGGACGGCAATGATATTAGCCTGCATGCATATTCAAAGCATGATCCACGCACTGCTGCCGCCAAGGCTTTTTATCGAAAACTAAAGGCCGGCACGCCTTCATGGAATGGAGCCATTGGGAGTCACCAGATGAAATGGCTAGAGAAAAAACTTGAAGAATCTTCCAAGAACAAAGACCGAGTAATTCTTTTTTGTCATTTCCCGGTGTATCCAGAAAATAGTCATAATTTATGGAATGCCGCGGCTCTAAATAAATTATTGGCTGGGTATTCGTGTGTTGTAGCGTACATCAATGGTCATAACCACGCGGGTAATTATGGCTTAAAAGATCATGTTCATTACATCACGCTCAAAGGCATGGTGGATACGACTGAGAATGCGTATTCCATATTTGAAGTGTACGAGGATGTACTGCGATTGAAGGGGGAGGGACGCCAAAGGGATAGGAAACTAACTATTCAATCTCAATAACCTTCATTGCTGCTAGTGACCAAAGATGCTGTGTAAAACAATGACATGACCCACACCAGCGTTGGGGCAAGGGCTTGCTGGTGAACATCCCGTGAAAACTAAAAAAAGCACCTCCACCCACCAAGGCTTCGTGTTAATTTGAACCACGTTGAGGGCATCCACAGATGAACTTAACCGGTCGAGAGGTCACCGGAGCAGCAACCCCTCGGGGAACCTCAAGGAAGATTGGTAGCCGTCCAAGGGCAGGTTTCGGCTTAATTCATCGGGCGGCTTTTTTTGTCCGTTAAATTCCACACTTCTCGCTTGCCGCAGCCTGTAAAGGGCTTGTTGATCGGCACCCTTTAACAGCATAGTTGCGGCATGAATGGTTGGATGCTTTTGCTGGTTCTCCTGTTGTTTGCCTCCTGTGGCAGTCAGCCGAAGATTGTGGGCAAGTGGGAGGTGGCGTCGGGGGGTGGTCAGAATGAAAGCTCGGGGCTGCTTGGGGGCATGGGGGATTTAATTGGGGGCATGAAGGTTTATACGTTCAAGAACGATGGCACGGGCTCTGTGCGCTTGGGCTCGGCTAATGAACCGTTTGAGTGGAAAATTGATGGGAACACACTCACACGGACCGCCACAAAGACAACCGCCATCATGAAGCAGCGGGTCATCACTTCCACTTTTCAGGTCGATGATGACAAACTCACCCTCACGGAAGCAGGCCAAGAAGTTGTCCTGAAGCGCAAATAAATTCCCGGGCAAGGGTTTAACCCAGCAGCCTCAACACAAGCTGGGGCATCAGGTTTGCCTGCGCGAGCATGGAAGAAGCGGTTTGTACGAGAATTTGCTGGCGCGCAAAAACCGTGGATTCCTTGGGAACGTCTGCGTCCACTATTCTGCTGTTTGCAGAGGTCAACGTGGTGGAGTATCCCCCAATCTGGCTGGACACCGATGTCAGTCGAGAAATATTGCCGGCCACATATCCGCTTGTGGCAGTTACATGATCAATCAGATTCGTCAGGGCCGAAACATAACTGGAGGCATTGCTGCTTGTCAGTGTTGCGCTGATTGTATTCACGTCGGTTGCCGAGGTAAGGGCATTGGATACCACGGTCATATCTGCCGCCTTCATCTGATACCCGGACGCATCGCTCGAATCCGTCACGGTAAGGCCTCCCCCAACTGTATTCACGTACGTAAGTACGTCATTATACATTTTTTTGTATAATGGAATTTGGATTGAAGTTGCCACGCTTGTGACTGTGGTTGCCGGTGTTGCAGCACTATCGTGATCTCGGAGAGTCACATCTGGATCCGGAGATGTATCCACCCACGTCTTTCCAGTCACAGTCGACCAATAGTCGTAAGTTGTTGTCCAAGCCGACCCGTCGTAGTCCGTCTCGGTGGCACTGCTATCGACATATTGCTTCATCTCCGTCGCCATGTCGGACAGAGCATCTCTTAAGGAGGTTAGGTTTGCCGTCGTGTTGCCACCGACCCAAGTTGTGTGCGCGGTTGTTAATGCGGTTAGTTGGGTTGAAATACGAGCATCTTGGGTATCAGTAGTGTCGCTGTCGCTGTTGAGATCCTTATCCGCCAACTCAACGCCTCCGAACAAACTCTTCTCATTATATTTTTTTGCCAAAGAAGATGTAATGGTCGATTTCAATTCGACAAATTCCTTGTCGTAATCGGCGATTTCAGAAGAGGTCTTGGTAGAATCGGTGGCCAGTGTCGCAAGTTCGCTCATCCGACGCAGCGCCTTGTCCACGGTTTTTAAGTACCCGTCCTGCGTTTGATTATATGAGGTCGCATTGGCCACGTTTTTTTGGGCCGCATTCAGCCGGGCGATTTCCGCGGTGAATTTCATGCTAACTGCCAGCCCCCCGGGGTCGTCTTCTGGCGAGACAATGCGCCGCCCCGAAGACAGCCGGGCCAGAGATCGCGTCATCGCGTTCGTCTGGTTCGACAGTGTCCGCGCGGTGTACGCAGCAACCGTGTTTGTCCTGATGACCATGGCGGCGGTCTCCGGATTGGCGGACCCGGACCAGACCCCTGGACTTTGGCGGGAAGAGAAGTTCAGCCATGGTCGAAGAAACGCAACCTCCGAACCGGGCGGAAATCCCATGTGCCAGCGGGATGGTTCAGGCTTCCTGAAAAATCGCGTTGGCGCAAGAAAAAAGCCTAGCGCCCCATCAGGCCAGAGAGCGACCCACCCCCCATGCGTGCCATCATCTTCTGCATTTTGCCCATCTTTTTCATCATGGCCTGCATTTCATAGAATTTTTTCAGCATCGTGTTCACCTCCGCCACCGACACACCGCTGCCCGCCGCAATGCGCTTGCGCCGGCTTGCATTCAATACGTCCGGCTGCCGCCTTTCGCCAGGTGTCATCGCGCAAATCAGCCCTTCCATCCGGCGCATTTCCTTCTCGCCCTTGGACAAGTCGGCCTCCTTTAACATTTGATCCCCGCCCGGCAACATGCCCAGCACGTTTTCCAGCGGCCCCAGCTTTTTCATCGCCCGCATCTGCTCCAAGAAATCCTCCAGCGTAAACGTTCCCTTCCGCAATTTCTCCTCCATTCGGCGCGCTTCATCTTCCTCGATGGTCTCGGCCGCCTTCTCCACCAGACTCACCACATCGCCCATTCCCAAGATTCGGCCCGCCATTCGCTCCGGATGAAACGGCTCGAATTCGTCAAGTTTTTCGCCAACGCCCATGAACTTGATGGGCCGCCCGGTCACGCTTTTCATCGACAGTGCCGCGCCGCCCCGCGCATCACCATCCAACTTGGTCAACACGGAGCCCGTGATGCCCAAGGCCTCATCAAAATGAGTCGCCACACTCACGGCCTCCTGTCCCGTGGCCGCATCCAGAACGAGCAGGATTTCCTGCGGCATCACCAGATCACGCAGCCGAACCAACTCCTGAACCAGTTCCTCATCCACCTGTAGCCGGCCGGCCGTATCAAAAATCAAGGTGTTCAAGTTTTGCGCCCGCGCCTCATCCAAGGCACCCCGCGCAATTTCCAGAACGTCCTTTTCGCCGCGACGCACGTAAACCGGCACATCCACCTGGCCACCCAACGTCTCCAGCTGATCCATCGCTGCCGGCCGGTAAACATCCGCTGCCACCAGCAGGGGTGAACGGCCTTGTTTCTTCAATAGCCGCGCCAGCTTGCCCGCGCTCGTCGTCTTACCCGCGCCGTGCAGTCCGCACAACATCAGACAACTCGGGTTTCCCCCCACCTCCAGCCTCGAATTGGCGGAGCCCAGCAGCCCCACCAGTTCATCATGGATGATTTTGATTACCTGCTGGCCCGGCGTCACCGACTGAATCACCTCTTCCCCCAGTGTCTTCTCCTTCACCCGCGCCAAGAACTCCTTGGCCACCTTGAAATTGACATCGGCTTCCAGCAACGCCAGTCGAACCTCGCGCAGGGCCTCGCCGATGTTGTCCTCTGAAATCTTGCCCAGCCCGCGTAGATTGCGGAATGCCGACTGCAGTTTTTCCGACAGGGAATCAAACATGTGGGCCGATGATGCGCGCAGAGCAGGCGTTTGACAAGCGCCGCCCCTTCCTCTACGTTTCCCGGCCCCGTGGTAGGATACCGAAGCGGTCAAACGGGGCGGACTGTAAATCCGCTGGCTTAGCCTTCACAGGTTCGAATCCTGTTCCTACCACCATTTTTTCCTTTTCGGCCGGGAAATGCACCAACCTGAAGCTGTAAACAACCGAAGTTTGCGCCGTGGGAGGGTTGAGCGCATGATTACCAAAAGTCCATGGGATGGCTCGACAAATTGATGCGATCGGAACCGGAACAAAATCCGGAGCCCACCGCTGTCACTCCCGATGAAGAAGCCCCTGTCCCCGAGAAATCGCCGCGGGAAAACATCCCCGAGTCAGACCCTGAGACCGACGCCCGGCCCCAGGATGCCGGCCCGCCACCACAGGTGGATCCTTTTTTAAAGGCGCTGGAGAAACACGGCAAGGACATCGCCGGGGCACTCCATGCCGTTTGCCGCCGGATGGATTACAACGATGATGCGGAGGTTTGCCTTGCGTATTTTAAATACAGTTTCAAGGTCTCCGACGAAGGCTTCGAGCGGTTGGCGGAAATTGAGTCCCTAGAAAAACTGGACATTACAGACACCGCCATCACCAACGAAGGGCTGAAGCACCTAGCCACGCTTCCCAAGTTGCGGGACCTGATTGTCGACGTAACCGAGGTCGGGGATGACGGCTTGGAATGCCTCCGGGAAATTCAGACCCTGCGACGCCTCTCGCTCGCCGCCACCAAGGTCAGCGACATCGGCCTCAAACATCTGGCCGGCCTGACGCAACTGGAGTCGTTGAATCTTTCCGGAACCAACATCACTCATCGCGGGCTGGTTCATCTCAAGGGCTTGTCTAATCTACGGCATCTCGACCTGAGCGAAAATGAAATTCGGGATGAAGGACTGGAGAACCTGAAGGACCTGTCGCGGCTGGAGTTTCTCTCCTTTAACGACACCCGCGTTTCCGACCAAGGCATCCGCCATTTCAGTTCGTTCAAGGATTTAAAATACTTCAATGCAAAGCGCACCTTTGTTTCCGACAAACAGATCGCCAGGCTCATTGAGTTGATGCCTTTCTGCAAATTTAACAAGGACTAGCCGGCCAAACCCGCTTGCCTCGCGGTCGGCTCCCTTTTTATCATGGCGCGACACATCACCACCGCCCATGCAGTCGTCGTGCCAAAAAATCGTTGATGCCATCTGGTTCAGAAACGCCATCTTGGGCGTCATCCTGCTCGCGGGCGTAGTGGTCGGCCTGCAAACCTATCCGTCCCTGCGCGAATCACACGGAGATCTCCTCACCGGACTGGACAAGGCCATCCTTGGAATATTTATAATTGAAATTATTATAAAAATGGGCGCACATGGTCGCCTGCCGTGGAAGTATTTCTCCGATCCATGGAACGTGTTCGATTTTGCCATTGTTGCGGTGTGCCTAATTCCCTCTGAGTCGGGCAGCTTCGCGGCAGTTTTACGATTGGCCCGCGTGCTCCGTGTGTTGAGGCTCGTCACGGCCTTGCCCAAGCTTCAAATTCTGGTGGGGGCCGTTTTGCGCAGTATTCCGTCCATCGGCTACGTTTTTCTTCTGGCTGTTCTCCTTTTCTACATCTACGGGTGTATGGGAACATTCCTGTATTCGGAAAATGATCCCCTCCATTTCCGCAATCTCCAAACTTCCATGCTTTCACTTTACCGGATTGTGACCTTCGAAGCATGGACTGATATTCTCTACATCAACATGTACGGGAGCAACCATTTTGGCTATGACGAACAAGTTTATAAAACCCTCCAATCAGTCGGGATCACACGCGACATGATACGCTCCGAGGCTTCTCCATATGGGGCGGTCTTGTATTTCGTTAGTTTCACCATTGCGGGTGCAATGATTCTGTTCAATCTGTTTGTAGGCGTGATGATTAATGGGATGGAAGAAGCAAAAAGAGAACAGGAAAAATTCGCAGGCCCTGAGACCAACGAAACCGTCACCCGGAAAGATTTCGTGAAAATAGAAAAAAATCTAACGAAGTTGAGCGAAAAAATTGATGCTCTGTCTAACAAAAAACATTGAACTGTTTCTTGTTGTTTTTACTATATCGTTATAGGTTGTTTTTTGTGGCTCTTTGTTCTTTTCCTCGCTTCATATGGACCAAAACGAGACTCAGATCGGAAGGGGAAATCCCGGAAATCCTGGACGCTTGGCCAACGGTTGCTGGCTTGTGCTTGGCCAATTTGGATCGCGCTTCATTTCTTAGACCTGTAATTGCTTCGTAGTTCAGCCAATCAGGAATTTTCTTTTCCTCCATTGACTTGAGGCGAGCCACCTCCTGCTCTTGGCGCTCAACATATCCCGCATACTTGATGGTAATTTCCACCTGCTCAACCTCTTCGCTGGTCAGCGATTTATCGTGATCCGCCAAATCTGAATAGGAGATTTCCGGCCGCCGAAGAATCTGGGCCATGGACACTGCCCCAACATGGGTGGATTCAAGCCGACTGATTTCCAAATTGACGGTCTTTCTTTTTTCCTGAAATCTTTTAAATAATTCCGATTTAATCAAACCTATATCGTTACCGATATCACATAATCTCATATCAGCATTGTCTTGGCGAAGCATTAGTCTATATTCCGCTCTGCTTGTGAACATACGGTATGGCTCGTTAGTTCCCTTGGTGATCAAATCGTCGATCAGTACTCCGATGTATGCCTGATCCCTCTGGAGCACCACCTCGCCCTTTTTGAACACTTTACGAACGGCATTTATCCCTGCCATCAGCCCCTGTGCTCCGGCTTCTTCATATCCGGACGTTCCATTGATCTGACCTGCCAAGAATAGATTTTCGCACTGCTTGGATTCCAAGGTCGGATTCAGTTGATGCGGAAAGGCAAAATCATATTCCACAGCATAAGCAGGCCTCAGAATTTCAGCCTTTTCACAGCCGGTTATTGTTTGAATTAAGGCAATCTGGACCTCAAAGGGAAGGCACGTCGACAATCCGTTAACATAGATTTCGTCTGTCGCAACCCCCTCAGGCTCAAGAAAGATTTGATGCCGTGGCTTGTCCTGAAACCTAACGATTTTATCCTCTATAGATGGGCAGTATCTTGGTCCGACCCCTTCGATTTCACCCGAATACATCGGCGATTTATGGAGATTCTCCCAGATGATCTCGGCCGTTCTATCATTCGTCCACGTAATCCAGCACTTCAATTGCCCATTGATTTGATCCAGTATTGACCCAGGAAGAAATTCAGAAGCATTTTCACCAAGCTGGACTCTCGAGAAATTCTCTTGTTCCACGTGGAACAAATCCTCCTTCCAAAATGAAAATGATGGGGGAGGGGAATCTCCAAGTTGATCCTCGGTTTTCGAAAAATCAATGGACCGCTTCAACAAGCGAGGGGGAGTTCCTGTTTTCAGGCGGCCAAGCTCAATTCCCAATGCTTTGAGAGATCCAGACAATCCGGTAACTGCAGCCTCGCCCGAGCGGCCTCCTTTTTGCTTGGCATCCCCAACATGCATCAATCCCTGTAGAAATGTGCCCGTTGTCAAAATAACGGTTTTCCCGTGATATCGAACACCCAAATTGGTTTCGATTCCGAAGGCCTTTTGATTTTTGTGCAAAACCGATTCAGCTTGGCCTTGCTGTATGGTTAGATTTTTCTCCCGCTCACACACCCATTTCATCCGAAATTGATATGCCTTCTTGTCGCACTGTGCTCTTGGCGCCCATACAGCCGGCCCTTTGGCCCTATTTAACATGCGAAACTGAAGTCCCGTCATATCCGTGCATTTCCCCATCTCACCTCCCAGAGCATCCATTTCCCGGGCGAGGTGCCCCTTCGCCAATCCGCCTATCGCTGGGTTGCAGCTCATCTGGCCGATCGTGTCCACGTTGGTTGTCAGCATAAGCGTTTGGCAACCCATCCGCGCCGCAGCCAAAGCAGCCTCAATGCCTGCGTGACCGGCCCCAACGACAATTACATCAAATTCCTTGGGGTAAATGAACATTAGGCCATCCCCGGAATCATCTCATCGTTTGCGGTTGGAAGTGCATATTCCGCGTCATAGGAACCGCTTCCATCCTCTTTAACCAGTCTCCCATTTGCAGACAAATGTTCACAGATCTTATAAATGGTCTCAATTTCCTCAACATTCTGAGTTTCCATTGCCAAGTCATCAACGGTCATTGCGTGCCCGCCTCGCCGCATCAAACAATCAATGACCTGTTTTTGAATCCCAAGCACCGTTTCCGCCGCCTTTTTGCCAGCCTCAACCCCGGGCTGATGGTAGGCATTGACCCCGATTAGACTCGCATAAAGTCCAACCGCTCTCTCATAAAGAGCTATCAGGACACCCACGTGGAACGGTGTAACTTCATCCACAGTGATTGTAATGGATTCCCTGCCATTTTCAAAAAGCGCTTTTCTGGTTCCCTGAAAAAATCCACTCAAATAATCTCCGGACGTTATCCAAGGATCCTCGACATAAACCTCCTCCCCCGAGCGATCTCTCAAAACCTCAATAAAAGTGACAAAAAAATTGGGAACACCTTCGCGCAATTGCTGAATATACGCGTGTTGATCCGTAGATCCCTTGTTTCCGTACACGGCAATCCCCTGATTAACCACATTTCCCTCCAAATCCTTCTCCTTGCCCAACGACTCCATAATCAACTGCTGAAAGTATCGTGAGAGCAACTCCAGACGATCTTTGTACGGCAAAATAACCATATCCTTCTCCCCCCGCCCATGGGTTGCATGGTGCCAACCCACGGCCAAAAGTGCCGCCGGATTGGACTCCAAATCTTCCGTACGGGTAAGCGAGTCGCACCTTGATGCACCCTCCAAAATTCCGCCAATTTCAATCCCCTGTAGCGCAGCCGGCAACAATCCCACTACCGCAGTCTCACTCGTCCGGCCGCCCACCCAGTCCCACATTGGGAATCGCTTTAACCAGCCTTCATCAATAGCAACTTTATCCAGTTGACTCCCTTCGCCCGTCACGGCCACTGAATGTTTCCCGAAATCCAACCCGGCTGCGTCATAAGCATGTTTTGCCTCCAGCATTCCATTTCTCGTTTCCTTGGTCCCCCCAGATTTTGAAATAACGATAACAATTGTTTTTGACAATCCATTTCCAATTTTATTTAAAACTATATCGTTACCGTCTGGGTCTGTATTGTCAAAACAGTATAATTCAAGCTTTTTCGTTCCGATATCACCCAGGGCGTGGCTGACGAATTGGGGCCCAAGTGCGGACCCGCCAATTCCGATTAAGAGCATGTTCTCAAACTCTCCGCCTTCTCCCTGTATTTCCCCCGCGTGAACTGATTCCGCAAATGCTTTTATATCCTCCAGAGATGCGTCGATAGAGTTTTGAATTTCCTTATTGGGAGCCAATTTGCTGTTGCGCAACCAGTAGTGTCCCACCATTCGGTTCTCATCCGGATTCGATATGGCTCCCTCCTCCAACTCGCGCATGTCCACAAACGCCTTTTGCATGGGCTTCGCCATGGATTCAAAATAGTCGTCGGCAAAGTTCAGCCGGCTCAAGTCCAGTGCCAGACCAATTTCAGGATGGGTGGAGCGCCGGCGCTTGAAGCGCTCCCACAATTCAAGTGGATCCTTTGTCATGGGTTGGCGAGACCATAAGGGAGTCCCGTTCCTCAACAAAAGCTTTTTGCGAAACACCACAAGAAGGTAATATTAATTTAGTTTGTTTCTATCTTATTTCATGGGCTGCATTCGGTTTGACCCAGACGTCATGAACTGTTAGCATGCGCACATGGCGAATCTGGAACTGCGACTTGGGCTGTTGGCGCTGCTTTTGCGTGGCGCGGCGGTCGGGGCTCGGCGGTAGTCGCCAGTGACTTTTGAAACCCCACCGTCGGCGCCGCCACGGTGGGGTTTTTTGTTTAACATCCAACAAACGGCGGGCCGGGAAAGTACAGACCATGAGCAAGAAACGCGTGGTTATTTTTGACACAACGTTGCGCGACGGCGAGCAATGCCCGGGCGCCTCCATGAATCTTCGCGAGAAGCTCGCTGTGGCGCGCCAACTGGGCCACCTCAAGGTGGACGTGATTGAGGCCGGCTTTCCAGTCATCAGCGAGGGGGATTTTACTGCCGTACAAACCATTGCCCGCCAAGTCAAGGGGCCGCAAATTGCCGGCTTGGCCCGGTGCGTGCCCAAGGATATCGATGCCGCCGGGGCTGCCGTGAAACCTGCCGGCAAGCGCGGCCGCATTCATGTGTTTCTGGCCACCTCAAAGATTCACCGCGAGCACAAGCTCGGCAAGGCGCAGGACGAGATTTTAAGGCTCGCCGTTGAGGGCGTGAAACGCGCGCGTAAGTACGTGAAGGACATTGAGTTTTCCCCGGAGGATGCCTCCCGGACAGAGCCGGATTTTCTCGTGGAGATTTGCCGCGCTGCCGTCCAGGCGGGTGCCACCACGGTGAACATTCCTGACACCGTGGGCTGGGCTGTGCCCAACCAGTTTGGCGGACTCATTGCCCACCTGCATGATTCGGTGGAGGAGTTTCAAAGCGGCAAGGCGGTCATCAGTGTACACTGCCACAATGACTTAGGGTTGGCGGTGGCCAACTCATTGGCGGCCGTGCAGGCAGGCGCCCGTCAGGTGGAGTGCACGGTCAATGGCATCGGCGAACGGGCAGGCAACGCCGCCATGGAGGAGGTGGTCATGGCGCTGAAAACGCGCAAGGATTTCTTCGGCCGCCTCACCTGCGGCGTGAAGACCAACGAAATTGTCAAGGCCAGCCGCATTGTGTCCGGCATGAGCGGGCTGAATGTGCAAAGGAGCAAGGCCATTGTCGGGGAGAACGCCTTTGCCCACTCCAGCGGCATTCACCAGGATGGCATTTTAAAGAAACGCGAGACGTATGAGATCATGGACCCGCGTGATGTCGGCTGGGGCCAGACAGAACTGCCACTAACCAAGCACAGCGGCCGGGCTGCGGTAGCGGCACGCCTGAAACATCTGGGTTTTAAAATGGACGACGCGGACGTAACGGCGATCTTCGCGCACTTTAAGGAAATCGGCGACAAGAAGAAGTTTGTCTATGACGATGATCTGGTAGCACTGGTTGAGGGGCATATCGCGGAGGTTCCGGAAACGTGGAGCCTGGATTATCTCAATGTCACCAGCGGCAATCAAACCGTGCCCACCGCCACGGTACGCCTCACGAAACAGGCACGACGCAGGACTGATATCGCTGAGGACGCGGGCATTGGGGACGGCCCGGTGGACGCCGCACTGAAAGCGATTGATCGCATCACGGAAACTCGCGGCAAGTTGATGGATTACTCCCTGCGCGCCGTTTCACAAGGCAAGGACGCGCTGGGTGAAGTGACAGTAAAGGTGGATTTTGGCGACGGGGAACTGATTGCCGGACGCGGTGCCAGCACGGACATTTTCGAGGCGAGCGCGCGTGCTTACCTGAACGCGGTCAACCGCCACCTGAATAATTCAAAGGCCCAGCCGCGCAAGCGCAGGCGTCAGCCGTAATCCGCCTAGACCAGCGAGCTCAAGCTGGAGCTATCCATCAGGGCACCGGTGTTGCTGGCAGCAAACTCGAAGGCCGTTTGCAGCGAGCCGATGCGGGCAAAGGCTTCAGCGTTGTTTCCCCCCGTGGCATTCAATTCACTGGAGAGATTGCTGGCGATCTTGTTGAAGGAGCCGGAAACCGCTTCATTCGTGGGTCGAGCCTGCATGGCCCTTTGGGTTTCGTGATGCCAAGATACCTCGGGCGTGGAAGGAGCGGACGGACGAATCGCGGCGGGCTGCTGTTTTTGATAGGCATCAGCAGCGGCATGGCGCACAGCCTTTCGCGGCGGCGCGCTAATTTGCCGAAGCTGCAGATCCTGCGGTCGCAGCGCGCCATTTATGCCCATTTCACTCATAGCCAAGGACGGTTTGCGATTCGCTGGCCGGAGTGCGATCCGCCTTTTGCGGCCCGCGGGTGAGAGAGTTTTGTTCCTGCCAGACTTCGCTTACCTGCGATCAATATTGCACCGTGGCTCCCGTTCCGCAAAGGGAAGCATGTAGGGGAATCCCCTATCGCTGAAAAGCCGCTGAAACAAAAAAATCCGGCGCATATACACCGGAAATAGGCCCACACTTTTTTCGTTGCCAATCTTCACATCCGGCAGCGATTCTGCAGGGAGCACCTGTGATGGCCGGGCCAGTTGTGGTGCGGCGTTTTCCCATTCTCCTTCATTCTTCGAATCTGCCACTTTTCCAAACGTTCCGCCGTCCCAGCAAGGACGATGGTAAACGACATAAAAAATAGAATCGTAATGAACATGGTATCGGAATCGTGAGCTTAAATTTGATCTTCCAACACGATGCTGAGAATGAATGTTGCCACGCTGATAACCGAGAGAACGGTCATCATGACAAGTAGTGTGTTGAGGACTTTATCCGTCTTGTTGGTCTCGTTCTGAATATTCATGTTTCCTTTGTTTGCAGCCTTTTGGGCCCAATGTTCATCTGTTCTGCGCTAACACGGGTGCATTATTCATCCAGCAAACGACTTCCCCCACTTTATCCAGCTGCGGGAATTGCTTATTCGCCCTCATGAATGCCTGCATTTAAATCTTTCCGTTCGCCGGGCCCAAAGTCAGGCCACATCTTGGAGGTGGAGACTTGTCCGTATAAAGAGAGTCGACGAATGGGCACTCTTGAACGCAGTCTGTAGCGTGCCCATGTGAGCCAGCGCTCCATAGGAATCACTCTTGCGGGAGCTGAGATCCACTTTCAAACCCTTGACGAATGTTTCCATTCTGCCCGAAAAATTTGGGTCTGCTCCTCGTGCGGAGAACGCCTGCGCGGTGTCCCAAGGAATTGATGTCACTCCCTTGAATGATGGGGCAGAAGCATCCGAAGCTCTCCTGGGGGCTCGATCCAAGGCGACACCCATCGAGTTGATGGAAACCGTACTTGTGGCCGCTGAGATATTCATTTGGTTAACCTGTTTCGTTGAGTCCCCCGCAGCGGCAGCATTCCAATGCGAGACACCGCGGGGGACATCTGCCAGCCATTGGGTCACCCGCATTCAATATGCCGCCGCGAATTCATTTCGGCAAAGTGACAATCATAAGGGAATTTCCTATTCCGCATGAGAATTTCGCCTAAAAAATGAGGCTACGATCCCCGCTTTAAATTCATCCCGCCTTCATAAACCCACCGATAAGCGGCATGACTCAGTTCCGCGGAATTTTTAACCGCGAGCTTGCGCCGGATGTTGGTGCGATGGGCCTCCGCTGTTTTCGCGCTGATGGACAACTGCAGCGCAACTTCCTTCGTGCTGTTGCCATGCCCCAGAAGCTCGAACACCTCCAGTTCCCGGTCCGTCAGAAACTCGACGCCCTCCACGGTTCCTGATTTTTCGCGTTCAGGAAGATTGGGGGGCCGATGCGTCAGTTGCTCCGGGCGAAAGATCATTTGGCCTTCAAAAACTCTCCGGATCGCGTCGGCAATTTCCTCTCCACTGGAATCCTTGTTCAAATAACCATGCCCACCAGCCTGAATGACACGCATCGCATAAACCGAATCCTCATGCATCGACATCACCAAGATCCGCACTTTCGGCATCATGCTCTTCAGGTCCTTGATCAATTCCAGCCCGCTGCGCCCGGGCATGGAAATATCCGTGATGACCAAGTCCGCGTCTGAACCCATGATCCCTTCCAATGCCTCCCGCGCATTGGCGGCTTCTCCACAGACGACTATGCCCTCAACACTCTCCAATATGGCCTTCAGTCCCATTTGGAACGCCGGGTGATCATCCACCAGAAAGATCTTTTTCCGTGTTTCCACGGGAATTTTCGCGACAGATTTTCGCGTACTTCTTTTTCTTTTCACTGTGCCCACCATGGTTCTACTGCCTTTCGCTGACTGCATTATCCCGCAGTCGCCGCGATTGAACAAAGCGGGACCGCTACGGGTTTTGCCTATCCTGCATCGTGCAGGCGATTAGCTTGAGAAGAGAAGAAGTTGGCCTGCGCGGGCGGATTTACCCTCGCTCATGAATCCAACGGTATGCAGCGTGAATCAGTTCCGCACTGCTTCCACACCCCAATTTCCGCCGAATGCGGGATCGATGGACTTCCGCGGTTTTCACCCCCATGCCCAGTTCGTCGGCCGTCTCCCGCGTGCTCCGGCCATGACCAAGCAGTTCAAAAACCTCCAGCTCACGGTGGGTTAAAAATTCAATCCCATCCACAACACCCGAGGCTTCCCGATCTGGCAAACCACGCCGCCGAGTTTCAATCAGATCCCGCTGTTGAAAAACCATCCGTCCCGCCAAGACTCCGTGAATCGCGGCCACGATTTCCTCCGCAGGCGTCTCCTTATTGACATAGCCATGCCCTCCCGCCTGGCGCACGGGCAGCGCATACTTCGCATCATCATGCACAGACATTGCCAACACCTTAGTGTCGGCGGAGGCCGCTTTCATTCGCCGGATCAAGTCCAGCCCATTGGTGCCGGGCATGGAAATGTCGGTGACCACCAAGTCCGGCCGGGTGTCCGCAATCGCCAACAACGCCTCATCCACGGAAGACGCCTCCCCGCAAATTTCCAAGTCAAACTCCGTGCTCAAGATCACTCCGAGCCCCATTCGGAACGCTGGATGGTCATCCACCAGAAAAATCCTCTTGCGGGTAATCCCCTCGCTGGAGACTCCACATTTGCCCGCTTCCTTGCCCATGCGCACCTTCAAGAGGCGCGATGTCCGGTTTGTTTGCCTTACATTGCTCATCATTACATTGGGTCGACGTTTCAGCCATTCACGCTGCCCAACCACGAGGGAACGCGTGTTTTTAAAGTTGCCTTGGAATCTGCCAGCCAATAACAACCGTCCGCATTGTAACCTGTTGCCGCCGAAAAAGGTGATTAAATGGGTAGGGGTTTCCCTTAGAAGAGGCCGCAAAATACCTTATCTTGCAACACGGCCAAGACCAACTGTTAGGCCTTGTTCACCTGCTGATAAACCCATTGATAAGCCGCATGTGTCAGTTCCGCGGCATTACTGAAATCCAACTTGCGCTTGATGTTGGCACGATGCACCTCCGCCGTGCGATTGCTCATCCCAAGGGTCGCCGCCACCTCACGCGTACTTCTGCCGTGCCCCAGCAACTCAAAGACCTCCAGTTCGCGATCCGTTAAAAACTCAATACCATCCACCGCTCCCGAAGCTTCCCGCTCCGGCAAGCCCGGCGGGCGCGTGGCGAGCTGCTCGGGCTTGAACATGCGTTGCCCCTCAAAAATCCGCCGGATGGCCTCCACGATCTCTTCCGCTGGCGTTTCCTTGTTCAAGTAGCCATCCCCTCCCGCCTGCAGAACCCGCAGCGCATAAACTGAATCTTCATGCATCGATAACGCCAGCACCCGCACCGTCGGTACAACCGCCCGCAAATCCTTGATCAACTCCAAGCCACTGCGTCCCGGCATGGAGATGTCCGTCATTACCAAGTCCGGCGCTGCCGTCTCAATCGCCGTCAACGCCTCTCGCGCATTGCCCGCTTCCCCGCAGACCTCCCAGCCCGGTTCCAGACCCAAGATCGCCTTCATCCCCGCGCGAAACGCCGGATGGTCGTCCACCAAAAAAATCTTCTTATCCGATGTTGTCTTCTTCCGTGGCATCCTCAAAAAACTGTGGCACGGGCGCTTTCGCCGCTTCGTCATCCGGCGTGGGAATCACCAGATGCACCTGCGTCACTCGGCCACGCACCGGCTTGTCCTCCGCTGCCCCGCCCAAGGGCACCGTCAAATGCACCGCCGTTCCCGTTCCCCGTTCCGAATCCAATCGCAAATCCCCCTTCAACAAATCCGCCCGCCGCCGCATACTGCCCAAGCCCAAACCCTCACGCCTGCGGCGATCCATGCCCCGGCCGTCATCACGCACCTCCATCTGGATACTCTTCCCCGAGCCAAACAACTTCACCAGCGCATGCCGCGCCTGCCCATGCTTCACCGCGTTGTGCAACGCCTCCTGCGCAATGCGGCACACATGCGTCTGCAACGTCCGCGGCAAATCCTCGTGCACATACTGCACGAACATCCGGCAGCCACCCGGGAACCCATGCGTCATCGATTTCACCAATTGTGTCAAATTGTCCGCCAACGTCCGGTCCTCATCCACCGTGCTCCCGTGCGAAATGGCTCGCGCCTGTGTCAGCCCCTCCTTGACCATCACCCGCACTTGTCCCGCCAAGTCCGACGCCCCATTCCCCTCCAACCGCCGCAACAAAGCCTGACACACTAAATCCGCCCCCGCCAACTGCTGGCAAACACTGTCATGCAATTCCTGTCCCAACCGTCGCACCGCCTGTTCCGCCAACGCCTCCTGCTCCTCCACCCGCGCCCGCGCCGCCTCCATGTCATGCAACGCCACCAACCAAACCCGGCGCCTCCCAACAACCGCCTCCGAGATATGGCACCCGATGCGCTTGGCCCTCCTTTTCCCACGTGACGGTAAAACCAACTCATTCAGCGCCGCATCCGGCGGCACCCGAAACCCCGGCAAACACTCCCCCAACGCCTTCCCCAACAACCCCTTGGCCCGCCGTCCCAACAACCGCGCCCCCGCCGCATCCACCGACACCACACGCCCCTTACGATCCAACGACAACAACCCCACACCGCTCTCCGGGGAACCGGCCATGCCCAAACTGTTCCCCACATCCCCAGATGCATCAAGAGTGAATGGGAATCCCCCGCCTGTTTGACTTTCAGCACGGCATGCCTATGGTGGGCGGGTGACGTATCATTATTCGGAGAATGGGGCGGCGCGGGGGCCGGTTTCGGTGGATGAATTGGTGGGGTTGGTGAAGAGTGGCCATCTGCCGGAGGGTGTGATGGTCTGCGAGGCGGGGGGGACACAGTGGCGGCGGATGGGAGATTTTCCCGAGTTGCGGTTCAGCCTGAACTCAAAGCCGGGGGATCGGGGTGAGCTGGAGGCTCCGGTGGGATTGGGCAACCGGGAGGTGCTGGACAGCCGGGAGTCGCCTTCCTCCACGGTGGAGGTGTTGGCTTATCAAAAGTTGTCGGGGAGTGATGATGTGGAGGTGGCGCGGAACATTTACGCAGCGTATCGGGCGGGGATGCGGCTTAAACAGGTGCGGGCGACCTTGCGAGAGGGAGAAGTTGTGGTTGAAGCGGGGTGTTTGCATTACATGCGAGGGCAGTTTGAGGTGGAGGCATCCTCGGGAGGCGCGGGCAAGTGGCTGAAGAGCAAGATGTCCGGGGAAAGCACGGTGAAGCCGCGCTACCGTGGCACGGGGGTGATTCATCTGGAGCCATCGTTCGGGCATTTTCTTTTAATCGACTTGAACGACGAGGAGTGGGTCGTGGATCAGGGGGCATTTTATGCGTCGGAAGGGGCGGTGGATGTGGATGCGGTGATTCAAAGCAACATCTCGTCGGCGTTGTTTGGCGGGGAGGGTTTGTTCCAGACACGCATTTCTGGGAGTGGTTGGGCGATCTTGTCGAGCCCGGTGCCGATGGATGAAATTGTGGTGGTGGAGTTGAACAACGAGAAGCTGCAGGTGGACGGGAGCTTTGCGTTGGCGCGCAAAGGGCGGATTGATTTTAGCGTGGAGAAGTCTGGGAAGTCGCTTTGGAAATCGGTGCGGGGCGGAGAGGGTTTGTTGCAGACGTTTCAGGGCTCGGGTGAAGTTTGGCTGGCGCCGACGCAATCGGTTTATGAGGCGGTGCGCATGGGCGGCGCGGCGGGAATCCGGGAGTTGGCGGGCACGGAAGGGAAGAGCGATAACAGTTGATCCAAGCGCGATTAACAAAAGATCGGAGGAATTTTAAATGGATTTAAAGGGCAAAGCGGCGTTGGTAACGGGAGGTTCGCGGGGCGTGGGAGCGGCGACGGCGCGGATGTTGGCGGGGGCGGGATGTGATGTGGCGGTGAACTATAACGCCTCCGCGGAGGCGGCGGGCCAGGTGGTGGATGATTGTCAGGAAGCGGGCGCACGGGCGATCTCGATACAGGGGGATGTGGCCAGCGACGTGGTGTGCCGACACTTGGTGGCGGAGTCGGTGAACGTGTTCGGGCGCCTGGATGTGCTGGTGAACAATGCCGGGACAACGCGGTTTGTGGGTTTCGGAAATTTGGATGATGTACGGGAGGAGGATTGGGACCGCATTCTCGCAGTCAATTTGAAAGGGCCGTTCCAATGCGCGAGGGCGGCCCGACCACACTTGGCGACGGAAGGCGGCGTGATCGTAAACACCGCGAGCGTGGCAGGCATCCGGGGCGCCGGCAGCAGCATCCCATACGCGGCCTCGAAGGCGGCCTTGATCAACTTGACCCTGGCCTTGGCGCGCTCCCTGGGGCCGGAGATCCGGGTGAATGCGGTGGCGCCGGGATTCATCGAGGGCGACTGGCTGCAGGAAGGGCTGGGGGAGAATTACGAAGCCATCCGCCAAGCCAAGATGAAGGAGAGCCTGCTGGATGCGGTCAGCACGCCGGAGGATATTGCGCAGGGTATTCTATCTCTGGCGATGGCGGACAAGGTGACGGGCCACACGCTGGTGATTGACGGCGGCCACTCCGTGGGGCCGCCCTTGGGCGGCGGCATTTAGTAATCGGAGGGGTTCTATTGAAAAAGCAACTCGTGCCCGGCCGTCTTTCGCGAACTGGGGCACTGGAGCCACAATGGAATGGGGCCGGACCGGTGACGCAGGGGCCGAAGGTCGAAGATCAAGTTTTCTTCATAGGGATCCGTTCGGGTTTCTCCATTGGCATTGTGGGAAAGATAAACGACGGGCCGATGGCGCGGGGGCCAGGGATGTTTGCGCCAAAAAATCTCGCGCTTGGCTAGAAGCCTGAATTCGTGGTGCCGTCTGCCGCCCGGATAACAAACGCGCAGGTGCAGTTCGTGTCCCTTCACGCGCACATTTTTAATGGTAGCCGTGTCGCGATGATAAAGCCGGTTGAACGTGCGGCTGTCGACAACCTCCACGGTGCCCCGCCATGTGCGAGGGTGGGATACGCGGTCTGTCGCCGTGAGGGATAGGGCCGAAACCAAGAGGATGAATGCTGTCTTCATCGTGCCCTTGTAGCCTGACACCCGGGCGGGGTCAACCATCCGGTGGGGCCAATGGAGGAGGCGTGGGAGGCGGATCAACTTGAAGGCCATTCTCGTCAAACCACACCTGTTTCGAGGGCGACAAAATATTGCCCTCATAGGTTTCCTCCAATTTCTTGTTCCCGTTGGGGTGATAGTAGATGAGTGTGCCCATGTCGTTTTCCACACGGCCGCTTTCCGTCCCATCAGGCGCATAGGTGATCTTGCTCGCGGGAAAACTGTCCTGCCATGTGTAGACGTATTCCCGCGTACCATCCTCGCGCCATGCCTCCACACGTCCGTCAGGGAGGCCGCGTTGATAGGTTGCGCTGTACCAGGGCTTGCCGTTGGCGTGCCACCACTTGAGAGGACCGTGGTGTTCGCCTTCCTCAAAGGTTTCGCGCTTCTTTAAAGTGCCGTCGGTCCATAGCTCCACGGCGGTGCCCGTGAAGGGAAAAATCATTTCATCCACGTGATAAATCAGCGCTCCACGCATCTCCAAGAGAGACAACCGGATATCATTTGTGCCAGGAGGCTGGGGCGGGCCGTTTGTGGACGCGATATTCGTCACTCCCGGGCTTTCGGGATACTCAACCATCAGCGTCCCGTTTTGGTCGTATTCCTTAAACGCCTCAATGCGGCCAGACCTATAGTCGATCATCCATTGCTCCCGTTCATTCTCCGCAAACCAAACAATGCTCTCCCCATCCAGACGGCCTTCCTTGACGTAGGCCAGCAGCCGTTTGTTTCCATTTGTGTAACTGGCCTCGATGGGACCGGTATAAGGAGTGGTGGAATCCGTTTCGTGATAATAGAGCGCCGTTTCCCAACCCGCATCGCCGACATTCACGGGTTGGCCTTGGTCATTCAACAGTTGTAACTCCGCAGCGGGAATGGCGGGCTTGGGTGGCGTGCCGCAGGCGAAGGCAAACAACAACGCGCCCATGGGCGTCAGCCAATAAAGCCATGCGGGCAGGGTTAGACTGGATGGTTTCCTTGTCACTTTGTCCGTCGCGTTTCCGTTCCAAGTCGGCGGCAGTCGTTCCCTGACCGCGCCGACACCACTCCCAGAGGAAAGCCGCTCGACGTGGGAAAAAATACGGGAAAAGAGGCTGAAAATCAATCTTATTCACAGCTTGTTCACATGGCGCCCTGTCTTTTTTCTGCGTGGTTCTCTTTTTGGTGCTATATTGGTTCGCTGCGCGGGCGTTCTGTGCACGCGCGCGCTGACTAGCCGGTTTAGTCAACTTGGCGGTGGCCGGGCGCACTAAGGAATAACGGCGGGAGAGGCCCGCCGA
>DJHS01000114.1:32106-58065 GCA_002433235.1 Verrucomicrobia bacterium UBA6614
AGGGGGGAGAGGCCCGCCGTTGGATGTAAAAGCCACAGTGTCTGGCTGCCGCCTCTTTTCTTGGTGTTGTCTTTCTTTGCACCAAAAAACCCTCCCAAAGGGGAGGGTTTGCGGTTTTAAAATGATTTGTTGGCCCTTACTTCACCGTGATGGTGACTTTCTTGGAAATCAACGGCGGGTCATGCGGAATGTGCAGCCAATCCGCGAAAACCAACTGCAGCGTGTGCGTGCCCGGCTTGAGTTCCAGCGTGGTTTCCGATTGGCCTTTGCCAAAATGCAGCAGCGAGGGCGAGGCCGCGAGCGGTGCGTTCATGGGCGGCATTTCCTTGGCGTTGAGCAGAAGATGATGATGTCCAGTGTAGGGGAGGGGTTTGCCGTCCGGGCCCGCCAGCGTTGCGGGGCAAATGCCCATGCCGGACAGCCCGAAGACCACCTTGACCTTGCCGGACTTCACGGTTTTGCCGTTCTTGGGGGAAATGATATAGACCTTGGCACCCTTTGCGGAGGGTTGACGCTTGGGTTTTTCGTCCGCGCCCAATGGCAATGCAAGGGCCAGAGAGAAGAGGCTGATGGCAGCAACCTGGAGTTTTTTCATGAGAATTAGTCTGTGTGTTTCCAAATGGGGTTCGCGCCGATTGTGCCGAAGCAAGCGGAGGGCGCAATCTTTTTGTCGCCAACTTAATGCGGGTTATGCGGCCGGCGCGGGTTCCGCCTCTATCGGCTCGGGCGTTTCCTCAGCCGCCTCGACCTGCTCCACGGCTTGTTGTTCTTCAGCCGCGTTGGCTTCCTCCGCAGCAGCTTGAGCAGCGGCCACTTGTTTCTCATAGAGAGATTGATGCAACTGCGTGTACGTGCTCCTCATGAAAAACCGGACAAAAATAGCAAATGCAAGAGCGGCCACAAGGGAACCTATTACTGCACGACCCGGATCGTTGCCGTTGACCAAGTTCAGGCCAAAAACGAGAACAAAGCCGCCCGTGCCGGCCATTGACACAAAATGCTGCATGTTTGCCGATTGTCCGGCGGCTAGGCATAACGCCGCCGTTCAATGGGTTAATCGGCAATCGCCGCCTTTTCTTTAGCGATGGGTTTGCCGAATAACCCGCACGCGATGGGTGTTGGTGTCTCCCACAAAGATGGATCCATCCCGGTCCACAAAAATTCCATGCAACCGGTCCATCCGGCATTTCAGTGGATCGCCTTCCGGTCCGTCTCCCTTCTTGCCGGTTCCCGCTATAAGTTCCAATTTGCCGGATTTACGGTCGATCATGCGCACGGAATGGCTCTCCGTATCGGCCAAATAAATGTTTCCCTCAGGCCCCACGGCGATTCCCTTGGGCCCGGATAGAGTCGCTTTCTTCGCCAGCCCTCCGTTGCCGGTAAACCCTCTTTTGCCTGTTCCCGCCTCATGATGGACCGTGCCGCGCTTGAGATCCAACCGGTAAACCGCGTTTCCCTCCCGTAATGCCAGCCACATTTGATGCCCCTCAAAGTCAATGGCGCGCGGTCCATTGAGAGGAGTGCCAACAATTGGCGCGCCATTCGGGGTTGGCTTGCGTTCCCCTGTGCCCGCGAATGTGACGATTTGTCCCGTTTTGGCATCCACGCGCCGGATGCGATGGTTACCAATATCGCAAATGTACATGTGTCCGCCCGGCCCAAACTGGATGCTATGCGGTGCCTTGAGCCGGGCTTTTTTGGCGGGACCGTCATCCCCGGAAAATCCCGGTTTGCCTGTGCCGGCAAATGTGCTGATTCGACCGGTTTTCGCGTCCACACGCCGCACGAGATGGTTTTTCATTTCCACAAAAAACATGTGCCCTTCGCCATCAAACCGAATTTCATAGGGCTCATTAAGCCGTGCCCGTTTGGCCGGGCCACCATCGCCTTCGTACCCCTTTTCCCCAGTGCCCGCGACTGTGGTGATTCGGCCTTGGGAGACACGCCGTATGGCGTGATTGAAGGTGTCACAGATGTAAATGGCTCCGTCCGGTCCGCGAACCACTCCAAAGGGCCCTGAGATTTGGGCCCGATCCGCCGAGCCTCCGTCCCCGGAAAATCCGCTTTTTCCCGTGCCCGCAAATGTCTCGATGACCGCGGCATTTGCTGCTGAAGCTGTCACCAACACAACCCCAATTCCTACTCGCATTAACTTTCTGAATAATCTGTGCATAATCATTGTGAACAGAATTCGTCTTTGCCCGGTTTTGGCAATTTTTCTCGTCGGGTTTTTGGATGATTTTTACCCACTTTTTCCCAGCCATCCCGATGCCGCCGCCACTAAAATAGCCCCTCCCAGCACGATCCGGTACCAACCAAAGGCTACAAATGTGTGCGTCTGAACATATTGCAGTAGCCAGCGGACAGCGAGGAACGCCGTCACCGCCGAGACCACGGTTCCCAAAAGTAGTTGGACCCACATCTCCGACAAGATTCCTGGCGCGGCTTGTGTCATTTTATAGCCGCCCGCCGCCAGCAACGTGGGCACTCCCAAGAGAAATGAAAACTCTACCGCCATGGGGCGCCGCATTCCCAACAGCAGTCCTACCAGAATAGTCGTGCCACTTCTTGATGCGCCGGGGAAAAATGCCGCCACCAATTGCGCCACTCCGAACGCCAGTGCAATCGTCCAAGTGATTTGTGTTGCCTCGTCCTCCCTTGACTCATCCGTTCTCTTATCCTTAAGCCAATGCTCGATGGCTATGAATAGAATCCCTCCGATCAAAAGTGCCCACGCCACGGGTAGGGGATCATCTTTCAAAAAGCTTCCTCCGTTCCCTTCGATCGCCTTTTCCATGGCCAACCCCATAAAACCCGTGAAAACAAAGGCAAAAGTGAGCTTTTTAAGGTAATCCCTCGTGCCGGGCTCGCTCCATGTTTCCCCCAACTCCCTCAGTCTATCCATGAAAACTGCCACCACTGCAAGGACGGCACCACTTTGAATCGTGATCAAAAACACTTCCCGCGCGCCTTCGTCCTTCAGGGCATCCGGCAGGAATCCCTCGCACAAAATTAGATGCCCTGTGGATGATACGGGAAGAAACTCGGTGATGCCTTCCACGATTCCCAAGAAGATGACGACAAGCCAGTCTGGCATCGCCGCCGAGTATGGGCTAATCAGTTGGTGTGCGCACGATTTATTTGGATTACAACGCCACAACGCCCTTGGATGAATCCGTGAAGGAGGCGATGCTCCCTTACTTGGGAGAAATTTATGGCAATCCTTCCAGTGTGCACCACGTAGGACAACGCGCTCGGGCTGCCTTGGATGATGCTCGGGAACGTTGTGCCAATGTTCTGCGCTGCAAGCCGAGTGAGATTATTTTCACCAGTGGCGCCACCGAGAGTTGCAATCAGGCGATCATGTGTGGCGCATGGTTGGGGCGTGAGAAAGGGCGACACTTGGTCACCTCCGCCATTGAGCATCATGCCGTCCTTCATGCGTGTGAATATCTTGCGAATAATGCCGGTTATGAACTCTCCGTGATCCCGCCGGATTCCACGGGTCGTGTCCCTGCCGAAGCCATTTGCGAGGCCATTCGCCCCGACACCGCTTTGGTTTCATTGATGGCCGCCAACAATGAGGTTGGGACCCTCCAACCTGTGTCCGAGGTGGGTGAGGTTTGTGCCAATAACGGCACTCTTTTCCATACCGATGCCGTTCAGGCATTTGGCAAACTTCCCTTTTCCGGAATGGACCAATTCAACGCCGATTTCGTGTCTCTCTGCTCCCACAAATTGCACGGTCCCAAAGGGGCCGGCGTTCTTTTCTCTCGTTCCCCCTTGCAACTTCCCCCTCTGATTCATGGCGGCACACACGAAAACGAACGCCGCGCGGGGACCGAAAACGTGCCCGCAATTATTGGCCTAACTTCCGCCTTGGAACATTTTGTCTCCGCCCCCGTCTTTCCCGCACACAAACTCTCTCCTCTTTTTGAGCAATTGAAAATTGTGGTCGATCGGTCAGAATTTGCTTCTTTTCGTGGAAATTCATGTTTTTCTCTCCCAAATACGATTGCTTTTTCGTTAAAGGGAACTGATTCTATCGCTGCTCTCTCCGCTTTTGATCTTGAAGGCTTCTGTGTCAGTAGCGGTTCGGCGTGTTCTTCGGGTTCCGTTTCTCCCTCCCATGTGCTTGCGGCCATGGGTGTTGACTCCTCCGAGGCTAACGCGCTAATCCGCGTTTCCATGGGCCGGGAAACAACAAAGGAGGAAATTGTCGCCTTTGCCGACGCCTTTCCCCGCGTGCTGAACCAGATTTGCCGCCCAACAACCTCCCCAACTGCCTGTGAATGAAATGGAGTTATTGAAGATGTTGGGCATTCTCCCATTCTTGTTCCTTGCTAACAGTCTACTTCTGAACATTCGCTGTGTACAATTTGGGCACTATTTAGGGGGGGATTCCTTGACGGCCCCAGTTGTTTGGACTATCCACAGCCCTTATTAATAGGGATACACTTTACTGAAGAATTCAATTAGTAAGCACTTGTGAAAATCACCGTCGCCAAGGAGGACCTGGTCAACGGCCTGCAGGCTGTCCAGAATGTAGTGGGCGCACGCACCACCCTGCCTATTCTTTCAAACGTCCTGCTCGCCGCAGGGGAGAAGCGCCTAGAACTGCGAGCCACGGATTTGGAAGCCACTCTCATCGGGGCCATTGAGGCTAACGTGGAGCAGGAGGGATTGACCACGTTGCCCGCAAAACGGCTGTTTGGGTTGGTAAGGGAAATAGAGAGCGGGGAAATCGAGATTAACGTGGATGGCAAGGACAAGTGCACCATCCAATCAGGGGCCTCCGTTTACAAGCTAAACGGGATTCCGGCGGACGATTTTCCTCCTTTGCCGAAGTTCAAGGAAAACAGTCAAGTCAACCTGCCTCAAGCCAAGCTCAAGGAAATGCTGCGCAAGGTGAGCTACGCCATATCCACGGATGAGTCGCGCTTTGTGCTGAATGGCGTGTATTTCAAGCTTGAGGGGGAGAAGGCAATCTTGGTGGCTACGGATGGTAGGCGGCTTGCGCTGGTGGAGGAGGAAATTGAAGGAGGTGCGACCGGAGAATTTATTGTGCCCAGCAAGGCGATTGGGGAACTGGGCAGGTTGCTGGGAAGCAACGGGGAAGTGGCCATTCGGCTGGGAGAAACGCAGGCGGAGTTTACGCTGACCCAAGAGGGAGTGGAACCCATCAAGCTATTTAGCAAATTGGTGGAAGGCAGTTATCCCAACTATAAGCAGGTCATTCCGAAGGAATCGAAGGAGAGGATTCCTCTTGTCCGCGAAGAAGTATTGCACGCGCTGCGGCGCGCGGATCAAGTCACCAGTGATAAGGCCAACTCCGTCACACTCACCTTTGGGGACAACAACCTAACCATCAACGCAAACAGTCCCGAAGTAGGCGAAGGCAAGGAGAGCATTGCCATCAATTACAAGGGAGATGAGATCCGGGTTTCATTCAACCCAAGCTTTCTCATGGACCCGCTAAAAATTCTGGAAAGCGACGAGGTTTACATCGAGTTGAGCGACAGCAGCAGCCCGGGCGTGATCAAATCCAACACGCCATTCCTCTACGTTCTCATGCCCATGAGAACCAATTAAAGTGCAGAACCCGTGACCGAGGAAAGCGGCAACTCCGGGGAACCCGCCATAGAGCGCCGGGACTTTGCGAGAGAGAGCATCATCCTGCAGGTGTGTCTCGGCATTTTCATCGCGGACCAAATCACCAAGGCCATAGTAGTCCATCACTTTGAGAACCCCAATGATTCCACGGTAAGGGTTGTCGTCATTCAAGGTTTTCTGGACTTTATTCATCGAACCAACAGCGGGGCGGCATTCAGCATTTTGCAGGGAAAGAACAATATGCTGGCGGTCATATCATTCGTGGCCATGGGCGGATTGATATGGTTCAGGCACCATTTTGACAACGGTACACGAATGAGCAAGGTGGCCTTGGGACTTCTACTAGGGGGGATATTAGGGAATTTGGTGGACCGGGTTTTTCGGGATAGCGTGGTGGATTTTGTACGCGTCTACATCGAGCGGCGAGGAGGAAGCGTACTGGAATGGCCCGCATTTAACATCGCCGATGCGGCCATTTGTGCTGGGGTAGCATGCCTCTTTGTTATAGCTTGGCAGGAGGAGCGGGAATACGAGGCTGCCGCAAGGGAAGAGGAGTAGGTCCATGGCAGCGCCCCTGTTCATTGCCGGCGCAACGGCAACCGGGAAGAGCGCCGTGGCCATGGAGATCGCCCGGGAGGTTGGGGGGGAAATTATCTCCGTGGATTCCATGCAGGTTTATTGCGGCATGGACATCGGAACCGCCAAGCCCAGCCGGAGGGAACGGGCCGAGGTTCCCCATCACCTCATAGACATTAAAAAAATAACCGAGACTTTCGATGCGGCCACGTTTGTGGAGGCAGCGGACGAGGCCGTGGGAAAAATGGAGACTCCCATATTCTGCGGAGGAACGGGACTGTATTTTCAGGCGTGGCAGGAGGGACTGGGAACGGCACCGGGGGCGGACCAGAAAATGCGCAAGGAATTGGAAGCCAATGAGACATCCGAGCTGGTCGCGGAACTAAGGGAAAAAGATGAGGCAACGTACAGAGAGATTGATCGCCAGAATAAAAGGAGATTGGTTCGCGCGGTGGAGGTTCTTCGCCAAACCGGAAAACCCTTTTCCGCGCAGCGCGCAAACTGGACGGGAAAGGTTCCGCCAAACTTTTTCCTAATCCAGAGAGAGCCAGAAGATTTAAGAAGCCGAATCAACGAGCGGGTGGAAGGAATGTTTGCCCAAGGATTGGTCGAGGAAACGCGCGCAATTCTGCCCGAGCTGGGGAAAAATAAAACAGCTCAACAAGCCCTTGGTTATAAACAGGTTATAGAGCACGAGAAAGGAGAACGAGACTTGCCCGAGACCCTCGCCTTGGTAAAATCTCGAACGTGGCAGTTCGCACGACGACAACAAACGTGGTTCCGCAAAATGGAGGGAACAATCCCCATCGGCGTGTTCAGGGAGGAAAAACCAGCGCACACAGCCAGACGCATTCTTGAATCAATTCGTTGAAGGCATTATCGGAAAACAATGGGGAAATGGAACGGGTCTTCCTCGTCGGCGCCGAGCTGAAAAACGGTAGCCTCATCGACACCCGCGAATCCCTCGAGGAACTCGCCGAGCTCGCCAGCACCGCCGGCGCCGACATCATTGGCGACGGCCTCCAGAAACTCGACCGCCCCCACGCCGCCACCTTCATCGGCAAGGGCAAGGCCGCCGAGTTCGCCGACCGCTGCAAGCAGGGCGACGTCGACACCGTCATCTTTGACGACGAACTTTCCCCCGCCCAAACCCGCAATCTCGAGCGCCTCTTCGACTGCAAGGTCCTCGACCGCACCGCCCTCATCCTCGACATCTTCGCCCAGCGCGCCCGCACCCGCGAAGGCAAGATGCAGATCGAGCTCGCCCAGCTCCAGCACATCCTCCCGCGCCTCACCCGTTTCTGGACCCACCTTTCCCGCCAGAAAGGCGGCATCGGCATGCGCGGCGACGGCGAGACCCAGCTCGAGGTCGACCGCCGCCGCATCCTCGAGCGCATCTCCCGCCTGCGCCGCGACCTTGAGGACGTCAAGAAACACCGCACCACCCAGCGCCGCGGCCGCCAGCGCAGCCACTGGCCCCTCGTCTCCATTGTCGGCTACACCAACGCCGGCAAGTCCACCCTTCTCAACGCCCTCACCGGCGCCGCCGTCCTCGCCGAGGACAAGCTCTTTGCCACCCTCGACCCCACCACCCGCCGCCTGCGCCTGCCCACCAACCAGAACGCCCTCCTCAGCGACACCGTCGGCTTCATCCGCAAGCTCCCGCACCAGCTCGTCGAGTCCTTCAAGGCCACCCTCGAGGAAGTCGTCGAGGCCGACCTCCTCCTGCACGTCGTCGACGCCGCCAACCCCGCCGCCACCGAGCAAATCGCCGCCGTCAACGAGGTACTCAAGGAAATCCACGCCGCCGACAAGCCCACCCTCATGGTCTTCAACAAGACCGACCTCCTTCCCCAAGCCAACGGCAACCCCCACTGGCTCCGCGAGCACAACCACGCCGTCGCCATCTCCGCTCGCCGCAAAACCAGCCTCGACGAACTCATGGCCGAGCTGGGCACCATGCTCCGCCCCATCCGCGCCCTCCTCACCCTCACCATCCCCCAGTCCCACGGCCAAGCCCTCGCCCGACTCCGCGCCATCGGCCAAGTCGACGAGGAACACTACGAGGCCAACCAAGTCCACCTGAAAGCCCGCATCCCCCCCCACCTCCGCGAGGAATTCGCCCCCTACATCCGCGAGGAATAATTCGCCGCCGTAGAAACTGTAGCCGGGGCCGGTGGCCCCGCAGGCATCCCCAACGCCCTTCCCGGGGCCACCGGCCCCGGCTACAATAAAACACCCTTGCCAATAAGATTTAAACAGTCACCATTCGCACCATGACCCACCCCGCGCGCATCAAGGATCTGCCCGACCTTGAGCGCCCGCGCGAACGCCTCGCCGCCCTCGGCGCTGATGCTCTTTCCCACGCCGAGCTCATCGCCATCCTCCTGCGCACCGGCCTGCGCGGGCAGTCCGCCCTCGACATCGGCCGCCAACTCATCCGCGACTACGGCGACCTCCATGCCCTCGCCCAGGCCAGCCTCGAGGATCTCCAGCAGGTCAAGGGCATCGGCCGCGACAAGGCTGTCACCCTCAAGGCCGCCTTCACCCTCGCCCGCCGCATGGCCGCCGAGATCCGCGCCACCCGCCCCCAGCTTGATGACCCCGCGGCCATCGCCGACCATTTGCGCGACGAGTTTCGCGGCAAGGAGGTCGAGGAATTCCACGTCGTCCTGCTCGACACCCGCCGCCGCCTCATCCGCGCCGAGCGCGTCACCACCGGCATCCTCGACTCCGCCCTCGTCCACGCCCGCGAGGTCTTCCGCCCCGCCATCGCCGCCAACGCCTCCGCGCTCGTCCTCGTCCACAACCACCCCAGCGGCGACCCCACCCCCTCCAAGGCCGACCTCACCATCACCCGCGACCTCATCCGCGCCGGGCAGCTGCTGAAGATCGACATCCTCGACCACATCATCCTCGGCGAAAAAACCACCGAGCGGGAACGGGACTACGTGTCGTTGAAGGAAATGGGGTACTTTTATCAATGGCGGGGGAAAATGACCAATCCCCAATGATCAAATTGGGGCTTGGGGTTTGGGCATTCCTTGGGTATTGGGAATTGGTCCTTGGTCATTCCCATGATTCACCCCACCGCCATTATCGACCCCAAGGCCGACGTGCACGAGTCAGCCTCGGTCGGCCCCTATTGCATCATTGACACCGGCGTCACCCTCGGCCCCGACTGCACCCTTGCCCCCCACGTCCACCTCACCGGCCAGACCACCATCGGCCGCGGCAACCGCTTCCACACCGGCGCGGTCATCGGCGACGCCCCGCAGGACGTCAAGTATGGAGGCGCCTCCACCCGTCTGCGCATCGGCGAGGAGAATACCTTCCGCGAACACGTCACCATCCACCGTTCCAACTCGCCCGACGAGGACACCGTCATCGGCAGCCACAATTTCTTCATGGCCCACAGCCACGTCGGCCACAACAGCAACATCGGCGACCACAACACCATCGCCAACGGCGCGCTCATCGCCGGCCACGTGCAGATCGGCGACCGCACCTTCATCTCCGGAAACTGCCTTGTCCATCAGTTCGTCCGAATTGGATCTTTGGCCATGATGCAGGGGGGAGCTGCGGTTAGTCAGGACATACCGCCTTTTACGATGGCGGGCAACGGGCTGAATCGGCTGGCAGGGTTGAATACCGTGGGATTACGGCGGGCGGGTTTCACCCTGAACGAAAGACAAGAGGTAAAGGCGGTCTACCAACAGTTGTTGATGACGAAGGAGTTGCGCACAAAGGTGATTGAAGAACTTCTGGATGCATCCCCCGGAGTGCATGCACGGGCGCTGTTGGAGTTTGTAGCGGTCAGCCGCAGGGGCGTGTGCCGGCACGGGGGCCGGGTTTAGTCGGTCAGTGTCACCACGGCCTTGCGGATTAACTGGCCCTGAAGCTTGAAGCCGGGCAGCTTGGTGGTCCCCACCTTGGCATTTTTCTCAGGTTTAGCGTCCACATCCGCAAGCTGATGGTCTTCGGGATTAAAAGCAGAGCCGGCGTCCGCCTCATATGCGGTCAACCCCACCCGGCGCGCAATGTCTCGGCATTGGTTTTGGAATGTGGTCATGGTTTCAATGAACTGTTCCTTGCCGGACAAAATGGCGGATTCTTTCAAGCGGTAAACCAAATCCAGTTGGCTGATAACAATCAGTCCCCACTCCCGTTCCGCTCGTTTTAGTTTATCCACTTCCAGCTCCAAGGTCTTGAGCTTGGAGTCGTTCAAGGCGGCCATGCTTTCGGTAAACTCCTTTGCATCCGTGCCAATTTGCTCAGCGATATCCTTGGCTGCCGCGACGCATTGGCTGGAGGCCTCCTGCGCTTGAGTCCAGTTGCCCGTGCATTCCACGATCTGCTTGGCCACCAGCTCCATCTTGTTCACCTCTTTTGCCACAGTCGTGAGCTGCGCCACTTCCACGGCCTTGGCCTCGGCACGATATTCCCAGAAAAAAGGAGCAGCAGCAAACAACGCGCCAAAAACAACGGATGCCATGATGCACCCGATGTGCCATGGCTCGACGGCCCCCTTAATCTGCATGCCCAGCCATCCCGCCAACGCAAGAAAGAGAATGTTGCAGAACAAAAAAGGCCATTTGGGTACCGGCACAGGAACAGGAAGGCTTTTCGACCGGGAGCCCTTGGGCGCCTTTTTGGGTTTAACCTCACTCATGTGCGCGCAATGTACGGGCCGGCGGCGCGCCGCCCAAGGCCAAAGTTTGACAACCGCGCCGCGCGGGCCGTACCGTCGGGGCGCTCATGGAACAACTGCACGAGTCGCTCATCGAGATCATCCGGCGCACGTCCGCGGAAATCCCCGACGACGTGCAGCGGGCCATTCTCGCCGCGCTGGAGAACGAGAAGGCGGGCACCATCGCCGAGAGCGCGATGCAGATCATCGAGCAGAACATCGAGCTGGCCAAAAAGAAGTCGCAGCCGATCTGTCAGGACACCGGCAGCATTTTGTTTTATGTCGATTGCCCGGTGGGCTTCGACCAAATGGCCTTTGCCGACACCGCGCGCAAGGCGGTGACCGAGGCGACGGAGAAGGGTTTCCTGCGACAGAATTCCGTCGACTCTCTCACCGGCAAAAACGACGGCACAAACGTCGGCCCGGGCTCGCCGACGTTTCATTTTCATCAACACGCCGAGGACACCGTGCAGGTGCGCCTCGTGCTCAAGGGCGGTGGCTGCGAGAATGTTGGCGCGCAATACTCCCTGCCGAACACGAAGCTGGACGCCAACCGCGACCTCAACGGCTGCCGCAAGGTGATCCTCGATGCCGTGCAACAAGCCCAAGGCAAAGGCTGCGGCCCGGGCATCCTAGGCGTGTGCATCGGCGGCGATCGGGCGACGGGATACGACTTTTCGAAGACGCAATTTCTGCGTGACCTCGATGACCAGAACGACAACACCGAGCTCGACGACTTGGAGCAGGACATCCTCACTACCGCCAACAAGCTCGGCATCGGCCCGATGGGTTTCGGCGGCAACACGACGCTGCTCGGCGTGAAGATCACCAGCGCCAACCGGCTGCCCGCGTCGTTTTTCGTGAGCATCAGCTACATGTGCTGGGCCTTCCGAAGGCACGGGGCAACGCTCGGAAGTGAAGGGGAGATTGCCGAATGGCTTTATTAAAATGATTGAACTCACCACCCCCATTTCCGAGGAGCAGATTCGCGCGTTGAAGGTGGGCGACGAGGTGGGCATCAGCGGCATCGTTTTCACCGGGCGCGATGCGGTGCACAAGTATCTGCACGAGGGCGGTGAACTGCCCGCAGGCGTGAGCCTTGAGGGCGGGGTCATTTATCATTGCGGACCGGTGGTGGTGAAGGATGACGACGGCAACTGGCAGGTGACCGCCGCCGGACCGACCACCTCCATTCGCGAGGAGCCGTACCAGGGCGACATCATGAAAAAATTTGGCGTGCGCGGCGTCATCGGCAAGGGCGGCATGGGCGCGAAGACGCTGGCGGCGTGCGGCGAAAACGGCAGCGTGTACCTGCACGGCATTGGCGGCGCGGCGCAGGTTTTGGCCGAACGCATCTCAAGGGTGCGCGATGTCTATTTCCTCGAAGAGTTCGGCAGCCCGGAGGCGATCTGGGAACTCGAAGTGGACAAATTCCCCGCCGTCGTCACCATGGACAGCCACGGCCGGTCGCTGCACGCGGAGGTGGCGGAGGCGAGCCAAGGGGTTTTGGAGGAGAATATTTAGAGGTCTTCCGCCTTCCCACCATTCACGAGATAAAGCGCGGCCATCCGCACGGCGATGCCGTTGGTGACTTGTTCGAGGATGACGGCGCGGTCGCCGTCGGCGATTTCGCTTTCGATTTCCACTCCGCGATTCATCGGACCGGGATGCATGATGAGCGCGTCGGGCTTCGTCTTGGCGAGGCGGGCGCGGTTGAGCCCGAACAGGCTGGCGTATTCGCCGATGCTCGGGAACATCGTCTTGCGCTGGCGCTCGTGCTGGATGCGCAACAGGTTGATGACATCCGCCTCGGCGAGCGCGTCGTCCATGTCGTGCGTCACGCGGCAGCCCATTTGCTCGAAGATGCGCGGCACGAGCGTGCTTGGTCCGCAAAGGGTGACGCTGGCGCCGAGCTTGCGCAGGCACCAGATCGCGGAGCGTGCCACGCGGCTGTACAAAATATCTCCGAGGATGGTCACGTTCAGCCCGGCGATGGCGCCTTTCTTTTCGCGGATGGTGAACACATCCAGCAACGCCTGCGTGGGATGCTCGTGCGCGCCATCGCCGGCGTTGACGACGTGCGCATTCAGGAACCGCGCCAGAAAATGTGGCGCCCCCGCCGCCTTGTGGCGGATGACGATGATGTCCGCGTTCAACGCCTCGAGATTGCGCGCGGTGTCCTTCAGCGTCTCGCCCTTTTTGAACGACGACGCGTCCGCCGCGAAGTTGATGATGTCCGCGCTCAAACGCTTGGCTGACAGCTCAAAGCTGATGCGCGTGCGCGTGGACGGCTCCACAAAAAAATTCACCACCGTCTTGCCCTGCAGCGCCGGCACCTTCTTGATGTCGCGCTCGCCCACCGCCTTGAATTCCCGCGCCGTGTCCAGCACGGCAGTGATCTCCTCGGCGCTGAGGCTTTCGATGTCCAACAAATGTTTCCGATGCCAACTCATGGGGATAAAATCTCAACCGAGCCCGGCGCGCCATCCTCAGTGAAGAGCACCTCCACGCGCTCATCCGCGTGCGTGGGCAAATTTTTGCCGACAAAATCTGGCCGAATAGGCAGCTCGCGATGCCCGCGGTCGATCAACACCGCCAGCCGAATGCACCGCGGCCGGCCGAAGGCGAGGAGGGCGTCAATGGACGCCCGCACGGTGCGGCCGGTGCTGAGGGCGTCGTCGACGAGCACGATGACTTTTTCGCCGAGGTCGCCCGGCAACTCCGTGGGGCGCAGCTCGCTCATGGCGCGTTGGGAAAGGTCGTCGCGATGCAGCGCCGGCTCCACCGTGCCCACCGCCACCTCGCCGCCGTACAATTCGCCGAGAATTGCGCCGAGCTGTTTCGCCAAGGGCACGCCGCCGCGTTGGATGCCCACGAGCATCACGGCGCCGCCGTCGGCATTTGCCTCGGCAATCTCATGCGCCACCCGCCGCCACGCGCGGGCGATGGCGTCGCTCTCCAGCACGGTCCGTGTTTCAGCCATAAAAAAACCCGCGCCCGCCCGCAGACAAGCGGACGCTGCGCGGATAAAATCCGGTGCGTTTCGTCATTATCGACCTTCGCGGCCTCGCGGGACCGCGTTAAAGGAACACTGTTTTACGCGGAGAGCTGGCGCTCGGACTGCCGCCGTTTGCGCCATTCCGACCGGTGCTTCACCATCCATTCCGTGAGCGCCTGCTCGAAGCCAACGTCGATGCCGGCCTTCTCGGACTCCAGCCACTTGTGCCGCAAAATCTCCTCACGCTCCGCCAAGAACTCGCGGTAGAGCGAGGATTTGCTCAACAAGTCGCCGCTGTTGGATGATTTGGTCATCTGACCCTCCTCCAATGGGACGGCACGCTAGCACCATCCCTTCAAGGCTAACAATACTTTTATTCGGCAAAAAACGCAATTTTCCCGGGAAATTATTCACCATCGCGCCCGTGAATAACCGGTGAATTGCGGGGATAACTGCTACTCCAGCCCCGTCCGCAGCGCCGCCGCCACCGTGCCAAATGCCTGCGCCGGTGCGCCTTCGGGGTCCGCCACCACCACCGGCACGCCCGCGTCGCCGCCTTCGCGGATCTCGGTGAATATCGGCACCTCGCCCAGGAACGCTGTCCCCTGCCGAGCCGCCTCCTCCGCGCCGCCGCCGTGCCCAAAGATCTCCACCCGCTCCCCGCCCGGCGCCGTGAAGTAGCTCATGTTCTCCACGATGCCCAAGATCGGCACGTTCACCTTTTCGAACATCGCGATGCCCTTGCGCACCACGCCCAGCGATGCCTCCTGCGGCGTCGTCACAATCACCCCGCCGTCCAGCGGCACCGTCTGGCAAAGCGAAAGCTGCGCGTCGCCCGTGCCCGGCGGCAGGTCCACCAGCAGGAAATCCACCGACCCCCAGTCCACCTGCATCACGAATTGCTGGATCGTCTTCATGATCATCGGCCCGCGCCAAATCACCGGCTGATCATCCTCCAGCAGGAAGCCCATGCTCATGAGTTTGACCCCATGGTTTAAAAGCGGCACCAGCTTCTCGTCCGCACTCACCATCGGCCGCTCCTTAACCCCCATCATCAACGGCACACTCGGCCCGTAGATATCGCAGTCCAGCAGGCCCACCTCGCCGCCTCCCTGAGCCAGCGCGCACGCCAGGTTCACCGCGCATGTGCTCTTGCCCACGCCTCCCTTGCCCGAGGCCACCGCCACCACCTTGCCGATGCCCGGCACCGCGCTGGGCCGCGCCGCGCCGCCCGCGGGCGCCTGTCCCGGCGGCGGCATCTTCATCTGGACCATCACGCGCTCGACGCCCTCCACCGACATCGCCGCCGACTCGCAAGCCGCCTTCAACTGCCCCGCCACCTCCGGGTTGTGCGACGTCAACTCCAGTTCAATGCTCGCCGACCCATTCGCCGTCGCCACGTTTTTAACCAACCCGAACGACACCACATCGCGCGAGTACCCGGGATAAGTCACCCCCTTCAACGCCTCTTCAATCGATTGTTCCAAGCTCATCATTCGTGCTGCCGGCATCTTGCCGGCAGAAATTCGTGTTGACTGCCGGCAAGATGCCGGCAGCACAACTATCCCCTCCACGCCGGCGACATCGCGCGCAGCTTGTCCACCTGCTTCGGGATGACCTCCAGTGCATAGTCCATGTCATCCGCCGAGGTGTCGCGGCCGAGGGAGAGGAGAACGTTGCCCTTGGCCAAGGCGGCGTCAAGCCCGATCGCCGCGAGCGCCGGGGGGACCGCCATGTTCTTCGTCACGCACGCCGCCCCGCTGGCCACGGCGATCCCCTGCATGTCCAGCGCCAGCGCCAGCCCTTCCCCTTCCAGCCCTTCAAATGAGTAACTCAAGTGATGAGCCAACCGACCCTCGCCCAGTGGCGAGCCGTTCAGGCGAAACCCCTCCACGCGCTCCCGCAGCCCCTCGTGAAGACGTTGCTGCAACGGCGCAAGGTCCACCGGCGGCAACCCCACTGCCACCCCCGCGCCCGCGATGGCCGCCACGTTCTCCGTGCCCGCGCGCAGCCCGTCCTCCTGCACGCCGCCATGGATCAGCGGCGTCAACGGAACCCGCCGTTCGCGACACAGCACGCCGACCCCCTGCGGCCCGGCAAACCGATGAGGCGCCAAGGTCAACAAAGACACCCCTTCCTGCCGCAAATCCACCGGCACCCAGCCGCCCACCGCCGTCGCGTCCACCAGCAGCGGTATCCCCCGTTCCGCCGCCAGCGCCCCGAAGGCCGCCGTGTCCTGCAACGTTCCCAAGTCGTGGCTGCCGTGATGAACTGCAATAAGCACCGTCCGTTCCATCACCGCCTCCGCAATGGCATCCGGCGCAATCCGCCCCTCGCCATCCACCGCCACGCGCGTCGCCTCAAACCCGTTCTCCTCCAGCCAAGCCACCGAGCCATCCACCGACGGATGCTCGATGTTCGACAGCACGATGTGGTTCCCCCGCTCCCTCTGCGCCCACGCAACCCCCTTCACCGCTAGGTTGTTCGCTTCCGTCCCGCTGCAGGTGAAGACGATCTCCTCCACATCCGCGTGCAGCATCGCCGCGCAATTCCCGCGCGCCTCCTCAATCGCCTCCCGCGCCGCCAGTCCATGGCCATGCAGCGACCCCGCACTGCCGAAGCGCTCGTCCAGAAACGGCCGCATCGCCTCCCGCACAGGCTCCGCCAAGGGCGAGCCCGCGAGGTGGTCCAGATAAACACGGCGCTTCATGCCGGGAGAGTAAAAGGCGAAGGAAAGATTTTCAACGCAGGGAAACTGTAGGCGGGGCTACAGCGACCAACCTTACTTCAACAACGCCAAGCAATCCGACAATACCCGCATGTTGTCGATGAACACCCGCGTCTCCACGCGATCCTTGAACGTCATCCCGCGCATTTCCAACTTGCCCTTTGTCACCCAGCGTCCGCGCTTGTCCTGCGCCGCGATAATCTCCCGAACGCGCTTCTCCATCCCCTTCCCCCGCGCGGCGCGCTGCTTGGCCGTGGGCGGCGTGCGCTTCAGCGTGGCCAGATGTTTCTCCCTCCCCATCGCCTTCACCTTCTCGTAATGCCGGATCATCGACGCCACCCCGAACGAGCTTTTAAACCCGTAATGCGTCGGCAGGTCGTCGTCCGTATACACCAGCTTGTAGTCCTTTGTGAAGTACAGCGGCTTGTTCGTCTTCAACTCATAAAACCTCGCCCACGTCCCCTGCCCAACCTTCGATTTTTTAAACCATTTCACCGCCGGCTCCACCGCCCGCAGGTACTTGTCCTCACCCAGCTCTAGGTACATGTCGATCAACGTCCGGCACACACCCACGCTCTCCCCACCCGTCACCGAGGCCGGCTCAAACTTCCGCGCCCACGCCGGCTCCATCTTCGCGTTGTACTGCTGCGCCCACACCGGCTGCGGCTCCGGCATCTGCGCCAGCAGCAGGAAATCCGCCCCGCGGACCACCGCCGCCAAGAACTCCGGCCGCCCTTCGCCATAACGCCGATGCGCCTCCAGCGCCGTCAGGATGCAGTCCCGAATCGAGTTGTCGTTAAAAGTATAGTGTGAACGGTAATCCAGCCCCTCGTACTTCCGAGACCACTTTTCAGGATACTTCGCCTTGGTCACCGGGAACCGCTGCGGATCCACCGCCTTACCGTCATACCGCTGCGGCCACGCCCCGTTCGGGTACTGCGCCGCCAGCAACTTCTGCAACCCATACGACAACGCATGCAGCACCCGCCGCTGCCGCGCATCGTTCGCATCCCGGCAATGCCCCCCCAGCGCCATCAGGAACCGCAACGCACTCTGCGAGTTGTCATCATCAAACGTCGTGACATTCCGCCGGCGCGTCGTCTCCGTGATCGTCAACTTGCCGCGGTCCACCTGCCGGTACCACCTCTCCTTGGCGTCGAAGTCAAACCGGTAATCCCAGCCCCCGCTCTCCAATTGGCTCATTGCCAGCGCGTCGCCCACTGCCAGCGCGCAGTCGAGCAGGTACTTTTCCCCCGACGCCTCAAACGCTTTTAAAAACGCCTCCCCCATCGATGGCGTCCCGGGCGGCTGAATCCAGATCATCGTCTTGCTCCCCTTCCCCTCGCCCGCCATCAACTTCAGGTCCGTCGAGTACCGCCAAAGATACCCGCCCCCGGCGGAAATGGAGCGCATGAACTTCGCGCCCTTGACCAGTGCCCGGCGCGCATCGGCGGCGGTATCGGCAGACGCGGCAACGCCGCCTAGAAGGAAAGCCACCAGAACCCAGCGTGTTTGCATTGCAAAACAGTAGCATCTGGCGCGCCTCCGTCCAGCGCAACCGCTTGCGTTGCGGTGGGGCGGCGACTAGCCTGTGGCCGGATGCGAATGCTGGACCGATACCTGTTGCGCGAACTGCTCGTGCCGCTGTTTTATTGCCTCGTCGGCTTCCAAGTGTTCTGGCTGGCGTTCGATCTTTATAGCCACCTCGACGAATACCGGGATGCCGGCCTGACTGCCTCGCAAATTGCGCAGTTGTGCGTAATGAAAATGCCCGAGCTGCTTTCCACCGTGCTGCCCGTGGCGCTTCTTTTAGCATTGCTTTACGCGCTCTCCAACCACGCGCGCCACAATGAGTTGGTGGCCATGCGTGCCGCGGGGGTCAGCCTGTTAAGGCTGAGCACGCCTTATCTGGCCGTGGGATTGGCGTTCGGTGCGGTGCAGTTTTCCGTGGCGGAATTCCTAGGTCCGCGCGCGGGTGCAAGGGCAACGGCTCTGACTTCGGGCAATGTAGGCAGCCGCAGTGATGATGGATGGCGCGGGCCGTTAACTGTGGAACACGAAGTTGGCGCCCTTCGCCAGTCCATTGAGAACGCGAGGTTCAATATGGAAACCGGGGAGATGCGCGAATTCATTGTGGAGATTGAAACGGCCGATGGTGGTCGGCAGAAGATCAGCGAGAACAGTGGGAACTCGCGTGCCGAATGGGTTGAGGATGGATGGGTGTTTTATGATATCCTTCGCGATGTGCACAATCGGGGAGGAGACTTTCCGCAGCAATCGCGGATTGAAGACAGCATCCTTGTCCCTGAATTGGAAATTACGCCGGAGGACTTGCGCCGTGTCGCCAAGGCACAAGGTTTACGCCAACAGTTTGCCGATCAAAAGGACAAGGTGGGCAAGCACCTCATTTTTACCGTAGCCGAGTTGCGTGGGTTCCGTGATGCACAGTCCGGCATTGGTCCGAACGATCCGCTCTACGCCCAAGTGCAAACGCAGCTTCACGGCCGGCTGGCGCAGCCATGGATGTGTGTGGTGGTCGTGCTTATTGCGTTGCCATTCGGTGCCTTCTTGGGGCGGCGGAGCGCCTTTGTGGGCGTCGCTGCGAGCGTGGTTTTGTGCCTGGCGTACTTTATTCTGTTCCGCATTGGACTGGCGCTGGGCACGGGCGGGAAGCTTGTGCCCATCGCCGCCGCGTGGCTTCCCAATGCGGTGTTTGCGGTGACGGGCATCGGCCTTTCCTGGCGTTTGCGTTGAGCATGAAAATGGATAACCCAGGGCAAGGTAACCGAATGGAGCGGCTTTACCGTGTCGCCCGGGAGATCCACTCCACACTGGAGCCGCGCGAGGCGTTGCGGTTGGTCGTGCGCGAGGCGGTTCGGCTGGTGAATGCCACCAGCGGTTCCATTGTGATGGTCAATCCCACCACAGGCCTGCTCGATATTGAAGCGGCCGAGGGCCTGCCGGAGGACGGCACGTTGCTGAAACTCAGGCTGGATGAGGGGATCACCGGCTGGGTGGCTCGCACGGGGAAGCCTGCGCGCGTGGACGACGTGGCCGCGGACAAGCGTTATGTGAGCGCAAGCGAGCAGGTGAAATCGGAAATGGCCGTTCCCTTGGTAATGGATGGCGAGGTTCGCGGTGTCTTGAATGTGGATGCTGACCAAACGGCTGCCTTTTCCGCGGGGGACCAGGAGTTGCTTGAGGAGCTGGCCGGTCACGCCATGCAAGTCATTCGCAACACGTGGCTGTATGAGCAATTGCGTCACCAGACACGTTTGCTGGAAACGCTCGTCAGTGTCCGCCAATCCATCAATTCCTCGCTTAATTTGGATGATGTGCTGGAGGATGTTACCCGCGAGGCCTCCAGCCTGCTGCCCGCGCGAATGGCGTCGTTGCAGTTGCTTGACGCCACCGGCGAATGGCTGGAATTGCACGCGCAGCATGGAGCCGGCGAAAACTATCGCCAACGGCCGCGTCTCAGCGTGATCGACAGCTTCATGGGATCCGTTGTTCGGCGGCGCAAGCCCATGCAGGTTGAAAACGTCCAGACCTCCCCACAATATCAGCACCCGGAAATTGCCCGACTTGAAGGCCTTGTTTCGCTGTTGAGTGTTCCGCTGGTTTACCATGAGCAGTGTCTCGGAACCCTGAACGTCTACACCGCCGAACCCCATGCGTTTTCCAATGAGGAAGTGCGTGCCCTGACGGCCTTGGCAGAGCTCTCCGCCATCGCCATCGAAAAGGCGCGCCTGTACGAGCGGACCGTGGATGTCGAGGAACAGCTGCGGCGCAACGAGCAGTTGTCTGCCCTAGGTCTGTTGGCGGCGGAGGTGGCACACGAGATCCGCAATCCACTCACGGTGATGAAAATGCTCTACCATTCGCTCGATCTAAGCTTCGAGGAAAATGATCCTCGCGCGGAGGATGCCCGGGTGCTCAGCGAGAAAATGAACCATCTCGACACTATTGTGGATCGGATCGTGAACTTTGCCCGTAATGCCGAGCCGCGCATGGCTCCCGTGGATATATCCAACCTGCTCGAGGATTTAGCCCTGTTGACACGCCACAAGTTGCAGCACCAGAACATCGCGCTGCATCGCAAAGAGGCCGAGGGCTTGCCTAGTGTGAGAGGCGATGCCACGCAATTGTCGCAAGCGTTTCTAAATCTAATTTTAAACGCAACCGAGGCTATGCCAGAGGGGGGCACCCTGACCATTCAGGCGTCTGCCGGAGTGAGGGAAGTGGACGTGTCTTTCGCTGATACAGGCCCCGGCATGACCGATGAACAGCGCGAACGTGCCTTCACCGGTATGTTGAGTACGACGAAGGAAAAAGGTGGAGGACTCGGCCTGGCCATCGTCGCCAAGGTTGCCGAAGCTCACGGCGGGCAGGTGGAAGTAAACGCTCGTGAAGGCGAAGGGACAAAGATCACCCTCCGGCTGCCCGCTTGATTTCGAGCCAGACTGTAGATCCGGCCGGTGGCCGCGCACAGCGACCATCCCTGCTTTCAAGGCTTAATACAGAACAAATGCTGCTCCCCGCGAATCAGCAACCTGCTTCGCACCGGCACCGGCGAGGCGATGATACGCTCGCCCATGTTGTTCTCTGACAATAACTTGAAGCCGCCCTCAATCTCCGCGACAAACACCGTCCCGTCCTCACGAGCGGCATAAATTTTGTCGTCGCCAATGGATGGGCTGGAGTAGTAGCTCGCGCGGTTCTTGGGGAATTGCCCTTTCCAGATCGTCTCGCCGTTTTTCGGGTTGGTGCACAAAACCTCGCCCCGATCGCGCACGGTGTACACATGCCCCCCATGCGCCGCGGGCGTGGGCACGAAACTACTGGCTTCCGTTTCCCATGTTCGATGCGTAGCCGTCACGTCGCCCTTGCCGTCGAGCTTGATGCCCGCCAGCTTGCTGCCCCGTCCGTAGGGCACGACCGCCATGTCGCCCACCTTCACGAATGACGACACTACCACCCAGTTGCCGCGCTTCTGTGGATTGAACCCCGCGCAGCTCCAGAGGATGTTGCCGTTGGCCGCGTCATGGGCGGTCAAGCGTTCCGCGCCCCACACCAGCAGCGCCTCCCGCCCGTTCTGCTGCGTGACGATGGGCGTCGAGTAACTGTGATCCCCTTCGCGCGGAGTCTTGTAATTGCGCTCCACCTTCCACGCCACCTTGCCCGTGCCCTTGTCCAGCGCAACCAGCCACGAGTTCCGCTCGCGCATCAGCGCCATCACCACGTGTTTATTTGTGAGCACCGGCGAGGTGCCAAAGTCCCAGTAAAGCGTGTCGCGCCCGTACTCGTTCAGATCCTTCTGCCAAAGAATCTTCCCGGCGAAATCCACCGCCGCCAGCGTCTTACTTTTAAAGAAGACAAAGAACGCCTTTCCATTCGTCACAGGGGACGAATTGTTGCCCGACCCGTTGCGGTGTTTCCCCGGTATCTCCTTGCCAAACACCGCCCGCCACTGCTGCTTCCCATTCCAGTCATAAGCCAACAGCGCATCCTTCCCCTCCACCGGCGCGGTGACCACGATGTGATCCCCCCAGACCACCGGCGTCGAGCAACCCTTCCCCGGCAATGCCACCCGCCAAGCCCACTTCCCCTCATCCGTCAACTTCACTGGATACGATCCTCCTGTCGCGCTCCCATTCAAATTCGGCCCCCGCCAACTCGGCCAGTTGTCAGCCGTGAGAGTTGAAGTAAAAGCCAGAGCGAGGATCGTAGATGCAGAAAGATGCTTAGACATGCGTGAAACTATAATTGGGAGTCCGCGCGCGGCAAAATAAAAAATCGGCCCGGAGGCCGCTCTGAATTGGTTGTGCGCAACGCTTAGAGGTACTCGTTGATGAGATTCTCTAGGAACTCCTGGCGGCCGCTGCGGTTTTCGGTGATCTCGCCTTTCTCGAGCATGTAGGCCTCGAGGCTCTCGAAATTGGCGGTGCCGTTTTCGATTTCCTGGCCGATGCCTTCGTCCCAGCTGGCGTAACGATCTTTCACAGCCTTGGCGAGGCGGCCGTCGGCCCGGATGGCGGCGGCAATCTTGAGGCCGCGCGCAAAAGCGTCCATGCCGCCGATGTGCGCGTGGAAGAGGTCGATGGGCTCATGGCTCTCGCGGCGAACCTTGGCGTCGAAATTCACGCCGCCGGGTGCGATGCCACCATGCTTGAGGATGGCGAGCATGCTCTTGGTGGTGAGATAAATGTCGGTCGGGAACTGGTCGGTGTCCCAGCCCAGCAGCAGATCGCCGGTGTTGGCGTCGATGGATCCCAGGAAGCCCTGGCCGCCGGCGTAGTCCAGCTCATGCTCCATTGTGTGGCCGGCGAGTGTTGCGTGGTTGGTCTCGATGTTGAGCTTCACATGATCTTCAAGGCCGTTGGCACGTATGAAATTTAAGCATGCGGCCGCATCAAAGTCGTACTGGTGCTTGGTTGGCTCCTTTGGCTTTGGCTCGAAGAGAAACTGGCCGGTGAAGCCGATCTTCTTCGCGTAATCGACCGCCATGTGCATGAACTTGGCGAGATGATCGAGCTCGCGTTGCATGTCGGTGTTCAGCCAACTCTGGTATCCTTCGCGACCGCCCCAGAAGACGTAGTTTTCACCACCGAGATGCTGCGTGACCTCGAGCATCTTCTTCACCTGACACGCCGCATAGGCAAAGGCATCCGCATTGCTGCTGGTTGCAGCGCCGTGCATGAAGCGCGGGTTGCTGAAAAGATTGGCGGTACCCCAGAGCAGCTTGATGCCCGTGCGTTCCTGTTCCGCCTTGAGCACGGCAACCACGGCGTCGAGATTCTCGTGGCTCTCCTGCAATGTGGCCCCCTCCGGCGCGATGTCACGATCATGAAAGCAATAAAACGGTGCTCCGAGCTTCTCAAGAAACTCGATGAACACCCTCGCGCGGTTCTCCGCATTGGATACATCATCCGTACCCGACTCCCAAGGGCGCACCGCTGTGCCCGGACCAAACGGGTCATTGCCCATCCCTCGCATTGTGTGCCAATAAGCAATACTGAAACGCAAGTGCTCCTTCATGGACTTGCCCTCCACTACCTCGGAGGCATTGTAATGCTTGAAGGACAGGGGGTTCTTGGAATCCGATCCTTCGAATTCCACTGTTTGAACGTCAGGAAAAAACTCAGCCATGGATAAATGGGTTCGCGCGCATTGGAGGCAAGCGACGCGGGCAAGTCAAGGGAAAGGCGGTTACCAAACCTCCACCGGGCCCTTGGGGACGGGGATGGCTTTGCGTTTCTCGACGGCGGTTTCGGGTTCGTTCATGAAACTGGCAACCAACGGTTCCAGTTCGAATTGCGGAAGCAGGTCGCCTTGATCATCGGTGAAACGGGTGCGCCAATCGAGGTAGTTGGCAAGGACGCTTTCGAACTCCTCGCGCGTGCTGATTTGGACGATGGCTTTGTTGAAGGGCTTTGCCGGGCCAAAGCGTTTGGCATACCACGGGGCGACTTTGCGAAACATCACGCTGCCGCGATCCTCGCCGAAGACCTCGACCATCAAGTCGTAATGCCGACGCAGCACACGGATGCGTTCATCGAAGGATGGCTCGGGGAGCAACTCGCCGGTCTCGATGAAGTGGCGGGTATGCTTGAAAATCCATGGGTTGTAAAACGCGCCGCGCCCAATGGAGACGCCGGCGCAACCGGTGGCCTCGAACATGTGCCGTGCGGCCTCGGCGGAGGTCACGTCGCCGTTGCCCACCACGGGCAGACCGGGCACAGCCTCGACCACGCGGCGAATGCCATCAAGATTCACGGTGCCTTCAAAGCCCTGTGCGCGCGTGCGGCCGTGGATGAATAGGGCGGCGATGCCGGCATCGGCCAAGGCACGCGCGAGCTCGGGCGCGGTGATGTTGTCGTCATCCCAGCCAAGGCGCATCTTGGCGGTGACGGGTATTTGCAGCGCCTCCACCATGCCGCGCACGAGCGCTTGTGTCTTGGGCAGCTCGGTCATCATCGCGGAGCCCCCGCCAGCCTTCACCACCTTGCGCACGGGGCAGCCCATGTTGATGTCGATGGCGGAAACGCCGAGCGATTCAAGATACAAAGCCGCATCGCGCATCTCTTCCGGTACAGCGCCAAAAAGCTGAACGGCCAGCGGGCGGTCGGCGTCGTTGGTCTCGATAAGTTTCAGCGCCTTGGGATTGCGCTCGATGAGTGAGCGGGCGTTGACGAGATCTGTGGTACACAAATCCACTCCGCCTACCTCGCGGATGACAAGCCGGAACGGAAGGTTCGTGTACCCTGCCAGCGGCGAGAGGAATAGATTCGACCCCAACGCCAATGTGCCCATTTGAAACATGGCGCGGAGAAACTATCACGGACTGTCGTGATGTTCAGTTCTATATTTTGGAATCATGCGCATCGTGAGACTCGGTGCTGGGCGCATAATAGATTTCCGTGGAACGCTGGGGTGAGGCGCCGAGAGCGTGGCGGGTCAGGCAGCGGGCCATTCGCCAGTAGGTTTTCAGTGTGCCTTCCTCGCGGAATTTGCGGGCGGAGGTGAGGATGTTGGCGGAGGCCAAAGCAATGCGACCATGAGGGGCGAGCGCTTTGCAGAGTTCGAATTCCTCCATGAGAGGTACTTCCGGGACGCCGCCGGCTTGTTCAAGTGCGGTTCGTTTTACGAAGATTGCCTGATCGCCGAAGAGTCGGTTGGTGCATGCCCACAAGAGCCAACAGCGCAGGCGCGAGCCGGGCAAGGCGCCGCGATCACGGAAACGCTTGTAGAATGCGCCGGCGATGACGCGGGGTTTGGCCAGGGTTTCAGAAATGGCCGCGGCGGCGTTTTCCGGCAGCCAAGTGTCGGCGTGTAAAAGGAGGACAACCTCGCCGGTGGCTTTTTCCGCTCCCAGTCGAAGCTGGCGACCCCGACTGGGCTCGCACTGAAGGATTTTGCAATTGTGCTTGCGTGCAATTTCTTGGGTGGCGTCGGTGCTGCCTGCATCGACGACGATGATTTCGTGCAGGCCATCGAGTGCCTTGGCACGACGAAGGGTCTCGGGCAATTCCTCCGCCTCATTGAGCGTGGGGATGACGATGGAGATGGCCGGCATGGCCTAATCCCCGTTCAGTTGCTCGTATGCCCCGAAGTCGCTGAAGAAGTGTTTTTTGGCGAACTTATAGACCCAGCTTTTCTCAGGCACCTGCTCAATGCGGTTCCATTGGCTGGGGCGATTGTCCATGGCTTCAAGCTCAGGCAGTGCTGTACCGCGAGCGGTGCCGTCGGGGGCATCATGTTTTTGCACGAAATCTTTCACCTTGTCGGGCCGCTCAAGCATAATGCAACCGCGTGTGGTTTCCGCGCTCATTTTACGAAAGTCCTTAAGGTATT
>DJHS01000019.1:0-3986 GCA_002433235.1 Verrucomicrobia bacterium UBA6614
ATGTGCGGCAGTAGTTCATCCCGGAAACCTCGCGTGGCGATGGATCCGAAGGTGTCGGGCACGTCATAAAGCGTAGGGGGCTCAGGGATTTTCACATCGGCGAGATACTTCTGGTAGCGCGGCGCGTTCTCGAAATAATCATGCGGCGCCTTGAACTGGTGGCAGATGAAAAACGGCTTGTCCTTGTCGTACTTGGTCTTGAACCAGTGCAGGGTTGAGTCGGTGATGGCGTCGGAGGAATGTTCGCCTTTGTGAGTAACCGTGTTGCGCGGCCATGGTTTGTCACCTTGAATACGGAATTGAGTGTCGAAATATTTCCCCTGCCCGGGCAGCACCTTGTAGTAGTCGAAGTTCGGCTCCACCTTGAGGTGCCACTTGCCNNGATGGAGGTGCCGATGTGCGGCAGGAGTTCGTCGCGGTAGCCGCGCGTGGCGATGGATCCAAAGGTGTCGGGCACGTCATAAAGCGTGGGGGGCTCAGGGATTTTCACATCGGCGAGATACTTCTGGTAGCGCGGCGCGTTCTCGAAATAATCATGCGGTGCCTTGAACTGGTGACAGATGAAAAACGGCTTGTCCTTGTCGTACTTGGTCTTGAACCAGTGCAGGGTTGAGTCGGTGATGGCGTCGGAGGAATGTTCCCCTTTATGGGTAACCGTGTTGCGCGGCCATGGCTTGTCACCTTGAATGCGGAATTGAGTGTCAAAATATTTCCCCTGCCCGGGCAGCACCTTGTAGTAGTCGAAGTTCGGTTCCGTCTTAAGGTGCCACTTGCCAATCATCGCGGTTTGATAGCCGGTCTTGCGGAACAGAATGGGCAGGGTTTGTTTCGCCGGAAGAATACGCCCGGTCAGATCGGTCACGCCATTGATGTGCGGGTACTGCCCCGTTATGATGCTCGCCCGGCTCGGCGTGCAAATGGAGTTCGAACAAAAAACATTGTCGAACACCATCCCTTCCGCTGCCAACTGGTCCAGCGTAGGCGTCGGGTTGAGAGGCTTCAACACCGTGGCATACGCCCCCACCGCCTGCGCCGTGTGGTCATCAGACATGATGAAGAGCACGTTGGGGTGCTCCTTGGCAAGGGCGTTCAAGGTAACCCAACTGAAGAGACAAACAATAAGGCGAATATTCATCGGAAATGTTGTGTGTAAAAGGCGATTGTAAACCGGTGACCTTCTTCGGTCAATCAGTGGCCACTGGAGTTACCATCCATTGACAATCCGCATGCCCTACTAAAGAATCCCCACCCGATGAACCTTTCGTTTAGTTCTCTGTTAACCGCAGCCATTGCAATTCATGCTCAAGTCGCCGAACCCATTTCGGAAGCCGAAGCGCGAAAACTCGGATGGCCCACCATGCAGGGGCCTTTCGGCAATTTTGTGGTACCGCAGACCGGGGCGATGTTGATCGATGATCTTTCCCAAGCGCGGTTGGTATGGGAAAGTGACACCAAGGACTTTGGCCGGGCCAAGCACACCACCGGTGCGTTCAAGGGGAAGACGGTTCAGGATCGCGTGACCAAGATTCTCGGCATCCTCGGCCCCGATCCCAAGGCCACCGCTGGCGGCTGGGCCGCGCCAATCATCGCCGAGGGCAAGGTTTTCACCACAACCTTTAAGCCGGCTGGCAAACTCTACGACGTGAAGCTCCACCCCACCAACGAGGAGGAAAGGAAAAATCCCAACTCGGCGCGAGCGCACTTGGAAGCGGACGATCTCGTAATCGCGCTCGATGCCAAAACCGGCAAGACCCTCTGGCGTGCCACGGAGCCGGGCGGCTTTGTCTGGGGTGTCGGCAAACGCATGGGCTTTCAAGTGGCGCCGGTGTATCACGATGGCCAACTCTTCAGCATGGGCACCACTGGTCGTGTGTTTGCGTATGCGGCAGCCGATGGGAAGAAGCTCTGGGAAACTGAGCCGGTTTCCAAAATGGTCGAAGAGAAACAAAAGCAACTTACCCGCTCGACCATTTTATCTGCCACGGCGAATTACGGCTGGCAGCAATCGCTCGTTTTTGCCGGCGGCAAACTGATCGTGCCTCGCCACGATACCTTGATCGTCCTAAACCCCGCCAATGGCCAAAAGCAGTGGGAGCTTCCCAAGATTATTTCCCGCTGGAATACCCCCACCGTGTGGCGGCACGAAAAAAAGGATTATCTCCTGTGCGCCACCGGCGGTCGCCCGGGCGAGGCCAAGCTGAGCCTGATCGATCCGGCCACAGGCAAAATCCTCTGGACGGTCGAAGGTCTGCATTCCACCCAGTTCAATCTCGCCCCCTCGGCCAACCACGTTCTGGTCAATGTCGGCAGCAAAATCTTGAAAGAAAACCCCAATGGCTCTTCCCCGAAGAATGCTGATGGACAGGCGCCATTCGGTTTACTTGGAGCCTACCGGATCACCACCAAGGCAGCCACCCGCGCCTGGACGCTGCCTGACAAGCCTCATTTCCTGACCCCCACTTGGAGTGATAGTTTGGCCCGGCCGCGCACGATTATTCGAAACGGCTACGTCTATCATACGACAGGTGGACCGGACAAAACCACCGACCGGCGTTTTATCATCGCCAAGGAAGACACCGGCGAAGTGTTGGTCGACGAACCCCGGGAAAATGACTTCTGGTTTCAATTGATCGAAGACAAACTGCTGCACTGCATCGACTGGTCACACGGTAGCCGTGCCTCCTTCAATCTCTACACAGCCAACCCGAAAAACTTTCGCAAACTCTCTGGCCCATGGAAACCCACCCACCCCCTGACCACCAGCTACCAAGTCCTCATGGAGCCACCGGTGATCGCCGGCCAAATCTTCTGGCGCACCGAAACGGGTTCCATCGTATGCTACGATCTCAGGAAACCCGAGGGATTTCAAAACTGAACAAGGGATAAAATGAGAAATATCCAATCATTCCTCCTTCTGGCCTTCGGATTGTTAGGCCCCATTAGTGGGGCACAAGCTGCCGACGCCAAGGCCTTGCACATTCACATGCTGAGCGGCTCCGGCGAATACAAGTCGTCCGTATCCCTGCCTAAGTGGGCGGAAATCCTCAAGCAGTACGGCCACACCTGCACGATTGCCTCGGGCGTCAAGGAGGACGAAGACATCGCCAACTTGAAGAACTGCGACGTTTTGGTGGTGTTCTGCAAACGCTGGAAACTCAAGGACGAAGCGCTCGAGACGGTCAAGCAGACCGCCACCACCAAACCGATCATCGGAATCCGTACTGCTTCCCATGCCTTTCAGACTTGGCTGGCCTTCGACAACGAAGTCATGGGCGGCACCTACAGCGGCCACGGCGGTAGCGGCGAAGTCACCGTCACTCTCGTCGAGGAAAACAAGAAGCATCCTGTGCTGACCGGTATCGACTCAGGTTGGAAACGGCAGGGAAAAATCTACGACAACCCCGCCATGAGCTCGGGCAAGAGCGGCTCGCCCAAGGTGCCGTTCCGGAAGGACAACGTTTTGCTCATGATCCTCGAGGACAAGCGTAAGAAACCGACTCCCGGGACCTGGATCCGCCAGAACGCCAATGGCCAACGGGTATTCTATACGTCCATGGGCTACGTCCACGACTTTGAGGACAAACGCTTCCAACGCTTGCTCGCCAACGCCCTGAAATGGGTGACGAGTAAGTGACCTTCTCCAGCCCCCACTGAAAAATGAACACTACATCCTAAAAACTATCCTCGTGAAACAACTCCTGTTCCTCTCTCTCGGGTTGCTTGCGGTGAGTGGCTTTGCACAGACCGCGATCGACCATGTCGCTACCATCAAAGGTCTGCGCTATGGCGATCAGAAAGCCGGGCGGGCGCTCTATGCCTTGAACTGCGCTTCCTGCCACGGGGCCAAGGGAGAACTGGCCCTCAACCCCTTGGCCCGACGTTTTGCCAAAGATGCCTTCAAGTTCGGCAACGATCCCTATGCGATCTGGAAGACCATCAGCTACGGCAATGGACTCATGTTTCGCTGGGACGCCGCCCTGACGGCC
>DJHS01000022.1:0-1011 GCA_002433235.1 Verrucomicrobia bacterium UBA6614
GCAGTGACGGCAAAACGTACAAGCTCTCGGAATCCCGAGGCAAACAAGCCGTGGTGATCGCCTGGTACCCCAAGGCGTTTACCGGTGGCTGAACGGCCCAGTGCAAGTCGTTCCGTGCGAACGGCAAGGAGCTGAGGAAATTTAACGTCGCTTACTTCACGGCCAGTTGTGATCCGGCCGAAGGCGCCAAGGGCAACATCAACTTTGCCAAGTTGCTGGAACTGGATTACCCGATCCTGAGCGATCCCACCAAGAAAACGGCCAAGGCATACGGCGTGGTAACTGCCTCCCGTGGCCTGCCATATCGGTGGACGTTCTACATCGGCAAAGACGGCAAGATCATGAAGATCGACAAGAAAGTGCGGGCCGGCCAGGACGGCGCCAACGCCGCCAAGACGCTCAAGGAACTGGGCGTGGAAGCGAAGTAACGACCGACCGCGCAATGAATTGAAAAGGCCCGCCGATTGGCGGGTCTTTTTTGTAGGTACATTTTGTGGGATACAGAAGGGCCTACCGGCGCGGGGCGCTTCGGCCGGATTGCTTGAAACTGTCCAGCTTGGACTTCAGGGCCTTGGCAATTTTCAATTTTTCGTAATAAAGATTGGTCGTTTCGCCGGGGTCGGTCTTGAGATTGTACAACTGGCCGGGTGCTTTCGCGGCTTTCTCGGGCAGAGCAAATTGGCGCATGCCCCATTCGCCGGCGCGATTGTAGTTGTTGCCGCCAGAGCCGCGGTGGTCGAGATATTTCCAGTCGCCTTGGCGGATCGCGAGAGCGAGGCTGATGGTTTGGTGCAGGGTGTATTCGCGCACGGGATCCTTGCCGCCGAGCAACGCGGGGAGAATATTGAAACTGTCTTCGCCGGCATTGTTGGGCAGTTTTGCGCCGGTGATCGCCGCAGCGGTGGCGAGGAGGTCGGTGAGGCAAATGGTCTGGGTGGCCGTGCGGCCGGCGGGGATTTTGCCGGGCCAGCGGGCGATGAACGGCACGCGATGGCCGCCTTCCCAATTGTC
>DJHS01000022.1:1414-10956 GCA_002433235.1 Verrucomicrobia bacterium UBA6614
ACCTCGGGGCCGTTGTCGCTGGTGAAAATGATGAGCGTGTTTTTGGTCAGGCCGGTTTGCTCGAGGGTCTTCATCAGCTCGCCGACGATGTGATCCATCTCGAAAATGAAATCGCCGTGCGGACCGGCCTGGGTTTTGCCCTTGAATGCCTTGCCGGGAAAGGACGGCAGATGCACGGCTTGCATGGAGTGAAACAGGAAAAAGGGTTTGTCGGGATTTTCCTTGGCGTGGCGCGTGAGGAATTCCTGGCTTTTCTTGAGGAAGACCAGGTCGACCTCCTCGAGATCGAAATCCGGGGCGATCATGCCGGGGCGGTTATCACGGGAGTACGGATGCTTGGGCAGTGGCCCGCGATCCACAATACGCGTGGGCGGGACAGGGATCTTGTTGTCATCAATATAAGCGTAAAGCCAATCGGTGGTGGGGCACGAAGCCGTGCCGAAGAATTTCTCAAAGCCGTGATCCAGCGGCCCGCCGGTGATCGGCCGCGTGTAATCGATGCGCCGCACGGCCGCCAGTCCGTTTTGATTGATGGCTTTCCCATCCTTGTCGTACGCCGTCAGCCCAACGTGCCATTTGCCGAACATCGCCGTGGCGTAGCCCTGTTGCTTCAGCAAACTGGCGAGTGTGAGGCGAGCCGGGTTGATCAGGCACGGCCCGCCCACGCCGGTGAAAACGCCGCGGTAATTCAGCCGAAACGCCATCCGGCCGGTAAGCAGGCTGTAGCGCGTGGGTGTGCAAACGGTGGAGGGACTGTGCGCGTCGGTGAAGCGAATGCCTTCGCGCGCAAGCCGATCCAAGTGCGGCGTGGGCACTTTGCTTTGGTCGTTGTAACAACCGACATCGCCGTAGCCGAGGTCATCGGCGAGGATGAGGAGGATATTCGGCTTGTCGGCGGATTGTAATTCACCACAGAGAGCACAGAGGAACACAGAGAATATCCTTAAAAAAATTCTCTGGGCTCTTTGTGCCTCTGTGGTGAATTTCATTTTAAAATATATTCCAAATCCACAAGATTCTCCCGTGAGGCAATCTCCGCATCGGTGTCGCCACACCTTGTGGCATGTGACATTCATCACTGCCACGACAGGCAAAAAACGCATCACGGTCACGCCATAGTGGGCAAGATTCTCAACGCGTGTCACGAAAGCTTTTTGCTTCCCACCTGCGTCACGAGCAACCGGTCAAAGGAGTCGTGCTGTTGAGGAATTGCTGGAAGATTGCAGTGGATTTCGAGGCGTGGGTTTTTTGTTGGGCAAACACGCCCCACAGCCGGGATTGGGCTTGCGTCCCCGTCCCGGTGACGGACAATTGCGCGACCTCATTTGCGATGAAACGAATTTTTTGTCTTCTCGGATTGGCGCTGGGTATTTCGCTTTCGGCGGCGCCGTTTACCTTCAATAAGGGCGACCGCATCAGCATCATCGGCAACACGCTGGCCGACCGCATGCAGCACTCGGGGTGGCTGGAGACGTTCATTCACGCGCGATACCCGAAGCACGAGCTGGTGTTCCGCAATCTCGCCTTTCCCGGTGACACCATCACCACCCGCCCGCGCTCGGCGAATTTCGGCAGTCCGGACCAATGGCTCACGAAGCTGAAGACCGACGTGGTGTTCATGTTTTTCGGTTACAACGAATCCTTCGCCGGCGAGGCGGGCTTGGCGAAATTCAAGACCGACCTCGCAAACCTGCTGAAGCACACGAAGCAACAAAAATACAACGGCAAGTTCGCCCCGCGCATCGTGCTCTTCACACCCATCGCGCATGAGGATTTGAAAAAGGAGTTTTTGCCCGACGGCAAAGTAAACAACGTCCGACTGAAACTGTACGCTAAAGCAATGCTGGACGTCGCAGATTCCGAGGGCGTGCGCTGTGTGGACTTGTTTCAATTAACGCAACAAGGCCCGCCGCTCCCCGCTTCCAACAAACCCATCACCATGAACGGCGTGCATCTGAATGCGACCGGTCAGCAGTTGGTGGCACAAGCCATTTCCGGGCAATTGTTAGGAGGCAAGGCCGCCGGACCACTGGCCAATATTCGCCAAGCCGTACTCGACAAGAATCACCATTGGTGGAGTCGTTATCGCACGGTCGATGGCTATAATGTTTATGGCGGGCGCTCGCGGCTGGCTTGGAATGGGCAGAGCAATGCCGATGTGATGCAGCGGGAGATGGAGATTTTTGACGTGATGACGGCCAATCGCGACAAGGCGATTTGGGCGGCGGCACAGGGCAAACTGAATTACAAGGTGGATGACTCGAACACGCCGGAGCCGCTCAAGGTGAAGACGAACCGCCGCGGGCCAAACCAGGATGGGTCGTTCCCGTACCTCGGCGCGAAGGAGGCGATTGGCAAGATGAAGATTCACGAGGGCATGAAGGTAAACGTCTTCGCCAGCGAGGAGATGTTTCCCGAGCTCATCAATCCCGTGCAGATGGCGGTGGATACCGACAGCCGCCTTTGGGTGGCCACGTGGCCGAGCTATCCGCATTGGCACCCGAAAAAACCGATGGGCGACAAACTCGTCATTTTGCCCGACGAGGATGGCGACGGCGTGGCGGACAAGATGATTACCTTTGCCGATAATTTAAACAGCATCACCGGCTTCGAGTTTTGGGGCGGCGGCGTGCTCGTGGCGGCCGCGCCGGAGCTGCTCTTTTTGAAAGACACTGACGGCGACGACAAGGCCGACGTGCGTATCCGGCTCGCGCAGGGCGTTTCCAGCGCGGACACGCATCACACCGCCAACGCGCTCACCATCGGGCCCGGCGGCTGGTTGTATTGGTCGCGCGGTGTGTTTCACGTGACGAACATGGAAACCCCGACGAAGACCTTCCGCTCCACGCGCAGCGGCGTGTACCGCTTCAATCCGCGCACCTTCGAGATTGAGTTCCACTTTCCCATCGGCCCAAACCCGCACGGCAACGCCTTTGACCGGTGGGGTTTTCAGTTCGCCACCGACGGCACCTCCGGTACCGGCAGCTACGTGAACATCGGCCGCGGCATGGGTGCGCCGAAACAGTTTTATCAAAAGCGCGTGCGACCCGTACCCGCCAGCGGCATCCTTAGCAGCACGCACTTCGGTCCAAAACACGAGGGTAACTTTCTTATTTGCAACGCCATCGGTTTCCTCGGCGTGTTGTCGCACAAGTTCGAGTACAACGGCGCGGACATCACCGCGCGCGAGGTGGAGCCGATTGTTGTTTCCAGCGACCCCAACTTTCGCCCGAGTGACATCGAGGTGGGCGGCGACGGCGCGCTCTACGTTGCCGACTGGCACAACGCCCTCATCGGCCACATGCAGCACAACATGCGCGACCCCAACCGCGACGACACGCACGGGCGTGTGTACCGCGTCACCGTCGACGGCCGGCCGCTGGCCAAGCCGGCGAAAATGCGCGGCAAACCGATTGCCACCGTGCTCGAGCATTTGAAGGCGCCGGACAACGGCACGCGTTACCGCGCGCGGCTGGAGTTGAGCGGCCGCAAAACGCCGGAGGTGATCGCCGCCATCGATGCCTTCACCGCGAAGCTGGACCCGAAAAAAATGGCCGACACGCAGCCGTTGCTCGAGAGTCTGTGGGTGTGCGCCGAGCATCAACACGTGCATGCGCCCTTGCTGCGGCGCGCATTGCAGTCGGCCCATCCCCGCGCCCGTGCCGCCGCCGTGCGCACGCTCGGCACGTGGGGGCCCAAGGTGAAAGGCGGCATTGCGCTGCTGCAAACCGCTGCCGCCGATGCCGAGCCGGTCGTCCGCGCCGAGGCGGTGAAAGCCGCCGTGAGTTTCGAGGGCTTGCCCGCCGCCGAGGTGGTGGTCGCCGCCGCCACGAAGAAAACCGATGTGCAGCTCGATCACGTTCTCAACTACGCCCGCAACACGCTGAAGGTCGACGCCGTGCTTAATGAAGCCGTCACCAATGGCGCCAAGCTTTCCGCCGCCACGCAGGCATATCTGCTGCGCAACGCAAGCAACGCGGCGTTGCTGAAGATGGACAAGACCGAGGCCGTGCACCGCGCCATCCTCACGCGCGCGGGCATCGGTGCGCCGGACAAGCTCGCCGCCGCCACCGCGTTGGCAAAGTCCGGCAACAGCACGCCGTTGCGCGTGACACTCGCCACGGTGAAAGCGCTTGATGCCGAGGATGACACCGCCGCCATCACGTCGACCAGCCCGGTGGTCGCGGCGTTGCTGGCCGAGAGCGCGGAGAATGTCACCGGCGAACTGGAGGCACTGGCTTTCCGCGCCAAACACGATGCCACCCGCGAGGTCGGCTTGATTGGCCTGCTCACGCGCAATCCGGACTCGAAACCGCTTTGGGAGCACGCGATGAAATCCACCGAAAACCTCAACGCCCTGCTCGCCGCCGTGCCCAAGCTGCAAAGTAAAAACGGCGCCGCCCAGCTCGCCGCGCGCATTCGCCCGCTGATGTTTGAGCTGCCCGAAGCACTGCGCCGCACGCAAACCAACCAGGTCGGCCACGCGCATCATCACGCCACCGCCGGCAAGGGCGGGCCGGTGAAGGTGGAGGTGTATCGGCCGAATTTCGGTGCCAACATTAAAAACTATCAAAACCGAAAACCCGTCACCACCAAGCACGCGAAGGATTTTGCTCTCGGCAAGCTCGGCGAGAGTATCGAGAAGGTTTCGCTGCGGTTCACCACCACGCTCAACATCACGCGCCCCGGCACGTACACTTTCTTCACGAACAGCGACGACGGCTCGCGCCTGTACATCAACGACAAGCTCGTGGTCAACAACGATGGCAACCACGGCATGGTCGAGCGCAGCGGGCAGGTGCGCCTCTCCGGCGGCGGCCACAAGCTGGTGGTGACGTATTTTGACAGCGGCGGCGGCGACGGGCTCATCGTCAGCTGGCAGGGGCCCGGCATTCCCAAGCAGCCCATTCCCGCCAAGGCGCTCGGCGAGGCGGGGCCGAATTACGCCACGCAAACCGCCGCGGTGCGCGCGATTCATTCGCTGCCCGGCGATGGCGCGACGAAGTTTGCCGACTTCGCAAAGGTCATCGCCAGCGGAAAGGGACGCCGCACCGCCATTCCCGCCGCGCTCGCCATTCCTGAAAAGGATTGGCCCGACGCGGCAGTGAAGAGCCTCGGTGCGGAGTACGCGAGTGTCGCCGCCGAGACGCCCTTCGCCCAACGCGATGGCGCGGCGTTCAAGCAAGTGCTCGCGCTAGGCGAAAAGCTTGCGGCGCGTCTGCCCGCTGCCGAAGCGAAAGCGCTGCGCGACAGCCTCGGCAACCTCGATTTGCAGGTCGTCCGCATCGGCACGATTTTTGAGAAGATGAAATACAACAAGGCGTCGTTCAGCATCGTGAGCGGCAAGCCGACGAAGATTGTTTTTGTGAACGACGACAAGATGCCGCACAACTTGCTCATCGCCGCGCCCGGCGCGCTGGCGGACCTTGGCGCTGCCGCCGACAAGATGGCCGCCGACCCGCAGGGTTTCGCCAAACATTTCGTGCCCGACGACAAGCGCGTGCTCTGGAGCACCAAGCTCCTCCAGCCCGGCCAAACCGCCGAGCTCAGCTTCATCGCCCCCAAGCCCGGCGCGTACCCCTTCGTCTGCACCTTCCCCCTCCACTGGAAACTCATGAACGGTACCATGCAAGTCATGCCGGATGATTCCGAAAAAAAATAACCAACATGAAATCACCTCAACCAAACCGACGACAATTCCTCGCCACCACCGCCGCTGCCTCGCTGGCGCCGGCACTGGTGACTGCTTCACCTAAACGCAACACCGTGCGCTTTACGCTGCGGGAACGGAAGGAGACGGCCAAGGACACGGGCATGTTTCACACGCTGCGGCGGCAGGAGCATTGGGATCCGGCCGAGTCGGCGATTGTGGTTTGCGACATGTGGGATCTGCATCATTGCCTGAACGCCACGCGCCGCGGTGGGGAATTGGCGCCGCGCATGAACGAGGTGATCAAGGCCGCGCGCAAGTTGGGCTTCACCATCATTCACGCGCCGAGCAGTTGCGTGAAGGCCTACGAAAATCATCCGGCGCGCAAGCACGTGCTGGATACGCCCAAGGCCAAGACGTTGCCCAAGGACATTGACCTTTGGTGTAAACAGATTCCGTCGGAGGAAGCCGGCAAGTATCCAATCGATCAATCGGATGGGGGTGAGGATGATGATCCGGTGGAGCACCAGAAATGGGCGGAGGAATTGAAAGCCCGCGGTCGCAACCCGCGCGCCCCGTGGAAGAAACAGATGGACGGTCTGGAGATTCACGATGCCGATTATATTAGTGACAGCGGCTCGGAGATTTGGAGCGTGATGGAGCACCGCAAGATTCGCAATGTGATCCTGCTCGGCGTGCACACCAACATGTGTGTGCTAGGCCGGCCGTTCGGGCTGCGGCAGATGGCGCGCAACGGCAAGAACGTGGTGCTCATGCGCGACATGACCGACACGATGTACAACCCCAAGCGCGCGCCGTTTGTCAGCCATTTTACGGGCACGGATTTGATCGTGGAACACATTGAGAAATATGTTTGCCCCACGATCACCAGTGACGCGCTGATTGGTGGCCAGCCATTTCGCTTCAAGCACGACAAGCGGCCCAACCTGCTCATCATCATGGCAGAGCGTGAGTACAAGACGAACCAGACGCTGCCGAAGTTCGCCGCCGAACATCTCGGGCATCTCTTTTCGGTCAACACCATCCACGCGAATGTCAATGAGCGCAACGATCTGCCCGGGCTGGAGGCCATCAAGGAGGCGGACGTTGTGTTGCTGAGCGTGCGGCGGCGCCTGTTGGCCCCGGAAAAGATGAAGCTGCTGCGAGAGTATGTGGCAGCCGGCAAACCGATCGTCGGCGTGCGCACCTCGAGCCACGCCTTTGCCCTGCGCAAGGACAAGCCGGGGCCAGAGTTGGCTGATTGGCCGGAGTTTGACCGCGACATTTTCGGTGGCAATTACACCGGCCACCACGGCCACGGCCCCAAGGTGACGCTCACCTCCCCGGCCGTCGGCAGAGTCCATCCCATCCTGATGGGCGTGGATCTCTCGAAGCTTAAGGGAACCGGTTCGCTTTACAAAACCACACCGCTGGCCAAGGGCGCCACCGAGTTGATCCGTGGCTCAATCAAGGATGCGAAGCCCGAAGCGATCGCCTGGACGCACAAACCCAAGAGCGGCAACCGTGTGTTTTACACCAGCCTCGGGCACATCGACGAATTCCCACAGCCGCCGATGAATGTGCTCCTGAAAAACGCCCTGTGCTGGGCAGCCAAGATTCCGTTTCCTCAAGCCAAACGAAAGTAACTGATGAACACTCAAATCAATCGCAGGCGTTTTCTGCAAAACGTCGCCACGATCACCATCGTGCCGGCCGCCGTGCTCGGCCGCTCCCAGGCCGCTCCCAGCAACCGTCTCACCGTCGGCCTCATCGGCTGTGGCGGTCGCGGCACCGGGGTGATGAATTCGTTCCTCAACGAAGCCGACACGCAGGTCATCGGCGTGTGCGACCCATACGAATCGCATTTCCGTGACAAGACTGCCGGCCGTGCTTATGGCTGGAAACCCGCCGCCGAGATGGTCGGCCGCAAATACAAAACCAAGCCTTGCGATCACTACACGGATTACCGCGAGATGGTTACGCGCAAGGATCTCGATACCGTCATTATTGGCACACCCGATCACTGGCATGCCGTGCAGACGCTCGCCGCTCTGCGCCACGGCAAGGATGTGTACTGCGAAAAACCCGTCACCCATTTCTTCGCCGAAGGACAGGCCGTTTACCGTGAAGTGGCCAAGCGCAAGGCGATCTTCCAGACCGGTTCACAGCAACGCTCGGATCATCGGTTTCGCCTCGCGGTGGAGATTGTCCGCAACGGTCTGATCGGGGACGTCAAAGAAGTGCAGGTCGGCCTGCCCGGCGGCACCAACAAAGATCAGGGCGACACCACTGCACACGATTATTCCAAGCGCAAAGATTTCCAGTTGTGGACCGGCCCCGCGCCAATGCTCGACTACACCTTCAGCCGGCATCACCGCAACTGGCGTTGGCACCTTGCCTACGGCGGCGGCCAACTCATGGATTGGATCGGCCATCACAATGACATTTGCCACTGGGCACTCGGCCAAGACCGCGGCGGTCCCACTCGTGTGGAGGCCAAAAACTTCACCTCAAACGAGGCCAAGACCTATAACGCCCCGCCCAATTACGAAGTGCATTGCGAATACCCGAACGGCATCCGCACCAGCATGGGGCCGCACAACCGTATGGGCCTGAAGGTGATCGGCACCGGCGGTTGGGTGTACGTCACACGCGGCAAAATCGAATGCTCCAAGCCTGCCCTGCTCGATCCCGGCTTTTGCCCCGGCCCCTTCAAGGCGTACCTGTCGCAAAATCATACCCGCAACTTTCTGGACTGCGTGAAGAGCCGGAAGGAAACCATCTGCCCCGCCGAGAGGGCACACCGATCTATCACCCCCGGCCACCTTGGCTACGTTTCCAACACCCTCGGCCGCGCCCTCAAGTGGGACGCCCAAAAAGAAACCATCACCGGCGATGCCGAAGCCCAGAAACTCCTCACCCACATGACCCACCGCAAACCGTGGCTGCTCGGATGAGCATAACCACCCAACCCCTCACCCTCCCCGGCCAGCACGAGTACAACGGCCAACCCTTCCCGCTCGCGCTCGAAGTGCAAGCGGATTCACTTGAGACCGCCAGTAATTGGATCACGGAAAACGCTGCAGATCTCGAGGCCCAAGCCGCTGTCCATGGGGCGGTGCTGCTGCGCGGCCTGCCGCTAGCCACGCCCGAGGATTTTGATGCGGCCGTCACCGCTTTTGGTTTCCCGAATTTTTCCTATGCCGATTCCCTCTCCAACGCCTACCGCCTCAACTTTACCGAGCGCGTGTTCTCGGCCAATGAAGCGCCGCCCGAGGTCACCATTTTCCTGCACCACGAAATGGCGCAGACCCCCATCTACCCAAGCAAACTGTTTTTCTTTTGCCAAACCGCACCCGAAACCGGCGGGGCTACGCCCATCTGCCGCTCGGATATTTTGTGGGAAAAACTCACCGCCCAATGCCCAGCATTCGCCGCCGACTGCCAAAGCAAAGGATTAAAATATTCCAACGTCATGCCCGCCGAGGCCGACAAGGACTCCGGCATGGGCCGCAGTTGGCAGAGCACTTTCAGCGCCGACACCCGTGAAGCCGCCGAAGCGCGCATGACCGGGCTGGGCTACACATGGGAATGGCAACCCAACGGCGACCTCCGTGCCACCACGCCCGTGCTCCCCGCCGTGCGCGATCTCGCTCCACATGGGTCGGGCCGCCACAGCTTCTTCAACCAACTCATCGCCGCCTTCAACGGCTGGAAAGACACCCGCAACGATCCTTCCAAGGCCATCACCTTCGGTGACGGCACGCCGCTTAATCCGGCCGATGTCTCCACCGCCAGCACCCTCGCCGACGACTGCACCTTCGATCTCCCCTGGCAACCCGGCGATCTCGCCCTCGTCGACAACTACACCGCCATGCACGGCCGCCGCACC
>DJHS01000022.1:11303-13028 GCA_002433235.1 Verrucomicrobia bacterium UBA6614
CCGAAAAATCCTCGCCAGCCTCGTGGCAGCGTAATCGTTTTCAGTTGAGCAAACCCATCCACTCGCCTGTAATTGCGCCGATGCGTTTCCCTATTCAACCGTGGCTGATCACGTTTGTGCTGACCGGCAGCTTGTGGTCCGCGCCCACACCAAAGGAGTTGGAGTTTTTTGAAAAAAACATCCGGCCAATTTTGGCGGAGCATTGTTATGAATGCCACAACTCGGCGGGGATTGAGAAAGGTGGGCTGGTTCTGGATTGGCGCGGGGGTATGCTGGAAGGAGGCGACAGCGGCAAGCTGTTTGAGGCGGGCCAGCCAAAGGGAAGTTTTCTGCTGCGGGTGTTGCGGCATGAGGTGCGTGAATTGAAAATGCCGAAAGGCGGCGGGAAGTTTTCGGCGGAGGTGGTGAAGCGATTCGAGGAATGGATCGCCATGGGAGCACCGGATCCGCGGTTGAAACCACCAACGAAGGAAGAAATCACCAAAGCAACCTCATGGCAAACCACGCTGGAGCGACGAAAACAATGGTGGAGTTTTCAGCCCATCCAAGACGCCAAGCCGCCGCGGGTTGAGGGGGATTGGGCGCGCGGGGAAGTGGATGCGTTTGTGCTGGCGAAGTGGGGTGGCAAAAATCTGGCGGCGGCGGCGGATGCTTCGCCGGAGGTTTTGATTCGGCGGTTGTCGTTTGCGTTGACGGGATTGCCGCCGACACCGGAGGAATCGCTGGCGTTCACCAAGGCGGCCATCGTTAATCGCAAATTGGCCATCGAAACTGCCGTGGACCGGTTGCTGGCTTCGCCGCGGTTTGGCGAACGGTGGGCGCGACACTGGATGGATTGGGTGCGCTACACGGAATCGCTCGGCAGCGAAGGCGATCCGCGCATTCCGCACGCCACGCAGTATCGCAACTACCTCATCCGCGCGCTGAATGCTGATGTGCCGTACAACCAACTACTGCGTGAGCACATTGCCGGCGACTTGCTGGAGAAGCCGCGCGTGAATGCCGCGCTGGGGCTCAATGAATCGGCAATCGGCCCGGCACATTTTCGTTTCTTTCGCCAGGGCTTCGCGCCGACTGATGCGCTGGATGAACTGGCCCGCACGACGGAGGATCAAATTGACGTGATGAGCAAGGCGTTCCTCGGGCTGACGGTTTCGTGCGCGCGCTGCCACAACCACAAGTTCGATGCCATCAGCCAGAAAGATTACCACGCTTTTTATAGCATTCTGACGAGCACACGGCCGGCGACGATCAATGTTGATTCGCCCGAGCGGAAGACGTTGCACGTGGCGGACATGAAAAAGTTGAAGGCCGAAATCCGCACAGCACTGGCCAAGCAATGGCTGGCGGAGGTGGACGATTTCGCCAAGCGGCTGCAGCAGCCCGACGCCCCCATGCGCGACGCCATCAACAAGGCCGGCGGCAATAATAATCCGCTGCATGCCTGGCGCCAGTTGCAGGCGGCGGAGGGCGAGGCGTTCCAGCAGGGATGGGCGCGATTGAAGGCGGACATGAAGGCGAGCTTCGCGCGATGGCAAGAACAACGCACGCGCAAATACGCGCAGCATTGGGATTTCCGGCGCGGCGCGGCGATGGCGTGGGTGCAGAACGGCAGCGGCATGGGGCACGATCAGCCGGCGGGCAGTCTTGCGGGGCAATTTCGCGTGCTGCCCAAGGGTGACCGGCTGATCGGCGACATTCTGCCCACCGGAATTTACACGCATC
>DJHS01000090.1:0-2550 GCA_002433235.1 Verrucomicrobia bacterium UBA6614
CGAAGCCCGCCAACCAAATTGACCGCGCCTTCCGACTGGCTTTCGGCCGCTCGCCGACTCCGCCCGAAGCCCAAGCCGCGCTCCAAACCGTCCGCACGAAAGGGCTGTTCGCCCTCTGTCACGCGCTACTCAACACCAATGAATTTGCCTATGTTGACTAGCTCACGTAGAGATTTCCTGCAGACCGTTGGAAGTGGCTTCGGATTGATGGCACTAGGCGATCTGCTGGCACGCGAACCGCAGCCGGGCGGGCATCATCCGGCCAAGGCCAAGGCGGTCATTCAGATTTTTTGCCCGGGCGGAATGAGTCAGGTGGATACGTGGGATCATAAACCCGAACTGGCCCGGCGCAACGGCAAGCCGTTCGATCCCGGTGGCAAATTGCAGTTTTTCGCCTCCAAACCCGGCAACTGCCAGGGCAGCCTTTGGGCGTTTCAAAAACACGGCGTGTGCGGCCGGCCGATGAGCGCGCTCTTCCCGCGGCTTGCCACCTGCGTGGACGACATGGCGTTCGTGCATTCGATGCACAGCAAATCCGCGCTGCACGGCCCGGCGATGTTCATGATGAACAGCGGCTTCATTTTGCCCGGCTTCCCCTCGATGGGCGCGTGGGTGACGTACGGCCTAGGCAGCGAGGCGGACAACCTGCCCGGTTACGTGGTGCTGCCTGATCCGCGCGGCCTGCCGCCCGGCGGCGTGCTCAACTGGGGCGCCGGTTTTCTGCCCGCCAAACAGCAGGGCACGCCGATGCAAACCGCCGCGGACAAGGCGCCATTGGCTGACCTGTTTGCGCCTGATGAATTCAAAGACAACCCACGGGATGACAATCTGCTCACGCTGCTGAACCGCCGCCACGCCAAGGATCGTCAGGGCAACTCGGAACTCGAGGCGCGCATCAAGGCCTACGAGATGGCCGCCAAGCTGCAACTCAGCGCGCCGGAAGCCACGGCCATCACCGGCGAAAGTGCCGCCACGCAAAAGCTGTATCAGTTGGCCGACGAAGACATCGGCCCCTTTGGCCGCCAATGCCTGCTCGCCCGGCGGCTCGTGGAGCGCGGCGTGCGCTTCGTGCAGATTTTTTGCGGCGCGGAAAATACCACCGCCCGCAAGATCCGGCCCAACTGGGACAGCCACGAGGATCTCCCGCGCGATCACGGTTACTGGGGCCGCGTGCTCGACGGTGGCGCCGCGGCATTGCTCAAAGACCTCAAGGCGCGCGGGTTGCTTGATGAAATGCTGGTGATCTGCACCACTGAATTTGGCCGCCAACCCGCCGCTCAAGGCAACAACGGCAAAGGCCGCGACCACAATGCCGGCGCTTTCACCGCATGGCTGGCCGGCGGCGGCATTCGCGGCGGCACGAGCTTCGGGGCCACAGATGAACTCGGTTGGAAGGCAGCGGTGAATCCCACCTACTCCTACGATTTCCACGCCACCGCATTACACCTTCTGGGCATCGATCACGAACGGCTGACCTTCTACCACAATGGCATACAGCGGCGGCTAACCGATGTGCACGGCCACGTGATTAAAGAATTAATCGCTTGACGATCGAACTTACGCCATCAGCGCCTTGATCGGGTGCACTTCCTCCACGCCGGTAAGGCGTTGGTCCAGCCCTTGGAACGGGAAGGTGAAGCGCTCGTGATCGATGCCCATGCGGTCGAGGATGGTGGCGTTCAACTCGTTGAGGTGCACGGGGTCGCGGGTGATGTTGTAGCTGAAGTCATCGGTGGCGCCGTGGGTGATGCCGGTCTTGATGCCGGCGCCGGCCACCCACATGCAAAAGTTGCGCGGGTGATGGTCGCGTCCGTAATTCTCGCGCGTGAGCTTGCCTTGGCAGTAAACCGTGCGGCCGAATTCTCCGCCGAACACCACGAGCGTGTCGTCAAGCAGGCCGCGTTGCTTGAGGTCTTTCATGAGGGCGGCAGTCGGTTGATCGGTATCCATGCACTGGTTCTTGATCTGCGCGGGCAATGATCCGTGCTGATCCCAGCCGCGATGGAGAATCTGCACCACGCGCACGCCGCGCTCCATCAATCGCCGCGTGAGCAGCGCCGAGTGGGCGTAAGTGCCGGGCTTGGTGGCGTTGGGGCCGTACATCTCCAGCGTGGCTTTGCTCTCGCCGCTGAGGTCGGTGAGCTCCGGCACACTCGATTGCATGCGAAACGCCATCTCGTACTGCGCGATGCGCGATTGCGTCTCGGGATCGCCAAAGCGTTCGAAGGTCTTTTGGTTCAACTTGCCGAGCGCATCGAGCATCGTACGCCGGTCGCCGGGATTCACGCCGGGAGGATTTTTGACGTACAACACCGGATCACCCGCACCGCGCAGTTTTACGCCGTCGTATTTGGACGCCAGAAAACCGCTGGACCACATGCGCGTGAAAAGCGCCTGGCTGGGGTTCTTGACCGTGGGGGTGAACACGACAAACGCCGGCAGATTTTGGCAGTCGCTGCCGAGACCGTAACTGAGCCACGAGCCGAGACTGGGTTTGCCGGGCACTTCGCTGCCGGTCATCACGAAGGTGCACGCGGGATCGTGGTTGAT
>DJHS01000082.1:0-1868 GCA_002433235.1 Verrucomicrobia bacterium UBA6614
AACACCACCGGCTTCACCGGCACCTCCATTTCCGTGACCACATGTGCCCGTGGCGGCGCACCCTTGCCGGTCATGCTCCATTGCTCCACTTCCTTGATTAGCTTTTTGTAAACGCCCTGGTCCGGTCGATCGGGAATCAGTGCGAGGAATCCCCAACCCATCCGGCGTGGAATCATCGGCGGTGAATTTGCCCCATACAAAACTAGCCGCAACGCCTCTGCCTCCGCATCGGTTAGACAGGCGTTTTCGCTTTTTTGCTTTTGCCACTCCGCGTCCACAGCCTTAAACAGCGCACCGTAACCATCGGTGATTTCCTTCATCGACTTTGGCGGCGCGGCCTCAAATTTCGCGCGCACTCTTCCATTGATCGGCACTGCCTCATTCGTAAACAATTTGCGATGCACCTCGGTGGCCTTTGCGGCAAACTCATCATCGGCCAAAACCGCAAACCGATGCCACACAGTCCACACCGGATTGTTATCGCGCCGCGCGTCCTTCAAAAACATTTCCCAGCGATGGATCACATACGGGTTAATGGCGCCCTTGTCGGTAAGCAGCATAAAGTTTTCCGTGCTCGGCTGGTTGCGCTTGGCGTGCACGGCGGCAAGGTATTCGGCGGTGCGTGTGCGAGCGGTGTGGATGATGTTCGCGCGCGTCTTGTCCACGAAATCATTCAGCGCCTTCAACCGCTTGGCCATTTCGGCATCGAACGCCTTGCGCTCGGGCGTGTCCGCCGCCGGGGCAAAGGTGGGCGCCAAGGTCGGCTCCGGCGAGCTGCGAAACACGCCGTACAACGAATAATAATCCGCCGTCGGGATGGGATCGTATTTGTGATCGTGACATCGCGCGCACGAAACTGTGAGCCCCATGAACCCTCGCGTGGTCACGTCAATCCGGTCATCGAGGATGTCATGAATGTTCCCCGAGAACCGCGGCCCCAGCGTGAGAAAGCCCAGCGCCGGCAAGGCTGAGCGATTGCCGTCCGCCAAGCGATCCGCCGCCAGTTGCTCAAGGATGAACCGGTTGAAAGGTTTGTCCTCGTTGAACGCGTTGACCACATAATCGCGATACGTCCACGCCCAGTGGAAATTATTCTCCTCAAAGAAAACATGTCCCTTGTTGTCCGCATACCGCGCGACATCCAGCCACCGTCGAGCCCAGTGTTCGCCGTAGCGCGGAGAGGCCAACAGTCGGTTCAGGGTTGAAGGCCGATTATCGATGGCTTGGCCGGGTTCAGGCGGAAGGCCCGTCAACGCAAAGTGCAGCCGACGGTGCAACACCGCATCACTCGCACGCGGCGCTGGCCTCAGCCTTTTCGTCTCCAGCTTCGCCAGGACAAACCGGTCGATGGGGTTTTTCACCCATCCTTGATCCTGTACCCTTGGTGGTTTTGGCGTGCTGATGGGTTCGAATGCCCAGTGCGGCCCTTCCCCCTGCGGCGCGACACAGCCGGCGGTGACCGCCATCAACAAAATAGTCCACCAATGCCGCACGAGAGAAATTTTGGACGCCAAACCGCCGCATTGCACTGAAAAAATTACCTCAAAGACTCGACGGCCATGACCTCATTGCCTGCCATGTCTTCTTCGTGAATTGAATTGCCACCCCACACCAAATGTCCAAACTAACCCTATGGCCGATGCCACCAAAACGCATGTTGAGAAGGAGCTGAAGATTGGCAGCCCGCTGATTTCCTGCCGGTACGAGCCGAAGGGACGCTTCATTTTTGCCGGCGCACAGGATTATCACATGTGGCGCTGGGAACCGGCCACCGGCAAAAAGGTTCAGCTCAAGGGCGCTGATGCGTGGGTGCGCGCCATTGGTTTTTCCAAGGACGGCCAGACGATGCTCACCGGCGGCTACGATGG
>DJHS01000082.1:2291-2809 GCA_002433235.1 Verrucomicrobia bacterium UBA6614
GTCAGTCCCGACGGCAAGCTCATCGCCACCAGTGGCAACGACCGCCTCATCAAGCTATGGAATTTTGCCGACGGCAAACCCGTGCGCACGCTCACCGGCCACGAAAGACGCGTGTACAACATCGCCTTTCACCCCGATGGCACACACCTCGTCAGCTCCGACCTCAAGTGCAACATCTTCGACTGGGAAATCGCCACCGGCAAACTCGCTCGCAAGCTCAAGGCGGAGAAGATGCACAGCTACGACAAAGTCTTTAAGGCGGACATCGGCGGCGCACGTTCCATGCTTTTCACGGCCGACGGTGCCAAGCTTGCCATTGGCGGCATCACCAACGTCACCAACGCCTTCGCCGGCGTGGGCAATCCTGCGGTAGTGATACTCGACTGGAAAACTGGCAAGAACCTCATGCAACACCTCGCCAAGGAGACCTTCCGCGGCGTGGCGTGGGGGCTTGCACTGCTCTCCAACGGCACCATCATCGCCGGTGCTGGCGGTTCCAGTGGTGGACAGATTTATTT
>DJHS01000076.1:0-7496 GCA_002433235.1 Verrucomicrobia bacterium UBA6614
AATGGGATTCACAATCTGCGGTTCGGCGGCAAAAAGCTGCAGCTCCCAGCCGATCGGCACCTGTGTGTACTTCATGCTCTCGGCGGCCGACAGCGGCAGCTGGTAGGGCAGTGGCTCGGGGCGTTTTTCGTAATTGGGAATGTTGTCGCGCTTCTCGTATTTCAGCGGCTTGCGGCTCGCCAAAAATTTCTGGTAGCGAGCCTGCGCTGCATCGCCCGCAGCCCAGAGGATGCCGCTCTTGAGCAGCTGATGAAAACCAGCATGGCTCCAAACGCGCGCGTCATGGCCTGATGCCGTGTAAAACACGCGGCCCTTGCCCTGCGTACGCACCCAAGTCCACGGCTCCGGCTTGGTATGCGGATCGCCCGGCATCGCGTCGCGCACCATCAGCACCGTACGGTTCTTCGGATTATGGTTCGTGTGAAAATATGTTTCATCCCACGCTTCAAACGCCTTCACGCCCTTCATCGCCGGATGTTTCCCGTCCGAAATGCGCGCGCTGAACACCGCTCCCTGATGACTCTTGAACCGGCCGCCCACCAGCTTGTCGAAGCCCGGTTCATTGCCAAAACACCAGCTCGCGCAATGCACCGGCACAAAGCCGCCGCCGTTCTCCACATAATTTTTCAGGTTCGTCCACTGATGCGGCTTGATCGTGCCATGGTTCGCGTACAACAGCAGCACATCAAACTGGCCAAGATACTTCGCATCGCCCAACGCCTCCTCGACGCTCACCGTGTAATCAAAATAAATCGCATCCCGCCCCAGCGCCTTGGCGATCATGGGATAGTACTCGTTGGAGTTATGATGCTTCGCCGGGTGCCCCAGAAAGAGGACGCGAATCGGCCCGGCCTCCACAAGCAGGAAGCTGAACAAAAGAAGAACAGGAATGAGTAGGCGATGTTTCATAATTGGTTTGGGGTTAATTTACTTTTTATTGCGTACCGGTGCAGCGTTGGTTTTGGGCAGCCACTGGGCGAGCCGGGCTTTGACGGCGGCGAGCTCGGGGCGGGCGGCGAGATTGGTGAATTCGTCCGGGTCGGACTGGTGATCGTACAGTTGCTCCGTGCCGTTGGGATGGCGTATGTAGCGGTAGCGCTGGCCGCGAACGGCGTGGTTGTCGCGACCCCAAGTGGTGACGGCCGGGCGATTCCATTTCGCCTTCGGATTCTTCAGGAGCGGCACAAGGCTCACGCCGTCGAGATCCTTGCGCGCGGGCAGTTGGCAAAGCTCGTTGAGCGTCGGATACACGTCCAGCAGGTTTACTGGCCGATCGCACACACCGCCGCCTTTCGTCACGCCCGGCGCCACAATCATCAAGGGCACGCGCGTGGATTCCTCAAACAACGTGAACTTTTCCCACTGCTGCTTTTCGCCGATGTGCATGCCGTGATCGGACCACAACACGATGATCGTGTCCTTCGCGTGCGGGCTTTTGTCCAGCGCATCCAGCAGCCGCCCCACCTGTGCATCGGCAAAGCTGATCGACGCCAGATAACCGCGCACCGCGCCACGCCATTCATCGTTCTTCACCAGCCACTCGTGCCACGCCTTGCGGATGCTGCGATGGCCGGCCGGCGGCACATCGGCGAGGTCATCCTTTTTCACCTTCGGCAAAAACACTTTGTCCTCCGGGTACAACGCGAAATATTTCTCCGGCGCATACCACGGAATGTGCGGCCGAAAGATGCCAACCGCCTGAAAGAACGGCCGCGGCCGGCGTTGCATCAGCTCGCCAATGGCCCAGTCCACCACCTGATGATCGGCCGTTTTGCTTTCCGGTTGCGGATCGGGCGCCCAGTCAAAGAAATGCGGTGGCCGCCCCTTCAGGTCTTTGCCGACGGCGATCGGTTTGGAATACAAATAACCGTTCGTCGCCCGCTTCGCTTCGGTGGCCTTGGGCCAGAGCGGGTCCGGCATCGGCCGATCGGCGGCGGGCCAGTAGCGGTTCCACAGCTTAGCTTCATTCTGTTGTTTGCCGTAGCCATCATTGATCCACGAGAGACAATGAAAAATCTTCCCGCCGCCAAAGGCCTCGTAACCGCCCGCGCGAAAATGTTCCGGCAATGTCACCGCCTTGGCGAGCCGCGGGCTGTTGCGCCAGTCCTGTCCGTTGTTGTACACGCCCGAACTGGCCGGAGCCACACCCGTCATGATCGCCACGCGCGAGGGATTGCAAGCCGGCGCCGCGCAATGTGCATTGGTAAACAACACCCCGCGCTTCGCCAGCCGATCCAGATGCGGCGTGTGCACCCCGGCCCGCCCGCCCATGCAATTGACCCAATCGTTCAGGTCATCAATCGCAATAAAAAGAACATTAGATTTAGCGGATGCTCCCCAACTGAAAAGGAGGCAAGCGAAAAGGATCAGGCGGAGCATGGCAGTTTACCTAGTGTAGTTTTTCCAGAAAGACTCGATAATGGTGGCGTTCGCTTTGCCATCGAGCACGATTATACGGTAGCGCAAAATGTGGGACTTGCCCGGCGCGATGGACCAGCCGGTTTCCTGCGTGGGCACGTAGTTAAAGAACATTTTTCCGTTGTTCCATGTTCGGATGTGCTGTGGCGCATCGCGGTTTTCGGGGTGACAGAGGATGGCCACGGTGGCATTTCTGCCGTTTTCATTCGTCGCCGGGCCGAACATGGCCACCCAGCGTGCGCGCGAAGTATGGCTGTTGGTACGGTCGAGCCCTTTTGAGGTGAGATAGTCACTGTTATCTTTGTTCCATGTGTGTGGTCCGCGAAAGGCGATGCCGCCTCCGTACCGGTAGGCGGGAAACACAAGCGGTTTTGGGGAGACATTTTTCTGTGTCAACACGTAGTCAATCACGTTTGCGCCGGAAATGAATTTTGTATCCACGGCCAGAGTTTCGGCCAGAAGGGTCGCAGGTTTTTTGTTCGGCCCGTCCAGATAGGCTACTTGTTCCTGCGCGACCGTAAAGCCGGCCTTTCGCAACGCCACAATGCCGGCATGTCGTACGCGCCCGGTGCGACCCTTGAGATTCCAGAAATCCGGCCCTTTTTTGCCGTCATATTCCGTCTTTACCCATGCGTGCCACAGCCCGAGGTGGTGATAATGATCGATGGGATGAATGCCCGTCACCACACCGCCCGAGGGTGCGTGCAACGGATGGATGAAACCGCTGCGGTCAAAGACACTGTCCACACCTTTTGGCGAGGGAACGTCGGCGGTGTGATAGACGAGAATGGGAGTCTTGCCACGCATCAATTGCAGTGACCTGGGGGATTGCTTTAAAGTGATGGCCTCAGTGCCCGCAGCGACCATGGGATTTTGCCCGAGCAAAACGGCGGCCAAAAAAATCGCAGGAATGACTTTCATCTGGATGCGCGAATTGTATCTGTCCGGGGCCCACGTGCAAGTTTCCTATGGACGATACGGGCCCGAGTTAAACAGTGAGGCTTTGGCCGCTGTTACTCGTTTTGCCGTCACCCATCCGGGTGCGTACGGCGTTTAACTCGCTGGCCAAATTGTGCTTCACCAGCAGCACGTCGGCACTGTGGATGAGTAAGTTGGCACCCATCTCGAGGAAGCGGATCTGTTGCTCGGTGTTGCCCCAGAAATGGATGCCGGCTCCGCGATCGGCGGCGCGGGCTTTGTCAAAGATGGTTTGCACGGCGGCCAGAAACTCCGGCGCATCATACTGCTCGGGCACGCCGAGGTTGCAGGAGAGATCATGCGGGCCGATGAGTACACCATCGACCTCCCTAGCCGCCAACAATTCGTCCAGCGCGTCGATGCCCGGCTGGCTTTCGATGTTGAGGATCAAGACGTTGTTCGCATTTCCCTTCGCGACATAATCATCGATGGCGGCGTTGACCCCTTGTCCACGCAGCCGATCCTTCAAGCGTCCGCCCTTGATGGGTCGGTGCTTGACCGCGCCCCGAAGATTATCCACTTGATCCACGGTTTCAATGTAGGGCGCCACGATACCTACTGCGCCGTCGTCCACGGTGGAGGCGGCTAGAAAGGGATTGGGTGAAATTAGGCGCACGATGGGAACGATGCCCATGCCAGCATAAGTGCGGCACATCCAACTGACTTGCGTTCGGTCGAGCGCATTGTGCTCGGTGTCAATAAAGACAAAATCCGGCTGTGCGGGCGTAATGGCGGTGACCATTCGCGGGGATGGAGACACCGTGCAAGTGCCATAAAGCCGTTCGCCTGTGCGAAATTTATGAGCCAATTCCTGTCCAGTCATCAGTGCGTGGATCATGCGGATGAGGTGGGGCCGAGGCAAGCGCCGGGGTGCGGGAACGGCAGGCTTTTGACTTCTCAGCCGGGGCAGTGTAGATTGTCAGCAGTGAGAGGTTGGTGGTTAACCCTGAGCGCGGTGGCGCTGGCTTTGGTCATGGCCAACCCGCTTTGCGTTTGCCACGGCACTTCCATCGACGTGGCGGTGCCAGGCGGTGGGTGTTGTGACAGCCCTGGGGAGGGTGTGCCGGCACCCGTTTCCCCTTGTGACTGTTTGCCGGACCCGGAAGAAGGTTTGGCTGAGAAGCCGGGAGATTCCACAAAGTCTGTTGGTGAGATGGCCAAGGCTCACGACTCGGCACAGCATGGAATGATTGCCGCCCCTCGCGTGTTTGTGCCGCTGCGCAGCGCGGAGTTTCATGATCCGCCTTTAAGGCACCTCTTTTCAGTTTATCGTCTCTGATTTCCGTCATCAACGGGGCCTTCCCCGCTTCAACCGACGGTTAAGGAAATCCTCATGCTATCGGGGTGGCGCGGTATGCCGCGTGGAGAGACGAGACATGGACAAACATATTTTACCAATTGCCGCTGCGTTGATGCTGGCGGCTGAAGCCCAATCAACCGGCGCCGTGGTGCGTTACGAGTTGACTGTGACGGAAAAAACCATTGCACCGGCCGGCAAATCCGTGACCGCATTGGTGCTTAATGACCGCATTCCTGGGCCCACCCTGCGTTTTCGAGTGGGGGACACGGCGCGCATTCGCGTACACAACAAGCTGCCCAAAGAAAAGACCCTGCTGCACTGGCACGGCCTGCTTGTGCCCAATGCGCAGGACGGGGTGCCGGGTCTGAACACTCCGGCCATTGCTCCGGGCGATTTTCATGATTACGAGTTCGAGCTGAAACACGCAGGCACCTACTGGTACCACTCGCACGTGGGACTGCAGGAGCAGCGCGGCCTGTACGGCGCCATCGTGGTGGAGCCCGAAGTGCAGCAGGGGCCACCCGTGGATCGTGACCATGTGGTCGTGCTGTCGGATTGGACGAATGAGCATCCCGACAAGGTGATGCGCACGCTGGTTTCCGGCGATGAGTGGTATTCCATTCGCAAGGGCAGTCAGCCCTCCATTCTCGGTGCTTGGCACGAGGGTGCTCTGGGCGAATATTTCTCAAACCAATGGGCAAGGATGCCGTCAATGGATATCTCCGACGTGGCATACGACGCCTTTTGGGTCAATGGCAAGTCAGCCGAGAAGTTGGCTGGTACGCATGGTGAACGTGTAAAACTTCGCCTGATCAATGCGGGAGCGGCCACCTATTTTTATGTCCAGTCCGCGGTTGGCCCAATGAGGGTTGTGTCCGCGGATGGCATGGCGGTGCGTCCCTTTACTCTGAATCGGTTGTTGATGGGCATGGGCGAGACGTACGACGTGATCGTGACTCTTCCCGCAGCGGGCCGATATGAGGTACGGGCAACTGCACAGGACGGCTCCGGCCACGCCTCCATTTGGCTCGGGGAAGGTGAGGCTCATCACGCGCCCGATATTCCCAAGCCAAAAATCTATGGAATGGACTGGATGCTGGGCGGCATCGGTCCGGTGGAGCCGAGCGGTGTGGAGCCTGCCAGGCCACAGGCGCCTTATCCCCATTTGCGGTCCACGACTTCCACACGGCCGCCTGTTGATGCGCCGGTCCGCGAAATGGAACTGAGATTGACCGGCAACATGGAGCGCTACACGTGGTCCTTTAATGGAAAAACTCTGGCCGAGGATTCCATCATTCCCGTGAAACGCGGCGAAGTGCTGCGCATCCGGTTTATCAATGACACAATGATGCATCATCCCCTGCATTTGCACGGGCACTTTTTCCGGCTGCTAAATGGACAGGGGGATTTTGCGCCCCTGAAGCATACCTTCGATGTTCCGCCCATGGGCAAGGCGGCTATTGAGTTTCTCGCCAATGAGCAGGGAGACTGGGTTTTTCATTGTCATCTGCTTTATCACATGAAGGCGGGCATGGGCCGGGTATTCAGTTATGACGGACAGGGGCCGGACCACAAACCCCGGTTGGATTTAAGGAACGCCAACCCGTGGGTCTTCAGCCTGAATGCCGTCACGCAAAACAACCTCAGGGAAGGCCGCGCCGGCTGGCGCAACGCGCGCAATGACCTCGATGTTGAGTGGGAATACGGTTTCGATGACGACGAATATGAAACCGACCTGCGCTGGGGCCGGTTCCACAGTCGAAACTGGAGTACTATCTATGGCTATCGGATCACCAATGAGCATGACGCCACCGATCGCGCATTTGCCGGAACCCAGCACCGGCTTCCACTCCTGGCCGAGGGCATGCTGACCCTTGACTCTCGTGGCGATGCCCGGGCGGCGTTAACCAAGACCTTTCAACTCACCAGCCGCCTCAGTTTTGTGAATGAACTCGAGTACGACACCCGATCACAATGGGAGTGGAAGGGTGGATTGGAATACCGGCTGCACCGTCATTTCTCCATCACCGGAGGCTACCACTCCAACTATGGCTTTGGAGCGGGTCTGAATTTTATTTGGTAAGCCAAAACTGAAAACCATGAAGACAAAACTAATAACCATCACAATTGCCGGCCTGCTACTTGTGGGTTGCTCATCCACACTGACGAGCAATGCCGAGCCTTATCCGCTCGATGTTTGTATCGTATCCGACAACAAACTTGACTCCATGGGCAAACCCTACCGAATTGTTCATCGTGGCAGGGAAATCAAGTTTTGCTGCAAACCGTGTACGAAAAAATTTAACCGGAACCCCGGCAAATACTTGGGAAAAATCCGACCGCAAGAGGGAGTCTAGGCCGTATTTCGATCGGTTACTGAAACCCTAGCCAACTACGCTAAGATCTCCTTAGCCACGTGGCCGTGGACGTCGGTGAGGCGAAAATCGCGGCCGGCGTGGCGGTAGGTGAGGCGTTCGTGGTCGATGCCCAGCAGGTGCAGAAGCGTGGCGTGGAGGTCGTGGATGTGCATGCGGTTCTGCATGGCCTTGAAGCCGAAGTCATCGCTTTCGCCATAGGTCATACCGCCCTTCACTCCACCACCGGCGAGCCACATCATAAAGCCATGCGGGTTGTGATCGCGCCCGTTGCCGTTTTCGCTGACTGGCGTGCGGCCAAATTCGCCGCCCCACACGATGAGGGTGTCATCGAGTAAACCGCGTTCCTTTAAATCGCCAAGCAGCGCGGCCATGGGTTGATCGATGTTTTTCGCGAGGTTGGGCGTGGTCTTGTTGTGATTGCG
>DJHS01000076.1:7908-30229 GCA_002433235.1 Verrucomicrobia bacterium UBA6614
CAGCCGTTGGCAAAATGCCCTTTGCCGTAGGCCTCGCGCACGCGTTCCGGTTCCTTGGCGATGTCGAACGCATCGGTGGCGGCGAACTGCATGCGGTAGGCGGTCTCCATCGCTGCGATGCGGCCCTCAAGCGCGGGATCTGGAGTGCCTTGTTGGGCGAGGTGTTCGCGGTTGAGCGCCTGCATGAGGTCAAGCTGGCGGCGTTGCGCGGCGGGATCGAGTTTGGCATTGCGCAGCCACGGAATCATTTCCTTCGGCGCAATCTTCGAGTGATTGATGTACACGCCCTGATGTTGCGAGGGCAGGAAGGCGCTGTTCCACAAGATTGAAAACCGCACCGGACGCCCGGGGCACAGCACGATGTACGCAGGCAGGTTGGCGTTCTCCGTGCCGAGCCCGTAGCTCATCCACGCGCCCATGCTTGGCACCTTGGGTGTCATGGTGCCGTTGTTCATCAGCAGCAACGCCGGACCGTGATTCGGGTTGTTCGTGTGCACCGAGCGCAGCACGCAGAGGTCATCGGCAAATTTTGCGGTGTGCGGCAGCAGTTCGCTCACCTCCAGTCCGCTCTGCCCGTGCCGCGCATATTTAAAAGGCGCATCCAACAACCCGCCCGTCGGCCGTTCCGTGCGCAAATCCGTTCCCGCAGGACGTTGCCCCTCAAATTTTTTGAGTGCTGGTTTGGGATCCAGAAAGTCCGGCCCGAATGGACCGCCGTTCATGAACAAATGAATCACCCGCTTCGCCCGCGGCGCAAAGTGTGGGGACAATCCGGTCGCCGCCTGCAGCGAATTGAACAACCCCACCGTCCCCATTCCCGCTCCCATTCTGGCGAGGGCGGAGCGACGGTTGATGTATGCAATTTCGTTCACTCTATAATTGGAGAAACCCTTTGATGTGTTTATGGCATGAATTCTTCGGCCTCGTCTAAATGCAGTTGCGCTTCGTCATTGCGACCAAGTGTTTCCAGAACCGTGCCTCTGTTTCCAATGAGATTTGAATAAAAATTATCGGCCCTCAACTGTTCCCTAAATGTATTGAAGTAATTAGGCAAAAACAACCTCACAACTTCGTTGTTTTCTTTGGGATTATCTACCCAAAATAGATTTCCGTGCTTCTCGGTGCGTTCTTCTTCGATTGCTTGAGCTCCGGTTGGCCAAGCCACGCTGTCGATACCATTTGTTGTACTCGCAAGATGCAACGCACCATACATAGCATATTCCGCCCAAAGATTCTCGATGGTGTCTCGGTGTTTGTAAATTGCAATTGGCCCGTTTAATACCATGGAACGAACAATCTGGCGCGCTAATGCCTTTGCTCCAGCATCATAGTTGTGGAGTGCTAATTCTAGTTGACCGCTTTTTTTCTGTGTAAGAGCCAGACTATTATATGCTATCACATAGTTTTCATTTAGTTCGATGGCTCGTTTAAATGCTGCAATAGCGTCTTCCCAACGACTATCCATCTGGCAAGCAATTCCCAGCGCTGAGAATACCTCAGGATTACTATCACTTAACCTTGTTGATTGTGATAAATACTGAATTGCACCTTGGTAATCATTGAGAAACCGGGCGCATTGTCCTGCCAAATACCATGTGTTCCAATTGCTTGGGTTTTTCTCTATAGCTTGGCGTAACAGTAATAATGCCTCTTCAAATCGATTGACTTTCAGCAATTCGATTGCTTCATCCGTTTGAGATTCAGCTGTCATCATTCAATAAACTGAAACTCGTTTCCGGCCAGCAATGCATGTGCGTATTGCGTCCAGACAGCGCGATCATTTTCGTGATCTTCAAAAAATAGAACGGCGATGCCCAACTCGGTTTTGCGTGGGGCACGTTGGAAGAGTTTTTGGTAGGCGGCGTTAACGCGGCTTTCGGTTCCCTCCACTTTCATTAACTCAACGGCGAGTGCCTCGGCTTGCCAATGGATGAAGGGGCCGTTGAGGGAGAAGAGTTGCTGGAGCGGCGTGATGGTCTGTGGGCGGGTGGGGGCGTGGGCGGTGGGATCGGGAAAATCGTGGATGCGCAGGAATTGGTTCGGCTCGCGGCGGTGAATGAGTCCGTAAAGGGTGCGGCGATGATTGTCCTTAGCCTTTAACTCCTTCGGCTCTCCCCCGAGGGTGAGGTCGAGTTGGCCGCTGGCGTGCAGCATGGCGTCGCGCCAGGTCTCGACTTCCAGTCGGCGGCGGCTCATGCGGGCGAGATGTTGGTTGGCGGGGTCGATCTTGTGCGCGGCGGGATTGTGAATGCTCTGCTGCCAAGTAGCGGAGTTTAAAATCTCGCGATGCAGCCACTTGAGCGACCAACCGTGTTTCACAAACCGCGCGGTGAGATCATCCAACAGATCGGGATGCGTCGGTGGCTCGCCGGAATGGCCCAGCTCGCTCGGCGTGGGGCACAGCCCGCGGCCAAAGTGCCGCTGCCACACGCGGTTCACGATGACGCGTGCGGCCAGCGGCGTGCCTTCCTCCACCATCGCTTCGGCCAGATCCAACCTCCCACTGCCGCGTTTGAATTGCCGGGGTTCTTGGGTCGGAATCGGGAACGCACCGAGAAAACGCCGCTTCACCACCGCGCCGGTCACATTGGGATTACCGCGCTCGTGAATCTTCAAATCGCGCGCCTTGCCCGCGCTGTAATCCAGCGTGGTGCCGTGCTTGCCCTTGGCCGCGTTCACAAACAACGCCGCCTCAGCTACGCCGTTGACCATCGGCACCGCGTAATGCGGCGTGGCCTTTTTGATGTCCGCGATTTGTTTTTCGAGCTGCGCAATCTTCGACTTCGAGTCATCCGCCGCCACGGCGGGTGCATCGGCCTCGAACGGTTTGGTGACCGCGCCTGCAGGCAAACCGGCGGCGGCGTGGAGTTGCTTCGCTTCATCGGCACTCACGGCGCGATTGAAAAATGCCACGTGCGCCAGGCGACCGTTCATCAGGGCAAACCGTTCATTGCGACCGCCGAGGAAAAACTCCTTGGCGCCGTTGGCCGTGGACTTGAGGTCGCCGGCGAATTCCGGTTTCGCTGTGCCATTGAGCCAGGCGGTCACGCGGTTGCCGTCGCGCGTGAAGACCACGTGATTCCACGTGCCCGGCGCGATGACCGTTTTGCCGCCGAGATGTCCGCGGGCCACATCGCCGCTGTACAAAAACAATTTGCCGTTGGCCTGCGTGGACGTGCCGCCGATGCCGAGGTGATCGCCCGTCGCGCGCGCGGCCCCATTGGCCCCGCGAGAGAACAGATAACCCGTCACCGGCCGCGCGTTGTTGGCCAGATTGTTCCGAAACCAAAACGCGACTGTGTACGCCGTGCCCAGCTCCGGCACCTTGGCGTGCAACCGGCCGGCGGTGAAGTCCGCGAAATTATCCGGTGTAATCGCCACACCTTTTTCTACGGCGAACCTGGCGGGTTTGGCATTGAGCGGTTCGTACAACGCCGGTTTCAGTTTGGCGATTGCCGCCGCGGTGCCGGCAGCGAAGGCGGGTGTCTTCACACCGCTTGTCTTGGGCGCGGGCTTTTTCTTTTTTAACTCTGCCACCTGTTTCTCCAGCGCGGTCACTTGAGTGCGCGCCTTGGACACCTCGCTCCACAGTGCGTCCGAAACCATCGGCCGATCGGCAATGCGCACGCTGGCGAACACGCCGGCGATGGCGTAGTAATCCGCCTGCGTGACGGGCTCAAACTTGTGATCGTGACAACGCGCGCAGCCAAGCGTGAGCCCGAGGAAAGTGCGGCCCACGGCATCCATGCGCTCCTCCCATTCATCGGCGACGGTGGTCTTGATGATCTCCGGCGGCAGCTGCAGCTCCTTCCAGTAGGTCGGGCTCAGGCCGAGGAAGCCCAGCGCGGCGTTGTCCTTGGGGTTGCCGCCCTTGATGAGATCGTTGGCGAGCTGTTGTTTGACAAAATCGTTGTACGGCAAGTCACGATTCAGCGCGTCAACCACCCAATCGCGATAGCGCCAGGCCGAAGCCGTGGAGTTCAACCAACTGGCGGTCTTGTCCGTGTACCGCGCCAAATCCAGCCAATGCCGCGCCCAACGTTCGCCGTAATGCGGCGAGGCAAGGAGGGTGTTGATTTCAGTTTCGATGGCCTTAGCACGATTCTTTTTGGAACGCGCACTGAATTTGGCCAGTTGCTCCGGCGTGGGCGGCAGACCGATGAGGTCAAAATACAACCTGCGCAACAGCACGCGGTCATCCGCTGTGGCAGCGGGCTTGAGATTCTGCGCTTCGATTCCGGATAGGATGAAATGATCCAGCCGCTGCTGTGGCCAGTTTTTCTGCTCCACCTTCGGCAACGCCTGTTCTTTGAGCGGCAGAAATGACCACGGCAATTCCTTCACCGGCGCGCCCTGCAGCAGGGCGGTGTTCAGCAGCAAAATGGCCAGCCAACGATGCACGTGACTTTGACGTTAGCACCGGCGTGCTATTCGGGCAATGGAAGATGCCCGTGTGGCTGCTAACCCAGCACCAGCGGGCCGCCCTTGGAGAGGGTGGGGTTGCCGAAGGATTCGATCTTGTGGCCGAAGGCGTGGGCGAGGCTGAGCAGCAGGCGGTTGTGCGCCACGCTCTTGAACTGCAGCGAGCGGCCGGTTTGGAAGCCGAGACCGCCGCCGAGCAGCACGAAGGGGATATCGTTGAGCGTGTGGCTGTTGCCTTTGCCGAGCTCATTCGTCCACACAATCGTGGTGTGATCGAGCATGCTGCCGGTGCCGCCGGGCTCAGGCGTCTCTTCCAGTCGCTTGGCTAGGTGGGCGAGTTCACCGGCAAACCACGTGTTGATGCGCGTGAGCTTGTCGACGGCTGAGGCGTTCTTGTCCGGTTCGTGCGAGAGCGAGTGGTGGTTGTCCTTGATGTCCAGCCAGTTCATCCGGGCGCCGCCGACGGATTTGGTAAACTGCAGGGTGGCCACGCGCGCGAAGTCATTGACGAAGCTGTTAATCAGCAACTCCATTTGCATGCGGCTCAGTTCGGGCAGATTATCGTTTTGATTGGCCACGCCCGACTCAAGCGCGGGCGGTTGGGCGCGAAATTTTTTGCCCTGATCAGCGGCCAGCTCGCGGTCCAGTTCGGCCACGAACTTGGCGTTCTGTTCAAGCAACGCGCGGTCTGTCGGGCTGAGGCGGTCGCCGAGTTTCTTGAAGTCCTCCCGCAAGGTGCCGAGCACGCTTTGCAGCGCGGCCTTGTCGCGCAGGTTGCCGTACAGCTTTTGGTACATGCGATACGGATCATCGGTCGGCGCCACAGGTTGGTTTGGGCCGGCATACGACATGCGCGTCCACGGATCGGCGCGATCACTCACGCCCACGCCAAACTCCAGCGAGCCAAAGCGTGTGCGGGTGGTGGCTTGCGACTGCAAAAAGTTTTTGATCTCCTGATCGATCGAAATGCCCTTGGCCCAGCCGGCGGGCGTGTGGCTGCCGCCTTGGATGTTGCCAGGGAACAATTCGATGCCCGTAAGCAGACAGCTCATGCCGCGCATATGGCTGTCGCCATCGCCCCGCACGCGGTTGTGCACGCCCTTGAGCACGAGCATTTTGTCGCGGAACGGCTCCAGCGGCTTGAGAATCGGCTTGAGGGCGAAATCGGCTCCGGCTTGATCCGGCCAGTAATGCTTCGGGATCGTGCCGTTGGGGCTGAACATCACGATCAACCGCTGGCGCGGGCGCTTGGCGGGGGCAGCCTCGCCAAGGCTGGGAAGGCTCATCAGGAACGGAAGGGAAGCGCTGGAGACGCCCAGCCTCTGCAGAAATTCGCGTCGTGTAGATACGTTCATCTTACTTGTTGTCTTTCGATTGCGACCGGTTCCCGCCGGCCACATGCACGGCGATCTCCGTCATCAGACGGGGCACATTGCATTCCATCTTCACAAAATCCTGCCACAACTCCTCCAAGGTTTCACGCCCAAAAGCGCCCGGTGCCTGCTTGGCGAGATGGTTGAACAGCTGCTCCACAAAATGCCGCTGCCCGTGCGGGCTGTCCGCGGCGAAGTTGGCGATTGTCCGCGCACCGGTAATCTTCAATTGCTGATTGCCAGCAGTAGTGTAGTTGCTGGCGGCATTGATCGGCCGCCCCTTTTCCTTTTCACGCCAGCGCCCGATGGCATCAAAATTCTCCAGCGCAAACCCGAGCGGGTTGATGATGCTATGGCAGCTCATGCAGTCGGCCGCCTTGGTGAGGTGCGTTACCTTTTCGCGCATCGTTTGGTCCGGCTTAAACTCGCTGTCCTTAAACTGGATCGCATTAGGTGGCGGCTTAAGCGTGCGGCCGGCAATGTGGCGTGCGAGAAACACACCGCGATGAATCGGCGACGTGTTGTCCGCATAGGCAAACTGCGCGAGCAGCAACGGATGCGTCAATACCCCGGCCCGGCGGTTGGGTTCGAGGGCGATTTTCTCAAAGCCGTCCGCCGCCACTTCGGCCCCATAAAATTTCCCGAGCCGATCGTTCAGAAACAGGTGATCGGCCATGAGCAAATCGCGATAATCGCCCGAGTCGGCCCACATTGTTTCATCGAGGAACAGCCGCAGCGACTGGCGCAGATCGGCCACGATGCGTTGGTTGAATTCCGGGAAGGCCTTCGCGTTTTTATCGATGGCGTCGGCCTTGTCCAGCTCCAGCCAGTGATGGAAAAAGTGCTGGAGCTTTGCGCGCGCGCGCGGGTCGCGCATCATGCGGTTGGCTTGGGCGCGGATGTGCTGCGGTGTTTTCAGGGTGCCGTTTTGGATGGCCACTTGCAGGGAGCGATCCGGCACCGAATCCCAAAGCATCAACGCCAATCGAGCGGCGATCTGATGAGCATCCGGCTCGGCAGAGTGGAAATCCGGATACAAAAAGCGCGGCGATTTGAGCGCCAGGATCACCGTGCGTTTCAGGGCATCCGCCGACGGGGTATCATTGGTGAAAAAGGCGTCCACAAACACCTTGCGCTGCGCCTCGGTCAACGGCCGGCGAAAGGCCGCGCTCACAAACCGAGCCGCAAAGGACCGTACCTTGTCGCGGCGTTGCGGATCGCCCTCGCGTGTGCCGGCCAGTCGATCCATGTGGTGCACCACTCTTGCGGCGGTTTCCAGCGCGCCGTGCGTGGTGGCCTCATCCCACGCCTTGGAAACGGAGATGCCGCGCGCAAATCCATGGCTGCTGTCATCTGGTGGCAACGGCGTCTGGACGGTGAACACACGCGCCGATTGCTTGGGCATGAACTGGCGGCGCGGGATGATCTCCTCCACGCCATGAGGCGGCTTCCAGCGTAGCTCGATTGAAGCGGTCTTGTCTTTCCATTTAAAAAAATCCAACGCAATCGGCACCGCGCGCCCACCAAGCAAACGCACCGAAATGCGATGCTCCTTCATTTTCCCGTCGCTCACCCACGCATCGAGGATGGGTTTCTCGCTGTTCACCCAAAGCTTGATGCCGTTCTGGGTCTTGACGATGAATTCGTACGTACCTGTCTCCGCCGTGAAAAGGGAACCACGCCATCGCGCGGAAAATTCCTCCGCTTTGAATCCTTCACCCTTTGGAGCACCGGCGCCCCAATCAAAATCCACCGGGCCCTCCACGCGATCAAAGGCCTTCTGCTTGTTGTTATAGCCACGCGACTTGTACCACGTGCCGGTCAGTCCACGCTCATCGCTGAAGGTGCTCGTGCGCCCTAGGAATTCCCCCATCAAATCCGCAATGCTTTCCTCGTACTGCCGCCGCGTGAGCCGGCTGAACATCACCCGCGCCGGTTGGTTCCGCGCCTGCGCCTCCGGCGAATAAAACGTATCGTAAATATACTTCGCCACCTTCGCCGCATCCTCACCCACGACCAGCTTGGCCTTGCCATCCGGCATCGTCTTTTCGATCACCCCCGTGAGCTTGGCCAGCGACCAATCACCGGTCAGCGGTTCGTCATGCTTCTTCGTTCCCCGCCCCATTTCCCCATGGCACTTGATGCAAAGCTGCCGGTAGATTTGTTCACCGGATACTGCGGCAAACATCGCCGTGGCATTACTTAAGGAAATCAAAATGAACAGGCTTATCCTCATTGCACCTCCACCCAGACGATTGGCCTACGGAAATATTCGTTTATCACCCGCTTCACGCCAGCGCAATTGGACAAACGGCTCCAATTCGGAGCGACGTGCCAAGGGGGCGACGACTTCAGAAATGCTATCGCAGTTAGCCTGTGAGTCAACAACGACCAATCTCTTGATGTCGACCCGAGACAATCCCGTCTGAGGTGCATTTCAAGGAGGAGAGCCGGGTGAATTTGCACTCAAGTATTGACTGCCTAATTCAACCTTTCGCCCTGTCCAATGCCCTCTCCCAACTGGTGATCAGGGCGCGGCGAGTGGCGGGTTTCATGTTGTTTGGCGAAAACGCTCTGTTTTGTTTCCACTGAGTGGCGATGTCTTTTTTTGTTTTCCAGTAACCGACTGCCAAGCCCGCGAGGTACGCGGCACCGAGCGCGGTAGTCTCGGTGATGCGCGGGCGGATGACGGGTACGTTGAGCAGGTCGCTTTGGAATTGCATCAGCAGGTTGTTCGCGCTGGTGCCGCCGTCGACGCGCAGCTCCTTGAGGCGCACGCCGGCGTCGGCTTTCATGGCACCGAGGATGTCGTGCACCTGATAGGCGATACCCTCCAGCGCGGCCCGGGCGATGTGAGCCTTGGTGGTGCCGCGCGTGAGGCCGCACAAGATGCCTCGGGCATGTTGATCCCAGTGCGGTGCCCCGAGTCCGGCGAAGGCGGGGACGAGGTGTACACCGCCGTTGTCCGGAACGCTGGCGGCGAGTTTTTCAATTTCGGCGGCGCTCTTGAAAAACTCCAGCCCATCGCGCAGCCATTGGGTGACGGCGCCGGCGATGAATACGCTGCCTTCGAGCGCAAACTCCGTGCGGCCATTAATACGCCAAGCGACGGTGGTAAGCAGGTTGTTCTTCGAAGATATCGGCTTGGCGCCGGTGTGCATCAGCATGAAGCAGCCGGTGCCGTAGGTGTTCTTCACCATGCCGGGACGCGTGCAGCATTGGCCGAAGAGGGCGGCCTGTTGATCGCCCGCGATGCCGGCAATGGGGATAGAGGTTTTCGCGGGGCCGAGCAACTTGGTTTCGCCAACCACTTCGCTGGAGCCGCGCACCTCGGGCAGCACACTGTGGGGAATCTTGAAAAGTTTCAACAACGCATCATCCCAATCGCCGGTGTGTAAATTATACAGCATCGTGCGGCTGGCGTTGGTGGCATCGGTGACGTGCGTGGTGCCACCGGTGAGTTTCCAAATGAGCCAACTATCGATGGTGCCGAAGGCGAGCCGGCCTTGGCGTGCGAGGGCGCGGGCGCCTTTGACGTGTTTGAGCAGCCACGCAATTTTGGTGGCGGAAAAATAGGCGTCGATGACGAGGCCGGTCTTGCGACGGATGGTGGCTGCGTGGCCGGTGGCCTTGAGACGATCGCAGTCTTTGGCTGTGCGACGATCCTGCCATACGATGGCGTTGTGGATGGGTTTGCCGGTTTGGCGGTCCCAAAGCAGCGTGGTCTCGCGTTGGTTGGTGATGCCAATGGCGGCGATTTGTTTGGCGGTGAGCTTGGCGTTGCGCAGCGCCGCCTTGGCGGTGGCGAGTTGGGTTTTCCAAATTGCCTCGGCATCGTGCTCCACCCAGCCGGGCTTCGGAAAGATTTGCGGAAATTCTTTTTGCGAAACAGCCTTCACACGCCCGACGTGGTCAAAGACAATCGCACGCGAACTGGTCGTGCCTTGGTCGAGAGACAGGATGTATTTCATAGGGCGGTTGTAGGCGGGGCCGGTGGTCCCGGCAAGCCTTGTGGCTAGTTGTTCGACCGAGGCCACCGGCCCCGGCTACAGCCAAAGCCACTGGTAAAACAGTGCTCCCAGAATGCCGCCTGTGACGGGACCGGCGACGGGGATCCAAGCGTAGTTCCAGTTGGAATCGCCCTTGCCAGCAATGGGCAACAGGGCATGGACGATGCGTGGGCCGAGGTCGCGGGCGGGGTTGATGGCATAGCCAGTTGGGCCCCCAAGGCCCATGCCGATGACGAAAACGAGGAGGCCGACGAGGAGGGGTTTGAGGCCGAAGGCGAAGGTTTCGCGGATGTTTTCGGCATGTTGTTCGCCGAGGTTTTTCCGGACGTCGGAGGTGAGGGCTTCGGGGGAGAAGATGGCGAGCACACCGAGGACGAGGACAAAGGTGCCGATGAGTTCGGTGAGGAAGTTGGCGCCGGGGCGGTCGATGGCGGGGGCGGTGGAGAAGACGCCGAGCTTGGTGGTGGGGTTCTCGGTGGCTTCCCAGTGGGGGAGGAAGGCGAGCCAAACGGTGGTGGCGCCGAGGATGGCACCAAGCATTTGGCCAGTGAGATACTGGGGTACGAGGGGCCAGTCAAGCTGGCCGATACTGGCGAGCCCGAGGGTGACGGCGGGGTTGATGTGCGCGCCGGAGAAGTTCACAACGGCATAAATGGAGATGGCCACCGCCACACCCCAACCGGCGGTGACGATGATCCAGCCGGCGTCGTGCCCGGTGGTTTTCTTGAGAGAGACGTTTGCGTTTACGCTGCCACCCAACAACACAAGCAGGAAGGTGCCGACCAGTTCCGCGGTAAATTCGCTCACGCGCGCATTTTACGCCGCTGGCAGACGTCGGAAAGGAAAGATTGGTAACAGTCTGGTGACAGGGCTTTGATTTGGACCGGGCTGATTTGAGTCTCAATTATTCCAGTTCCACCGTGCAGCCAGCTTCTTCCAGTTCTCGTTTGAGAATGTCTGCTTCCTCGCGCGATAGGTTTTCCGCCACCACCTTGGGAAAATCGCGCAGCAGGCCGTACACGTCAAACGTGCCCAAGTCCGGGCGGGTTTTTTGGAGGATCTTGGTTGCTTCATATGTACTCAGTCCGCAGCCGGTGATGATCAAGTCCACGCGGCTTGGTGTGGTTTTCGTTTTCTCCTTGGACTCCGAGCGTGTTGACGGGTCGCTGGGTTCCGCTGGGGTTGATGTCTCGGGTGCGGGGCCTGGCATTTGGTCGGGAGATGCCGTGTGTGTGAGTTCTTTTTCCTCGAGAATGCGGTCCTTTCTCAGGGCAATGCGGGTATATGTGGGTGCGACCCAAAGGTTTATGTGGGCGTTCTTGGGTTTCATGGTGAAGCCCAAGGTTAGGAACTCCTTCTCCTCCCCAAGGTGATTTCGGTAAAGAAGGGCCTTGTCGGGTTGAATGTGTTTATGGGAGAGGTTGATTCGTTGGAAGGTGGGCGCAACACGCACGCTCAAGTTGCCTTTTTTGGATTTGGCTGAGCCCCACAAAACGTCAAACACCTTGTGAACGCCCTCGTGGTTTTGGTAGTTGATTTTACCATCCACTCTCCATCCCAAATCCTTCGGGGTGAATGCCCGGCGACATCCTGCGCAATGAAATTTGCCATTTTTTTCGACGAGAAACAAAAGCCGGCATCCTGGGCATCGCTCCACCTCTGGACCGTAATAGCGATAGCGCACGGTCTCCGTACTTTTTTCATATTTAACCGGCTTGGCAGTTTGGCTGTTTTTCCCATTTAGTACGGCCTTTAGCTCATCTTGGTTCAGGATGCGGTCCAGGCACAAAGCAACGCGGATCTTGTCAGGGGCGATCTTGATGTTCAGGTGGTTTCCCGTGATGCCGCTGGTGTTGCTCCATCCATCAAAAACCTTTTCCTCCCCCTTGCTTGTTCGGTAACGGATGGAAACATCTGTTGGCCCTTTTGGTGTCTTGTCCCAAGGACGGGGTGAGTGAGTGCCATTCCAACCACTTACCGCGGAGAAAATAAATAAAACAATGCTAGCCAATATGGTGACTATCACGGTGATTGTTTCGAAACTCGCCCCGTCCCAAAACGAGTCGCCATGGGTGAAAAAAGCCGCACACAACCCGATGCAGAGTGATAAAAACAATAAAAACAAAACCCGACCGCACCCGCTACTATTATCGTTTTCCCTAGGCATATTTTGTTTTTTTAGGCTGATTTCGCAGAAGCGAAGGCGGCTCGGTACTCGACCGTCCGCTTTATGCTGGACGGCTTGCCGTCCCGCATAAAGCGGACGGGCTTCCATAACGTCTGTCCACAGGTGGCCCTCTCCCTTACGAGGCCATTTCCGGTATTGCCACTGCTTTCAGCTCCGGAGGGAACCGGTCTACGCGCGTTTGCCCGAAGCCCGGTGGCAGCCGCCTCCGCTTCTGCTCAATCATTTTCTCGGTGCGTAAAGTAAAGAACGATGATTCCAAGTGCCCATGCCGCAACAACCGCCGGCGATGCCGCAAACTGGGCAACCCCATCGCACGCAGCTTGGCGAAGGACATTTTTTTGAAATGACTTTTTTTGTGGCACTTCTTGGTGCCGTAACTGAATGCAATCGCCAGCACCTCCTCGGCCAGCCAGCGATCGAGCCGGCGCAATTGCTCCTCGTCGTCCACGTGTTTCAAATAATAATCGATGATGGCAATGGAGCGGTAACCGTGCGTGAGCACATCGTTGGCCACCTCGATGGCCTTGCGCGCGCGGCCCTGCGGCGAGCGGAGTCTGCCGAGCTTGTGCGCGTAACGCCGCCAGGCAAAACGAAACAGGTTTTGAATCTTGCGCGATTTATCGCGCGAAAGTCCCACGCCGCCGTCCGCACGAAATTCCAAGCCAAGGTGCCGGAATTTTTCGCACGGCTCAAAATCCATTGTAGCCCGGGCCGGTGGCCCGGATCCCGGCCCATCGGGCCGGGCTACAGTGCCGGCCGGAAAATAAAAATTCCGGTGATGCTTCGGCTTGCTGCGGAGGCGGAGGGCTTCAAAAGTTTCCTCAATCATTTCCGAGGTACGCAGGATCGTGGCGCGGTTGACGGAAAAGGCGAGCAAATCATCGGCATAACGATAGTAACGCAAGCCCGGCACCTCGGCGAGTTGGCGATCCAGCGGCGTCAAATATAAGTTCGCGAAAAAACAGGCAATGGCCGTGCCGAACGCCACGCCCCGTTCATTGGTTTGAACCGCGCCGCGCGTTTTGATTTCAAACTCAATCCGCTGGCGCAACATCTCGAAGAGCACATCATCCGGCTCCACCCACTCGGCCAGCATGGCGAGTAGTTGCTCATGGTCGAGGCTGGGGAAATAATCCTGCACATCGCGTTTCACAAAATAAATCGGCCCAGCCGACTGGCGCATTTGGCGTAACTGGCCGTTCAGGCTGCGTTGGCATTGGTCCACCCCAAAGCCGCCCATGCGGTAGGCGTGGCAGCTGGGCTCGAAGGCGTTGTGAAAATATTTGGTGAGCACGCGGTACAACAGCAGATCCACAATACGCTCCTCCCACGGGAAGAGGTGGATCGTGCGGTGTTTGCCATTGAAATTGTAATCCAGCGCAATGCCCTCCCGGAAAACAAACCGGCCGGATTTTAATTGTTGGTGCAGCGTGTGGATGTTCTTCAACGAATGCCGCGCGAAATCGTAAAGCGTGCGACCATCATGCGACATCCCCAGCGCCTTGCGCCATGTGAACAGGGGTTTTGAATACGCGCGGATTACCGCCTGATGCAGCGCCAACTCACTGTACACGCGGCCAAACGTTGCCTTGCGAAACCCTGCCGGCAATGGACAATCCAAACTCATTCCAAAAAGACCCCTCCATTGTACACGTCATTTACAAAATAAACGCTAAATTTTACTCACAAGCTATTCACCGATGGATTGACGTGGCGAGGGGGGCTGGATACCCTTGGGCATGGTCATGGCAACAAAGGGGCCGGCGGATGCGTTGTCGCGGGAAATCCTTGAGCTGAAGGGCAAGCTCAACGCGGTGATCCTCGCGCACAATTACCAAGTGCCGGAGATTCAGGACATCGCGGATTATGTGGGCGATTCCCTTGGGTTGTCGCGGCAGGCCGCGGAGACGGAGGCGGAAGTTATTGTGTTCTGCGGCGTTCATTTCATGGCGGAAACCGCCAAGATTTTATCTCCGGACAAGACCGTCATTTTGCCCGACAAGGATGCCGGATGCTCTCTGGAGGAAAGCTGTCCGCCGGAGGCACTCGCCAAGCTGCAGGACACCAATGACAATTTTTACACGGTTTCATACGTCAATTGCAGTGCGGGCGTGAAGGCGCTTTCGGACGTCATTTGCACCAGCGGCAACGCCTGCGAGATTGTGGAGAAATGTCCGGCGGACAGGGATTTGTTGTTTGTCCCGGATGAAAACCTGGGCCAGTGGGTGATGGAGCAGACGGGGCGGCCGATGACACTCTGGCAGGGGAATTGTTACGTCCACGTCGAGTGGACACACGCGGCCATTACCAAGATACGCGGGGAATATCCGGATGCGCCGGTGGTGGCTCATCCGGAATGCACCAAGGCTGTGCGCATCTTGGCCGATGAGGTGTGTTCGACGGAAAAAATGGTGGGCTACTGCCGCACCACCGACAGCGAGGCGATTATCATCGCCACTGAGGCTGGCATGTTGCACCGGTTGGAGAAAGAGTGTCCCGGCAAAACCTTCATCCCCGCACCTACCGAGAAATGTGCCTGCAATGAGTGTCATTTCATGAAAATGAACACGCTGGAAAAAGTCCGTGACTGCATGCACGACTTGAATCCCCGCGTGGAGTTATCCGCCCAAACCATTGATAAAGCGCGGGTACCCATCGAGCGCATGTTGGCTTGGACGGCGTGATAGTGGCGGATCAGTTCTGCTGGGAAGGAGTTGGCTGTTTGGTTGGATCGTTTGCCCCTGAGAACTCGTTGCGGTGTCTCCATGTGGCGATGGCACCTCCCGCGAAAATCAGTGCAGGGAAAATGAGCCAAGGAAACTCGATGAAAGCGTAGCCCGAATCTTCGCTTGGCGTGGAGTAACCGAGACTGAAGGGAGTCATTTGGCTGGAGTTTTCAAGAATGATTTCAAGTGGGCCCACGCGATAGGATTTTGCGTCCGTGTTCGTGCCATGTATTTCCTCAACAGGGCTGGCCTTGGCAAGATGGCAGGTGCCTTGCGCGGGGGCGATGATCCAGTCTGTGGTTTTTGTGTGGATGTAAAAATAAATCTGCCAATCGAGCGCGTTGATGCAGAAAGGAACGACGGAAAGCATCATCAGTGCCGCAGTGGTGGCGATGCAGTTCTTCATGCTTGAAAATTGTTAACGGGCTGCAACTACAAAGGCAAGCGGGCATTGGGCCAACCAATCTTGGCGATCATTAATGAAGATCTAATCCCCAAACCTTGGGCTTCGATGTGCCGTATTCAGTGCTTGGTTTGTGTCGAATTCTTACGCGGAGGCGCGGAGTAAATTGAATTTGGTTTCTCTCTCCGTCGCCGCTTCGCTCTGCCGGCGCACTCCAAATGATGGCCTTGCAAATGAGCCGGGATAAATAAACATTTGGCGGATGAAGCAAATTTTAGTGATTTTGATAGGGGCGTTGGTGATAGTGGGGTGCGGGAAGAAAGACGCTGCAACGGAACCTGAAGCCAAGACGAACCCCAAACAAACGGAGCCCAAGACCGCTGGCACGAACACGGGGGTGGAGAAGCCAAGCCCTGCCATGGCCTTCACCAATTCGCTGGGGATGGTGTTCAAGCCAGTGCCGGGAACGAAGGTGCAGTTTTGTATTTGGGAAACGCGGGTGAAGGATTACGCGGCGTACGCGGCGGCGAATGCGGGGGTGGATGGGAGTTGGAAGGAGCCGCCTTATTTTAAAGAAAAAGAGTTCAAGCAGTCGGACACGCACCCGGTGGTGGACGTGAGCTGGGAGGATGCGGCAGCTTTTTGTGCGTGGCTGACGCGGAAGGAAAGGGCGGAAGGGAAAATCAGCGCCAACCAAAGCTACCGTTTGCCGACGGATGCGGAATGGAGCGTGGCGGTGGGGTTGGGGAAAGAGAAGGGCAACACCCCCAAAGAAAAGCAATTGGGCGTGACGGATGTGTATCCGTGGGGGACTGAGTGGCCGCCGCCGAAGGGGGCGGGGAATTATCACGAGAGCTTGAAGGTGGACAAGTTTGGCTACACCACGCCGGTGGGTAGCTTTGCGGCAAACCAGCACGGCCTGCACGATCTGGCCGGTAATGTGTGGGAATGGTGCGAGGACTGGTATGATCCGACAGCACCAAAATACCGTGTGTTGCGCGGTGCGTCTTGGCTCTACATCGGCTTTCCCGACTCGCTGTTGTCGTCCTTCCGCGACTACGACTCGCCCGATACTCGCTTCAGCAACGTCGGTTTTCGGTGTGTGTTAGTGGGTGAGTGAGGTGGGTGGGTTGGCTTTGTTACCTTATCGCCTTGACCCCTTGAACCTTAGTGCTTGAACCTAAAACCCTTCAAGGCGAGCGCAGCGAGCCTTTGATTTTTTACGTTGAGTCAATTACATTGATCCGGCGCGAAGCGGGCCCAACCTTCGGCTTTCGACATTCCTTGTTCGATATTGGATATTTGGTTTGGCCCAGTCGATTGAATATCGAATATCGAACAAGGAACTCCGAAATCTGAACCAACAGCCAAAGCTTGCCTCGCCTTGGTTCGTTGGGCTTTACTGCCTCGGCTTTTTATGGATTTGGAGTTGCTGGAAAAAGCAAAGGCGTACGGGTTTTCGGACCGGCAGATTGCGCATTTGACGGGGCGCACGGAGGATGAGGTGCGCGCGGAGCGCAAGGCGGCGGGCGTGGTGCCGGCGTATCGGCTGGTGGACACCTGCGCGGCGGAGTTCGAGGCGTACACGCCGTATTATTATTCCACCTACGACCGCGGCGATGATGAGATTGATGCGTCTGACCGCAAGAAGGTGATGATCCTTGGCGGCGGCCCGAACCGCATCGGGCAGGGCATTGAGTTTGATTACTGCTGCGTGCACGCGGCGTTTGCGCTGAAGGAGGATGGCTTCGAGACGCTGATGGTGAATTCGAATCCGGAGACGGTCTCCACCGATTACGACACGAGCGACAAGCTGTTTTTCGAGCCGCTCACGCTCGAGGATGTGCTGCACATTTATGAGCGCGAAAATTGCTGGGGCGCCATCGCGCAATTCGGCGGGCAAACGCCACTGAACCTTGCGCTCGGTCTGCAGGCCAATGGCGTAAACATCCTCGGCACCAGCCCGCAGAGCATTGAGCGCGCGGAGGATCGCGAGTTGTTCGCCGCCATGCTGCACAAGCTGGACATCCCGCAACCGCCCAACGGCCTGGCCACCAATGAGGACGAAGCGGTTGCCGAGGCGCAGAAGCTCGGCTACCCCGTGCTGGTGAGGCCGTCATTTGTTTTGGGCGGGCGCGCGATGCAGATTGTTTATTCCGACACCGAGCTGCGCCATTACATGCAGCACGCCGTGGAGGCTTCGCCCGAGCGGCCGGTATTGGTCGATAAATTTCTCGAAGACGCCACCGAGGTGGATGTGGACTGCATCGCCGATGCCAAAGACGGCACCATCGTCGTCGGCGGCATGCTCGAGCACGTGGAGTTTGCCGGCGTGCATTCCGGCGACGCCGCCATGGTGCTGCCGCCGCACACCCTCAGCCAAGCCGCCATCGACACGATGCGCGAGTACACCCACGCGATGGCCAAGGAGCTGGAGGTCACCGGTCTGATGAACGTGCAGTACGCCGTGAAGGATGAGGTGGTGTACGTGCTGGAGGTCAACCCGCGCGCCTCGCGCACCATTCCGTTTGTCAGCAAAGCCATCGGCAAACCACTCGCCAAGATGGCCGCACAGGTGATGGCGGGCGCTAAGCTCAGCGAGCTGGGTTTCACCGAGGAAATCTGGCCGACCTATTGGGCGGTGAAAGAGTCGGTGTTCCCGTTCAACAAATTCATCGGGCAGGATATTATTTTGAGCCCCGAGATGCGGTCCACCGGCGAGGTGATGGGCCTCGATGCCGACCTCGGCGTGGCCTATGCCAAGAGCCAAATGGCCGCCAGCTCGCCGTTGCCGCTGGAGGGCAAGGTGTTCGTCAGCGTGAGCGACATGCACAAGGACGAAGTGCCCGCGCTCGCAAAAGATTTTGTGGAACTCGGCTTCGAGCTCGTCGCCACCGGCGGCACAGCGAAGGTCATTGAGGAAGCCGGCCTCGCCGTTGAGCGCATCAACAAGCTCGCCGAAGGCCGGCCGAATTCACTCGATCTACTGAAGAACAACGAGCTGCAACTGGTCATCAACACCCCCACCGGCGAAGTGCCGCGCAGTGACGAGGTGCAAATCCGCACCAGCGCCGTCTACACCGGCACGCCCATCATGACCACCATCAGCAGCGCCAAGGCCGCCGTCAACGGCATCCGCGCCCTCAAGAAAGCCGGCTACGGAGTGAAGACCGTTCAGGAGTTTCACTGATTTTTCAACAGAGACACAGAGGTCACAGAGATTTTAAACTGGTTTTCCTCTGTGCTCTATGTGTCTCTGTGGTGAAAGAAAGCGCTTTCGCAAACCCACCCGCCTTCGCGAGCGTTTCTTCGTACTCCATTTCCGGATTCGAATCGGCCACGATGCCGGCGCCGGCTTGGTAGTGTACTTGGCCGTCGCGAATGATGGCGGTGCGGATGGCGATATTGAACTGGCTTTCGCGATTGAAGCCGAGGTAGCCGAGGCTGCCCGTGTACGGCCCGCGGGTGACGGGTTCGAGTTCGTCGATGATTTCCATCGCGCGAAACTTTGGCGCGCCGGTGATGCTGCCGCCCGGAAAACAATCGCGTAACGCGGCAAGATGCGAATGCCCCGCGCGCAGCCGCCCTTCGACAGTGGACACCAGATGCTGCACCTGCGCGAACCGTTCCAGCCGCATCAACTCCGGCACCTGCACACTGCCGAATTCGCACACCCGCCCGAGGTCATTGCGTAACAGATCGGTGATCATCACCAACTCCGCGCGTTCCTTCTCGCTGCTTTGCAATTCGTAGGCGAGCTGCGCATCGCGTTGCGGATCGGCGTTGCGCGGGCGGGTGCCCTTGATGGGGCGCGTTTGGATGTGTTGTCCGCTAAGGCGTAGGAACCGCTCGGGGCTGGAGGAGGCCAATTGAAAGTCGCCCGCATTCAAAAACGCCCCAAACGGCGCCGGACTGGCGGCATGCAGGGCGCGGTGGAAATCCCAGCCACTGCCGGGCCACGGCGCGGTGAAGCGTTGGGAGAGGTTGACCTGATAAATGTCGCCGGCGCGGATGTAGTCGAGGGCGCGGCGGGTTGTGTTTAGGAATTCTTGGCGTGTGAAGTTGGAGGTGGGGCGGACTCGCAGGCTCGTCCCTCCAGTTGAGAGGGGGGGAGGGGGGGAATGAGGGAGGGTAAGTTGTTTGTGCCACCAGTCGGCTTGTTGGCGGGCGCGGGTTTCGTCGCGGGAACCATCAGCAGCAAGGCCGGTGGCGACGAGCCAGGTTTTGCCGAGGTGAAGGTCGAAGATGGCGAGGCTGTCGTAAAAGCCCACGGCGCAATCGGGCAGCTCGAGGTCATTCACCGCGTGCGATCGCAGGCGTGGCTCGACGAAGTTTTTCAGGTCGTAGCCCCAGTAACCAAAGCAGCCGCCGAGCGGGAAGGGGAGGTCAATCTCGTCGATTAACTCGTATCGCGACAGCAGATGGTCCAGAACATGCCATGGGTTGCCGTACTGGATGGATATGGAGGGGCGAGCTTGCGAGTCCGTGGCGCGAATCTCACAACGGCTCCCCAAGGTCCGCATTGTTAAAAACGGTCGCGTGACTACAAACGAGTAGCGCGTCTGTTCCTTGAGTTCGCCATCGCTGCGCAGGAGCATCAATCCGGGCGCGCCGCGCAGTTGCTCCGCCAGGGTCTCCGGCGTGTGGCGCGTGCGGGCGTGCTCGATCAGCGGGCGCATTATAAATAGGCAAGGGGCGGGGTGTGCTGGGGGTTGCGGCGCTGGTGCCAGTCGGCAATGACGGCGACGACCTCGGCGGGGTCGTCGGTGAGGGTGACGAGGTCGGGGTCCTTGGGGCTGATGTACTTGCCCTTTTTCAGTGTGCTGTTGATCCAGCGGAAGAGGCCGCGCCAGTAGTCCTTGCCGTAGAGGACGAGGGGGAAGCGGGGGATCTTGCGGGTTTGCACGAGAGTTAAAATCTCGAAGAACTCGTCCATGGTGCCGAAGCCGCCGGGGAGGTAGACGAAGGCGGTGCTGTACTTGGCGAGGCAGACTTTGCGGCTGAAGAAGTAGTGGAAGTCGATGGGGAGGTTGGCGTAGGGGTTGCCTTCCTGCTCGTGGGGAAGCTTGATGTTGAGGCCGACGGAGAGGCCGCCGCCCTCGGCCGCGCCCTTGTTGGCGGCTTCCATGATGCCGGGGCCGCCGCCGGTGATGACGGCGAAATTGTTTTCCGCGAGGGCCTTGGCGATTTTCACGGTGGCCTTGTATTCCTTGTTGGAAGGCTTGGTGCGGGCGGAGCCGAAAACGGTGACGGCGGGGCCGACGGTGGAGAGGGTTTCGAAGGACTCAACGAACTCGGCCATGATGCGGAAGACGCGCCAGGGATCCTCGTTCACAAAACGGCCGCGGGTGGTTTGCATGCGGGGACGGTAGTGCGAGGATTGCCAGCGTCAATGTTGGGTTGCTGACATGCAGGCTTGGCAGCCTGCGCTACATGCTACTCATTTTCCCGGCGGCGGGGGCGGGCTTTCAGGACGAGGGGACAGCCTTCGTAGCCAAAGGCTTTGCGGAGTTGGTCGCCGAGGTATTTCTGGTATTGGGCGGAAAAAAGTTCGGGGGTATTGACGAACAGGAGGATGGTGGGGGGGGATTGGGCGACTTGAGTGGCGTAGTAGAATTTCAGGCGCTTGCCGCTTTTGCTGGGGGGCTGGCGGTGATCGATGGCGTCGGCGAGGGTGCGATTCAACAAGGGGGTGGGGATGCGTTGCTGAAGTTGGTCATCGACGTAGCGTATTGCTTCAAGGAAGCGGTCGAGGTGAAATCCCTCGGTGGCACTGGTGAAGATGGCGGGGGCATAGTCGAGGAAGAAGAGTTCTCCCTGCACCCATTGCCCGAACTCGGCCAGCGTTAGAAGCGGGCGGTTGCCCTTTTTGCCTTTTCGGGTGTTGGCGCGGTGTTCGCGGCGGGTTTGCTTGACCTTGGGTTCGGCGAGATCCCACTTGTTGACGACGAGGATGCAGGCGCGGTTGCGGCGGGTGATGAGGTCGGCAATTTTCTTGTCCTGCTCAAGGATGCCGGTGGTGGCGTCGAGGACGAGGACGGCGATGTCGCAGCGGTCAATGGCGTCGCGGGTGCGGGTGACGCTGAAGTACTCGAGGCTGTCCTTGACACGGCGCTTCTTGCGAAGACCGGCGGTGTCGATTAGCAGGCCGGGTTGCTGGCGCCCGTCGGTCTCGATGGTGAAGGGGACATCGACGGCATCACGGGTGGTGCCCGGAATGTCACTGACAATGACGCGGTCGCTTTGGGTAAGGGCGTTGATGAGGGAGGATTTGCCCACGTTGGGACGGCCGACGATGGCGAGTTTTAACGGGTTCTCGGTTCTCAGATCCCGGTTCGTGGTTTTGGGGAGGTGTTTAAGGGCAGCTTCCATGACGGGGATGATGCCGCGGTCGTGAAGAGCGGAGACGGGAAACATTTCCTCAAAGCCCAAAGAAGCGAAGTCGGTGACGGATTCGGCGTCAGGGGCATTGTCGGCCTTGTTGGCGATGAGTTGGACGGGCTTGCCGGAGCGATGGAGATGCTGGGCGACTTCTTGGTCGAGAGGAACGATGCCTTCGTGGACATCGACGACTAGGAGGATGACATCGGCGGCATCGATGGCGATGTTGACTTGGTCAACGGTGGAGGTGGCGATGACGTCGTCGGATTTCTCACCGGGCACAAGGCCGATGCCGCCGGTGTCGACGAGGGTAAAGGGGCGGCCTTGCCACTCGACCTCGGCGCTGACGCGGTCACGGGTGACACCGGGCATGTCGTGGACGATGGCAATGCGGCGGCGGGCGATGCGGTTGAACAGCGCCGACTTGCCGACATTGGGCCGGCCAACGATGGCGATGAGGCCAGGGTTGTTCACAAGTTATTAACAGCCTGTTTTTGGTGAGCGAAGGCGTTTTCGCTGGCAAAATGAAATGGCGACCCCTACGGGACTCGAACCCGTGTTGCCGGCGTGAAAGGCCGGTGTCCTAACCACTAGACGAAGGGGTCGGCCTTGGCGCGGGGCATGATACGGATGGGAGGCGTCTTGTCACGGGGTTTTTTTGGGCGAGGGTGTTGGTGTGGACAATTAGACGGTTGACAGGGACGGTCAATTTCGTCACATTGCACCCCGACACCTTTTGATTCGGGCGACAGAACGTTTCTTCAGAGGGGTTCTCCACCCCCACCTCCTTGGCGTCTGTTGCCCGGATCACTTTTTTT
>DJHS01000028.1:0-3373 GCA_002433235.1 Verrucomicrobia bacterium UBA6614
GACCACCGACCAGTTCAACCACGCACCGGCGGAGCTGCTGCTCTACACCGGCAGCGCGCGAGAAGGCCGGCCGAGCATGGGTTCGTGGGTGACATATGGCCTCGGCAGCACGAACCAAAATCTGCCGGGCTTTGTGGCGCTCATTTCCAGCGGCGTGCAGCCCAATGGCGGCAAAAACTCCTTCGGCAGCGGTTTCCTGCCCAGCGTGTTTCAGGGCGTGCAATGCCGGTCCAAGGGCGACCCAGTCCTGTTCGTTTCCAACCCCAAAGGCATGAGCCGCGCCCTGCGCCGCAAGAGCCTTGATGCGCTCAACGACCTCAACCGTCTGCAGGCCACGGAACTCGGCAACCCCGAGACCATCACGCGTATCGCGCAATACGAGATGGCCTACCGCATGCAGGCGAGTGTGCCGGAGGTGATGGATATCTCCAAGGAACCCAAGCACATCCTCGACAGCTACGGCGCCAAGCCCGGCGCGGGCAGTTTGGCCAACAACATTTTACTGGCGCGGCGCCTCGTGGAAAAGGGCGTACGCTTTGTGCACCTCTTCGACTGGGGCTGGGACTTTCACGGCACTGGCGCCGGCACCGGCCTCGGCGACGGTCTGCGCAACAAGTGCAAGACGATGGACAAACCGATCGCTGCGCTCATCAAGGATTTGAAGGAACGCGGATTGTTTGATGAAACGCTGATCGTGTGGGGCGGCGAATTCGGCCGCACGCCGTTCCGTGAGGGCCGCACCGCCAAGGGTAAAGTGCTCGGGCGCGATCATTATCCGGACGTGTACACCCAATGGATGGCCGGCGGCGGCACCAAGCCCGGCACCTACGGCGCCAGCGACGAACTGGGCTTCAAGGTAGCCAAGGACAAAGTGCACGTGCACGACCTGCAGGCGACCATCCTGCATCTCATGGGCATGGACCACGAACGGTTGTTCTACCGTTTCCAAGGCCGCAAATACCGGCTGACGGATGTGCACGGCGAAGTGGTTAAAGGTGTGTTGGCGTAGTCGAATCGCTCACACAGGCGCAGAGACTATTCCTCCTCGAACCACAGCACCCCATCCTCTTCCGCAATCTCTAGTGGAAACAGACTCGCCCCCGCGCAAGGGCCGCGGGTGCAGAGGCCGGTGTCGGGCTCGTAGACAGCACCGTGGGTTTGGCACATGAGGGCATCACCTTGATTGGTGAAGAACCGGTTGTCGCCGTAATCGAGTGAAATCGGAATGTGCCGGCAGGTGTTTTCGTAGGCGAACAGCTCTCCTTTGAAGCGCCCGACAAACCCTTCCAACGGCCGCTCCCCGCGCGTGAAGGAAAATTTCACCGTTGTACCTTCGGCGATGTCCGCCACCGCCGCTATTTTAATGCGCGCCACGCGCGGAGCGTAAAATGAATTACCGAGGGATTGAAGCGCGGATTGTTGGTCAATTCATCGGTTGGGAGGGCGAAGCTCCTGCTTCTCTTCTCTAGTGCGTGTTTTGTTTTGGCTTTTCGATTGGTGTTGGCCTGACACACTCGGCGCATGAGATTTGTATTTGCGATGCTGCTGTTGGCGTGTTCGGCGGATGCTGCAATCAAAGGCTGGCCGAAGGAGATTCGGGAAATCAAATACCGCAGTGCGGCGGATGATACGGATCAACCGGCGCTGCATTTTGCGCCCAAAGCCAAAGAGGCGCGGCCGTTGTTGGTGGGGCTGCATTCGTGGTCCAGCGATTATCGTCAGGCCAATACTTCGTACGGCTTGTGGGTGGTGAAGCAGGGTTGGCATTTCATCCATCCCAACTTCCGCGGGCGCAACCGCACGCCGCAGGCGATGGGATCGGAGCTGGCGGTGCAGGATATCCTCAGCGCGGTGGCGTGGGCGCGGAAACAGGGCAACGTGGATGCCAACCGGATTTATGTGATCGGCGCCTCGGGCGGCGGGTATGCAAGTCTGTTGATGGCCGGGCGCGCGCCGGAGTTGTGGGCGGGCGTGTCGGCGTGGGTGCCGATTTCGGATTTGGTGAAGTGGCATGCGGAAACCTCGAAACGCAAGCTGCGCTATGCCGGCGAGATCGAAGCAGCGATCGGCGGCAAACCGCTGCCCGGCACGCCGGAGCACGCGGATGCGCTCAAGCGGTCGGCCATCACCTACATAGCCCGCGCGCGTGGAGTAAATCTCGACATCAACGCGGGCATCACTGACGGCCACAACGGCAGCGTGCCGATCAGTCATTCGTTGGAGGCGTTCAACGCATTGGCGGCGCCGAAGGACCGGTTGAGCGCGGCCTTGATTGGGGAGTTTGTGAAAACGGCCAAGGTGCCGGAGGTGCTGCGGAAAGAGGCGGTGGCCGATGCCAGTTATGGCCGTAAATCGGTGCTTTTCCGCAGAAAATCCGGCGCGGCGCGGGTGACGATTTTTCAGGGCGGCCACGAAATAATCCCCGAGGCCGGCCTGCAATGGCTTGCCAAGCAAACGCGAAACGAACAGGATGCGCGCCCCGAAAAATGAGTGACGCGAATCTTTTGCCTGAACCGAAGTTTGTTCCCGAACTCCACCCGACCTTTCGCCCGGCGATTCTGGTCAACCGCGCCTTTGAGGCGGCGGCACGCGATACCGGCGCGGCGGTGGACGTGGGCATCGCGCTCGAGCAGGCCGATGGCTCGGTGTTTCATCATCGCACGGTGCTGTTCCCGGCCGATCACGAGTTGGAGCCGAACAATTTCCGCCACCTCGAGCGCATGGTGAAGTTTTTGCTGTGGCAACGCGGCGGTTGGAAGATTCATCTTAGCGGCGCGGACGCCTACACCGAGCGGCTGCAGGATTATTATCGCACGAATGAGTTCGGCAAATTCGACGACGACGTGATCGGCGTGAAAAACAACGGTAACTCGCTGGAGGTGGTGGGCTGCGCCGAATTGCCCGCGGAGAATTCCGAAGCTCGCCCGCTGGGTCGGCATCTTGAAGGCAACCGCATCGGCTTTGACCTCGGCGGCAGCGATCGCAAGGCGGCGGCGGTGGTCGATGGCGAGGTGAAGTTCAGCGAGGAGATTGTGTGGGACCCGTACTTCGAGCCGAACCCGGATTATCATTACGAAGGCATCATCGATTCGCTGAAGCGCGCCGCCGAGCATCTGCCGAGTGTGGACGCCATCGGCGGCAGTGCGGCTGGTTGTTATTCGCACAACAAGGTGACGTGGGCATCGCTTTTCCGTGGCGTGGGTCCGGAGGATTTTGATGCCAAGGTGCGCGACATGTTTACCCGCATCGCCGAGGAATGGAACTGCCCGCTGGACGTGATCAACGACGGTGAAGTCACCGCGCTGGCCGGCTCGATGGCCCTGCGCAAGAAAGGCGAATCCGGCAACGGCGTGCTCGGCATCGCCATGGGCAC
>DJHS01000028.1:3428-5547 GCA_002433235.1 Verrucomicrobia bacterium UBA6614
GCGCGCCGCCGAGCATCTGCCGAGTGTGGACGCCATTGGCGGCAGTGCGGCCGGTTGTTACTCGCACAACAAGGTCACGTGGGCGTCGCTCTTCCGCGGCGTGGGCCCGGAGGATTTCGAGGCCAAGGTGCGCGACATGTTCACGCGGATTGCCGAGGAATGGAATTGCCCGCTGGATGTGATTAACGACGGCGAAGTCACCGCACTGGCCGGCTCGATGGCCCTGCGTAAGAAAGGTGAATCCGGCAACGGAGTGCTCGGCATCGCCATGGGCACCAGCGAAGGCGGCGGTTATGTGGACATGGACGGCAACATCACCACGTGGCTCAGCGAGCTGGCTTTTGCGCCGGTGGATCTGCATCCGGAAGCGCCGGCCGATGAATGGAGCGACGACCTCGGTGTGGGCGCGCAGTATTTCTCGCAACAAGCGGTTGCCCGCCTGCTGCCGGCTTCGGGTATTGAGTATGATACCAGCCTGAGCATGCCCGAGCAGTTGAAGATTGTGCAGAAGCTCATGGAGGAAGGCGATGAGCGGGCACTGAAGATTTATGATGCCATCGGCATTTACCTCGGCTATACGCTGGCGCATTACGCGGAGTTTTATGAATTCCAATATGTGCTGCTGCTTGGCCGTGTGACCACCGGCCCCGGAGGCGAACACATCATCACGCGTTCCAAGGAAGTGATGGCAGCGGAATTCCCCGAGCTGGCCGAGCGGATTAAGTTCCACTTCCCGGACGAAACCGAGAAACGCCACGGCCAGGCCATTGCGGCGGCGAGTTTGCCAAAGATTGGCTAGGCGCACGCAGACCGAGCTTGCAATCGTTCGTGGTGGGCCCATCATTGGGCCGTTCCACGAACGATTTTTTCCATGAAACTGATGAAACTCATTCCTGTATTCCTCCTCGCCGCCGTCACGGTCACGGGGGCTGACCTCAACAAGCCGCCCAAGGGATTCAAGGCCCTGTTCAACGGCAAAGATCTTAAGGGCTGGTGGGGCCTTGGAACGGAGGACCCCGAAAAGTGGATGGCCCTCGGCAAAAAGGCCCTCGCCGAAAAGAAGGCCAATAGCCTTGAAAACATCAAGCAACACTGGTCCGTGAAGGACGGTATTCTCATCAATGATGGCAAGGGCCTGTACCTCAGCACCGTGAAAAACTATGGCGACTTTGAGTTGTACGTGGATTACAAGACGGTCGCCAAGGCCGATAGCGGTATTTACCTGCGCGGCGTGCCGCAGGTGCAGATTTGGGACACCACCAAGGAAGGCGGCAAATGGAAGATCGGCGCTGACAAGGGTTCGGGCGGTCTTTGGAACAACGGCCCCGCCGGCACCCCTGGCCGCGATCCGCTCGTGCTAGCTGACAAGCCTTTTGGCGAGTGGAACACCTTCCACATCAAAATGGTCGACGACAAGGTCACCATCAAGCTTAACGGTAAACTCGTCGTGGACAATGCACCTCTCACCAATTTCTGGGACCGCAAGACCCCCAAGGACAAGCGCAAGCCCCTCATCGCCCGTGGCCCAATCCAACTGCAAACCCACGGCGGCGAAATCTGCTGGCGCAACATCTTCATTAAGGAATTGAATTAACATGAAAAAACAACTCATCGCACTTACTCTACTGCTGAGCCTCAGCGCGGTCGCTGAGGAGAAGGGCTTCAAGTCAATCTTCAATGGCAAAGACTTCACAGGTTGGGCCGGCCCGATTGATAACTATCAGGTCACCGACGGCACCATCCAGTGCAAGCCCGGCAAAGGCGGCACCATTTATACTAAGGAAAACTACAGCGACTTTGTCGTGCGAATGGAGATCAAGCTGCCCGCGGGCGGCAACAACGGCCTCGCCATTCGTTATCCCGGCAAGGGCGACACCGCCTACGTCGGCATGTGCGAACTACAGGTGCTCGACAACACCGCCAAGAAATACGCCAAGCTGCATCCCGCGCAGTACCACGGCAGCGCCTACGGTATGGCTGCCGCCAAGCGCGGGCACCTGAAAAAACCCGGCGAATGGAACACGCAGGAAGTCACCGTCAAAGGCCACACCATCAAGGTTGTGCTCAATGGCGAGACCATCCTTGATTGTGACCTGAGCAAGCTCGGCAAAACCATGGG
>DJHS01000095.1:0-9041 GCA_002433235.1 Verrucomicrobia bacterium UBA6614
CTCATCGCCAAGCTCAACGCCGCCCACCAACGCCGCCGCCCGTGGCAACCCCGCCTCGGCGCCCGCATGGCCAGCTACGAACTCGCCGCGCGCATGCAATTGGCCGCCAGCGACGCGCTCGATCTCAGCCGCGAAACCAAGGCCACGCAGGCCATGTACGGCATCGGCGGCAAGGCCACCGACAGCTACGGCCGCCGCTGCCTCATTGCCCGTCGCCTGGTCGAGCGCGGCGTGCGTTTCGTGCAGCTCTTCATCGATTTTCAAATCTGGGACAACCACACCAACCTCCGCACCGGCCTCAAGGGTTGCTGTGACATGACCGATCAACCCGTCGCCGCGTTATTGAAAGATTTGAAACAACGCGGTCTGCTCGACCAAACCCTCGTTGTGTGGGGCGGCGAATTCGGCCGGCTGCCCATCGCCCAGTTGCCCGGCGACAAAAACGCCGCCAAGGCCGGGCGCGACCACAACAAGAACGCCATGATCACCTGGATGGCCGGCGGCGGCACGAAAGGCGGCGTCATCCACGGCGCCACCGACGACATCGGCCTCGCCGCCGTGCAAGACCGCGTCAGCATCGCCGACTGGCACGCCACCATCCTCCACTGCCTCGGCATGGATCACCACCACCTCGTTTACCCCCGCAACGGCCTCGACGAACGCCTCACCCACGTCGCCGAGGCGCGAGTGGTGAAGGAAATTTTAAAGTGATTCACCACAGAGACACAGAGGGGTGAATCTCTGTGTTTTAAAAAACCCGTTTCGAGTGCCCAAATCAAACTTTCGCCAATGAGATTTTTTAAACTGAATCTATCCGCTTGTTAGTACGCCATTCCTGAACAAGGGCATCCACAACGGGTTCGAGGAGGCCGGTTTGCCCAAAAATCTGCCTTTGTCTCAGGCAACTGGGACCGTGATCCAAAATATCCTGAACGAGAGCCAGCTCGTCCGAACAATTCAGCTCCCGACTCAAGGGGGCGAGCTTCTCGAGCATGCCGGCAATGCGGTCTCCGTTGCGGACCTGTGTGCCCTGATCATCGAGGATCAATTGTGCCTCCAAGCCCCAGCGGGCAGCGCGCCACTTGTTCTCGCTGGTGACCCAATGGCGCTCAAGGAGTTGCAGGTGGCCTTCCTCGTATTCGCGCGCCAACCAGACGGTGACACAGTGGGTGAAGGCAACGACAGCCAACAATTCATCGAGCGTGGGGAGCCCATCGCAAACACGCAGCTCAACGGTTCCAAAACCGGGGTGGGGCCGGATGTCCCACCACACTTCACGAATGCTCTCGATGGCACCGGCAGTGATGAGGGTGTTCATGAAGGACTGGAATTCACCCCAGTTCAAAAGCGTCTCGGGCAGGCCGGCCGTAGGCAGGGTTTCGAAAACCTTGCTACGGACCGAGGCCAAGCCGGTGTCGTTGCCTTGCCAAAATGGCGAACTGGCAGAGAGGGCGAGGAACTGTGGGATGTATCCGGCGAGCGCGTTGAAGACAGCAACAGATTTCTCGGCACTGTCCATGCCCACGTGGACATGCAGACCAAAGATCATCAGCCGCTTGGCCGGCCATTGGACCCAGTCTATGAGGGCGCGGTAACGCTCTTTGTCCGTAATCTTTTGCCCGGGCCACGTGGAAAAGGGATGCGTCCCCGCGGAAATGAGAGCGATACCGAGCTCATCGCAGGCGGCGTGGACCCGGGCAAGCGTAGCCTCAAGGTCACACCGGACTGCGGGAACATCAGCACAAATGCCCGTGTTTAACTCGATGGTGGACTGCAGCAGCTCGGGCTTGACGTGAGGATCGTTTTCCAGTGCCACGAGCAGTTCAGGAGCACGCGGGGTGAGCTGGCGCGTAGCGGGGTCTATGAGCTGAAGCTCAACCTCCACGCCCAAGGTTGGCGAAGGCGATGGATGAAAGGGAATGCTCATTTTAAAAAATCATCGCGTGGCCATTGCGACGTGGATCACCCGCAGCCTGTCCGGGCGCAACGGAGTGGGCTCCGCCAAAGTAAACGTCTTGGGCCGGCCATTGGCGGACGGGCCAGGATCCGGCAGTAGCAGCACCGGGCTCTGCGTGAAGAGTTTGGCCATCGAGATGCACACGAGGGGCACAGGTGGCTGCTTCGAGAGACATCCCGTTTTTGAGGTGGTTGACAAGGACTTGGATGAGGGTGGATCGGATACGATTGCTACCACCGCTGCCGGTGACAAGGACAGGCCGCCCTTCACACAGGACAATAGTGGGGGCCATCATCGTGGGTAGTCGCGCGCCGGGGGGGTGGCAATGAAATCCGTCGGGGTTCAAATCTTCTTCCCCGAGCATATTGTTCAAAAGAAAGCCACAACCGGTGGCGACATGACCGGAACCTTCACCGTTGGTGGTGGTTACACTGGCGGCGTTGCCATGCCGATCGAGAACGCTCACGTGAGTGGTGGCTCCACGGGAAAGGGGCTCGGGACGGCGGAAGGCCTCGGTTTCGGAGAACGCATCCACGAGTTCGCCAGGCCCTATGTCATCGCGCGCATCCAGCCGAGCAAGCGTATGGGCAAGGAGTTCTCCACTAGCGGCCGGTGGTGGATTCAACAAAAGTGTATGGCCTTTAAAGTCAGTCCGGCGGGGGATGCGCTCGTGAACAGTATAGCCGGACAAATCGGACTCGCTCAGCAGTCCGTTTTCATTAAAGGGAACCGTGATTCTGCCGGCGATTTCCTTGTAAAAAAGATTCGGGCCTTGGGTGACGAGCGATTCCAAAAAATCGGCGAAGCAAGGCATGCGAAAAATTTCCCCCGCCTTCAGCAGAATGCCTTGGGGAGCGAAGATGGCGGCGGAATCCGGCTCACGGGTGAGGATGGGCTCCAGCATGCCGATGATATGCCCTTGTTGCGCGGACAATTCCACGCCATCGCGCGCGGCCTGGATGGCAGGGGCCAACACATCGCGGCGAGAGGCATGTCCCAAGCGTTGATGAACATGCAGGAGGCCGGCAATATTCCCGGGCACGGCCACAGAGGCTCGGCCAATGTGGAACTGCTGACGAGCGGCACCGAAGGATATCCAGACACCATCAAAGTCCATCTCGCCAACCGGCTTGCCCGTGGGCATGTCGACAAAGAAATCGAAGCAACAGGCGGATCCTTCCACGGGTTGAGCCATGAGATGGCCGCCCCCTCCAGCGCTGGTCAGGGTGGGTTCAGCCACCATGGCGGTGAACATGGCGGCCACGGCGGCATCAAAGGCGTTGCCGCCAGCTTCCAGCAGTGCCCGGCCCGCGTGCGCCGTGGCCGGGTCGCCCGCTGCCACGTGCTGTTTCATCACTCGTCAGGGCCTTGGCCCAATTCCATTTCCCTTGCCTTGGCCACGTTCGATCAGCTTCCCAGAGGGATCCCAAATGCGCAGCCGCCTCACCTCGCCGCTCTCGTAAAGAATCTCCAACTGCTTTTTCTCGTTCGCGTACCATTCCGTCCAAGTGCCGTGCGGACGACCCTCAACCACATGCATCTCTTCACGCAGGTTGCCGTTAGGAAACTTGTCCACCACACGGCCGGTGTAGGGTTTGTCCTCACCCTTCACAAAAACGAAGGTGTCGGGTCCAAACGCGCCGGAAATCGGTGAGCCGTCCGGGCCGCGAAAAATCACCTCGCCATAGAATACCTCGCGCACTTTCAGCCCCGGCGCGGCGGGTGGGGGCGCAACGGGCACCACACCGGATGGCGGGGGCAGGACAGGCCGCGTGGCGTTGTTTCCCGGTGCGGTGACACCGCGCGGCATGCCATCGGCATCCCAGTCGAGGAGTTTTTTCTGGATGCCATCCGCGTACCATTCCTTGAGCCCACGGCGGCGGCCTTCGCTGTAAAAAATTTCCCGGCGCAGGTTGCCATTCTCATACCACTCGCGCCCGGTGCCATGCATGCGGTCCTCGCTGAAGGTCACCTCCAGTTGTTTTTGTCCACTGGCGTACCACAATTCATACAGGCCATCCTGCTGGCCATCCAGCAGAGTGACGACGGCAGCCATTTGGCCGTTGGCATACCGTTGTTCCACCCGGCCGGTGTAGGGACGCTCGGCATCCTTCAAAAACCACAACCCGTTGGCTCGTTGTTCCACCTGCTGAAGGGAGACGGCCAGCGGATTTCCGGCAACCGCGGGGGACGGCTTTTCCTTGGGCCCCCGCCACGGCATATAGGCGCACCCGGCCAGAACCGTTGAAAGTAGCACAATGTATACGGCGCTAAACCTCACCGCGTTGAAGTTGGAGCACTCCCCGGCCCGTGGCAACGCGAAACGATTCACTGTTTCTTCCGCGGCGTGCCGTCAAAGTTCCAGGCATCCAGCTCAATCTGTCCCCCCTCGATGTCCCACTCCCGATGCTTCACCCGTTTGCCTTCGCGATGGATGCCCCGCGCGGCAATGACGCCGTTGGGATGAATGATGGTGTAGGAACCATGCTTCAACCCTTTGAGGTATCGCGTCTCGTAAACCCGGCGAAAGATCGTATCCACCACCAGTCCGGTGAAGGGCTGTTTTTCCCCCCTCACATGCCAGCGATCATCGGAACCACGCACAAGGTTTTCCATCACGAAACCATCGGGCGTGATCTTCCGCGCGGGCACAACGCGCTCGGGCTTGGGTTTGTCCTTGGGAACATCGGCCGCCGTGAGACACGCGGCGAGGGCAAGGGTGAAAACTGCTTCACGCATGAGGTCAAAATGCCACAATGCCTCATGGTTGGCAACCGTCCGTCAAGGTGCCAATGGCAGCCCTGTATTTGGATCAATGCGAGGTGGAGCTGCCGGCTTCAGGGGCAGCCCGGTGACTGGATCAAGCCGCAGGACTCCACCGGAGGCGGGGCGTGGCTGGGCAGCCACCTGTGCGGCGGCCCCGCCCTTGAATTTCGCCTGCATCCAGTCTTTCCAGTCCTCCTCCAGCTTTTCCAAGCCACCTGGATAATCCCTGGCCATCAGTCGGGCAAACTTCGCGTTGGAGGATGGCCCGGCCGCGCTGTGCAGCGTCTTCACAAAGAACCGGGACCGGCCGGCATCACTCATGAAATAATCCACCAACTGCTCCGCCAAAACGTAACCCACACCGCGGCTCCCAAAGGTCTTGTCCCAATCCTCATAACTATCGGCCCGCAGGTAGGCACTCATGAACTTTCCGGCTTCTCCCTTGAGATAAAATTGGCCCATTTTCTCCGCCTGCTTGTTACGGTCCGGGATCAGTTTTTTCCCGTTGGCCGCCAGCCGCAGGGAAAGCCACTCAGCTAAACCCTCCTCCATGCTGGTGGGAAACACCCCATAACAATGATTCGACAAACTATGAAACATCTCATGCAGCATGGTAGCCTCCAGTTCCTCCCACGCGCGCGCGTTCCGGCGATCGGCATAAAAAACCAGTTCCCCATGATCCCGAGTGCGCGGAGAAATGAGGGCAAACCCCATGGCTTGACGCTGGCCGGTCTTGGCCTTGAATTCATCCCAGTCGCTGTAAAGAACGATGTTGAAATAGAATCCCTGCCGCACACGCCAACCCCAGCGTGTGGCAAAATACTGGATCATTTGCTCGCTGGCGTTTCGCATGTACTCCAGTTCATGCCAGCTCAACGCCGCCGCGCCCGGTTGGCCGATGTAGGTCACCCGCACCCGCTTGCCCGGTAATCCCGTGCGCCGGTATTGTTGCTGACGCAGATGCTGCTGGGCCGCCCCGTTGGCTTGGCGCCACCCCTCAAGCTGCCACACCTTTTCGCCCGGCCGAATTTCCCCCCCATACCGCTGTACCCGGCCATTGACCTTTTCCACCTTCCACGGCCCACCGCCCAACTGCGCCAAGGCAGGGTCCACGCCCAACCCAAGGCCGGCCCACAGCAGCGTCCAAAGAAATACTCTCATGCCATAGAAAAAAAGGCGGTTACGGCGATCATCCAACGTGACGCAACCTCCGTCCATTTTTAATTTTCCGCAACCCACTTTTTTTGAGCTCCCGCGCGCCCGCCGGGGGAGGCTTGCCCGGGCAAGGCGCGGGGCTTATAAGAGCCGCCGTGCAAATTCCTGACTTGGCAAAGTTGCAGGCGGGAGACGCGACGGAATGGCGGCTGGCTTTTGACTGGCTTTACCCCACCGCCATCGCCGTATCGCGTAACAAGCTGGGCGGGATGCATCCGAGCGAAGTGGAGGACGTGGCGCTCATGGCCATGGAAGCAGTCATCGAGAAAGCCCAAAAAGTCAGTGAAGTGGGTGAGCTAAAAAAACTGCTCGCAGCCATCACCCACAATAAAGCGGTAGATCTCATCCGCAAACTGCCGCCGCCCACAATCGCGCCCCTGGGTGAAGATGACGAGGAAATCGCGTTCGATCCACCCGACACCACCTCACCGCTGGATGATTTGGACCAGCGTGAATTGGCAGGGCTCATCGAGCGGTGCCTTGAGCAACTTCAGGACAAATGCCAGAGCCTCTTGCGCGGCACATTTGTGGAACAACTGAAGCAAAAGGAGTTGGCGGAAAAAATGGGCATGCCCATCGGATCCGTGGGAGTTTTCATTTCGCGCTGTCTCAAAAAAATGGCGGAAATCGCGAAAAAATCTGGAATTGAAGAAGAACTACGCGTTTTTCTGGAGTAATTTTCCGAGAAAAAATGTAAGAATCAACGGGAGAAACACGATGTACCCACAGAACAAGGCAAGGAAAACTGGGCCATGACAACGCAGAACGAACCGGACTTTCAGGCGCTCAAGGGCACATTGGAGCGCATTGACCAAACGCTGGGACAGGATCACCTGCCCGAGAGTGACGCCAGCCAGCTGGCCGCCGAGTTGGACGCCTTGGACGCCCAACTAGCTGGCCAAGCCGGACCGCTGAAATGCCCCATCACCGGGGAACCTATGGCGGGCTTTAAACTGCTTGATGCCACCGGTGCCGCCAGTGGTGAGGGGCTTTGGTTTGCCCCGGGCCACTTGGAAACGCTTTTGAACGGAGTCCGCGAAGACGCCCCCGAAGCCAGCCTAGAACAAATGGTGCTCAAGCTGGAAACGCAGCAGGCAAAATCCAGCCAACGCGCCCGCATTCGCCGCCTGCGCGCCAAGCTGAGGGATCATCAGGACAGCATGACCGATCCTCATCTGACTGGGATCGCCCGTGAAATCGGCGCCCTGAAAGATCAGGCCAAAGAGCTGGAACGGCCTTCCCCCGCCGTTGGCGCTCCCAACATTACCCCCCATCCCGGCGCCTTGGTTTCGCTCATCCGCGCCGACGAAAAGCCCTGCTATCTTTACGCCCATGCCGGCAGCAAAACCTGGCTGGGCCGCAGCCGCAAATGCAACGTGCGCATTGACGACCCCAAGGTCAGCCGCCACCACTGCGTCATCATCTCCGCCGGCAACAACTGGTACCTTGTCGACCTCGACTCCAGCAATGGCACCTTTGTAAATGGCCAGCGGCTGGAGACCCCCGTGCGCCTTTGTCATGGCGACACCATCTGCCTTGGGAAAGCGGCCACGATGGAATTCTCCATGATCTCGATCGCGGTCAATGAGGAAAATTTTTACAACCTCGCGCTGCGCCGGCTCAACGGTGAAGCCACGGAAGACGAGCGCGAGGAACTCGACGAGATGCTGGCCGAAAAGCCCGAGTTGCGCGCGGAGTTTGACACACTACGCCACGGGGCCGAGGTCGCCCAAGCCGCGCTTCCACTGATCGATGCCATGAACGCGCCCGCCATCCCGTTACCCGAAGGCGCCGAGGTGAGGTTGCAGGAAAAGGTGAAGGAAACTTTTCGCGTGGATTGCGAAGCCGTGGCGACGGCATCGGCCCCTCTCTCCCCGCAAAGCGGTCAGCCCCTGACATCCGTGCGTATCACCGATGACGTGGAACTCGAGATGGACCTGAACCACGGCCCAAGGCGCGGCGGCATCTTTGTTCGGCGCGACCAACTGGCCACGCTCATGCGCCAAAAATCCGCGCCCGAACTACTGGCCAAGGCCCTCGAACAGGCTGCCCACTAGCCACCCAGCAACCCCAGCACATCCTCCGGGGGGCGGCCGATGACCGCGCGGCTATCCTTCACCACAATAGGCCGCTCCAGCAAAATTGGCTCTGCGGCCAGCGCGGCGCAAACGGCGGCTAGGTCACTGTCCGGGTTCAAGCCGCTGGCTGCATAAGCGTCCTCCTTGGTACGAACCGCGTCATGGGGCACTCGGCCCAAGGCTCCAATCACCTCCGCCAATTCAGCTTTGGTGAGCGGCGTCTTCAAGTACTCGACCACCTCCGGTTCAGCGCCCTGTTCCTCCAGCAAAGCCAACGCTTGCCGACTCTTTGAACAGCGGGGGTTATGGTAAATCTTCAATGCCATGCGGACAATGTGCCGTGGACCCACCGCCAGCCAAAGTCATTTTTCATTCTGGGCCGGCATCAGCTCGCGGACCGTGAAAAACACAGCGCCCAGCGCGAGGAAAAAAACCGTGCCGCCCAGCAGGCAAATGATCGCCGTGCCCGTACCCTCGGTGGACCAGCGAAACACCATTGCTAACGGTCCATGATGCGCCAGTAATGTGTACAGGTGATGCGACAGGGCGAGATTGGCAATGTTGGTGGGAATATTCGCGATGCCGATCTCCACCACGAGGCCATATACAATACCCACCACGATATACCGGTGATGCGCCATGCCCAGCATGCCACAAAGCGCGCCCCAAGCCATCAGCGCCAGAAATTGAGCAACCAAAAACACCGGCAATAATTCACTCAAGCCCGGGACACCACGCAAGGCTCCCACGGCAAAGAGCATCAGCGTCAGACAGGCGAACAGCAGCTGCAACCAGGCAATATGGCCGAAGTAAAAGAGCAGGAACATTTCCGCGCGCTTGAGTGGTCGGGTGGTGTAAAAACTCAGCGTATTGGCCGAAACCTCTTCACGCACCATCGCCCCGCAGACACTGAGGCAGGTGAGCGGCATGAGAATGAGAAAATAAAAGCCCACCACCCAGCCGAGGAAAATGCCGGCCTGGATTTCCGATGAAACACGACCCGCGGGAGGAATTGCCAGCCACGT
>DJHS01000032.1:0-10144 GCA_002433235.1 Verrucomicrobia bacterium UBA6614
TCGACAAATGAGCTGGGTGCCCGGCCAAAAACCCATTGTCCAGAAAACCAACCTGCAGGACCCGCGTCTGGTCGACACGGTTGACCTCTCCTTTAATCCCGTTACCAAGCGGCTGGAAATTGTCCGCTCCGAGCGCCACCGTATGCAGCTTTGGCTCCGGAGTATCGATCCCAAAGACTGGGCTACGGGCCAATGGCGCCGTGAATGCCGCCTGCTGGCCCGCAAAGGAGGATTTTATTCAGTCGCCGACGGTTTCCATCCTGCGGGTGCCATCATTGATAAGAAACGCAACGTGCAACATATCTTTATCTACATCGGCCACCCCAATGGCCCGGCTGGGGTGTTTCGAATCACGCGCACGCTCAACACGCCGAAACCCAAACAACTCCTGGCAGAAAACAACTGAGCAGAATGTGTTTTGGGAATCGAGCCCAACGAACAAGGACTCCTCGAGTTTAGTCCTTGAGCAGGCGATTCTTCAGTTCTTCAAGCGTGAGTTTTGTGTCCTTGTTCGTGTCGCACCTTCTGGTGATTTAATTCCTGCCGCGTAAAGGCTTTTAAAACAACTCTTTGATAGGTTCGTAGTCGAGGATTGCTTTGGTGACTTCGACTGGAAGCAAGTCTGGCGAGACGCGAAGTTTTGCGGCGTCAAACATAGTGTGGAGCACGGTGCCCAAGAGGTTTTCTGGGCCATAAGGTTCGGAGGCAGGACGACTGCCCGTTCGGTCGGATCGACCGATTACCTGTCCCATTTTCAAGCCGCCTCCCGCGATCAAAAGCGGAGTCAAGGCGCCGTGATGATCCGTTCCGGCGTCCCGATTCTTTTTGATCGGCGAGCGTCCCATTTCGCCCGTTACAATCAGCAGTATCTGGTCGCTAAGGCCACGCGCCTTAACGTCGTCAAGAAAGGCGGCCACCGCGTGATCCATCTGGGCTCCCAATGTTTGCATGCCAACTAGGGTGCCGGGATTATTGGCGCCTCCTCCATGAAAGTCCCAACTGGAATCAACCACGGTTACGAATCCGCATCCCGCTTCGCATAGACGTCGGGCCAGGAGCATCTCCTTGCCCAACAAATTCGTCCAACGAGCCTGGTCGACCAATTTTTTCTTGCCGTTATACAGAAAGTACTTACCGCCTTCGTGGTAATCCGCCATACGGAACAGATGGCTGGTATCGTATCGCGCGATGGTTTTCGGATCTTCCCTGGACAGGTCAAATGCATCGGAAACACCGCGCAGCAGCAGGTCGTGCGCCTGCCGTTCAACCTGGCTCATTGCGTTCACTTCGCCGGCTCGATCCATTCGGCGTTTCAAGCCATCGAGTTGTCCCAAGAGCTGAAACCGATCAGTAAAACGGTCGCGGGGCACCTTTAAATCAAAATTACTCAACTGGTCCAGACTACCGTCCAGAACGAGTCCCTTGTTGGGACTCCCGAGACCGCCTGCCCCGGCCACTTGCTGTTTGATTCGGGGAAGTCCGAACGTTGGCGTCGGTGAACCCAGCTTAAGACCGGGCTGGACGGCCTCCGGTACGATAACGGTATTCATTGGCATACCGGTCACGGGATGAAAGGCGCCGGAGCCAAGCGCGCACATGGCGGCCATCGCCGCACCCGATGGATGCCGGCCGGTCAGAATGGGGAGATGATTGTGGCTACCATCATTGGTGGCGAAGGACCGCACCACGGCTAACCGATCGGCTCTTTGGGCCAACCGGGAGAGAGTGCCGCCAAACCAGACGCCTGGGAGACTGGTTCGGACTTCGCCGGTGCAACTGCGGTTGTCGCTGGCAACGTCAAGTTTTGGATCGAAGGTTTCGATCTGAGGCGGTCCGCCTTGCAGAAATAGAAAGACGACGGATTTGTTTTTGAAGACGCTCTGGTCCATCGCGGCCTGGGATCGCGTGGCGAGCAATCCTGGCAAGGCGAGGCCGCCGAGGCTGCCGATACGGAGGAAATCGCGGCGCCTCATGCCCGCTGAGCCTTGGGCAAATCTTTGGTCGGTGATGGTTAGCATTGCTTGGCCATTCAGGTCACTGCAATATGGAGTTTAGCCTGTCCAAGGTGGAGGGGTCAAGGTGATCTCGGAAGAGGATGGGGTACTTGCGAGGGGCGTGAGTTTAAGCTCGATGACCTGACACAGCAGGAATTAAAGGCGCTGGACTATCGGGAGATCTCACAAATCTCGACACAGATTACACAGTTGTCTCCACGACTAATTCTCTGAGCCATCTCTGAACTCAATCCGAAGAATTTCCAAGATCCACAGGTTCCAATAGGTAAATTGCGGAAAAGAGTGGGATGTGTTTTGGGAATCGAACCCATGTCACACCCATTATCAATGGATCCTTTGGTATTCCAAAGCGTTCTGACAGATCAATCTCAGTGTTCCTCGTCGGAATTGGAGAAAACGGTGGGATTGAGATGAGGGTCCTCTGAGCTTCTCTGAATCAGAATACTGAGGTAGTATTCCACCGGCTAGTAAACATAGTAGTCTGATTAGAATTAACGAATCTTTGTGCAGATCTATATTTCCAGAGACGGAGAGCAGAATGGTCCTTATAGCGTTGAGGATGTAAATACCTATCTCAAAGATGGTACTCTTTTACCTACAGACTTGGCTTGTCAGGAGGGTATGGATGAATGGGTGCCTTTGGATGAGATTCCTGGCGTTATAGTTGCAGATGATTTTGATCAATTAAGGGAAAACGTGGCGCAAGCCAACCCTACTAAGTTAATGAAAAAGTTAGCCAATGCGGTGGGGTATTCCTTTTTGTTCGCACTCCTAACGTTTTGGTTTTCAGAGACTGCGTTTCGAGAATCTTCAACCGATCGCTTTTCACAACGTCATTGGACCGGCTGGGTGGATGCTGCCAAGGGCATTAGTGGCGGAAAGGAGTGGGGTGGTCCCATATATAAAATAAACGCATGGGCTTATGATGAACTGGCGCTTGAAGATTTATTCCCAGATCTAACAGATGGAGAGGGAGTGCTCGGTGGTCGTAAAGATTGGCCTTACGATCGATTTGCCTTTGGAATGTGGGTTCTCATTTGCTGTGTTTCCGGCTTGGGATTCAGGTATGTTCTACGACTGATAAGATTTAAAAAAGGAATGAACGACGATAAAACCCTGAACTCCAAGAAATTAAAAAAACTTAGGAAGCCACTCGTTGTGGTCATCGCTTTAATGTTACTAGGAATCGCTGTGGCGGAGGTGCGCAACGCAAGTCATCAACGTATTCGGAAAAATAACGATGCCCTATTGATCGCAGCCAATAGAGGGGATGTTAGGACAGTCAAAAAGTGTTTGGATGCAGGAGCGAATATTGAAAAAGAATTATATCATTTCTCTCATTGGTTCGTACCGGAAGATTGGCCTGAATCCGATTGGCACGATTGGCCTGAATACGTTTGGGTCGATCGGGACAACGACCCGACACCGGTTATTTTGGCATGTCGTCATGGTCATTTCGAAGTGGTTAAGTTGTTGGTTGAACGAGGGGCAGAGTTGAATTCGGACCAAGTTGAAACCCCACTGAACTTGGCCGTTAACAACGGAGATTTAAGACTTGCAGAGTTTCTGATTTCAAAAGGAGCGAAGGTGAACTCTTCAGCGGCATCCCCACTGAACTTGGCCGTTAACAACGGAGATTTGAAACTTGCAGAGTTTCTGATTTCAAAGGGAGCGAAGGTGAAGTCTTCAGCGGCATCTCCTCTGCATCTAGCGGTTAGAGCTCCTGAAAATCGAAGGGAACTTGCTGAACTACTCTTAGCGAATGGGGCAGATATAAACGAAAGGAATAATCAGGGAAACGCTCTAACCATAGCTATTAGCACATCTGGAAACGTGATCGACGTGATGCGGTTGCTTTTGGACAGTGGAATCGATTCGAAAAACGTTGGCCGATCTGGCCAATCAGCATTGGATTATGCTCTTGAGCTACTTGATTTCAGGCAACATCTTTTGAAAAGGAATCCTCAATCTGAATTGTATCAAAAAGAAGTCGATCAAATGAACAAGAGAGTGTCGCTACTTCGTGAATACGAAAAGAATTCTGATCAGTAGTTTCTTTATCACATATAGATATGCTGACCACCCTCTGAACTAATTATAGGAAACTCAGAAACTCACGGGATCCTATTGAGAAACTGGAGCGGGTGATGGGAATCGAACCCACGTCTCGGGCTTGGGAAGCCCACGTACTACCATTGTACGACACCCGCGCTGGAAGTGACGGCAGTTTGCCAGAGTGGGCTGGGCGTGGCAAGTCCCGGAGGGACGGCTGATCATGCAAACGGATTCAGCCGTCCCTCGGGGACTTTGGTGTGGCGGCGGTGGATCCCAGCACTGAAGTGCTGGGCTATTGTCGGAAATGCCCACGGCACATTTGAATCGGGCCATTTCCGGTGCATAAATTAGCTCTTTTGAAACTACTTCCTCTCGGTTCTTGATTGTATCACCACTCGACCATTTTGCGCAGTTCGCGGACTCGCTGGGTGAGGTCGGTCTTCTTGAGCTTGGTGGTTTTCTTCAACCCAAAATCTTCGCAGCAGTAGCTGGCGGTGACGGTGCCGTGGATGATGGCGGCGCGGAGGTTTTTCTCGATGGAGCCTTTTTGGCTGGCGAGGTGGCCCATGAGGCCGCCGATGAAGCTGTCACCGGCGCCGGTGGGGTCGACGACTTTTTTTAGCGGATAGGCGGGGGCGACAAACAGTCCGCGCGGACCGGAGAGGATGGCGCCGTGTTCGCCTTTTTTGACGATGACGTATTGGGGGCCGAGCTTGTGGAGGCGGGGGAGGGCGGCGATGACGTTGTCTTCCTCGACGAGCTGGGCGGCTTCGCTGTCGTTGAGCACGAGGCAGTCGATGCGCTTGACTAGTTTTACCACGGCGGGGAGGGCGATGTTGAGCCAGAGGTCCATGGTGTCGGCCACGACGAATTTGGGCCGTTTCATTTGGTCAAGCACGTGGCCTTGCAGATCGGGGGCGATGTTGGCCAGCAGCACATAGGGTAGGCGCGTGTAGGCGGCGGGCAAGGTGGGGCTATAATTTTCAATGACGCCGAGCACGGTGTCGAGCGTGCGGCGGTTGTTCATGTTCACTTCATATTCGCCGGACCAATGAAAGGTTTGGCCGGGCAACTGATCGAGGCCCTCAAGGCAGAGACCGTGCCGGCGGTAGAGGTTGATGTATTTGCGTGGGAAATCTTCGCCAACTGCGCCGACAAGATGGGTCTTTGTGAAAAAGCTCGCGGCGACGGCAGCGTGACTGGCGGATCCGCCCAGAAGCCGGGGGTTTTCCGCGTAAGGCGTCTTAATGGAATCGAGAGCGGTGGTGCCGACTATTAGGAGGCTCATTGATCGTATGTTGTAGCCCGGCCTGGTGAGCCGGATCCGGGGCCACCGGCCCCGGCTACAGTTTCTACTGGTTCACAGGAGCGGAGGCTAGGTGGTCGCGGAATTGTTGGCAAGCACGGGTAATGTCGGGGGCATTTAAAATAGCCGAGACCACACAGATGCGGCGCGCGCCGGCGGCGAGGATTTCGTCGACGTTCTCCAGCGTGATGCCGCCAATGGCGAACCAAGGGCGGTCGATATGGGCGGCGGCCCAACGGATGTAGTTTAGGCCGACGCCGGGACGACCGGGCTTGGTGGGAGTAGGGTGGATCGGACCAGCGGCAAGATAGGTGGCTTGTGTTTGCATTGCGCGCTGGGCATCGTCTGGGGAGTGGGTGCTTAGGCCGAGTTTGGGGTTTTCGATTTCCAATTCCCCGTTTCCGGTTTCGAAATATTCTTCCTGACCTTGGTGATAGTAGGGGGCGCCGAGTTTTTGGGCGATGTCGGGGTGGTCGTTGATGACAAGGGGGACTTGGGCGGGGTGGGTGAGTTGCAGGAGGGTTTCGGCGGTGGTTTGGATTTGGGCCTTGGGCCAGGCCTTGGCGCGTAACTGGATGATGTCCGCGCCGCCGTCGATGAGTTGCCGGGCAATCTCGGCCGGATCGCGGTGGTTCAAATAACCGGCATCGACAAAGGTGTAGAGTCGGCAGTTAGCGAGGGGCTTCACGCTCACGCCTCCTTCTCGATGGCCTCGTGTTGGCCGAGGGAGAGCATGTTCTCGATGAAGCTTGTGCTGTAGACGCCGCGCCGGAAATTGGGATCGCGAAGAATAGCGGCCTCGAAGGGAATGGTGGTCTTGATGCCAGTGATCATGTATTCGCCCAAGGCACGGCTCATGCGGGCGATGGCCTCACGGCGATCCTTGCCGTGGGTGATGAGTTTGCCGATCATGGAGTCGTAGTAGGGGGGAATGGTGTAGCCGGCGTAGGCGTGGGTATCGACGCGCACGCCGCGACCGCCGGGCGAGTAATAGAGTTCAATGCGGCCTGGGCTGGGGCAGAAATTATTGTAGGCGTCCTCGGCGTTGATGCGGCACTCAATGGCGTGGCCGGTCAGGCGGATGTCGTCCTGGCTGATGCGCAGGGGCTCGCCCATGGCGATGAGGATCTGTTGCTTGACCAGATCCACGCCCGTGACTTCCTCAGTGATGGGATGTTCCACCTGAATGCGCTTGTTGACTTCCAGAAAATAGTAATTGCCGTTGTCGTCGGCTATGAATTCCACGGTGCCGGCGTTGACATACTCGGCGCGCTGGGAGAGGCGGACGGCGGCTTCGCCCATGGCCTGGCGGAGTTCGGGCCGAGTCTCGAGCAGGGGGCTGGGGGTTTCCTCAATGAGCTTTTGGTTACGGCGCTGCATGCTGCAGTCGCGTTCGCCGACATGGATGATGTTGCCGCGCTTGTCGCCGAGGATTTGAAATTCAATGTGGTGCGGGTTTTCGATGAATTTCTCAATGTAGACGCCGCTGTTGCCAAAAGATTTTTCCGCCTCGGTACGGGCGGTGTGGTAGCTTTTGATCAGTGAGGCGTTGTTGTGGGCCACGCGCATGCCTCGGCCTCCTCCGCCCGCGACCGCCTTGATCATGACGGGATAGCCGATTTCGTCGGCCGCTTTGCGGGCTGCCTGTTCATCCTCAATCAAGCTCTTGCTGCCTGGCGGCACGGGGACTCCCGCCGCGGCGGCAAGTTCGCGGCTGGTTTGCTTGTCGCCAAAATTGTTCATCACCTTCGAGCCGGGGCCAATGAAGGCGATCTTGCAGCTTTCGCAGACATCGGCAAAATGGGCATTCTCGGAGAGGAAACCGTAGCCGGGATGTATGGCATCGACATCGGTGATTTCCGCCGCTCCGATAATGCGGTCAATACGCAGGTAGCTGTCCGTGCCGGGGCCGGGACCAATGCAGACCGCCTCGTCGGCAAGTTGGACATGCATGGAATTGGCGTCGGCCTCGGAATAGACCGCCACCGTGCGAATGTTCAGCTCGCGGCAGGCGCGAATGATGCGTACGGCGATTTCACCACGATTGGCAACGAGGAGTTTCTCGAACATTTTCGGGCGGCTTCGTCAGTTCGGGTCGATGCGGTAAAGGGCCTGGCCGTATTCCACCGGCTTGGCGTCATCAAGGAGGATTTCGGTAATCACCCCACGTGTCTCGGCCTTGATCTCGTTCATCACCTTCATGGCCTCGATAATGCAGACAACGGTGTCGGGCTCCACTTGGGTGCCGACTTCCACATAAGGTTCCGCGTCTGGAGACGGCCGCCGGTAGAACGTGCCGATCATGGGCGACTTGACCTCGGCTCCGCCACTGGACGCGGCCGGTGCTGGTGCGGATTCCGCCGGAGCCGGGGCTGCGACGGGTGCCGGCGCTTGTGCGGGAGCCGCCTGTTGGACGACGGCAGGTGGGGCGGCCAAGACCATGGGCTCGGCTGGCGCACCACGCTTACCGCCAACGGCGTCGCGCTGCAGGCGGATTTTGAATTCGCCCTTCTCCATCTCGAATTCCGTCACAGAATTCTTTTTCATCAAATCAATGACTGCCTTGATGTCCTTGATATCCATGGGATTTAAATTTGCGCGCCGAGACGCGAATGGCCCGTTTTGAATGCTTGTAGACAAACAGGTGACATGTGCATGAGCGGCGCGAGAATGCCACCGAGTCGCTGGGCGTCAAGTAAAGGTTATCCTAAAACAGACGAAAAACAGGGTTCAACAAACCAATAATGCATTACTTTAACGATAATGCGGCCTCCATGCCCAATAAATATGAACCTGATCCAAATCCACAGATTTGGCCGGAACACACGGGTGCGATGAGTGAAGTGTGGCGGAATTCTTCACGGGCATGGATGTTGGAGAGGTGAATCTCCACCACGGGCACTTGACCCGCGGCGATGGCATCGCGAATGGCCACGCTGGTGTGGGTGTACCCCGCGGCGTTGAGGACAATGGCATCGGTGGTGTCCTGCGCCTCCTGAATCCACGTGACCAGTTCCCCCTCGATGTTGCTTTGGCGGAAGTCAATATTGGCGCCACGGGTCTTCGCGTGCTGGCGGACGGCGGTCTCGATGTCAGCCAGTGTGGTATCGCCATAAATTTCCGGCTGCCGTTGCCCCAACAAGTTGAGGTTGGGGCCGTTCAAAAAGAGGATGTTCATTCGCGCGGAAATTATCGGCCGCAGGGATCGCTGTCGATTTGATTTCCCACTACAGCTTGAGCTTCAGCATACCCACCTCGAGGATGAGGGTTTCCTGCACGGTGGTGTGCAGTGTGCGCTGGGTCTGTTCCATGATGGCGAGGTTGGCCGCGGCATCACGGGGGCTGATTCGATCTGCAACCGACCGGGCGGCCTGCGTTAGCTTTGGGAACAAGGCTAGGTCTTCCGCCACGCCCGCGTTTAAAAGCCAGATATCGCGCAGCCAGCCTTGCAGCGCGACTAGGTAGGCGGCACGACGATGGCGGTACTCCGCTTCCACGGCTGCGTTCAGTTCCGCCTCCCATTGGTCGCGAAGCTCGGGCGGGATTTCATCGTGCTGTTCCAAGGGGGAGGATTCACCCAGTTCCATTTCCACGGCTTTCTTGACTTCCGCCAGACGCGCCAACAGTGTGCCCAGCAGGCGATAACGCCCCGGTACATCCAGTGGGCTGCTGCCCGCCAGTTCCGCGAATTCCTCTAGCCAAGCCTCCTCGTCGGGGCTCAAGGGCGTGGAGCCGTCGCCTGCGCAATTTAGTCGAAGACAACGCGAGCGGATGGTGTCCAGCAACCGTTCAGGTTCTGTGGTTAGCAGGAGGAAGAGAGTGCGTTCCGGCGGTTCCTCCAGGGTTTTCAGAAAAGCGTTGGCGGCGTCCTTGTTCAAGCGATCCACGGCGGTGAGGATGGCTACTTTCCATTGGCCCTCGGTGGCGGTGGTGTAAACTAAATCATGCAGCACGCGCGGGGGGCTGTTGTTGCGACGGGTAATTTGCGCGATGCGGATTTGGCGCAGCTTCGATTCTGGCCGAATGGCCATGATGTCGGCGTGGTTTCCGGCATCCACCTTGCGGCAGGAGGCGCAGTCATCACAGCAGTCATCGCCACCCAAGGGTGGCTGCAAACAATTTAAAGTCTTGGCCAGATTCCGGGCGAAGCCCTCCAGCGCGGCAAGATCCTGACCCGACAAGAGATAGGCGTGTCCCAGCCGGTTTCGCTCCATGCTTCGCTGGAGAATGCCAGCCGCGTCGGTCATTGCTGGGAAGTCCGCCCACGCCACGGAGCGACTTTACGGGACGGAGGGGGTGCGTCCAGCCTTGGATTTATTCACAAATTGCGCACAGAGTCGGTTTTTCGGGAAAAAGTGCAAAATTCGGCGTCCAACAGAGGGTTATCCTGCTTTGACTTTTTGGGTTATTAGTGTACGCTGTAAAGACCTAACGAACCTGTGGGGACATGAAAAGGGAACGGCAAATATGTCTCGCCGTCGCAATGGCCTGCGCCATCGGCTGTGGTGACTTGGAGTTGGAGCCGCTGGGAGGCTATCCCGAACCCGAGCCTGTTCAGGTGGCAAATACCGGGCAGGACAATGTTCTTCCGGCGGAACCCTCCAGCGAAGATCCCCAGCCACCGCAGGGTACCGAGAACGCCAATCCCCCCGCGCCCCCGGTTCAACCCGCGCCCGCGCCAGTCATCCCCAAGACTGTCGAACCGGCAGAGGTCCAACCTGCGGAGCCTGTTGTCCCTACACTTCCCGAGGTGACCACGCCCGAGCCG
>DJHS01000032.1:10486-26669 GCA_002433235.1 Verrucomicrobia bacterium UBA6614
CCGAGCCGGGCAGCGATAAAGTCACGCTGAAGCTGATCAGTGATGACCCCGAGCAAAACCTTGAAGTTTTGAACATGGCCTTGGAAAGATGGATTACCGCCAAGGGGGAACTTCCCGAGCGTCTTGAGCAACTGGTGATGGAGGAGTTTATTCCCATGCTGCCGATGGAGCCCATTGGCAAGAAATTCACCATTGACCGCGACAAGCGGATTGTTGTCCTCGTCGCCGGCCAGTAGTGCCGCTGGGGGGATTTCTAGTTCTTCGAATTCGCCTTCAAGCTGGAGAGAAACTCCACCAAGTCGCGCAGGTCGCGGCGAGGAATGGTGAGATGCAACCCGGGGGGCATGCTGGAGACACCCCTTTTGCGTGAGGCGATGTTCGTTTTGGCCACCTTCAGAATCATGCCATCCGCCCCGATCAAGCTGATGGAGTCGCTCGCATCATCCTTCACAATGCCGGCCACATTTCCACCCTCTTTTAAATCGAGCATCGTCGTCTCAAAACCTTGGGTCACCTTGGCATTGGGATTGACCATGGATTCCAGCAGGTGCAGGCGTGGCTGGTGGCCCACTGCGTCCAAGGCCGGCCCCACCTCGCCGCCCTGTCCACCCACGCGATGACAGCGCGCGCATTGCAACGTGAGGCTTTCATAAAACAAAGTGCGCCCGCGCGTGGCGTCACCCCCTTCCAGTGCCTCGGCAAATGCCGCGGGATTGAACGGCTCCTTCGTCGGATCCGGTTGTTTTGAACGGAGGGCCTTGAGGTTCGCTACCACGGCTGCGTTCTTCCTTTTCGCGCCCGCCTCCAGCAGCTCTAGGTGCAATTCGCCGGCAACCTTGCCTTCGGCGGCGTTTTTAAGCCAAACCGCCAGAAGCGTGTCCGCGGCATTATTCTCCAAGTCACCCAGCGCCGTCAAGGCAGCCTGCTGTTCGCCCAACGAGCCTTTTTCCAACGCGGCCTTTAGGCGCGGCATGGCATCCTTCACCTTGCCCGCTAGCCGGGTGGCTGCCTGTCGCAGTCTGCCGTTGCCATCCTTGGACGCCAGCACTACCGCTTCACCCAGCCGAACATCGTTCAGCGCACCCAACGCGTTCAATGCCTCCACCCGAACGCGCCCATCCTCCTTCGCATCCTTCACCAGTCCAAGGAGCAGCCCGCCTGAGGACTGGATTCTCAGCTTGGAAACCGCCGCTAAAGCCTGCAGTCGGACATCCACCGGGGCGCCGCCGTTTAAGATATTGCCCAGCCTTGGCGCCAAGGCACGGGCTGCAGCTTCGCCATCACGTTTGCCAAAGGGCCTCCACAGGCCGGTCACCCGATCTCGTCCGGACGGGTTGGCCCAACCGGCCAACATGTTCAGTGCCTCTGCACGAGCGAGAGCGGCTTGGGTTGCATTCGCAGCCACGGCGGCAAGCGCATTGGCGTTGCTTGTCCTGAAGTTCGCATTGAGCGCGCGCCGCATCACCGGCTTGGTCAGCTTGGCATTCGTGGCCAGCTTGGCCAGCGTCGGCATGGCGGCTTCGATGTGTTCATCGGCAATGGCGCGAGCGGCCTCCAGCACGATGTCGGGTTGGCTGTCGTTCAGGAACCGGGCAACGCTGGGATGTCCTTGTCGGCGGAGCGCCAGCAGCCCTGCCAGCCGCACTGCGGGGGATTTGTCCCGGCTTAGATCCGCACAATGCCGGGGATCGAGATTGGCTAGGGCCATGACCGCGGCGTGCCTCTCGATGGGATCCTTGTCGGCGTTGGCACGGATCATGACCAGCAGTGGATTGAGGTGGTCATCGCCCGGCAGCTTGCCGAGCGCGATGGCGGCTTGCGCGCGCACGCGGGGATTTGCATCGGACAGTTGCTCGATGAGGCCGGATCGCGCCGACACGGATTTTGCGTCGCCTAACATTTTGGCGGCATTGGCGCGAATCTCGACGTCCACGTAGTTTAAGAGAGGGATCAGGTGGGCGTCCTGATTGCGTCCGGCGCGGGCCAGTTGGCCGAGGCCCCATGTTGCGTGGAGGGCGGGCAGGCCGCGACCTTTCTTGGCCGCCGCGCCGAGGTCTGCCGCCGCGCCGCGTTTGACCAGTTCAAACTGTGCGGCTTGGCGGACACGCATGTCACCGTGCGCAAGCAGGTTGACCAGGCCGTTGTTGTTGATCTTGTCGAATCCCTTTTGGAACAGTTCCTGCACGGAAGGCGCGTTGGTTTGCGCGACGGTGGGGTTGGAAATGCGATAGATTCGGCCTTTGCCGGGCATGCCCCAGCCGTTCACCCAGTCGCTGATATACACGTGGCCGTCGTAGCCAAACTCGACATCCGTGACGAGCACACGCCAAATGAGGCGGCCGGTGGACTCAACCTTGAAGTGGGCGCCGTTGGGCTGCATGCGGATGGTGTGGACGCCGCTGTTGGCTGGGCCGCCCCGAAAGTCGCACATCAGGAAGGTGTTGTTGTAGGCATCCCCCAAGCCCGTGCCGGGGTAATAGGTGAGGCCGGAGGGACCGTTGCCAATGTTGGCGATGGGGGGAATGCGGTGGGCGGCCTGGCCGTCGGGAAAGCACATGCGTTCGTCGAGCCAAGGGCCGCGGCGATTGGTCCAGGGAGACCGCTCGATGAACTGCCAGCCGATGCGCCAACCGCTGTCGCCGCCTTCCACGGCGTGGACCCAGCGGGCGGGATCGCCGCCATCGGAGTTGTTATCGCCGGTGAAAAGGTTGCCGTGGGCATCGAAGGCAAGTTCCTGGGGGTTGCGTAGGCCGCTGTGGAAGATCTCGAGGTTGGAGCCGTCGGGCTCACATCGGTAAATGGTTCCGTATTCGGGGGTGTGGAGCTTGCGTCCTTCGCGGGTGGTGACGGACGCGGCGCGGTCGCCCACGCTGAAGTAAACGCGCCCATCCGGCCCCATGCGAAGGCCGTGGAGGTCATGCCCCAGAAAACCGACGCGGACGCCAAAGCCGGAGGCGAGCTTCTGCTTGATCTCTGCTCGGCCGTCGTTGTCCCGGTCTTCCAACAGCCAGAGATGGGGAATGTTGGTCAACCACACCTTGCCGTTGCGGGCCATTACGCCAGCGGCCAGGCCATCCACGGCATCATTAAAGCCATCGGCAAAGACCGTGGCACGGTCGGCTTTGCCATCGCCATCTTCGTCAAACAGCAGCCGGACGCGGTCTGAGTAATCTTTGAGACCAGGGACCTTGTAGCGCTGGAACATGGCGCGCATGTCCTCGGTGCTTTGGGAGGCGAGTTCCTCGTCCAGCCAGTTCATGTGGCCGCGAATGTCCATGACGCCCTTGTGCAGCCGATGGGATTCGACCACGTAGAAACGGCCTTTTTCATCAATGTCGAAAGCGACCGGGTTGGCGAGCAGTGGCTCGGCGGCAACGAGGTTCACCTGCAAATCCTTGGCCACCTGAAAGCCGCGCATGGCACGCAGACCTTCATCGGACGCCGGGCGAATGTTGACGGGCTTAGGCGTGGGTAATTCCGCTCCGGCGGAATTCATGTCCAGACCGAGCAGGAGCAGGCTGCAGCAAATCACGAAGTATCGCATAAGGCCGGGGAGCCTATCCAACACAACCCCGTTAAAAAAGTTTTATTGCGGCCTCTAGTGTGCCGGCACCGCGGCGTGCGGTAGCGTGACGTGAGTGGTGCGTTTGGCGGTGGAATAAATTGTCTGGGTGGGGCCACTGGGGCGATGGGCCGTGGTGTCTTCCCAAATCAAATCGAGGAACCGCCCTGTGCCGCAAAAAAGGCAGGCGACCAGTGGCCATACGCCCAGGGAGAGGCCTAGGGTTGAAGCGGTGTGCAAGCCGGCAAATATTCCGATGGCAAAAAACATTTCATGATTACATCGAGTGAGGATTGACTTTTCTTACAGGAAATTTGGGCACAAAAAAACCACCGCAGGGACAAGGAGAACCTGCGGTGGCAGGGGTGGTACGCGACACGCCGTCCGGGGATGGACGGGGGGTGTCGCGGGCCAAGTTATTAACATTCTGGAGGAGTTAGTGCAAGCAAAAGCCGCCGCGAATCTCATCAAAACTCGCGGCGGCAAGAATATCACCGCAGAGCCAAGGATGACATACCCCATGGTGACCGGCGAAAGACCCCACAAACCCGGAATCCCGGGAGAGTTTTTGATCCAACGCCGTTCCCAAGGTAGCCCTGAATGGGGGCGTGCGCAAGGGGGAGAAGGCACTTTTTTCGAGAAACTTTTGGTTGGAAAGGAGGTGCCGAGGGGCTGAGGACAAGGGGCTTGTCTTAGCAGAAATGTGGAAATTTTTTCCTTGAAAACAGGTTTCACAGCTTGCGTGTCTGGGGTTTCCTGTTATTTTCCAAAAAGCTGGCAGGTCATGAAAGTTCTTTTTCCACTTCTATTAGGCGGTGTTTTGTTGTGTGTGGGATGCGGTTCCTCGGAGTCTGCAGGGGTGGCAACGAAGGGGCCGGTGGGCCCCACGGCTGAGGAGATTCTCGCTGAGCAAAAGAAGATCGCCGAGTATTATCAACTCTCCTACCGGGGCAAGTATGTGGTCAACAGGGAGTCAGGGAAGGTTGAGCAGCTCTTCCTGATGGGCGCGCCCTTGACGGACTTGGGCGCGGACCGCATCGCAAAGCTCAAGGATTTACATTCCCTCAACCTTGTTAGCACCAAGATCACCGATGCGGGCTTGGCGTACCTGAGTGAGTTGCCCAATCTGCGAAAACTGGAGCTGGGCAAAAACAAGGGGATCACAGATGCGGGGATTGATCATCTGCTGAAGATCAAGAGCTTGGAGGTTGTTCATCTTTCCTACACGAGCATTTCCGACAAGGGGTTGATGAAGATGGCGGAAATGCCGAATCTCAAGTCGTTGATTGTGAGTCGCACCAAGGTTTCCCAACGTGGTCGAGACAAGTTTGAGCGCACGCCGACGGGCCGTCGGCCTGGGTTTGATTTGCGGTAGGGTTTTACCTTCGCCGTGCTGGCTTCTTATCCTGAGCGAATGTGGCGCTGCATTTTTATATCGGTGACGGTGTTGGTCTTTGGTCTAAAGATTTTTCTTCAGGCGGAAGAAAAAGGATTCACAAATCTCTTTAACGGCCGTGACTTGGCCGGTTGGACGCAGAGGGGCGGAAAGGCAAAGTACTCGGTAAAGGACGGCGTGATAATTGGTACCGCGGAGAACGGCACGCCCAATTCCTTCCTTTGCACGGAGAAACTCTACGGGGACTTTGTTCTGGAGTACGAATACCGTTGTGATGACCGGCTGAATTCCGGCGTGCAAATTCGCTCAAACGTGTTCGCCAAGGACACTGCGGTGAAGCTTGGGAATGGCAGGACCCGCAAGATAGCCGCGCACCGCGTGCATGGCTATCAGGTGGAGATTGATCCCAACAAGCCAAGCCGGATGTTGAGTGGTGGTATCTATGACGAGGGACGGCGGGGTTGGCTGTGCCCGGGGATGCGGGGGGGCGATGCGGCGGCATTTACCAAAGCCGGCCAAAAGGCCTACAAGGCCGGCGAGTGGAACCGGGTTCGGGTGGAGTGCCAAGGCGAATCCATCAAGACTTGGCTCAACGACGTGGCGCGGGCTGATTTCAAGGATGGGTTGACGGCCAAGGGGTTCATTGGGCTTCAGGTGCACGGTATTGGCGGCAACAAGGCCTTGGCTGGCGCGCAGGTGCAATGGCGTAACCTGCGGATCAAGCTTCTCCGGTAAAGGCGAATTTCACGGCTTGCCCGCGCGCAAGGCGGTGTTTAGGCTGCGGCCATGAAAGCCGCTTCTTTTCTCATAACCACTTTTCTGTCCTTCGCTGCTTTTGCGGCCGACAAGGTGGGCAAGGTCCAGAAAGTTGCCCCAGGCGTATTCTTTCACCAAGGCGACATCAGCAAGGGGCACTGCAATCAGGGATGGATCGTCTTCAAGGAGTTCGTGCTGGTGGTGGATGGCAACTTTCCAAGCGGTGTGCGGGTGGTGTTGCCGAAAATCAAGGCGGCTACGGATAAGCCCATTCGTTACGTCGTGGACACTCACCACCATGGCGATCATGCCTACGGCAATCAGGCTTGGGCCGAGGCGGGCGCCACGCCCATCGCCTCGGCTGGCGCGCTGGCAGAAATGAAAAAATACGAGACCGGCTTCTACGGTCGACATCCACTCGGCCGCTGGGAATGGGCCGCGCGGAGCCGCGCCGACGTGCGCAACAGCAAGCTGTTGCCGCCACAAATCACCTTCAAGGACAAGATGGTGTTTGATGACGGCAGCATGCGCGCCGAGCTGTTGTTCCTTGGCAATGCCCACACCCACGGTGACGTGTTTGTGTGGCTGCCCAAACAGCGCATTCTGTTCAGTGGCGACGCCTGCGTGAATGGTCCCTACAACTACATGGGCGATGGCAATTCCATTGACTGGCTTAAAACCCTAGATGCCGCCAAGGCGCTAAAACCAAAGACGCTGTGCCCGGGACACGGGGCCATGGCGGGCGCGGGCTTGATCGACGACCAGAAAGCCTACTTCACTACTTTGCACCGGCTGGTAAAACCCTTTACCACCATGCCGGACGGCCAGAAGGTACTGGCCGCCGAGACCGGAGCGTTGCGCGCCCAAGTGGTGAAGAACAAACAAATCGCCCGCTACGCGGGGGACAAGTTTTCGGCCCAGTTGCAAAAGATTTATGGCGATTACACCGGTCAATCCCTTGGTCGGCTGGATGTCAAAAAAGAAGCGTCCAAGGAGGAAAAATGAAAGGAAACATGAACCCGCTTATTCTGGCCTTGACCCTAGGTTGCCTGTTGGCCCCATGCCTGTCCGCTGATGATGCAAAGTGGTGGAAGGGCAATCTGCACACGCACACCCTCTGGAGTGATGGCGATGATTACCCTGAGGTCATTGCGCAATGGTACAAGGACAACGGTTATCATTTTTTATCCCTTACCGATCACAACATCCTGCAAGAAGGAGAACGCTGGGTTGACGTGATGCGAAGCAAGGGAGGGCCGCCGGCCCTAGCCAAGTATCGTGCGGCGTGGGGCGACTGGGTGGACATCCGTGAGCAGGGTGGCCGCCAACAGGTGCGGTTGAAAACCTTGGAGGAATTTCGCAAGCGCCTTGAAGCGCCCGGGCGTTTTCTTCTGCTGAAGGGTGAGGAAATCACAGACCGCCACCGGAATGCACCCGTCCACATGAACGCCTATAATTTGAAACACCTCGTCAAGCCCCAAGGCGGAAACAGCGTTTATGAGGTCATGCAACGCAATGTTGATGCGGTGTTGGCCCAGCGGAAGGCCACGGGCCGCACGATTCTACCGCACCTCAACCATCCCAACTTTGGCTGGGGCGTGACGGCGGAGGAATTGATGCGGGTAAAGGGTGAACGCTTTTTCGAGGTGTACAACGGCCACCCTGCAGTGCGGGATCGTGGAGACAAACTGCACGCAAGCACCGAGCGCATGTGGGACATCATTCTCACGCGACGACTCGCGGAATTAAAACTCGAGGTGATGTACGGCCTGGCCACCGACGATGCCCACAACTATCACGGCAATGCATCCAACCGCAGCAATCCCGGCCGCGGCTGGGTGATGGTTCGCGCCGCCAAACTTGAGCCCGAGGCCCTGATGCGCGCCATGGAGGCAGGGGATTTCTACAGCAGCACGGGCGTTGTTTTAAAAAACGTCCAGCGTGGGCCAAAAGAGATCGCCATCGATATTGTCGCCGCCAAGGGAGTGGAGTACACCACGCAATTTATAGGCACACGCAAGGGCTATGACGCCACCCACGAACCCTACAAACTCGCCAGCGGTGCCAAGCTTCGCGTGACTCATCGATACTCTGATGAAGTCGGCCAAGTGTTGGCTACGGTCAAGGGGTCGCGAGCGGCGTACCGGTTGAAGGGCGATGAGATTTATGTCCGCGCAAAAGTGATCTCCTCAAAAGCCAAGGCCAATCCACTTTACCCCGGTGAATTGGAGTCCGCTTGGATCCAGCCTCATGTGCCGGCCCCATAAAAAATCCGGGCCAGGTGGCCTGAAGGCGACCTGCCTGGCCCGGTGAACACAGAAACAGTACAACGTAGGCTACTGTAGGACATCGGCTCCGGCTGTACTGGACCAGAACCTAAATTGTGTTCTACCCCCCCAACCGCACCTTTCTCAGCACGGTTCGTAGGGTCATTATTAACCAGTCTAATAAAAAGTCAAGGTCTTGATAAAAAGTATTAATTCACCTTATAGACACTATAAGTTGTGCTTCACTTAAAAAAACACCACAACTTATTGTGTAGTTAGTCTCCAAGAAGCTTTTTTAGAGCGTCCCGGGCGGCCTCTTCGCGGCTGGCATCGCTGGCGTCGCGGGTTGGTTTTTTGAAGGTTCGCTTGGCGAAATCGAAGTATTCGCAGTAGTTGGCGCGGTCTTTTTCCTGCACGGGTTCGGCCCGACGTTCTCGGCATTGATGGGCTGACAGCAGGTCATGGTGAATGCAGTTTCGGCAGCAGCGAAAATCCGTGCCGCAATCCTCACAGTTGTCGCGCCGACCCGGAAGGTTGGCCAGTGTCCATTCGCGCCCGCAGTTGAAGCAATGTTTGGTCATGTGTTTATTTTAGGGGCTGGGCGTGAGTAAGTCAGTGGGCAAGTTAAGCGTGCGGGTGCAGGGGTCGAAATTAAGCTCCGATCAATGGGCGCGTACGAAGTGATGCTGGAGGCTACTATTGGCTATTTGGAGGGCGAGCGAGAGGGTGGTCGGCGTCATGTGAATGTGAAACGTGAGAAGTTGGCGGCGTTGTTTCAGCCACCGCCCTCGGTGTCGGGCAAGGGGGACGCCTTTGAATCGCTGCGGCAGCGGGCCTTGGCTTGCGCGAAGTGCGATCACTTGGTTGCGTCGCGCAAACAGGTAGTTTTCGGCGTGGGCAATCCGGCGGCGGATTTGATGTTTGTGGGGGAGGCCCCGGGAGCGGATGAGGATGAGCAGGGAGAGCCCTTCGTCGGCCAGGCGGGCAAGCTGTTGACAAAGATCATCGACACGATGGGCTTGAGCCGGGGCAAGGTATACATTGCCAACATTTTAAAATGTCGCCCGGACACGCCCGGCCGCTCCACCGGCAATCGCCAGCCTACGCTCGATGAAATGAAAACCTGTGTTCCATGGCTGCATGAGCAGATTGACCTGATCCAGCCGCGTGTGTTGGTGGCGTTGGGCAAGACGGCGGTGGGCGGGCTGCTGGAGAAGGAGGTAGCGATCACCCGATTCCGTGGGCAGTGGCAGGAGTACCGCGGCATCCCGCTTATGCCCACCTTTCACCCGGCGTATCTGTTGCGCAACCAGTCTCTCGCCGAGAAACGGAAAATATGGGAGGACATGCTGGCAGTGATGGATCGCTTGGGCATGGACATCAGTGAGAAGCAACGGGGCTTTTTTTTGAAGGCGCGCGGCTGAAGGCTTTTGCCTTTCATCGGCAGGGGGTTCCTGTTACAGGAAGCCGATGCCATTGAAACAATCCATCGGGTTTCTTGGGGCCGGCAAGATGGCGACGGCCCTTGCCCGGGGAATCGTGTACGCCGGCCTGTCCAGACCCGGCCGTATCACGGCCTCGGATATTGTGCCTGCCGCACGGAAGGCGTTTGCCCGGGAGGTGGGAGCAAGGGTCACAGCATCAAACGCCGAGGTGTTTGAAAAATCGGATATCGTTGTACTTGCCGTGAAGCCGCATCAGGTTGAAGAGGTATTTGCGGGAATCCGGGATGTTGCCACGAGAAAGCATCTGGTTATTTCGATCGTGGCAGGATTGCAGACTCAAGCGCCGGTTTTTTCGGATGTGTTTGGGCCGAAGGTGCCGTTTCGTTTCATCCGTGTGATGCCCAACACTCCGGCGTTGGTGGGCGAGGGCGCGGCCGGATTTTGCCTAGGTGCCAACGCGCGCGCGGCGGATGGCAGGCTGGCGGAGCGAATTTTGGGGGGAGTGGGCTTGGCGGTGGAGGTGCCCGAGCGCTTGATGGACGCCGTGACGGGTCTTTCGGGTAGTGGACCGGCCTATATTTTTGAGGTGATTGAATCGCTGAGCGATGGGGGCGTGCATGCAGGTCTTCCCCGGGAACTCTCGACAAAGCTGGCGGCCCAAATGGTCATGGGCGCGGCAAAGATGGTACTGGAGACGGGCCGGCACCCGGGTGATTTGAAGGACATGGTCGCCAGTCCCGGTGGCACGACCATCGAGGGCCTGCGCGTCTTGGAGGAACATGCCGTGCGCGCGGCGTTCATCAATGCCGTTTGCGCAGCTGCAGAACGGTCGCGGCAACTGGGCGAGGATTAAAAACTTACATGGGCTTCCCCCTCCCATCGGACAAGCAGGCGAAGGTGCTGTGGTTTTCCCTCACGGCATTGGCGCTGGCTGTTTTTCTGGCGCTTCTGGCGCTGATCTTTTGGGGCGTGGCTTGGATGATCGACCGACTGTCTCCCGTGCTTCTTCCGTTGGCCATCGGAGGCATCGTGGCTTTCCTGTTGAACCCGTTGGTAAATTTCTTCGAAGGCAAGATGTCCGGGGATGTCGGCATGCTCTTCACCAAGCTGAAAAATCCCAAGCGGGTGAAGGCCATTCTCACGGTGTTTCTCCTTGGGCTGTGTCTGGTGACGACCATGACCCTGCTCGTGTTGACGACCGTGGTGCCGGACATGATGCGGCTGACCGAGGAGGCGCAACTTGAGAAGATTGAGGAAAGCGTCCACACGTGGGCCTCGCGCAACAAGGAAACATCTTGGGGGCGCATGCTACAGTTGCAGCGGATCGAGAGCGCTGATTTTCAGGCGATGTTGTCCTCCGGAGTTCCCGTGGCACCCAAGTCCGCCGGCCAAGGCATGGCCAAGGCCATTGCCTGGATCGGGCTGCTGGCGGGACTGGCGCTGGTACCGGTGTACGTGTTTTATTTCCTGCTTGAGGCGCGAACCATCGAGATGAAATGGAGCGATTACCTGCCGCTCAAGGAATCGTGGTTCAAGGACGAGGCTGTCTTTGTTTTAAAATCGTTCAATGACAGCATGGTGGTCTTTTTCCGTGGTCAGGTTTTGGTGGCCATCACGGTAGGTATCTGCCTTGCGATTGGCTTTGCGGTCATCAAGCTGCCGTACGGCATTATGCTGGGATTGCTCTCAGGCATGCTGGGCATCATCCCCTACTTTGGCGTCATCGTTTCCATAATCCCCGTGCTGTTGTTGTCGTTGACGCATGGAGACCAGATGCTCGTGTCGGGCGGTTTGGCGCCCGTGTCGGCGTTGGCCGTGTGCGCGCTGGTGTTGTTTCTGGAAAAGACCGTTATCCAGCCGAAGATCATTGGTGACCGCGTGGGCATGCACCCGGTGGCGGTCATCATCTCCGTGCTTATGGGTACCACGCTGGTGGGCGGGGTGATTGGCGGTCTGCTGGCCATCCCGATCGCGATGGCGCTCAGGGCCGTTTTGTTCCGTTACGTGTGGGTGCGGCGCAAGCCCAAGGCAGTCACTGCTTGAATGCGGATCCTGTCTTGACGCCTAGGATCGTCCGCACATCCACCGCCTCCATGCCTGCGGCGCGGATGGCCTGCATGCCCAGATCCGTATCTTCAAAGGCCCGGCAATGTTCCGGAGCTACTCCAATTTGTTGCGCCGCCTTCACGAACGTGTCCGGCGCGGGTTTTGGATTTTCAACGTCCTCACTGGTCACCAGTGCATCAAACCAGTCTGCAATGCCGAGGTGGTTCAAAATCTGGGTGATGCAATTGCGCATGCCGCCAGTGGCCACGGCCATGGGAACTTTCCCGCGGTGTTCCCGGGCGATGGTGACGATGGGCTCAACCGGCTGGAGTTCCGGCATAAGCGGAAGGTAGGCAGCCTCCTTTTGGCGCGACAATTCCACCGGGTCCAGAGCCACCCCTTGCTCCTCGCCAAGCATGGCAAAGATGCGCCGTGAGGGAACACCGCCTAGGGAGTAAAACCTTTCTTCCGTGAATACCAAGCCGTGCTTGCGGCAAGTCTGGTCCCAAGCGCGCCAGTGCAGCGGCATGCTGTCCGCTAGAGTTCCGTCGCAGTCGAAAATAAGCCCGCGTGGTTCCATCAGGCGGTGAGGGCCGCGAGTTTTTCCTCGAGGTCATGCTGGATGAGCGGCTCGATGATCTCGTCAATGGCTCCTTCCATGAATGCGGGCAGGCTGTGCAGGGTCAGCTCGATGCGGTGGTCGGATACGCGGTTTTGGGGAAAGTTGTAGGTGCGGATGCGCTCGTTGCGTTCGCCGGTACCGATTTGCGACTTGCGCTCAGCGGCATATTTCGCCTGCTCCTCGGCAATGCGCTGGTCGAGCAGGCGTGAGCGCAGCACCTTCATGGCCTTGGCCTTGTTCTTGATTTGGCTGCGTTCATCCATGCAACGGACAATCAGGCCGGTGGGCTTGTGCAAAATCTGGACCGCCGAGTCGGTAGTGTTTACGCCTTGGCCGCCGGGACCGCTGGCGCGGGTGACGGAAATCTCCAGTTCCTCGGGCTTAATTTCCACATCCACTTCCTCCGCCTCAGGCAGGACGGCCACCGTGCAGGTGCTCGTGTGGATGCGGCCGCTGGCCTCGGTGGCCGGTACTCGTTGCACGCGATGCACGCCGCTCTCGAATTTCAGCCGCTTGTAAACCTCTTCGCCCGAAAGGCTGAAAACAACCTCCTTGAACCCACCCAAGTCGGCGGAGGTGGAGCTCATGGTTTCGTGCTTCCATCCGCGCTCATCGGCGTAACGCGTATACATGCGGAACAAGTCTCCTGCGAACAGCGCGGATTCGTCCCCGCCCGCGCCGGCGCGAATCTCAATGATTGTATTGCGTGAGTCGGCGGGATCCGGCGGCACCAGGCCTAGTTGCAGTGCCTGTTCCAGTTCCGGCATCCGAGCCTCAAGCCGGGCAATTTCTTCCGCGGCCATCTCAGCCATCTCGGGGTCATCACCATTCACCAACTCGCGGTTCTCCTCCAACTCGCGGTGTGCCCGCGCCAGTTCGTCCCCTTGTGCCACCAGTTCCTTGAGTCTTGCGTACTCGCGGCCAAGATCTTGTGCACGCCGGTTGTTTTCAAACACCTTGGGATCGCCCAGTTCCGTTTCCACCTCCGCCATGCGGGCGGCAAATTTCTCGATGTGCGGCTGCAAATCCATGCGGAGGTGTAAAAAGAAACCACCCGCCTCGGCACGAAACCGGGCGGGCGGTTCGTGAAAGCGCAGCTATTTCTTGCCCTTGGAAGCCTTGGCCTCCTGCATCGCCTTGGTTTTGGCCAAGCGTTGCTGGAACTTGTCCACGCGGCCGGCCGTGTCCACAAACGTCTGTTGGCCCGTGTAGAACGGGTGCGACGAGGCGCTGATACCCATGAGAAAAAGCGGGTATTCTTCTCCGTCCTCCCATTGGGTCGTCTCCTTTGTCTTCACCGTCGAATTGGTGATGAACGCGTCGCCGCTTGACGTGTCGCGGAAAACCACCGGGCGGTAATCCTTTGGATGAGTGTCCTTCTTCATAAAATGGGCAGAGGAAAATAGCAGCCGCGAGCTGGTTGACAAGCGCGAAATGGAGCTATTTTCCAGCTGGTTTCGAGGTGATTTCACCCTCGCGCCTTCTTTGCGGCATGATGGCACAGGCATCCTTGCAGCCAAATACACGGCTGAGCAAATGACGGTTCCGGCTTACCCAATCATAAATTCGCTCCGCAATCCAGATGACACCCGGCACCCATAGAACGAGCGCCATCGGCACCAGCAGTGGCATGCGCATCCCGATGAACCGCAGCGCCCTTGCCCCACGCAAGACAGACCCATCTACCCTGACGCAATGGATTGCCTCCATCAAACCCTCCCGGGTTAGGCCCGGCGCCAACTTCAGGCACTCAGGGTCGGACGCTGGCACCAGTCGCGCCACGTCGCGCCAATCCAGCCACGTGAGCATCCGCATCTGGAACGTGCACATCCAGCATTCGTCGTCGTAGAGGATTCGATGTTTTTCAAGCTCGGCCATTCGCGGCGATCATTCTACGTTGTTCGCCCGCCAACTCAAGCTTGTGACACGTATATTGCATCGATTAACCAATCTCTTCCCGCTTTGGGTGGTGTTGTGTAGTGGTTTGGCGTTGGCGGAGCGGGGGTGGTTTGCGTGGTTTTTGCCGTATATCACGCCGGGGTTGGCGGTGATTATGTTGGGGATGGGGCTGACTTTGACGCTGGAGGATTTTCGACGGGTGGGCAAAACGCCGCGGCCGATCGTGGCCGGCTGCGTCGCGCAGTTTTGCCTAATGCCGTTGCTCGGCTGGGCGGTGGCGCATGCGGTGGATTTGCAGGCGATTGATCCGAAGTTCGCTGCGGGTCTTATTTTGGTGGCTTGTTGTCCGGGCGGTACGGCATCCAATGTGGTTTGTTACCTGGCGCGGGCGAACGTGGCGTTGTCCGTTTCGATGACGATGGTGAGCACCTTTGCGGCTATTGCACTTACGCCGCTGCTCACCAAATGGCTGGTGGGTGAGTTGGTGAAAGTGGATTTACTCAAGCTGTTCATGGACACGCTGGTGGTCATTGTGCCGGTGGCGTTGGGCTTGGGCCTGAAACAACTGGCGCCACGGGCGGTAAAACGCGTGGAGCCGGTGGCACCGTTGGTGGCGGTGACTGTAATCGTGCTGATCGTGGCGGCGATCATCGAGCTGCGGGCCGCGGACATCAAGGCGCACTGGCAGACTTTGCTGCTGGCGGTGTGCCTGTTGCATGGCCTGGCTTTTTTGCTGGGGCACAGCGTGGCGCGATGGCTTGGTTTTGACCAATTGATCCGCCGCACGGTGTCCATTGAGGTGGGCATGCAAAACAGCGGACTGGGCACGCACTTGGCGAAAAATAACCCGGGCTTTGGGGAAGCGGCCGCTACGCCGTGTGCGCTCAGCGCGGTGATGCACTGCATTTTCGGCAGCTTCTGCGCGGCCCTGTGGCGGCGGGATGCGGATTCAATGGACAACCCGCAGCCGGACGCTAAGCTTGGCCCATTATGAGCGACGAATCCTGCAGCCTTTCTGAACGCGAGTGCAAACCCTGTCAGGGCGGCGTGCCGCCGTTGGCCGGCGATGAACTGGCGGCATTGCAGGCGCAGTTGGGCAATGGCTGGCATGTGATTGATGGGCATCACTTGGAGAAGGAATATTCCTTCAAGAATTTTGCTGAGGCGCTGGAGTTTACCAACAAGGTGGGCGCGTTGGCGGAGGAGATTTTTCATCACCCGGATATTTTTCTCGCTTGGGGCAAGGTGAAGATCACAATTTGGACGCACAAGATTGACGGCTTGAATGAGGCGGACTTCATTTTCGCCGCCAAGGCGGATGCTTTGGTGTAGCGGGACGGACGAGTTTCACCTCGTCCCAAATATGAAACCTAATCTTCGGGCAAGGTGGAACTTGCCCCTCCCAAGGTGTTGCGGCACACTCCGCGTTTCCACATGAAAGAGTACCAAAATTTTATTGGCGGCGAATGGGTGCCGGCGGCTTCGGGTGAGCGGTTGGTGAACAAGAATCCGGCGGATACCCGCGAAGAGGTGGCGTCCTACGCCATGGGCGGCCGGGCGGATGCCGAGGCGGCGATTGACGCGGCGGCCAAGGCGTTTCCCGGGTGGCGCGCCACCACGGCGCCGGCGCGCGGCAAGGTTCTCAGCGCGGTGGCCAATATCATTGCCGGTCGCGCTGGCGAGCTGGCGGAATTGCTGTGCCGTGAGGAAGGCAAAACCAAGGTGGAGGCCGGCATGGAGGTGGGCCGCACGGTGGATATTTTCCGGTTCATGGCGGGCCTCAGCTACACCATCGGCGGCAGCGTGGTGCCGCATGATCTGCCCAATAACATGCTCTTCACCAAGCGTGAGCCGCTCGGGGTGGTGGGCCTGATCACGCCGTGGAATTTCCCGATCGCCCTGCCGGCGTGGAAGCTGGCCCCGGCGTTGGTGAGCGGCAACACGGTGGTATTGAAACCTGCCAGTCTGGCGCCCTCTATGACGCTGGAAATTGCGAAGGCCTTTGACGAGGCCGGCCTGCCCAAGGGCGTGCTAAACGTGGTGGTGGGCAGCGGCCGCGAGGTGGGCGACGCGTTGGCCACCAGTCCTTCGGTGGCGGCGTTGTCCTTCACCGGTTCGCACAAGGTGGGGCACGGCATTTACCAGCAAATGGCGCCGCGCATGGCGCGCGCGCAAATGGAGATGGGCGGC
>DJHS01000108.1:0-19563 GCA_002433235.1 Verrucomicrobia bacterium UBA6614
GCGATATAGTTGGTTTCCTGCTCGTACTGCTTGATGTAGTAACGATCGGTGCGGCCCAACACCTTCCAGTCCAAGTGGCGGGTGTCATCACCGGGGGCGTATTCCCGGTGCTGGGCAAACTCGATGGCAAAGCCGCGATAAGGAGACTTGTGCTCGCCGGCCATGTAGCCTTCCACCACGTACCGCGCGTGCAAACCCAGGGCCTCGGCGCGGGATATCGCCTCGGGATCAAGAAGAGCCTCGATTTGTTCCTGTTTCATGGGACGCAGCAGCCGGACAGCGTGGTGGGCGCGTTTAGCTCAGCTTTTCGTCCTGGGGCACGGCCTCGAGGATGCGGTCGACAATGTCATCGGATGTGATTCCCTCGGACTGCGCGGAGAAGTTGGGGATTATGCGGTGACGCATCACGGGGTGAGCCACGGAGGCGACATCCTCACAGCTCACGTGTACCTGTCCCTGCAGCATCGCGCGCGCCTTGGCAGCCATGATGAGGTTGAGACCCGCGCGAGGTCCGGCACCCCAAGTGAGCATTTCCTTGCAGACATCCAGCGCCTCATCGGTCTTCACGCGGGTGACGCGGACGATCTTGCGCGCGTATTCGAGCACATGATCAGATACCGGCATCTTGCGAACCGTCTGCTGCAACTGCACAATGTCATCGGCATTCAGCACGGCGGAAGGCGTGGCCGACGCGGTGCCGGTTACCATCTTCATGATGTCCAGTTCCTCCGAAGCATCGGGGTATTCCACCTTGATCATGAACATGAAACGGTCGAGCTGGGCTTCCGGAAGTGGATAGGTGCCTTCCTGCTCGATGGGGTTCTGCGTGGCTAGCACGAAGAACGGCTCCGGCAAATCATGATCTTCACCGCCAATCGAAATCTTGCGTTCCTGCATGGCCTCGAGCATCGCCGCCTGCGTCTTGGGCGGGGTCCGGTTGATCTCGTCCGCCAGAATGATGTTCGAGAAGATGGGGCCTTTCAGAAATTTAAACTGCCGCTCGTTGGTGGAGGGATCCTGAAAGATGACCTCCGTGCCAGTGATGTCGGTCGGCATCAGGTCGGGCGTAAATTGGATGCGCTTAAAGCCCAAATCCAAGGTCTGCGCGAGTGTGGAGATCAACAGCGTCTTGGCCAAGCCGGGCACACCCACCAGCAGCGCGTGGCTGCGTGTGAAAATGGAGATCAACGTCTGGTCCACAACCTCCCGCTGGCCAACGATGACCTTGGAAAGTTCGTTGCGGATACTGGCGTGGGCTTCCTTGAGTTTCTCTACAGCTTGAAGATCGCCTTTTTCGAGTTTCGCGGGGGCGTCCTGGGTGGCTTCGCTCATTGTTTGGATAAGGTTACTAAGGTTGGTTAGGTGACTGGGGGGAGACGGTTGCCCATCGTTGGAGTGATGGCAACCAAAAAAATCGCCCCAAGCAGTGATGCTTAGAGGGCGATCAATTCGAGCCTATTCAAATTAAATTATCACTGCGGCCGGCCGGCCGTTGCGCGAAGCGTGGGATGAGTCCGGACACCCGCAGGCTTGGTCTGCAAAGAGAGGTTCACACCACGCGCGGACTGTGTCGGAATCCTGCCCAGAGGCGTGTAGCGATAGTAGACTTCCAAGCTCAGGGTTGCCCATGCAGTGGTGACCACGCGGCCTTCCTCCTTGGCACGCTTGCCCACGGGGCTCCAACTCCCATCCTCCTCCTGTGTTCTCAAAAGTAATGGGGTCATTCTACTGTTCCATGCCTCCCACCCATCGCCACCATACAGATTTAATGCCAGCGTACCATAGTACCAATAGTAAAAATTCTCCTGCTTTTCATCAGGAAGATGGGCCATCATGTAGGCCACGGACTCCTCCAGCCGATCATCAAGTTGAGCGCCCGCGAACAACTCGTAGGAATACATCCCCACGGATGTCATGGTTGGGTTCGGTTGCGGGGTGCGGTAACCAAACATGCCACCCTGCTTGCCGGAACCCACAAGATCCAGAAAATTCAACCCGCCAATGCGCACATCCTGTGGCACGGCGACACCGGAAATCTGCGCACTGGCCAGCGCCATGATCGCCCATCCGGAAACGGAAAGATCCCCATCGTGCACCTTCTCGCGGTAAGGCGCGTAACGCCAGCCGCCCGTTCGCGGGTTTTGCGCTTCGCAAATAAACTTGATCGCCTTTTCCAGCGGCTCCTTGATGCGCTCATCCTTTGACGCGCCATAAGCCTCGGCCAATGCCAGAGTGCCGATGGTTTGATCGTACATCCGTCCACCATCCATCATGCGACCATCGGGCTGCACTTTCGTGAGGAGCCACTCCAACGCCTTGGCGACTGTTTCCTTGTAGGGCCCCTCCTGCGAGTGGCTGGCACCGTAGCTATAGAAGCACATCATCACCAGACCCGTGTGGGCGATGGGCGATTTGGTTTCCTCCCAGTGACCGGTTCTCTGCTGTTTCTTGACAAACCAGTCCAGCGCACGCTTGACGGCATCCTCGGTGGAATCGCTCCCACCCAATGTCTCCATGACCGCCCCGCTGCGATCGGCTAGACGGGCCGAGTTCTTGGTGATTCCCGGGGAAAGCCGGAGAGTCCGGCGAGACATCAATCCGCCACCGCGTAGTGAGCGGCCTTGAGCGGCCAACGTGTCGGCGGCAACGATGGCCATCAGCAACGCCGTTACAATTGTCAATCGCAAGTGTTTCATGGAATCCCTCCGGCTGTGTGTTTCACTTCAGGGCACGGAGGGTTTCCGTGCGCCAATCGGTCGTGCCAGTTTGCATGAATATCTCAAAGGGATCCTCAAACATCTCCTCGGGCAACACCAAACCTGTCTCGGTATGGGGCTCCAGAAGCCCACTCAAGGTGGAGTTGAGGGGCTCAACCTGCTCCTCGAAAGGATCCGTCGGCTCCGTAACCGCAACCGGAGTGGAAGGCTCAGGTGAGGACGGAGGCTCCGGCGTGGTCACAGGCGGCGTCGCCGGCTCGAACGGATCCACAATGGGTCCGTCAATGGTGGGTTCCAAGGCGGGCGGCAACTCGCCCTCGGGTCCACCAGAAATAGGAGGAGACTGGTTCACGAATGGATCCACCTCGGGCGGTTCCGGAATGGGTGGGGCATGGCCGGGAGGAGGCGTCATCGGGCCTTGAGTGGTGGGTTCCGGGCTTTCAAAAGGATCAACGACCGGTGTCTCCGGCATGGGTGGCTCTTGACCGGGAGGCGGCTCGGTGGCCGGCTGGCCGTTCTCTCCACGATGTGAAGGTCGCTGGAAAGGGTTCCAGATGGGACTCTGAGTGGGCAGACTAGGCTCCTGCCCAGTGGGGTTTTCCAACTCAGGCCGGCCAGCGTTCGGGCGCTCGGGGGATTCTCCAAGCGGCCTAGCTCCACCCGTGTTTGCCGGGAGGGTGCCCCCAGGATAGGTGGGCGGAGGGCCGGAGAGCCGCATGCCGCGCAGGGCGCGCCGCGTAGGTTCGGACTGGGCGGTGGGGTCTGCGGCTAATAGATCGGCCGTCCAAAGTGCCACGCTCATGCCCGCGAAAGCCATTAGTCCGGCCAGTTTGAATTGCCGTTGGAGTTGATTCTTCATGATTTTGCCCTGTTCTTTCGTTGTGCTACTGCCTTGCACATTTTGAGAGACGCACGGAATTGCTGGCCGGTCACAATTTTTTTGGCAAAAAAACAACTGGAAAGCCACCTTTATTTGGCTTCCGGGGCGCAAAGCTTGCGCAACAATCCCTCGTTGTAGCCGATCATGACCCGGCCCTTGAAATCGATGACCGGCACTCCGGAGCTCGGGGGCAATCCCGCCTCAGCCAGCTTGTCATCTTTTTCCTTGGGACCGGTCGGATCTTTCTCCAAATCCACCTCCCGGAATGGGACTCCCTGACTCTTGAGCAAGTTGATGGCTTTCTTGCAGTATCCACACCAACTCGTGCAGTAAACCACCACCTCACCGGTGCCTTGGTTCACAGGCAGCTCGGGCTTGGGCGGAGGCGGCAAGGCCGGGCCTTTTCCGATGTTTTCAAACGGGTCCACCGGCAAAATTATTCCGCCCCCATCAATGGGGCCGTCCACGTTTGGCTCCAGCGCGGGAGGCAATTCACCGCCTAGGATGCCGGACAAAAAAGGGTCGACCTCGCCGCCCTCACCCGGAAGCGGCCCCGCGAATGGATCCTGAATTTCCGGCTCGCCTTCCGGGGGAGGCCCGAGCAATTCCGGCGGCATGCCCCCAAAGGGATCCAGAATGATCGTTTCCTCAATTCCCTCTTCACCACTTGGCAGTGGCCCCATCGGCTCAAACGGATCACCATTACCTTCCCCGCCCACAGGAGGCTCATTCTCCCCACCGTGTTCCTTCTCTTCGCCCGGCAAGGGTTCCTGCCCCCCCAACTGCCCTTCCGGCGGCAGGAGGTTAATCATCGGCGGACGACCCATTTCGGGGCGGCCAATCTCTGCGCCCAAAGGTTCCTCGGCGTTCAAAGAAGGAAACCGACTCGCTATCAGCCGCCTTCCACGCAATGCACGACGATTCGCCTGTTCCTTTGCTCCCTGCAACAACGCGCCGTTGGTCCCTATGCCCTGTAACGTGCTCATCACGCCCATCGTGGCATTGATCCCACCCAAGGTGAATTGCGCCTGAACAGTCCATCCGGTCACCGCCATTCCCACCATCGCGAGCCATCGAGCCAAGGTCATCGTATTCATTGTCTTTAATCCAAAAAGCCGAGATAGGCATCCCACGGCCATCCCGGCATTCTCAACCCAAACTATTGCTTTTCTTCCTGATTGGGGCGGCCGGACTCCTTCTTGTTGGAAATCCCGCGCGGGCCAGTGGGGCGCTTTTCCTTCGAGGTGTTGATGCCCAAGTTCGGCCCTTTCGAGTGCTCTTTTTCATTCAACTTTCGACCCTCTTCCTTATGGCCTTTTTTGCCCTCTTCCTTGTGGCCCTTATTACCTTCTTCCTTGCCCCCGTTGGAATTCTCCAACTCCTTCAGCAGGTGATGGTAGCGTTTCCAGTCCACATGTTTGCCACCGGTTTTCGCTGCATTGCGCTTGATCCTCGCCAAGTGCATGTAAATTTCCATTTTCTTCAAATTGCCCTTCTCCCGAAAATGGTGAGCCTTCTTCTCATACTCAAGGGCCTTACTTTCATACCCAGCAACTTTGGCTTCCTCGCCACCTTCTTCGCTCTTGGGCGGAGCAGCTGCGGTTGTTTCTGCTTTCGGCTGGCGTTGCATGCCGCGGATGCTGCGAATGGCGGCAATGAGAGACTTGAGCTGTGAGAATTGCTCCGGGCTCAGAACTCGCTGGCGCTCCAAGGCGTAGGCACGCCATTCCAGCAATAACTCCTTCTTTTCGCTGTGTTCCAGCTCGGCAAAGCCCTTGCTTCCCTTGATCCGCTGCACGGCGTTACGCCACTCGTTGCCAATTTCCCGGAGGCGGCTGACCTGCTGGGAGCTCAGTTCCAGCTCCTCAATCAAAATCTCGCGAAAAGTCTTAGGGCGCTCCTCCGACGTCGATGTGCTGCTCGACTGCTGGGAATGGCCGGACTCCTTGTTCTCACTCGAACCGGGGCGACCGGATTCATTGCGGCCCTTATGGCTGCCCAGTTGGGTTTCCTCCAACTTTTTGCGGGTTTCCTCACCACTACCCTTGTAATTGCCGCCGCGGAGAGCCTGCCGTGTACTCTGCCCATCGGCCCAAGCGTTCAGCGCGAGTGCGACCGTGAAAATTGCTGCCAAGATGATATTTTTCATGTTTGCCCTTTTGTGTTTCGCGGCCAGCACGCCGCGCTCACTTCCTTGGACGCCCTCCTGCCTGGAGCGGTTACAACTTCTTTCCCCCGTGCATGGGGAGGGTTGCCTTTTGCCCGAGTGGCCCGTATGGTGTCCACGTGCGCTGAGTAACCGCCATGCGCGGGCAAACGTCAAACTAAACCGTATGAGGATGACCCGACTCCCCTATCACCGCCACCTCTCCATCGCGACCTTGGTGGCCGCACTCCTCACCGCCGGCTGCGGCAAGGATGACGCCGGCGCCCCATCCGGTGGGAATGGTTCCACGCCAAAGGGAGCCAACCCCGCCGGTGGAGATGGCACCGGACGAATCAGCGGTGGAGAAATCATGATCATCAACGACGTGATCATAAAGACAGGCGAACAAACTCCCTATACGGGGCTCGTTGTCTGGTCCCATGAAAACGGCGATCCCCAAATGGAAAGCCGCTGTGAGGCGGGCCGGTGGAATGGCCCCAGCAAATGGTGGTACGAGGATGGCACCCTTGCCGGCGAAGGTACCTACAAGGAAGGCAAATGGGAAGGCGAATACAAGGAGTGGCACGAGAACGGCAAACTCAAGGTTCAAGTCACCTTCAAGGAAGGTAAGGAGGATGGCAGGGAGATTTGGAAATACGAAAACGGCCAGACCCAGAGCATCACCACCTATCAGGCCGGACTGAAGGAGGGCGAGGCCAAGGGCTTCTTTGAATCCGGAAAACCCAGCTGGGAAGCCATCTGGAGAAGCAATGTTCCCCATGGCGAATACTGGGAATGGTATGAGAACGGACAAAAGAAGAGCGTGATCCGCTATGATCTCGGCAAGCGCGCGGGCAAGGAGGAGCACTGGTACGACACCCCCGGTGCCCAACAGCAAAAGGCTTGGGAAGTGACTTGGGTGGACAACAAAAAGAACGGCGTTTATCAGGAATGGTATCCCAGCGGCATTCCCATGAAGTGGACGACGTTTGTCAACGGCGTGCTCCATGGCGAATCCGGCAGCCGCTACGAAAGCGGCCAGATGGCGCGTAGGCAGACGTTCCAGAACGGGAAGGAGGTTTCCCGGATGGAGTGGGACGTCAACGGACAAGTCACCGCCAACGGCGTCGTTCAACTACCCCAAGGCCGTACCCACAAATGGACCACCGCCAACATCGTGCAGCACTGCACCGGCAAATCGGGCAATGAAATCGTGGCCATCTTTGGCCAAGCCGATGCCTCCGGGGCTGGCGGAGCTTGGGTTTATAAGGGCATCAACTTCATCAACCCCCAAACCAGCCAGCAGTTCAAAGGCTCTGTGGCATTCACATTTCAAGGCAACCGTGTTACTCAGGTCCAAACCGTGGCAACGCCGTGATTTCCGTACATCCCCGTCACTGCCTACTGCTTGCCGCCTGTCTCACAACGGCTTGTGAAAGGGATGAAGAAGCCGCGACAACGCCATCTGAAGCGCCCCCGGCCAATCTCGGCCAGCCTTCCGGCGCCACCGCCACGAATACCGCCGACGCCCAGCCGCCACCCGCGGTTGTCCCGGCCAAGAAAGGCTTTGATCCCCCCCGGCTCTACACCAATGAACTGGGCGTCAGCTTCGAGGTTTATGAACTGAACGACCTGCCTTACGATGGCAAGATCGTCACCTATCACGAGCCCAAATCCAACGGGATTAAAAAAGAGGAACTGGTCTATGAGCGCGGCCGCCTGACCACCCGACGGGAATTCTGGCCCAACTCACAAAATAAATCCGAGGTCATCCACGACTTGGAAAACAGCACATCCACCACCAACCGCTGGGAGGAAGATGGCACCCCCATTCAAGCCGCAGGGCCGCCACCCAACGCTCCCAAGACCCGCTCGCTCAATTGGACCCTGAAACAGCCTGCCCAGATCCAGTCCTTCGTCCGTCAAAACACCGCTGTGCTGATTCATTTTCTGGGTGAGCCCGACGAACGCCAAGGCAACCTTTGGACCTACCGCGGCATGGACATCAGCGACTTCACCACCGGGCGCGAATACACCGGCGTCCAGTTCACCGTATCCGGCAACATCGTAACCGGGGTCACCCCCCTGCCCTAGCGCACGCGCTGGATCTGCACGCCCCGGTTCTGCCCGCGCCGCAGCTTGTCGTAAGCCCCCCAGTTGCCGCCCTGAATCAGACCGTTCTGCATCTGCAGATTTTGACGGTAATCCAGCCCCGGCTGGCCCTTGGCGGAGGGCGCCTTGTGCTGTTGGGTTGAACTTTTGACTGGTGTTGGCGATCCGGGCGCGGGCGCGCCCAGCCATTTTTCACCGCGGTAAAAGGCGTACCGCATCTCCGCATCACGCGCGATCACCGTCGCCTTACCACGTAGATTGTCCGCGATGTAAATCCCGCGCAAATCCGTCTCGCCGTCGCGGAAGTTGCTGTCCGCACTGCCAATCGCCTTCACGTGAACATCTGCCACGTAACGACTGGCCACCACACCCCGCACGTTCGCCCGCACACGCCCACTTGCGGCGTCCTCCTGCACCTCGATCTTCAACGGCGTCACCAACACCAAGCCGCTGCCATTATTGACTATTTTTTACCGGCTCATATCGCCACACCCAGTCGCCTTTATAAAAATCCGCCCGTTTGCTGTTAGGATCATGAGGCTCATGAACTACCGGCTTGCCGCCATCATCCTTACGATTCCAGCCAACGCTGTAGAGAATATACCGTTCGCCCTCGCGCCGATAGCCGATGGGCTTGCCTGTAACCACGTCTTTTCGCTCCCCTACCAGTTTGACGGGATACCCTCCGCCCTTGCCCCGAGCCAGCTCCAAGCCGCATGCGATCACCGCATGATCCAACGCCGACTGTGTAGCCCCCGTTCGGGCCACCAATTTCCCTACCGCCGGCATCAGCATGGCCGCCAAAATGTTGTAGGGATTCTTGCCGTCTGCCTTAATCAACTGTTCAAGGTCCACTCCACGCTCCGGATAGATTCGCCGTTTCTTTGCATCCGCCATATTGAAAGTCGACATCATGTGCAGTTGGTTGACTCGCAATTGATTTTGATAAATGAATCCCTCCGGCACCATGGCCAACAACGCTCCCTTCGCCTCATCCACCCCCAGCATGGCCGCCAGTTTCTTGCGGTTGCCTCCCCGTAATTGGTCCATCATCAGGTTCGAAAAATCCCGCTCGCCTCGCATCGCCAACTGGTAATGGGCGATGAGGTTAATTCCACCCAGCCGTTCACGCAACGCCGCCTGTTGATCTGCCTCCCAAAGCCCATCCGCCAAGCCTTCCCAGACCGGCTGCAACGCCATCTCCAGTATCGCCATGCGCACCAAGTGCGATATCAAAATCGGCTCATCCTTGATCGTCTCCGCCAGAAAAACCGCCATCAACACATCCTCAAGCGCCTCCTTCGGCTTGCCGGTCCGCAACCTCGCCAGTGCTCGCAGGGAATACACCCGCGCATATTGCCGCAGCGGCATCAGATGGGGAAACAACGCTGAAAAATGCGCCTCGTACTTAACATCGTACCGCGCCAAGGGCCGTTCCTGAGCCGCTTTGGCCAAGACAGACAACGGCCCCTCGTGCCTCGTCAATGCCAACAGGACATCCTCGGCCGCATCTCCCGCCTTTCCTCGCTTTGGCCACTCCTTCCCAGCCCGAAAGTGCTTCTGCCAAGCTTTCAAGTCCACCCGCTGCACCATCCGCCACCCCGTCAAGTCCGGCAGATCATCCCCTAAGGGCACAACATCCTTCGCTCTCTCAAATGCCTCCGGATCCACCGGCTTTCCTCCTTCAAAGTCCTCGCCCCATTTCAGGTTAAACAAGGGCTCGAATTGCGGAATTAACGCGAAGTTTTTTTTCGCCGGTACTGCCTTCGGGATAATCTGGCGATAATCAAACACCTCCCCCTTCTTCCCCCACTCCGCCTTGAATGCCTCCCAGTCCTGTTTACCCCGCCAATTTTCCACCGCAAGAAACATCATCGCCAACCCACCCACGCCAGCCACCGCAGTCTTGATTCCAGACTTCAACTTCATTCCCACAACCCTACATCACCCCTCTTCAAAATCAACCCTCCAACCACAAGCATGGGCACAACTCGTGAACAGCTTCCAGTTGCCAGTGGTTGGCGGCGTCCGCAGCCTCTCCCGATGCGTGTTCGCAGGGTTATCGCATCAGCCATGGCGGCGTTGTTTCTTTTGCCGGCGGAAGGGCAGGCTTGGGATTACCTGCGACACCGGTTCGTCAACCAGCTCGCGCTGGCGTCGTTGCCCAAGGACTTTCCGGCGTTTGTACGGGAGGCGGCCAATGCGGAGCGCATCCAGTTCCTCGGCGGCGAGCCCGATCGCTGGCGCAACCAGCGCGACCGGGCCCTGCGGCATCTCAACAATCCCGACCACTATTTCGATGTCGAGTATCTTGAGCAGTACCGGCTCAAGCCCGAACAGCTCGGCCATTTCCGCTACGAGTTTGTGGAGCAAATGGCCGCCGCGCGCATTAAGCACAAGCTGCCGTTGCCCAATGAAAACGCCGACCGCCTCAAGGGCCATCCCGGCTTCCTGCCTTGGGCCATCAACGAGAACTACCTCAAGCTCGTCAGTGCGTTTTCCTATTTAAAGGTGTTCGAGGAAATGGGCACGCCCGAGGAAATCGCCAACGCCCGCGCCAACCTCGTCTATCGCATGGGCATCCTCAGCCACTTTGTCGGCGACGCCGCGCAGCCGCTGCACACCACCGAGCATTTTAACGGCTGGATCGGCGAGAATCCCAAGGGCTACACCACCAGCCGGCGGTTCCACTCGTGGATTGACGGCGGCTTTTTCAACGCCATCAAGGGCCACGACGCCAAGGCGCTGCTGGCCAAGGTGCGCCCTGCGATGCTGGTTGCCACAGCCGAGTCCACCAAGGACGCCAGCGGCCGGTTCCAGCACATCATGAAGTACATTCTTGGCCAGAATGCGCTCGTCGAGCCACTTTACCAGCTCGACAAGGACAAGCACCTCTCCCCCGCCACCCCCGCCAAGGGAAAGGAATTTCTCCAGGCCCAACTCACCAAGGGCGGCCAAGTGCTTGGCGACCTGTGGTTTACGGCGTGGAAAGAAGCCCCGACGGACAAGTTTTTGCAGTCGTATCTGGCCAAGAGAAAACTGAAAAATCAGTAGAATTTGGCGCGGAATCTGCTGGTAAAATGGAGGCGCACCAACCGCCCGTAGCGCAGGTTTCCAAACCTGCAACGGGCGGCGAACGAAATGCAGATTGGGAAATCTGCGATACAGCAGACAAGGATGTCTGCGCTACAGGATGAAACCGCTGGCGACATTTTGGCTGGCCGCAGTCTCCGGACTGGCCGCTTTCCTGTTGCCCGCTGCCCCCATCGACGACGCCCGCAAGGCGTACCTCGCCGGCGAATACAACGCCACCATCCACCACGCCAAGGCCGCCACCGCCGCGCGGCAGTGGGATGAGGAGGCGCGCGTCCTGCACATCCGCGCGCTGCTCACCACCGGCCAGTACGTGCAGGCCCGTGCCATCACCACCAACGCCATTGCCAAGCTCCCGCACAGCGTGCGGCTGCACTGGGTGTCGCACGAGGTGCATCATTTTAACAACGACCCCAAGGCCGCCACCAATGCATTAAAGGAAATGAACGGCCTCGCCAGCCGCATGGCGTGGCGTTACCGCAATGCGCCGGACCTCGTCGTGCTCGGCCAAATGGCGCTGCTGGAGGGCGCCGATCCCAAGCTCGTGCTGGAGCGCCTGTTCGACACCGCGGAAAAGGACGATCCCAACCACCGCTCCGTCCCGCTGGCCAAGGGCGGGCTGGCGTTGAGCAAGAGCGACTACACGCTCGCCTCGCGCGTCTTTCAACTCGCGCTGAAGAAGCATCCCAAGGATGCCGACATTCACTATGGTGTCGCCAAGTCCTTCGAGGGCACCGACCGCAAGGTGATGCGCCAACACCTCATGGCGGCTTTGGCGGCCAACCCCAACCACATTCCCTCGCACCTCATGCTGGCCGACAACATCATCGACCGCGAGGCGTACAAGGAGGCGGAAAAACTCCTGGCCGATGTCCTCAAGGTAAATCCCGAGCAGCCCGAGGCGTGGGCCTACCGCGCCGTACTCGCCCACCTTCGCAGTGACCGCGCCGGCGAGAAGGCCGCCCGCGAGCGCGCCCTCAAGCACTGGAAACGCAACCCGCGCGTGCCGCATCTCATCGGCAAGAAGCTTTCGCAAAAATATCGCTTTGCCGAGGGCTCGGCCTACCAGCGTGCGGCGCTGGCATTCGACGACAAGCATCTCCCCGCGCGCATCCAGCTGGCGCAGGACCTCCTGCGGCTGGGGCAGGAGAAGGAAGGCTGGGCCATGGCCGCCTCCGCGCACGACGCCGACGGCTACGACGTGACCACCTTCAACCTCGTCACTTTAAAAGACACGCTCGACAAGTACCGCACTTTAAAGAACGACGACTTCATCCTGCGCATGGCGCCGCGCGAGGCGGAGATTTACGGGCCGCGCGCGCTGGCGCTGCTGCAGCGCGCCAAGGACACGCTATGTAAGAAGTACGGCCTCAAGCTGGAGCAGCCGACGACGGTGGAGATCTTTGCCGAGCAAAAGGACTTCGGCGTGCGCACCTTTGGCATGCCGGACAATCCCGGCTTTCTCGGCGTGTGTTTCGGCTGTGTCATCACCGCCAACAGCCCCGCCTCGCAGATGCCCGACCCCGCCAACTGGGAGTCGGTGCTGTGGCACGAGTTTTGCCACACGGTGACGCTGGCGATGACCAAGAACAAGATGCCGCGCTGGCTGAGCGAGGGCATCTCCGTTTACGAGGAACGGCAGGCCAATCCCGCGTGGGGGCAGTCGATGAACCCGCAGTTCCGCGAGATGATCCTCGGCGGCGAGCTGACGCCCGTCTCCAAGCTCAGCGGCGCGTTCCTCGCGCCCAAGACGGGGGCGCACTTGTCGTTTGCCTATTACGAGTCGTCGCTGGTGGTGGAGCACATTGTCGACCGCTTTGGACTGGAGGCCATTCGCAAGATCCTGCACGACCTCGGCAAGGGCGTGGAAATCAACGCCGCGATCGCCAAGCACACCGAGCCGATGGACAAGCTGGAGCCGGCATTTGCCGCCTTCGCTAAGGCCCGCGCAGAGGCATTAGCGCCCAAGCTCGACTGGACCAAGCCGACGCCCGCCGACTTGAAGGCCGGCGTGGAGGCCTTCGCCAAGCGGCACCCAAAGAACATTTACATGCTGCGGCGGCAGGCGCGAAAGGCGTTGGCGGATAAAAAGTGGGAGGCCGCCAAGGCGCCCTGCCGCGAGTTGATCGCGCTGTTCCCGCGACAGGTCGATGCTGAAAACGCCTACGTGATGCTCGCCAAGGCGCATCGCGAGCTGAAGGAGTTCACCGAGGAACGCGCGGTGCTGCGGCGGTTCGCGGCGATGACGGATGATGCGTACGACGTTTACCAGCGGCTGATGGAACTGGCGGCGGAGGCGAAGGACTGGGCGGCCGTGCGCGAGAATGCCGAGCGGTCCTTGGCGGTCAACCCGCTGCTCGCGCCGCCGCACCGCCACTTGGCCGAGGCCGCCGAGGCGCTGAAGCAGAACGACGCGGCCATCGGCGCATGGCGGATCGTCCTGCGGCTGGACCCGCGCGACCCCGCCGAGGCGCACTTCCGGCTGGCGCGCCTGCTGCACGCCAAGGGCGCGCCCGAGGCCAAGCGGCACTTGTTGATGGCGCTGGAGGAGGCCCCGCGCTACCGCGAGGCTCTGCGGCTTCTTTTAAAGATGAACGAGAAAGGCAAGCAATGAAGAAGGCGGCGTTCATTTCGTGCGGCGTGATGGCGGCGGTGGCGGGCGCGGTGTGGCTGCTGGCCCAGCCGGTGCCGCGCGACCCCGGCCTGTTCCGCAACAACGCCCCCGACTGGGAGCTGAGCAAGACGATGCCGCACGACGTGTTCACCTTTGTGCGCATCCGCTACAGCAGCTACGGCGGGCGCGGCCGCAAGTGGGCCACCGATTATCCCGACGCCGACCTGAACTTCTCCTATCGCCTGCAGGAGATGACCTCGATGAAGGTGCATCCCGACGGCAAGATCATCACGCTGACGGACAAGGAGCTGTTCGATTATCCGTTCATTTACATCATCGAGCCGGGCGACCTCTACTTCACCGAGGCAGAGGTGGTGGCGCTGCGCAAGTATCTTTTAAACGGCGGCTTCCTGATGGTGGACGACTTCTGGGGCGGCTATGAGCTGGAGAATTTTTTAACGGAAATGAAGCGCGTGTTCCCGCCCAAGGATTACCCCAAGCAGCAGCCGCGCGAGCTGCCGCTGGAGCACCCCATCTTCCACTGTGTTTTCGATTTAAAGGAAAAGCCGCAGCTGCCCTCCATCGGCGCGGCCATGAGCGGCCGCATGTACGAGCCGCGCAACCATCCCACCGACGACGGCGCCGAAGTGCACTACATGGGCCTGCACGACGACAAGGGCCGCCTGATGGGCATCATCTGCCACAACACCGACCTCGGCGACGGCTGGGAACGCGAGGGCGAGGACCCCGAGTATTTCCGCCGCTTCTCCGAGCCCAAGGCCTACCCCATGGGCATCAACATCATCTACTACGCACTCACCCACTGACATGCCAACCGACACCATCGCCAACGACGCCAAAACCGCCACGCAGCTCACCGAGGGCTACGGGCGCATCACCACCGAGCTGGGCAAGGCCATCATCGGCCAGCGCGGGGCCATCGACCAGATCCTCGTCGCGCTGATGGCCGGCGGCCACTGCCTGCTCACCGGCGCGCCCGGCCTGGCCAAGACGCTGCTGGTGAACTCCATCGCCAAGCTGTTCGATTTAAAGTTTTCGCGCATCCAGTTCACGCCCGACCTCATGCCCGCCGACATCACCGGCACCGAGGTGCTCACGGAGACTGACACCGGCCGGCGCATGAGCTTCGTGCCCGGGCCGGTCTTCGCCAATATCGTGCTGGCCGACGAGATCAACCGCACGCCACCCAAGACGCAGGCCGCGCTGCTCGAGTCCATGCAGGAATACCAGGTCACCGCCGCCGGCGAACGGCACGCGCTGGACCGGCCGTTCTTTGTGCTCGCCACGCAGAATCCCATCGAGATGGAGGGCACCTACCCGCTGCCCGAGGCGCAGCTCGACCGGTTCATGTTTAACGTGATCATCGACTACCTCCCCGAGGACGACGAGGTGGCCGTGGTGACCCAGACCACCGGCGCGGCCGGTGAGCCCATCGAAGCGCTGTTCACCGGCGAGGACGTGATGCGCTTCAACGACCTCGTGCGCAAGGTGCCCATCGCCGAGGACCTCACGCGCTACTGCGTGCGCCTCGCCGCCGCCAGCCGGCCGCATCGCGAGGGCGCGCCGGAGTTCGTCAACAACTGGGTGAGCTGGGGCGCCGGGCTGCGGGCCGCGCAGTTCCTCTCGCTCGGCGCCAAGGCCCGCGCGCTGCTGCAGGGTCGCGCGCACGTGACGGCGGAGGACATCCAGTCCCTCGCCGCCCCCGTCCTGCGCCATCGCGTGCTCGTCAACTACCGCGCCGAGGCCGAGGGCATCTCCGCCGAGGGCGTCATCGAGAAGCTCATTGAGGAAGTCCCCGCGCCATGAACACCCCCTCCACCGCCGCGCCGGAGAGCTTCATTGACCCGAAGGCGCTCATGCAGATTCGCAACCTCGAGTTGCGCGCGCGGGTGGTGGTGCAAGGGTTCTGGAACGGGCTGCACCGGAGCCCTTACCACGGCTTTTCCGTCGAGTTCACCGAGTATCGCCAGTACGTGCCCGGTGACGACCCGCGCCATCTCGACTGGCGCGTCTACGCGCGGCACGACCGTTACGTGATTAAAAAGTACGAGGACGAGACGAATCTGCGCTGCCACCTCATCGTCGACCAGAGCCGCTCGATGAACTTTGGCACCCCCGGCTGGAGCAAGGCCGAGTACGCGCGCACGCTGGCGGCGACGCTCGGATACTTTTTACACCTGCAGGGCGACGCCGTGGGCCTGCTGTCCTTTGACGGCAACATCCGCGAGTATCTCCCAGCGCGCCATCGCCACGGCCACCTGCGGCAGCTCATGCTCGCGCTGGACCAACCGGCGGAGGGACAAGGCACCGACCTCGGCCGGCCGCTCCGCCGCATCGTGGAGCTGGTGCACAAGCGCGGGTTGATGGTGCTCGTCTCCGATCTGCTTGCGCCGCTCGACGAGCTGGAGGAACACCTCGCCCAGCTCACCGCCAGCGGGCACGAGGTGGTGGTTTTCCGCGTGCTCGATCCCGAGGAGCTGCATTTCAAGTCCGAGCGCGCCGAGCGCTACCACGACCTCGAAGACGACCGCGACCTGTTCATCGACCCCGCCACCGCGCGCGAGGGCTACCTGCGCCGGTTCCGCGAGCACGCCGATGCCGCGGCGAAACTCTGCGCGCGCCTCGGCATCGACTTCCGCCCGCTGTCCACCGATGAACCCCTCGACCGCGCGCTCTTCGACTACCTCCAGCAACGCCAACTCCGCGGCAAGCAGGTCCGCCGCCGCACGCAGGCCGCCGCATGACTTTCCTCACCCCATGGTTTCTGCTCGGCGCGCTAGCGGTGGCGGGGCCGATCCTCTTTCACCTCATCCGCCGCAGTACGCGCCAGCGCAAGGAGTTCAGCTCGCTGATGTTCCTCAAACCCACCCCGCCGCGCGTCACCCGCAAGAGCCGGCTGGAGGATCTCTGGCTGCTGCTGCTGCGCTGCCTCGTCATCGCGGCGCTGGCGTTCGGCTTTGCCCGGCCATTCTTTAAAGACACCGCCGCGCTCACCGGCCCCGACCAGCGAATCGTCATCCTGCTGGACGACAGCGCCAGCATGCGCCGCGACGGCCTGTGGGAAAAGGCGCTTGCCGAGGCCCAAGCCACTCTCGATGGCCGTGCCGAAAACACCGAGGTCGCCCTTGCCCTGTTTAGTGACGCCACCCGCCCGCTGCTCCAGTTCATCCAAACCAACGCGCCGCCGGATTTGTTAAAGGACACGAAACCGGGCTGGGCCGCCACCCATCTCGACGACGCCCTCGCCAACGCCCGCGACTGGCTCAACGAGGCCGCCAGCACCCGCGGCGCGACGCCCAGCCGCGACGTGATCCTGCTCATCACCGACCTGCAGCGCGGCAGCCGCCAGCAATCCCTCGCGGCGCTTGACTGGCCCGAGACCGGCCCGCGCGTTGAGATTAAGGCTGTTGCGCCCGCCACTCCCGGCAATGCCGGCCTGCAACTCGTGCGCAAGCGTGGCACGGCGCTCGATCCCTTCGCCCCACCGCGCGTCCGCGTGGTGAACGATGCGCAGTCGTCCACGAGCGACTTCCAACTCGGCTGGCAGAAGCCAGACGGGACCAATCTCGTCAACGCCACGCCCGTCACCGTGCCGCCCGGCGACAGTTGGGCCATCACCGCACCGGAAATGCCCGACCAGAACTCCACGTGGCAACTCGCGCTCACCGGCGATCCGCAGCCCTTCGACAACCGCCTGCACCTCGCGCCCATCATGCCCGAGCAGTTGCGCATCCACATCTTCACCGATGAGCCCGCGAACGACCAAACCTCCCTTCGCTTCTTCCTTGAGAATGCGTTTCGTGACGGGCCTTTAAAACAGTTCGAGGTGTTCGTCCATTCGCCCGAGGTGAGCGCGGTGGCGCTGGACGACCCGCGCGACCGACTGGCCATTGTCACCTCCCCGCTCAGCGCACCCACGGCGGCGGCGGCTCGCGCGTTCTGCCAGGGCGGCGCGCCCGTGCTGCATGTTTTAAAGGAAGCCGGCGATGCCGCGACACTCGGCGCGTTGGCTGGCGCCCAATGCTCCGCGCGCGAGGCCGACGCCAGCAAGACGACGTGGTGGAACGAACTCGACTTCGATCATCCGCTCCTCGCACCCTTCGACGAGCCGGAGCTGCGGCGCTTTGACCACATCCAGTTCAAGCGCCATCGCACGCTGGACATCAGCGGCCTGCCGCGCGCCACGGCTGTCGCGCGCTTTGCCGATGGCGACCCGGCACTCGTCCACGTGCCCGTCGGCGAGGGCCACCTCGTCGTGTTCACCGCCGGCTGGCATCCCGCCGACAGCCAACTGGCGCGCTCGCCCGCCAAGTTTATCTCCCTCCTTTTCACCGCGATGGAACTCGGCCGCACACAGCAGCTCAAGTGGCACTACGCCGTCGGCCAGCCCATTCCGCTGCCGCCCGAGGCAAAAAGGGCCGGATTGACCCTTCGCCAACCCAACGGAAAAGTTGTGAATCTTGACCCCGGCGCGCAAAATTTCACGCCTTCCACGCCAGGCATTTACACGCTGCCCGACCTTGAACCGCCGCTGCATTTTGCCGTCAACCTGCCCGCCGCCGAAAGCCGCACGAGCCCCATGGAAAACGACGCGATTTCCGCCTTGAATTTGCCCATTTTGCCCGAAAATCAGGATTCCGCGAAAATTGTGAAAAACTCCGAACAATCGGTGAATGACAAGGCACTGGAGGATGATAAAAAGCTCTGGCGGTGGCTGATTTTGGCAGCGATCCTGCTGGTAATATTGGAGACGTGGCTGGGCGGCTGGCTCGCGCGGCGGCCCGCCAAGGAGGAGGGAAACGAAGGAGGCGAACATGAAGTGGCAACGACTTGAAAAACACCTCGACCCACTGGCCGGACGCCAGCGCCAGCTCCGCACATGGCGCGCGCTGGGCGTCTGCTGGATGGCCGGCCTGCTCGCCGTGGCGGCGATGTGGGCGGCGGAAGCGAACAGTTTCCTGGCCATCCCGGCGGTGGCGCTGGGAGTGGCCCTGCTCGCGGTGATCGCCGTGGCGCGCGCGCGCAACTGGAGGCCGAACTACCACGACCTCGCCCGCCGCATCGAGCGCGACAACCCGCAACTGCACGCTGTTCTTCTAACAGCGCTCGAGCAGGAGCCGGACCCGCAAACCGGCGAGCTGAACTTCCTGCAACAACGCGTCATCAACGACGCCGTCGCCGAGGCGCAACAGGGCCGCTGGATCGAGAGCGTGCCCGCCGCTCGGCTGACGCGCGCGGAGGCTTTTCACGCCGTGGCCTTGGTGGCGCTCGTCGCCTCGTTCACGCAACTCGTGCCGACCGCGAAGCCCATCGTCCAAGCCATCAACGCCACCACGACCCACGCGAAACTGCAGGAGGTGCAGCCGGGCAACACGGCCGTCGAGCAGGACACGGCAGTGACCATCACGGCGACCTTCAAGGACAAGCTGCCGCGCGAGGCCAAGTTGATTCTCCATCGCGGCGAGGAAGCCGAGGAGCTTGAAATGACCGCCAAGGACGGCGTGATAACCGCAACCGTCGCGGTGGCCAAGGAGTCCTTTAAATACCGCGTGGAGTTCAGTGGCGGCGAGTCGGAGGAATTTGAAGTCACCGTGCTGAATCCCGCAATCCTGCTGGGCGTGGAGCCGGGCGACAAGGAAGTGGAGCGCGGCGCCTCGCTGGCGTTCCTCGCCAAGTTCGCCGACCGCATGCCAGCCAACGCACGGCTCGTCCTCCAGCCCGCCCAAGGCAAGGCCCGCACGCTCGCCATGTCGCCCAAGCTGCAGGATCCCATCTTCAGCGCCGTGCTGCCCGAGGTAAATGAGCCGATGCAGTACTGGGTGGAGTTTGACGGCGGCAAGTCGGAAGCGTTCGAGGTGAAAGTCTACGAGCATCCCGTGCTGGAGAGTGCCGATGCCAAGCTGACGTTTCCCAAGTACACCGGCCGCGAGCCGCGTGAACAGAAGGACGTGCGCCGCCTCACCGCCGTGGCCGGCACGCA
>DJHS01000108.1:19868-20006 GCA_002433235.1 Verrucomicrobia bacterium UBA6614
CCTCACCGCCGTGGCCGGCACGCAGCTTGAGTACACGATGCACCTCAACAAGCCCGTCGCCCAGGCGCGGTTGGTGGCGGCGGATGACTCGGTGATCGAGTTGAAACCCGAGGCGGGCCAGCCCCTCGCGCGCCTGCT
>DJHS01000156.1:0-5400 GCA_002433235.1 Verrucomicrobia bacterium UBA6614
TCTCCAACCCCAAAGCGCGGGACTCTGCCTTTCCCATCCTCCGATGTAAACAAAAACATGCTCCCATTCCTGGCCTCCCAACTCTATCCTCTCCGAACCCATGAGAGTTATTTCCCCTAGAATTTCCCTGTTGCTTGCTGTTTTCCCCCTGTTTTTCACCTTATCGGCCGATAAACCCAACGTGCTGCTCATCGCGGTGGACGACCTCAATGCCGATCTAGGCTGTTATGGGCATCCGCTGGTGCAGTCGCCGAATGTTGATCGGCTGGCCAAACGCGGAGTGCGGTTTGACCGGGCTTACTGCCAGTATCCCGTTTGCAATCCCAGCCGCTCGTCGTTCATGACCGGGCTGTATCCGGAGCAAACCGGCGTGCTGTCCAATGCCGGTCATTTCCGCAACAAACAACCGGACATCGCCTCGCTCTCGCAGCACTTCATCAACCACGGCTACTTCGCCGCGCGCATCGGCAAGATTTATCATTACGGCGTACCCACCCAGATCGGCACGGACGGCGTCGACGACAAGCCTTCGTGGAACAAGGTCATCAACCCCATCGGCATTGATCGCACACGGCAGGACGAGGTGATCACCCTGCGCGCCGGGGCCTACGGCGGCACGATGAGTTGGCTGCTGCTCGACAGCAAGGATGAGGAACACACCGACGGCCAAGCCGCGTTGGCTGCGGTGAAGCTCCTCGAGGAACATCATCCGAACAAAACCGGCAAACCCTTTTTCCTCGCCGTTGGCTTTTACCGCCCGCATACGCCGTACGTTGCCCCCATTCATCACGCGAAACATTATCCACTGGATAAAATTAAACCCGTGTTGGAAATCCCCGGCGACCGTGACGACATTCCGCCCGCCGCCCTGCCTGATCGCCCGAACCAACGCGAGCTGACCCTCGAGCAACGCAAGGAAATCATCCGCGCCTATTACGCCTCCACCACCTTGATGGACGCCTGCCTCGGCCGCGTGCTCGATGGCTTGGAAAAACTCCAGCTCGCCGACGACACCATCATCGTATTCCTCAGCGACCACGGCTATCACCTCGGCCACCACGGCTTGTGGCAAAAAAGTGACCTCTTTGAGGGCAGCGCTCGCGTGCCGTTCATCATCTCCGTGCCCGGCATGAAAACCGCCGGCCAAGCCAGCGCCTCCCTCACCGAGCTGGTCGACCTTTACCCCACCCTCGCCGACCTCTGCGGCCTTCCCAAGCCCAAGCACCTCAAGGGCAAAAGCCTCACGCCCATCCTCGCCAACCCCAAGGCCACCGTCCGCGAAGCCGCCTACAGCACCACCCGCATTCGCCCCCGCCTGCCCGGCCTGAAAAATCCCCGCCCCCTCGGTCGCTCCATCCGCACCGCCCGCTATCGGTACACCGAATGGAACGACGGCCAGCACGGCGTGGAACTGTACGATTACCAATCCGACCCCAACGAAATCACCAACCTCGCCCGCTCCGCAGCGCACGCCGGCACCGTGAAAAAACTCAAAACCCTTTTCGACAAAACCCGCAACCACACCAAATAAATCATGAACATCCTGAAAATCCTGTTCATTCAAACTCTCATCGTCTCCACCGCCACCGCCGCGGTGAAGGGCAACTGGAAAAAACACGTCGTGTGGGAAGGCCTGCACAACAACGTCGCCGTAGCCGCTGACTTCACCCGCGATGGCAAGGTCGATGTCATCAGCAATGCCGGCGGCAAAACGCGGCTGTTCGTCGCGCCCAATTGGAAGGAGGTCATCATCGGCGATGACAAGGACCACGCCTTCATCCACGGCGAAACCTTTGACGTCGACGGCGATGGCGACATGGATTTCATCGGCGCGCGCTATCAGCCCGGCCACATCGTGTGGTTTGAGCAGCCGAATAAAAACCAAACCGCCGGCCCGTGGAAGGCGCGCATTGCCGAGGACGAAATCATCGGCATCCACGGCGTGCTCAAGGCGGATGTCAACGGCGACGGCAAGCTCGACCTCCTCGCCAACAGCGGCCAACCGCGCGGCAAGTTCCCCAACTCCGCCGTGTGGCTTGAGGTGCCTAAAAACCCGCGCAACGCCAAGCGCTGGACGCGCCACGTTTTCGCCAAGGAAGACGCCCCCGGCTTGAGCCATTACCTCGGCGCCGGCGATCTCAACGGCGACGGCCGCCTCGACATCACCCTCGCCGCCAAGGGCGGGCCGTCGGACAAGTCCGGCATGGGCGAATGGTTTGCGTGGTGGGAAGCCGGCAAGGATCCAACCAAGCCCTTCAAAAAACATCGCCTCCCCGGCAAGCATCTCGGTGCCACCAACATCCTGCCCGCCGACGTCAACGGCGACGGCAAGCTCGACATCATCGCCAGCCGCGGCCACGGCACCGGCCTCATTTGGTACGAGAATCCCAAGTGGGAAATCCACGACATCAACACCGACCTTCTCTCCTCGCACTGCCTCCAAGTCGGCGACATCGACGGCGACGGCGACATCGACGCCATCACCTGCGCCTACCTCAGCCGCAAAGCCGCGTGGTTCGAGAACGACGGCAAAGGCAAGTTCACCACCCACATCATCAACGCCGACCAAGCCGCCTACGACATCCGCCTCGTCGACATGGACGCCGACGGCGACCTCGACGCCCTCATCGCCGGCCAACGAAGCAAAAACGTGGTGTGGTACGAGAATCCGCTGAAGTAACGTGCCGCTCATCACCGACGAACAACGCAGGCAGTTTCACGAGGACGGATACTTCATCCTCGAACGCGCGGTGTCCGAGGAGCAGCTTAGCATCCTGCGCGACTCTTGTGACTGCTTGATCGAGGCGATGCATGCAGAGATGGATCGGCTGGGCACGGACCACATTCACATCAGCCATCGCGGCAAACGCTATCACATCGCCAAGCAATACGAACAGGCGCCGCGCCTGGCGGAGTTTGTGTTCAGCGAATTGATGGCGGAGATTTGTCGCGCGACCATTGGCGACACCGCGTTTCTCTTTTACGACCAGTACGTGGTGAAAGCCGCCGAGCAAGGCATGGCTTTTTCGTGGCATCAGGACAGTGGCTACCTTGGCTTTCCGCACACGCCGTATGTCACCTGCTGGACGGCGGTGGACGACATGTCCCTCGCCAACGGCACCGCGCACGTGATGCCCTTTTCGCAGATCGGCATCCGCACGCTGGTGGAGCACGTGCACGATGAAAAAACCGGCGACAAGGCGGGTTACTTCGGCGAGGAGACCGGCGTGCCGGCGATTGTGTCGGCGGGCAGCGTGGTGGTGTTCAGCTCGCTCAGCTTTCATCGCAGCGGCCCGAACACCACCGACCAAATGCGCCGCGCGTACGTCACGCAATATTCGCCGGAAATCATCCGGCGCCCCGGCGAAACCAACCCGGTGCACTTGGGCGTGCCTTTTTTGGAAAACGGCCGCAGAATTCCGTCCACATGAAAACGCTCTCCCGCCGTCAATTCCTCGGAGCCGCCGTGGCGACCGCCGTTGTGCCAGCCTTGGCTGCCCGGCCAAAGTTTCGCCTCAATTACATTTTGTCCTCCTCGATGTACGGTCGGCTGCCGCTCAAGGAAATCCTGCCCGAGGTGGCCAAGACCGGTGCGGACACCATCGATATCTGGCCGCGCGTGCACGGCAATCAACGCAAGCAAATCGAGGCCATGGGGCACGACGCCTTCGCCAAGATGCTGCGCAATCACAAGACCGCCAAGGGCCCCGTGCGCATGGGCTGCATCACGCGCTACGATCTCGGGCCGTTTGGGCTGCAAAAGGAAATGGCGTTCGCCAAGAAATTCGGCACCAAGGTCATGGTCTGCGGCGGACGCGGCCAGCGCGGCTTGAAAGGCGCCGAACTGAAGGCGGAGGTCAAAAAGTTTGCCGAGCTGATGAAGCCCCACCTCGCCGCCGCCGAGGCCGCCGGGGTGACCATCGCCATCGAGAATCATTCCAGCAATCTCATCAACACGCCCGACTCACTCAAGTGGCTGGCCGAGTTTACGCCCAATAGACACCTCGGCATTGCCCTTGCGCCGTATCATCTGGAAACCCTCGGCGTCGATGCCGCCGGGCACGCCGCGCTCATCAAGGCGCTCGGCAATCGCATCGCGATGTTTTACGCGTGGCAACACGGCATGGGTTGCATGAAAAAACTGCCCAAGGAACAGGAGCTGCTCCAAATGCCCGGGCGCGGCAAGCTGGACTTTAAGCCCATCGTCGGCGCGTTGAAGGCCATTAACTACTACGGCTTCACCAGCATTTTCATGCACCCCGTCCCGCGCGGCATTCCCATCCTTCCCACCGCCGCCGCGTGCACCACCGAGATCAACCGCGCGCGTGCGTACTTGGATAAATGTCTCGCGTCCGTTTAACTTCCCAAAATGAGCAGCGAAAAACCCAAGGTCCTCATCATCATCGGCGATGCCGCCGAGACGGTGGACACGATGTATCCCTACTTCCGCCTCATCGAGGGCGGCTACGAGCCGGTGATCGCCGCGCCGGAAAAGCGCACGTACCAGATGGTGATGCACCAAAATAAACCGGGCTGGACGATCACCAAGGAATGGGAAGGCTACACGATGGACTCGGACATTGCGTTCGCCGACGTGAAGCCCGAGGAGTATCTCGGCATTTTCTTCAGCGGCGGCCGCGCGCCGGAGTACATTCGCGAGGATGAAGATCTGCTCAATATCACACGCTACTTTTTTGAAAAGAACGCGCCGATCGCCAGCGTCTGTCACGGCGTGGAAATCCCCGCCCGCGCCGATTGCGTGAAAGGTCGGCGCATGGCCACCGTGCCGAAGGCGAAGTTTGATCTCGAAATCTGCGGCGGCACTTTTGTTGATGAACCGTGTGTGATCGACGGCAACCTCATTAGTGGTCGCACCTTCTGGGATCACGGCCACTATATGGGACCGTGGATGAAACTCCTCGATGAAGCCCGTGATGCCTAACGTGCTGCCGGCGCCCCGCCGGCAGGCCCAACGCGCAACTTCTGCCGGCGGGGCGCCGGCAGCACATTCAGCGTGAACCGCCTCGCCATCATCTTCGCACTTGCGCTGTCGCTCACCGTGGCGGCGCAGCCGGTGGTGCCCGGTTTTGACCGCTTTCCGCGCGACACGCCGGCGCAGCAAATCGCCGCCGGCGAAGTGCTCATCAACGAACTCAACTGCGTCGCCTGTCATCAGGTGAACGAAGAGAATGCGCATCGGTTCCGATCCCACACCGGGCCGACGCTGTTCACCACGCACAATCCCGCCTCCGCCGGCTGGCTGCGGCATTGGTTGCTCGGCCCGCACCAGATCAAGCCGGGCACGACCATGCCGGACCTGCTCCACGGATTGGACAAGGATGCCAAGAACGAGGCCGTCGAGGCGTTGCGGCATTTTCTGGTGACGATTTCGCCGGCGAC
>DJHS01000031.1:0-1451 GCA_002433235.1 Verrucomicrobia bacterium UBA6614
TATGAACTTCTCTGAGTCTGATTCGTAAGGTAGGATTCTTTCAGCAATGAAAACCTTGATTCTAATTTTCATTGGTTTGCTGGGTGGGGGCACTTTAGCGGCGGAAAAGATTCCGTTGGAGAAACGAGCTCCCAAAAAAGGCAAATCGTTTACTCTAGCGGTTTTGCCTGACACCCAGTTCTACTGCGATACGCGACTTAAACTTTCTAAGAAGTGGGGTAACGGGGATTTACGCCGTTATTTTTTCGCGCAAACCCGCTGGGTTCGTGACAACCAAAAGCGACTAAATATAGCTTTCCTCGTTCATGAAGGAGATATTGTGCAAGCGGATGCCCCTGAGGAATGGGCGATCGCAAGGGAAGCCATGTCCATTTTGGACGGGAAAGTGCCCTATTGCATGTGCCTAGGAAACCATGACATGGGATTTGAGAAGGCAGACAATAAATATGGCGGCAATATCGGGGTCAACCGAACCACCCACTTTAACACATACTTTCCTCGCGAGAAATTTGCCAAAAGGCAGGAGTTTGGTGGAACCTTTCACCCGGATCGTCATGACAATTCCTGGTACCACTTCGAAGCTGCAGGAATGAAATTTCTAATTATCTCGCTTGAATGCAAACCGCGAGACGAAGTTTTGGCTTGGGCGAACAAAGTGGTCGCAAAGCACCCTAAGCACCGTGTCATTGTGCTGACGCACGCCTATATGAACAAGGGCAAGTCGAGAAACACAGGGGGGATGTCAGCCAAAGGCAACACCGGCGAACAGACTTGGCAAAAATTCGTAAAGAAGCACAAGAACATCTTCATGGTTCTCTGCGGGCACCACGCTGGAGAGGCCGTTCGCACAGACGCCGGAGATCACGGCAATCAGGTTCATCAAGTTCTGAGTGATTATCAACACTTAAACAATGGAGGAGAATCTTGGCTCCGCTATATGGTGTTTGAACCAAACGAGAACAAGATAAAGGTCTACACTTATAACCCTGTGCTAAACAAATTTCGTAATGCCCCATCCAGTCGTTTCGATTTGGATTACCCAATGAAAAGAGTGGAATAATCCGGAAACCTAATTTGCCCGCGGAAAAACCCGAAAAAGTCTCTGGCCTCGGCCCCATAAGACAATCGCTCAGTAAGTACAGAATGTGTTTTGGGAATCGAACCCAAAGAACATCGAATCCTCCGTTTTCTGAGGGAATACAGCTATCACACTGATCACTCAGAAAACACTGAGAGACCCGATTCTCCGTATGTTCTCCCTATGTCTCAGTGATGATGGTGTATGGGATTCTTCGTTTCTGTGAATCTCAGTGTTCTCTGAGGAATTGGTGAAAACACTGGGATTGAGATGAGCATCCTCTGAACTTCTCTGAATCAGGATGGTGGGGTAGGATTCTCTCAGCCATGAAAGTACTGATTCCAATTGTTATAGGTTTGTTGGTTGTGGGGTG
>DJHS01000031.1:1490-1635 GCA_002433235.1 Verrucomicrobia bacterium UBA6614
AACCCAACGAACATCAAATCCCCCGTTTTCAGGGGAAATACGGCTTTCACACTGATCACTCAGGAAACCCTGAGAGACCCAATTCTCCCAATGTCTCAGTGCTGTTGGTGTATGGGATTCGTCGTTCTGATGGTTCTCAGTGTTT
>DJHS01000031.1:1740-3763 GCA_002433235.1 Verrucomicrobia bacterium UBA6614
TTCCAATTTTGATAGGTTTGTTGGTTGTGGGGTGTGGGAAGAAGGAGCAACCCACTAACACCAAAGAGAGCAACAATGCTCCCGTGAAAACTGCCAAAAAGAAGGCAGGAAAAGAAACTCCATCTAAGGGTGATGACAAAAACAGCACTGCCCCAGAGCCGAGCAAGAATTTGGCTGAAAATCTTAAGGGCAAACGGATATACATTTCCAATGGGAAATCGCCAGAAGTAATAGCGTGGATGGAGTTCCATACTGATCAGAACGTTTTTACCGGTCGCGGAGACAAGATTCTTTACGGGCTGTTTGACAGTATCAATTCAATATCAACGACTAAATGGAGTGTTAACGGGAGCCAAATTAAAACACAGCTCAAATCAGATGATGATTACATCGTGTTTAAGGATCCTACATTGAAAGCAGGCAGTGCTGGCTTCGGCTATAATGGGCTGGACGCACTAGCCAAGGGGAAAGGTGAAAGATTTCTTATCAAACAAATAGAAACGCGCAGCTCGTCCGAGTTGGCTGCAATTCCGGCTGGGTTTAATTTAATTAAAAGCTTCGTCAACGCTATGGCCGTTAACAATGAAGAGGCACTGATGAACCTGACTTGCCTTGGCCTGACCGAGGAACAGTTCAAGGCTTTTATGGCTAAGAATAATGGCTCTAAAGTAAAACGTTTGTGGGATGTTACGAATGATGATTTCGTGCCTGAAATAAACGCTCATTTTCGGGAAGCCTTCCAAAAAATACTCAAGGAAGCACGTGAGAAAGGGATTGATTGGAGGAAAATATATATTCGCGAATGGGAACTGACAGATGATGTAAAGGCAGAACTCGGTGTCTCCGGGTCTCGCGTAAAGCTGAATCTTCATCTCGATGACTGTTTTCTCACGACTAGAGGCATGCTGATGTTTGATGTGCCAAGAGCTCGTTAACTTGCTTGGAACGAGCGGATGCTAATTCTCTGATTCACCTCTGGATCCAATTACAGGAATTCAAAGAACCCACAGATTCCAATTGGGAAATAGCAGGATGTGTTTTGGGAATCGAACCCAACGAACATCAAATCCTCCGTTTTCAGGGGAAATACAGCTATCACACTGATCACTCAGAAAACCCTGAGAGACCCAATTCTCCCAATGTTCTCCCTATGTCTCAGTACTGTTTGGGTGTGGGATTCTTCGATTCTGTGAATCTCAGTGTTTCTCTTGGGAATCGGGTAAAACAGTGAGATTGAGATGAGGACCCTCTGAACTTCTCTGAATCAGGATGGTGGGGTAGGATCCTCTCAGCGATGAAAGTGCTGATTCCAATTGTTATAGGTTTGTTGGTTGTGGGGTGTGGGAAGAATAAGCAATCCAATAACACTGGTAAGGGAAACAACACTCCTGAAAATTCTGAAAAGAAGGAAGTAAAAGACACCCCATCTAACAACTCTACGGCAAAGACAGCTAAAGATAAGAACAATAAAGAAACTCCAACTTCAACCTCGTGGGTCTCTGATCCAAGCGACCAAAATAGCGTCAAGATTGAGGCAGCGATTCGGAAAGCTGCCGGGAAACCCACAGGCAAACTCACCAAGGTAGATTTGGAGAAGGTGACGAAACTAGATCTCGATGAAAATCAACTGACCGACGTGAAGGGTCTGGAGAAGCTCACGCAGTTAAGGGAGTTGAGTCTCACCCGCAATCAACTGACAGATGTGAAATACCTGGAGAAGCTTACGCATTTAACGATGATACATCTCGGTGGCAATAAACTTACTGAGGTTCCGAAGGGTCTGGAGAAGCTAACGAAATTAACAGCACTGTCTCTCGCCTACAATCAACTGACCGACGTGAAGGGTCTGGAGAAGCTCACACAGTTGGATTGGCTGATGCTCAGTGGCAACAAATTGACCGACGTAAAGGGTCTGGAGGAGCTAACGCAGTTAACGATTCTCGGGCTCCACAAAAATCAACTGACCGATGTGAAAGGTCTGGAGAAACTTACGCAGTTGACGGATCTGCATCTCTGGGGAAAT
>DJHS01000031.1:4092-5154 GCA_002433235.1 Verrucomicrobia bacterium UBA6614
CTCTGGGGAAATGAACTGACCGACGTGAAGGGTCTGGAGAAGCTCACGCAGTTAAAGCATCTGAATCTCAATAGCAATCAACTGACCGATGTGATGGGTCTAGAAAAACTCACAAAGTTAGAGGTGCTAAATCTCCAACGCAACCCAGACCTCACAAAAGCTCAAATTACTGAACTTCAAAAAGCATTGCCGAAGTGTGAAATCATCAGCAACCACACGAAGTAATCCCTCTCCTCTCTTTCACCCACCCGATCATCTCAGGTAACTCATCAATCACGGTGAGACCCAAGTCTCCCGGGAGATCTCACATATCTCGACACAGATTACACAGTTGTCTCCACGACTAATTCTCTGAGTCATCTCTGAATCTAATTACAGGAATTCCAGGAACCCACAGATTCCAATTGGAATAACCTAGAAAAGAGTTGGATGTGTTTTGGGAATCGAACCCAACGGACATCTCCTTTTGAAGTTGCCTTTCGGGTGGCGTGCCTCAACATCACGGCACACATGAAACGCATCATTCCTTTCTTTGCATTTTTGATTTTGGCCGCGGGCGTTTTCGCGGAGGACACTCGTTGTTATGAGCTGCGCATTTACACGGCGGCGGAGGGCAAACTGGAGGCGCTCAATGCGCGGTTCCGCGACCACACTTGCGCGCTGTTCGAAAAGCATGGGCTCACCAATATCGGCTATTGGGTGCCGCTGGACGCCAAGGATAACCGACTCATTTACGTGATCAGCTCGCCGAACCGCGCGGCACACGCCAAATCGTTTGAGGCGTTCCTGAATGATCCGGACTGGAAAAAGGCCTACGCGGCGTCCACCAAGAACGGCCGATTGGTGGCCAAGATTGAGAGTACCTTTCTCAGCGCAGTGGATTACTCGCCGGCGGTGAAGGCTATCACGACCAAGGCTATCCGCGTGTTCGAGCTACGCACCTACGTGACCGCGGAGAATCGGCTCAAGAATCTGCACGCCCGTTTTCGCGATCACACCTGCGCGTTGTTCGAGAAGCACGGCATGACCAACATCGCCTACTGGACGCCGATGGACGCCAAC
>DJHS01000031.1:5536-11737 GCA_002433235.1 Verrucomicrobia bacterium UBA6614
GCAGGCGGGCAAGAATTGGCAGGGATTCATCGGCGATGCCGACTGGAAAAAGGCCCGCGCGGCGTCAGTGAAGGACGGCAAAATCCTCGCCCAACGCCCCGCCTCCACCTACATGAAGGCGGTGGATTACTCGCCGATCAAGTAAATCGGGGTCATTTTTTCCGGATTTTTGAATAATCCGGCCGCGTCATATTCCAATGAACGTGAAATGGTTGCGCGTCATCCTGTGCTTTGCGGCAGTGGCTGCCTCGGCGGCGGAGCCGTTGCATTTGCGCATCGACAAGCTGATCGATGGTGGCCAAATCGGCGCCCTCGCCGGGCCGGCGTCGGATGCGGAGTTTGTGCGGCGGGCGCATCTCGACCTCACCGGGCGCATTCCGTCCAGTGCCGAGGCGCGGGCGTTCATCGACAGCAAAGACGCCAACAAACGTGCCACGCTGATTGACCGCCTGCTCGCTTCGCCGGAGTACGCGCGCCACATGGCGGTCTCCTTCGACATCGCGCTGATGGACCGCCGCGCCGACAAGCACGTGAAGACGCCCGAGTGGCGCCAGTACCTGTTCGATTCCTTCACCGCCAACAAGCCGTGGGACAAGCTCGCCACCGAGATTATTTCCTCCGACAACGATCGCAACGCCACCACCGCCAAGCATCCGTACGCCGCCGCGAAATTCATCATGGACCGCGACGCCGAGGTGAACCTCGTCACGCGCGACCTCGGCCGCAAGTTTTTCGGCATGGACCTTCAGTGCGCCCAGTGTCATGACCATCCGAATATCGCCGACTATTATCAACGCGACTACTACGGCATCTACGCCTTTCTCAGCCGGTCGTACATTTTTCAGCCGGACAAAAAGAAGCCCGCGTTGCTCGCTGAGAAACCGACCGGCGAAGTGAGCTTCAAGAGCGTGTTCACCGACGTCTCCGGCCGCACGCGCCCGCGCCTGCCGGTGGGCGTGGAAATCACCGAGCCGGTCGTCAAGTCCGGCGCCGAGTACACGGTGAAGCCCAATCCGAAAAACAAAAATCTGCGGCCCATCCCGGCATACAGCCGGCGCGCACGCTTGGCCGAGCTGGCGGCGGGCAATCGCATGTTCCAGCGCAACATCGCCAACCGCCTGTGGGGTCACCTGATGGGTCGCGCCGTCGTCGAGCCGCGCGACGGCCTGCACACGGACAATCCCGCTGCGCATCCCGCCTTGCTCGAGCTGCTCACCGACGGGCTCGTGGAAATGAAATTCGACGTGCGCGCCTTCCTCCGCGAGATCGCCCGCACCCAGGCGTACCAGCGCAGCTTCCAGTTGCCCACCGGCCTCACCGCGCCGGACGTCGCCGCGTTGTATGAGGTGTTCAAAAAACAATCTACCGCCAGCGAGGTGGTGCAGAAGGAATTCGACACCGCCAAGGAAGCGCTCGACAAGGCCCGCGGCGACCGCCTCGCCGCCAACGCCGCCATTGATACCGCGAAGAAAGCCGTGCCCGCCGCCAAGAAAGCCTTTGATGCCACCGTCAAGCCGCTCGCCGATTCCCAAAAAGCCCTCGCTGCCAAGCAAGCCAAGCTCAAGCCCGTCGCCGCCGCTTCCACTGCCGCCAAGGTCGCCGCCGATGCGGTGAAAGACAACAAGGAACTCGCCGCTGCCTACGCGAAGATTAAAGCCGAGGCCGACAAATACTCCGCCGAGGTTGCCACTTCGCAAAAAGACACCGCCGCCAAGGCCGCCGCCAACAAGGCTGCGCAAGCCAAGCTCACCGCCGCCGAGAAAGCCGTCACCGACGCCCAAGCCAAATGGACCGCCGCCGACCAATTCGTGCAAGCTGCGGACAAAGTTTGGATAACCGCCTTCGCCAAGCGCGAGCAAGCCAAGGCCACCGCATCCCGCGCCATGCGCCAATGGGAGGATGCCCAGGTGCTGGCCGAGATGACCGCCGCCCAGACCGCGCTGGCGAACGCGCAAAAGGCAAACGCCACCTTGCAGCAGGAATTGAAATCCGCCCAAGCCGCGCAGACTGCCGCTGGCGCGGAATTGCCCAAGGCCCAAGCCACCATGACCACCGCGCAAAAGGCCAGCACCGAAGCCGCAGCTGCCCGCGCTGCGCAACAAAAGTTGATCGACGCCAAATCCTCCGAGGCCAAGGCGGCGGCGGATGCGGTGACGCAGTCCATCGAATCCGCCAAGCTCACCGGCGAGGCACTGGCACTTGCGGTTAAACGCAATGACGCCGAGGGGCAAGCGCTCAAAGCCAAGCTGACCGCCGCCAAGGCGCTTGCTGATGAAGCCACTGCCAAGGCGCAAGCGGTTGATGCCCTGTTTAAGAAAGAAGTCGGCGCTCTCGCCACTGTGCTTGCCCAGCGCGATGCCGCGGCGAAGGATGCCGCCGGCAAGTTGGCCGCCGCGCAAAAAGCCGTGGTCGCCGTGCAATCGCGCATGGCCGAAGCCGCCAAGCGCACCACCGCTGCACAGGCGAAGGTGGCGTTGGCCGCGAAGACGCAACAGGAATCCGGCGACCGCGTGGATGCCGCCGTGGCAACGGTCACCAAACGCTGGAGCCGCAACGTGGCCACCGGCGCCTTCACGCATCTCACGCCCGAGCAGCTTTGCTGGAGCATGATGGAAGCCACCGGCCAAGTCGCCGCCCAACGCAACGCCGGCATCGTGGACTTCAACAAAAAGAACCCGCTGAAGGAAGGGGCCAAGGAAGACGCCGCGCGCCAAGCCGCCCGCGCGAAGCACGTGGAGAAATTTGTGTACGACAAGCTGAAGGGCAACACCGGCAACTTCATCAAGCTCTTCGGCGGCGCGGCGGGCGAACCGCAGACGGACTTTTACGCCACCGCCGATCAGGCGCTGTTCTTCACCAACGGCAGCACCATCCGCAGCTGGCTGAACACCCTTTCCGCCCGCCTCGTGAAAATCACCGAGCCCAAGCCCCTCGCCGAGGAATTGTACCTCACCATCCTCACCCGCCGCCCCACCACGGCGGAAACCGTCTTGGTTGAAAAGTTAATCGTCGCCGCCCCCAAGCAAAAATCCGCAGCCATCTCCGACATCGCATGGGGCCTCTTGACTTCCTCGGAGTTTCGGTTCAATCACTGAGCATTGAGTGGCAAATTCGCATTGCCCAAACTGAAGCCGGAGGCTTCATGGTCATTAGCCGGTGGTAAGCAAAGCGCCACCACCGGATGTCGGTTCTGATACAACGCTACCTCGAAGGGGGGTAATTTTTTTGGGATATAAAGCGGTGGTGTCGCTGCGCTCGACCACCGGCTGTTAGCTGTTACGCTTCCAGCGTGGAATCCGGATAGTGTTTTTTAAAAGGGAGCTCTGAGTTGCTGTCTAAATGAACTAATTGTTTCTTGCCTAAAACAACGCATCAATCGCCCGGCCTTCGCTGGCGGGGATGGTGAATCCGTCGGGGGCGAGGCGGGAGGCGGGGTTGATACCCATAGCGGTGAAGAGGGTGGCGGTGAAGTCGGGGAGGGTGACGGGGTTGGTTTTCACGTAGGCGGCGTGTTTGTCGGACGAGCCGTAGACCGCGCCGCCGCGGATGCCGGCGCCGGCGAGCATGGCGGAGTAGCACGCGGGCCAGTGGTTGCGCCCAATGCGCTTGGCGCCCTTGCTAATCTTCGGTGCGCGGCCAAATTCGCCGATAAGTACGACGAGCGTGGTGTCGAGCAGACCGCGTTCGCGCAAATCCTCAAGCAGCGTGGCGACGGCTTGGTCGGTGCGGGGCAGGGCGAAGGGCAGGCCGTTCCAGCCGTTTTCAAAAATACCGACGTCAGCGTTGCCGTGCATGTCCCACGTCTCAACGCTCACGAATTTTTCGCCGCGCCCGAGGCCGGTCCAGGCGGCGACATTGACCAGCCGCGTGCCGGCTTCGACGAGGCGGCGGGCGAGCAGCAGGTGTTGGCCGAGCGGATTGCGCCCGTAACGATCGCGCATGCGTGCGGATTCGCGCTCAAGGTTAAAGGCATCCTTGGCGGCGCGTCCGTTGAGCAAATCAATGGAGCGTTGTTGATGGGAATCGAAGGCCTCGAACTCGGCGGTGCCGCCGACGGGGGAAAGTTGCTGGGCAGCCTCGAGCAGGCGGCGGCGGTCGGCGAGTTGGCCGGGCGAAATGTCTTTCGGCGTGTCAAAGGCGCGCACGCGGAAGCCGGGCGTGGCGGGGTTGTCATCGTGATTGCGGCCGAGCAGCATCGGTGCGTAAGCCATGCCGAGGTGGCCGCCGGTGAGGTAGGTGTGGTCGGGCGGCGCGGCGCCTCCGCCGAATTTCTGCAGCCAAACATGATCCGGAATACTCGCCTTGGACGGGCGCAGCTTGGCAACCACCGCGCCAAAGCTGGGATCATCCTCCGCAGGATTTTCGCGCCCGGCGAGCATCATGGAATTGGCCAGCTTGTGCTCGGCAACTTTGTGGGTCATCGAGCGGATAACGGCGTACTGCTCGGAGAGCTTGGCGAGGCGCGGCATCAGCTCGCAAATTTGAAAGCCCGGCGTGGCGGTCTTGATGGGGCGGTACGGCCCGCGGATTTCCTGCGGCGCCTCGGGCTTCATATCCCACGAATCCAACTGGCTGAGCCCGCCATATTGGTGAATGAAAATGCATGACTTCGCCGAAGCCTGCTTGTCCTCCCCGCGCAGCAGCTCCGGCAGCGCCAATCCCAACGCGCCTATCCCCCCGGCTTGCAGTAGGCGCCGGCGCGAAAGATTGCTGGATGAATTGGCGTTCACGGATTGTATTTCCTCGCGCCGTTATTTTACCGGTTGTTTAGTTTAGGACAATGAGATTTTGCCGCCACCATCGCTACTCTTTCTGCAGCGGCACCTTGAAAAAATTTTCCACCTCGTGCGTGGCCGTGCCCCATTCGCCGAGGACGTCCCAGGAATCGAGGTGGCTCATGCTGGCGACGTGTTCCACGCCGCGGCTGCCGCGGGCGGCGGCGGCGGCGGAGATTTTGCCGGTGGCGAGCAGGGTGTCGTACGCGAGCTGCCACTGATACCACGCCACGCTGCCGTATTGACCGGTGGTGCTGTATGAGGCGCCCCATTTCGTGATGCGTTCGCCGCGTCGCAAGGTGCCGCCGTGCCAGCGGCCTTTTTGCGCGAGTAAACTGTACGGATCGGTGATGGCGAGGATGCCTTTGTTTTCGGGATCGGCGGCCAGCTTTTGATTTTTTGCATCAAGCGCGCGTTGGGCGGCAGCGATGCGGGCCTGCAGATATTGGTCAGCTGTGAACTTTGTCGGGTGACTGTAAAACTTGAGCAAGCCCTGGTGGCCGCCGCGTTTGTGCTCCAGCAGGGCGCGGCGGACTTGCGCGAGCGAATTGCCGCGCGAGGCGTGGCTGAAGCCCAGCGAACACTCGGGATGTTTGCCGCCGGCGCGGAGGTCTTCGCCCCATTTTTTGAGGTAACCGCAGTTGCCGGGAAAGCCGCCGTCGCTTTCGGAGCGATGAACCAAGCCGCCATATTTTTTCTTCATGTCGAGACTGACGGGATTCCAAGCGATCATTTTAAACGCCGTCACGCGGCCCCAATTGGAGCCGTCCGGCAGCCACGCATCGGGCCAGCCGGGCCGATAGTGCATGCGCCGGCCGGCTTTGGTCCAACTGTCGGCCATGCGGTCCCACGTGTCGATGCGTGCGGGATCCAGCTCTTGTTTGCGAATGTGCTCGTGCCAGGCGTAGGCCTTTTTCATGAGGTTCATGTGCGCCTCGTCGCCGGTCATCAGGTACAGCCAAATGAGCAGCGGACCGGTGCCGCGGGTCAACGTGCGCGGGTACAGCAGCTCGATTTCGTAGCCGCGGGCGCGGGTGGGCTTGGCGTTGTCGTGATATTGCTCGGCCCAGCCGACGACCTTGCCTTCGCCGAAGTTGGCGCGCTTGATGAAGTCGCCGAGCTTGCTGAGCCGCGCGATGTATTTTTTGTCGCCGGTGAGGTGGTACATCATCAGCATGATGCGAAACGGCGCGTTCGTGCCGTTGTCGTTGAACGAGATGCCGTTGCGCACGCCCGTGTTGCCCGAGCCGCGGCCGTCAAAGGACCATTGATCCGGCCAACCGCCGGCGGGGCGCTGGATGCTCAGCAGCACATCGGCACAGCGCCGGGCGGATTCAAAATACTTTTTGTCGCCGGTGAGCTTGTGCGCGTAGAGCATGATCCAAAACGGCTCAGTGGTGTAGCCATCCTGCACGCGCACAAAATT
>DJHS01000031.1:12115-16239 GCA_002433235.1 Verrucomicrobia bacterium UBA6614
ATGAGATCCGCCGCGCGTTGGCCGGCCTCGAGAAATTTTTTGTCGCCAAAGATTTCGTAAGCCCGAAAGAAAATCACCGCCGCCGCGCGCACGCGAAAAAGGTCGCGCCCACCATACGCCGCCGGCAACGCCTGCGTCTGTTGATCGAGCCACTTGCGAATGTCCGCTTCGCATTTTTTGGTGAGGTCGTGATTTAGTTTGGTCAGCAATGCCGCCAGCTCCATTTCCTTGGCCGCGCGTTGGGCGGCGGTCAGCGACCCGAAATGCACTGTCTGGCCACCAAACAACCGCGCACGCTCCGCCGCCGACAGCCCTTTATCGGTCAGCGCCTCGTAGGACAAGTCCTTGTAGTAACCGATCTTTGTGTCGAACTCCAAAGGAGCAGCCGCCCAAAGATTCGGGGACAGCGAAACGAAGAAGGCGGCAATAAGAAGCCTAATTTCGGAATTGAATGATAGGTTTATTGTCATGGTCGTTTAAAAGCCCAAAGGTGTTTTTCGCTACGGACATAAATTGTGTTTTCATCCATCGCGGGAGTAACATGAATTCTGTCACCGAGTTTCACTCGATGGACGATGTTCAACTCGTCGCCGGCTTGCACTATGGTGATTTGGCCGGGCTCGCTGGCGAGGTAAAGGTGGCCGTTGGCGAGGATGGGGCTGGCGCTGTATTGGCCGCTGGCGCCGAGGCGTTCGCTGTAGAGCGGTTTGCCGGTGGCGGCGCGCAGGGCGGTGAGGATGCCGCCGCTGCGCACGTAATAGATGCGCCCGCCGTGCGCGAGGGGCGTGGGGATCTCGGCGATGCCGCGGTTGTATTCCCACGCGAGATGGCTGCCGGTGATGTCGCCGCGCCCGCCGGGTTTCACGGCGATGAGCAGCGGCTTGCCGGAGCCGTGACCGAAGTTGCCGACGAATTCCTCGCGCGTCCAGACGCCATCGCGGTTTTTGTCCATCCAGCCGAAAATGCCGTCCAGCCGCCGCGCGCGTTGGCGCGGATCCTTCGGCAGCGGCATGCCGTAGCCGGGATGGCCGTAGGGCAGCTCGGGGCGGAAGGGAAACGTGAAATGGCCGGTCATTTCCTTGCGCTGCAGTTTGCCGTCCTTGTTGGCATCGAAATGGATCACCGATTTCCAGAACGGCTCGGGGTCCACCTTTTCATTGCCGCCGCCGCCGCGTCGCGAGGCGGAGGCGTACACCACGCCATCGCCGATGATCGGTGCGGAAATCGTCTCGCGCGAAAATCCGGTCACGTGCCACCGCTCGCGTCCGGATGGCAGGGCGTACCCGCGCAGGGCGCCGTTGCCGAGCACGACCAGTTCATCGCCGCTTTCTTGCTTCCAAACCACCGGCGTGGACCAGCCGCTGCGATGAAACGGCCGCGCCGTTTCCCAGGCGGTTTCGCCATCGGCCTTGTTAAAGGCGACGACCTTCGAGCGGCTCAATCGGCTGCGTGGCAGGTTGTTGTCATCGTCCAAAACCAAGATGAGGTGCTTGCCGTAGCCAATCGGCGAGGACGACGTGCCATACAACGTGCGCGGAACGGGCAGTTTTTTCTGCCACAGCTCTTTGCCGGCATGGTCGTAACAGATCAATCCAAACGAGCCGAAGTACACGAACAGCCGATCCGCATCCACCACCGGCGTCGGCGCCGCGTGGCTGCTGGCTTGGTGAACGCGTTCCAGTGGCACTTCGGGCGCCTTGCGTACCCAGAGCCGGTTGCCGGTGGCCGCCTCATACGCCAGCGTTGCCATACGCCCTTCGACCACGCCGGTCAAAAAAATCTTTCCGCCCCACAACACCGGCGACGAATGCCCCACCGGCACGGGCACCTTCCAAGTGGGCTTGGCGGGATCAATCTTCACCGGTGGCTTCGCCGTCGCCACACCGGAACCGTTCGGCCCGCGAAACTGGTTCCACTCGGCGGCGGTCAGTTGACCGTTGACGGCGGCAAAGAGCGCGAGGATTCCAGCACGAATTCGCATGGGCGGGACGCTAGCGGTCTGCGAGGGGATTGCCAGTCGAATTCTCCGGTTTTCGTGATTTTCCTGAACATGTTTTGATGGATTCGCAGCTTTCCGGCGTCCAAGTTTTGGGCTATAATATGCTCGATCCGTGAAAAGGCGGGGGGCGATCTATGAAGAAAAAATTACATGCATGCGGCTCGGTGGAACACGAAATCGCACGACGCCAATTTCTCGGCGGCTTGACCGCGGGCGGCGCGATGATTGGCGGGCTCAGCTCGTTTTGCACGCAAGAGGCGCTGGCCGGCTTGGCCAAGGAGCAAAAGCGCATGATCGTGGTGCGTATGGCGGGCGGGTTGAGCCAGCTGGAGAGCTGGGATCCGAAGCCGAACACCGACACGGGCGGACCGTTCCGCGCCATCAAGACCAGCGTGCCGGGCATCCACATCAGCGAACTACTGCCACACACGGCCAAGCAGATGCACAATCTCTGCCTCGTGCGCGGCATCAACACGCGCAACGGCGATCACGGCAAGGGTACGTACATGATGATGACCGGCCGGCATCGGGCGCCTGGGATGACTTATCCGGAGCTGGGCGCGGTGGTGGCCAAGGGCATGGACGATGGCAAGCTGTCGTTGCCCGGTCACATTAAGGTTTCCAATGGCGGCAGTGGCGGGCGCAATAATGACAGCGCCTATCTTGGGCCCAAGTACGCGAGCATTTCGCTGGGCGGCGGCAAGCCCCCGGCCAACACGACGGTGCCGAAGAATGTGACGGCCGAGTCGTTGGCTCGCGCGGAAGCGATTCGCAAGGCGGCCAATCAACATTTTGCCGGCAAACGCCGCACCGCCGAGACGGAGGCGTATGTGCAAAGTTTCGAGCAAGCGCAGGAATTGGTGAAGCGCCGCGATGTGTTTGATCTCTCGAAGGAGTCGAAGAAAGATCACGAGCGCTACGGCAGCACGGACTTCGGCAAGCACTGCCTGCTGGCGCGCCGGCTCATCGAGAAGGGCATCAGCTACGTGCAGGTGCAGCACAGCAACTACGACACGCACAACGAGAACTTCGAGTTTCACTTCGAGCAACTGGGCGAGTTCGACCGGCCGTTTGCGACGCTGATCAATGACCTCGCCGAGCGCGGCTTGATGAAGCACACGCTGGTGGTCGTGCTCAGCGAGTTTGGCCGCACACCGAAGATCAACAAATACTACGGGCGCGATCACTGGGGCAATGCCTTCAGCGTGGCGCTCGGCGGCGCGGGCATCACGCCAGGCGCGGTATTCGGCGCGACGAACAAGAACGGCACGGCGGTGACTGACGGCCAGGTGGATGCGGGGCATCTGTTCCACACCTACCTCGAGGCGCTCGGCATGAACAGCCGCAAGAGCTTCAAGATCGGCGGGCAAAAGGTTCCCGTGGCCGATCCGGCGTTTGAGCCGATCAAGGACATTCTGGCGTAACGTGCTGCCGGCGCCTCGCTGGCAGATGAACGCTATGATTCTGCCGGCGAGGCGCCGGCAGCACGAGAAATGAAAGCCGAGCCGAAACAGGTTCATATTGCGAAAGATTTCGCGCACGGCGCGCCGCTGATCAATTGCCGGTTTAATCCCCAAGGCACGCACGTCTTTGCCACGGCGGAGGATCGCGCGATCATTCGCTGGAGCTTGGCCGACGGCAAAAAGACGGAATTCAAGGGGCACGATTCCTGGGTGCGCGGCCTGGCCTTTTCGAAGGATGGCAAAGCGCTTGTCACCGGAGGTTTGGACGACACGCTTATTTGGTGGTCTGCTCTGGCTGAGAAACCGGAGCCGATTCACAAAGTGAAGGCGCATGCGGGCTGGATTCGCGCGTTGGACGTGAGCCCGGACGGCAAGCTGCTGGCCAGTGGCGGCAATGACCGTGTTTTAAAAATCTGGAATCTTGTCGATGCCAAGCCGGTGCGGCAGATCACCGGGCATGAGCTGGATATTTACAGCGTGATGTTTCATCCCGACGGCAAGCACCTGCTCGCCGGCGATTTGATGGGGCACATTCGGCAATGGGAAATTGCGACCGGCAAAGAGATCCGCAAGTTCGAGGCGAAGGATTTGCATACATATAACGGCGGACAACGCGTGCACTACGGTGGTGTGCGCAGTCTCGCGCTGAGCCCCGACGGCAA
>DJHS01000031.1:16418-42712 GCA_002433235.1 Verrucomicrobia bacterium UBA6614
TGCTCGCCGGCGATTTGATGGGGCACATTCGCCAATGGGAGATCACGACGGGCAAGGAGGTGCGCAAGTTTGAGGCGAAGGATTTGCACACGTACAACGGCGGACAGCGAGTGCATTACGGTGGCGTGCGCAGTCTCGCGCTCAGCCCGGACGGCAAGCATCTCATCGCCGGCGGACTACACAAGGGCACCAATCCGCTCGGCGCGATCAATGAGCCGCTCGTGATGCGGTTCGATTGGGCGAATCAAAAGGTGCTGAAGAAGCACATCACCGACGGCGTGAAGGGCGTCATTTGGCGCACACTCTTTCACCCGGACGGCTTCGTCATCGGCGCCAGCGGCGGCAGCGGCGGCGGTTACCTCCTCTTTTGGGAAGCCGACAAGGACAAGTCATTTCACAAATTCAAAATGCCCGACACGGCGCGCGAGATGGACCTGCATCCCGACGGCGTCACCCTCGCGACGGTGCATTACGGGAGGAAGCTGCGCTTGAGCAAACTGGCGGCGAAGCCGAAGAAGTAATTTCCAAGGTCCAAGGACCAAACCCCAAGCAATTCCCAATGCCCAAAATCCAAAATTGGGCATTAGAAATTGGTCATTCCTTGGTCATTGGAAATTGAACCTTGGACATTCCCCACGGTCATTTGCCTTTAGGCAGCACTTTCCCCAACGCATGATCACTCGGCTTCAAGCCTTTGCGGAAGGTGTTGAAACCGTAGAAGAGCGGCTTGTACGGGTCCACGTAATCCACGTTAGCCTTCTTGGGCACCTCGATTTTTAGGCCGGCGTAGATGGCATTGACGATCATGCGGCGCAGACCCTCGCTTAGGAGGTCGGTGGCGGCGCCCATGGTGCTGGTGAAGATGGGGCTGGTCTTGCCGCTGGGCCACTTGTGGCTGCGGGTCCAGGCAACCGCCATCGCTGGGTCGTTCACGCCGGTGACCTTGTTCAGCTCGCGATTGCGCTTTTTCCGGGTGGACGGCTTGGAATCGGGCTTCATGTTTTCGAGCACGAGGCCGCGCATGAGGATTTTCGCGTCCTTGGGTGGGTACGCCTCGTACACGTCGGAATCGGCGAACACATCGGTCACGCCGTTGAGGATGGGGTCCTTCTCCGCGCCGGGCTCGATAACGCCGCGGCAGGCTTCGCGTTTGTGGGCGCCCCAATGGCTCACCCAACGCTCGCCGAGCACGCGCTTGCCAAAGCCGCCGAGCTTGCCGCGAAAAGCGTGCGTGCTGGTGCGCAGGCCGATGACCGGGATGCCGCGATTGCAGGCGTCATCGAAGTGCTTGTAAATCTCATCCGGCCACGTGCGGAACCGCAGCAGCATCACGATGGCATCCGCGCTGTCCAGCGCCTTGGGATTCGAAAGGCTCCGCTGGTTGTTCGGATCAATCTCGCCCTTGTCATTCAGCGAAAACAGCACCGTGCACTTGAACCCGTGCCGTTGGCTGAGAATCTTCGCCATCATCGGCAACCCCTCCTCGCCGCGATACTCCTCATCGCCGCACAGGAAAACGATGTGCTTTCCTCCACCGGGGCCGTCCTTGGGCTGATACACGATGTGGTCCTCAGCGGCCATGACGGGGATCGTCAAAAAGATTGTCACGAGAATTGTGAAGATGGATTTCATAATGTCAGTGCTTTCCAATAGGGTTGCTGGCGGTCAACGTATCTGGAATTGAGACGGAAGCAAACCTGAATTTATGAAACATTTGATTCTAGTTCGCCATGCGAAATCTGACTGGGGTGACCCTGCGCTGGGGGATCATGAGCGGCCGCTGAATGAGCGTGGCAGGAGAAATGCGCCAGAGATGGGTGCTCGGTTGGCGCGGCGTGGGATTAATCCGGATGCGGTTTATTCCAGTACGGCCGTTCGGGCGATGGCGACGGCTGAAATTGTTGCCGGGGCGGTGGGGTTTCCCGCGGGCGAGATTGTGGCGGACAGGAGGCTTTATCACGCGGGAGTAGAGACTTGGCTGCAAACCATTGCGGGTTTGGAAGATAAGTTTTCGTGTGTGATGTGTTTTGGCCACAACCCGGGGTTAACGGAGTTGGGCTACCATGTATTTGGCAGCAAAATTGAAAACGTTCCAACATGCGGCGTCTTGTCTCTGGAATTTGAAACGACCTACTGGGGCGAGGCGGTAGGAATGAAGCCGGCGGTCGTGGATTTTGATTGTCCGAAAAGGAAGCCGGTTGATTAAAATTGAGGGCTGCCATCCGCGCGCTCGATACGTGTCTCAAGGATCTTGTTTACGCTGTTGAGGCCGTTCTCAATCATAGGATTCTCGGTTTTGCCGCGGAACTCGTTGAGGAGAGTTTGGCGGTTGCGCAGCGTGTTGACGTCAAGGTTGTCACCCTTAAGGAGCGCACCGCCTGCCTGGAACAGGCTGCCCCAAGCTTCGCGAGGGTTGGCCTTGGGGTCGCGGGCTTTCTTTAAACCTTCACTGAACACGTCGCGAAAAATTTGGTCGGCGGAGGCGTTTTTTCCGACGTAAGTCATGGCGGCGTCGCGAAGGATCAATTTGTCAGCAGGATTGGTGACGCTGGCATTGCGGTAGGCGGCGAGGAGGAGGGGCATTGCGTTTTCGCCGAGTGTCTCGTTCAGGTAACGGAGGGCAGCGCCGTCGATGCGGCCTTCGGAACTAACGAGCATGGACTTGGCGAGTTCTAGCAGGCCGGGGTCTTTGTGCTCGCGGAGGAGCGCGAAAAGGATGCGCTTGGAATCCTCATCCAGAGGGTTTTTGATAAGATCACGGGCAATGGCGAGAACGGTATTCTCGTGTTCGTTGGGTTCCAACTCGTCGAGCAAGTCTCCCAAGAGGACAACCTCGAGGCCGAGCCCGGTTTTGTTCAGGGCCTGAAGCAACACCTCGACAGCTTTTTTGTCGCCGATGTCTCGGGTGGTTTCAAAAAGGGCCAAGCGCAGTGATCGCGGCCGGAGATCCAGGCCCAAGCGAGGCAGTTGGTAGCCGTATTCGCCTAGAGATGACCAGTCGATGTTTTCGCCTTCACCAGTAGGCTGGTTTCGGTTTTGGGCGCGAGATGATTGGCCGTAGTCAATATCCTGACTGGTTTCCAGAAATGTGGCGATGTGTGGAAGGGCGTCCGTGCCGTGGCTGCGCAAGGCGACAAGATGGTGGATGACCTGACGCATGGTCTTCACTTGGCTGCCGCGGTTGGGATCCAGCTGGGTGAGGGTTTTGATGATGGATTGAGGGGAAGGAACGCGTGCCTGAAGCGCTTTGATTTCCGTGTCGCGCGTGGCGAGGTTGTCTTCCAAGGTGGCCACCTGTTTTTCCAAGTCGCCACGGGTTTGCGCGGCGAGCCGCTTGGCACGGTCCAGTTTGCCGGCTTGTTCGGCTTGTTTGTCGCCACTGCTTTGGCTTTGGGTTTTCAGTTGGCTGGCGAATTTCCGCTTTTGACCGGCCAAGGCGTCGGCCTTTCCCTTGGCGCCGATGGAGTAGGCGATACTGCCTGCGGCGGCGGCTCCCACTACGCCGGCAACGATGATGTGAAAGAACTGGTTCATGGTTGGCCGGGATTATCCTTTTTCTCCTGCATCTCGGCAAGGCGCTTGTCCATGGCACTGAGGCCGAAATACAGGATGGGGTCGGCGGATTGTTTGCGCACGGAGGCGAGCAATTTGCGGCGGTTGCCGATCACCTCGGGGGTTTGCTCGTGGGCGTCCCGCATGAGGCTGCCCACGGGTAGGAATAGGCTTTCGTACTTGCTGAAGTCCATGAGTTCCTTTTTTTTCATTTCGGCAATGCCATCCTTGACCATTTCATGGAAAATGGCGTCGGCCTGTTCGTTGCGGCCGATGAAACGGAGGGCGGCGTCGCTGATAGCGAGTTTCTCCCACTTGTTGGTAATTCGAGGATCCTTGTAGGCGGCGAGAAGAATGGGCATGGCGCGTTCCCCAAGCACTTGGCGGATGTAGCCCAAGGCGTGGCCATCCAGCCGGCCATCGGCGCCGATAAGCAGTTGCTGGGCGGTTTTGATGAAAATCTCGTCCTTGTGTTTCACAAGGATGGCGTAGAGGTAGCCCTTGGTCAGCTTGTCGAGGGGGTCGGCGTCCTCGGTGATGGGGGGCATATCCGCGAGAATCTTGCGGGTGATTTCCAGAACCCGCTCTGTGTGTTTGCCGGGGGCCACCTGCTCCAGGGCGATGTCAAGATAGGCCACCTCGATACCCCGCAGGGTGTTGTTCAGGACATCGAGCAGCAGTTGCTCGGCATCTTCGCCCCCGATATTGGCAGTGGCCTCCAGCAGACCCAGGCGGAGCGTGGGAGGAAAATTGTTGCCGGGTTTAGGGAAGGGCTTGAAGTAGTGGTTGGCTCCGCTGGCTTGAATCTCCTCGCGCTTCTTTCGCTCCTTGTCATTTTCCCCGGGCCTCGCCCGGTCGCCAAAGGGCCCGCGACCCTTGCTGATGGGCCTGTGGATCGTGAGATCCACGCTCTTGTGGAGAAACGACCTGATATCCCTCAGCGCTGGCTGGCCGATGAAAACGAGGCTCTCAAAATAATGGACGGATAACCGTTTGGTTCGGTCGTCTTTGGGGTCGAGATTTTGCAGGGCTGTGATGACTTCCGCGGGTGTGGTGGCAATGGGAAGTTTCATAGCCTTGGCTGCGTGGAGAGATTCCAACTGGGCGTCAAGGCGAGTGGCCTCCGCTCTTGCGCGGTCGCGATCCTTGATGGCGTCGTTGAGTTTGCCGGCATTTTGGCTGGCGGCTTCGTCCCGCGCACTACCACGCTCACGGGTTTCCTTTTTAAACTGGTCTTCCTGATCGGCGAGCGCGGCGCGTTGTTGGCGTTTACCGGTCTGGTAAACCACCACGCCACTAGCGGCAGCGCCTACGGCTGCGGCGATGAGGAAAGGTGCGATGCGATTGATCATGGATTGTTTCGTTCGTTGAATCGGCGTGCGGTAGTGGTGACACGGGCGATGGGGCTGATGGAATAACCCGTTGTCGGCAACGTGAGCGTGGTGACAAGCAGGATGGCTGGGGATAATGATTTCATTTGAGCAGGGGGGCAATGAAGCAGCCAATGGCCTCGGTGCGAGGCTGCTTGATGGTCTTGTCCTCGAGGAGGCTTTGGAGGGCCTCGCGGAGGTTGTGCTCGGTGATCACGCGGCGCGGCTTGCCAAAATCGGCGTAGAGGTTGTTGATGCGGCCGCGGTAAGCCACACGTCCGCGGGCGTCAAACACCACGGCCTCGGGCGTCACTTCCGCCTTCGCGGCACGCACGAGCATATGTTTGGCGTCGTGGACGGCGGGCATTTTGCCGTAGCCAAAATCGTCCAAGTGTTTGCGTAGGGCGGCGGCGTTTAAATCCGGATCGGGATAGACGAGAGTGAACTTGACGCTGCCACCGAAGTGCTTGGCGATTCGTTTAATTTCTGGCGCCATACGGTTGGCCACCGGGCAATCGACCGTGATGAAAAAGAGAACGGCGGCCTTTTGGCCATTGGCGGCGGTGGGTTGGCGCACGGGGCCGCGGATGTCCTTCAGCTTGAGCGGCGCGCCGGTAACCGCAAGGGCCACAAGGCAGGCGATGATTGGGGTCAGTCGTTTCACGAGACGAGTTTAACCGGATATACGGCTGTTTGGATAGGAAAGTTACCGGGATTTTTCTCAAGGGAAGGGGCAGGTTTGCCGTCTATAGAATAGGGCTTTACGGCGCGCATGCATTGCGCGATATTGCCGGAGGTCGAAATGATGCGAAGGGATCGCTTTAATCAACTGGCATGGCTGCTTCCCGCGGGGTTGATCGCGTGGGTGTTTTCCGGGCTGGTGACGTCCGGTCAGCAGGCTCCGGGAGGCAATCCCTACAATCAATATTATCCCACCCTGCCGGGTGTTGCGAAGAAGGCGGTGGCCGTGGGCACGGCAGGCCCCGGCGGAGGCAACACCGGCAAGGGCCAGCTTGGCGGCGGAATTTTGCCTCCCACTGGAGGGGGCAAGGGCAAGGGCAAGACGGGCACGGGTCCGAGTGGGCCCGCAGTTCCCGGCTTGGGCGGTGGCGTTACGGTTATGCCGCCGGTGGGTCCACCCACGGTGCCGAGTGGCGGTGGAGGAGGTGGAACTGGGATTGTCATTCCAACGCGGCCGGCCACACTTTCCACTGTGCGCCTTCGTCTGCGCCTTTTACGGACTCCCTTGAATCGACGCCTTCCTCCTGCACGCCCGGCGATGAGTGCGATTTCTGGTGCGCGGTTCATGCGCACCTCAGTGCCTGCGTTGGGAGGCGGGACTCCGGCACCCGTGCCCGCGGCTCCTACGAAGGGGAAAGCCACTCCCTAGTGCGGTGCCGCCAGCGGCGAGGCGGGCTAGTTTTCCGGGGAGTCACCACCCGGCCATGGGCCATCGGCAATCAGCGAAGTGGCTCGCGCGGCTAATTGCTCGGCGATGAGGGGAACGGCGCGCTGTTGACCGCTGGCGAAGTCGTTGCCCACGCGAACAATGGTGTCTCCCGTCACCTCCCGCTCCAGCAACACTTGCCCCGTGGCACGCTCGGTGACCTTGATTCTGGCGTTTAATCTCAGGCTGTAGTCCTGAACCGCCAATACGTCGCCGGGCTTGTAGCTGACACCGTTGCGGGTGAATGACTCCAAGACGCCGGTCACGACGAGGTCGCCTTCACTTTCCAAGCGGAATGTTCCCTCCTGCTGCAATTGATGGCGCAAGGCGTGGTTGACCGCGGCAACAAGGCGCGGCTCAAGGGTCTCGTTGTTGAAGAACTTTATCTGGACGCTGCGCGCGCCAGCAATCTGGCCGCCAACCGGCCCCAGCTTGTAGCCTGCGCAACTGGTCAACCCCAACAGCGCAAACGCGCCGATCCATCCCAAAGCGTATCGTTTCATCTTGTTTAAAGGCTTCCCGCTGTTTGCCTTGCAATCACTTCATCCATTCGGCGCATGTCTTCCACGGTGCGCGTGCGGATGCGCAGGGCATCGCTGGTGTAGGCGGGGGCGTATTTGTCCAAATCCTCGCTACTCAGGCTCAGGCCAACGTGTGCGCTGCGGTAGAGGCGCAGGGCAGTGTAGTATCGGCCGGCCAACTCAGCGGCGGCTGCGGCGTCGTGGTCGGCCACGGCGGCCTCGATGCGCTTGCGATAGAGTTGGTCCAGCGCGGCATTGGCGTCGTCGTATATCTCCAACCGCGTGGTGTCGAGATCACCCTGCATCTTGCTTTGGGTGACGCGGATAACCTCGCTGTAGTATTTTTGAGCGGCGGTCCATTGCTTTCGGAATTCATAAAACTCGGCAATGGCGACGAGCCCGTTGGCTTGCTCGAGGCGCATGGCATCGATGCTGCTTTCGGCCAGTGGAATGCTCTCCTGAAACCACTCATCCTCAAAGCCTTCCCGCGGAACGTAGCGGCTCTGGTCATTTTTGATTCCGTAATAGTTCAGGAAAACCTGATAAGCGGCGATGGATTTTTCAGCCAAGGTTTGGTCGTAGAGGCCGTCGCTGGCGCGACTTTCCAGAACCTTGCCGATGTGATAACGCGCGCGGGCGGCTTGTTCCTCCTGTTTTCGATACATGGCGACGAGCTCGTCACGGGTGATGACATTGTCGCTGGTTTCTTGGGTGGTGAAGCCGTGCCACTTGAACACATCCGGATTGGCCGTGCTGGTCAGCTTGCCATCACCGTCGGCGTCCAAGGCCTTCATGGCGCGGTCGGCTATTTCCTCGGCGGTTTGCAGGGTTTCGTTGTCTGCTTTCATCTCGCGCCGGCCATAGCGGTCGGCAGCCAGTTGATAGGCGGCCACGGCGTCCTTGTAGCGGTCGGGGCCACCCCAGAATCCCATGGCGTTCTCGTGCGCTTGCCCGGCGCGAAACTGGGCCGCCGCGGCCAGCGGCCCGTAGGGGGCGTTTTCGACAATTTGGTCGTAGAGCTTGGGTGTGCGGCCATGCGTAAACCAACGCGGAATAGGAATGGCGACGGAATCCTGCCACGGAATCTTCCACTTGTAGCTTGCCTGACCGTCCTTGAACTTGTCCGCGATGGCGAGCTGGCGCTCCATGATTTCCAGACGCCGTTGATGTCCGGGCCAGCGGGAGACCATCTCGTTGTAGGAGCTGAAGGCATAGCCGTGCAGGCCCATATCCTCGTAAATTTCCCCGGTCAGGATGAACCCGTCGGGCGCATATTTGGAGTGCGTCCGCTTGCTGACCCAGCGCGCGCCGAAGAGCGCGGCGCGCGTGTTGGTCTCGCGTTCCTTGGAAGCCAGTTCCAGTACCTTGGCCACCTGTTGGTCGTTGATGGCGTCAATGAGAGTCCGTGGCACACCGCGGGGCACGTAGATGTACATCGTCCGCTCGCGGCCTTGCTCATCGACGTAACGGATGATCTGCAGGCCCGATTCGCCCGGTTCCACCTTCTGGTTTTTGCGCACCCGGCTCAACGGCTTGTCTGGTCGCTCGTCGGGAACGCGTTCCATGGTGGAGCAGCCCGCGGCCAAGAGTCCGGCGAGAAATGGAGTCGTCCAGCCATTCAATTTCATGCCGCCACCGTAGGCATCGACTCGCGCCGCGTCAAGCCACCCCCATTCACAAAGGACCAGTGAATTGTGAGTTGAAGATTGAGTGGGCCGGGCAGGGATGCGTATGGTCCGCGGCCATGGCTCAGGTGGTATTGTTTGATATCGATGGCACGCTCATCAGCACGGGCGGTGCCGGGGTGCGGGCGTTTGGGCGTGTCTTTGAGACTGAGTTTGGCGTCGCGAATGCCTGCGCCAACACGATCTTTGCCGGTCGCACAGATCGCGGGTTGGCTTCGGATATTCTTTCCGAGCACGGGCTGGGGGTGAGCGGGGAAAACATCGGCCGGATATTTCGCGGATATCTGCATTGGCTGGAGGAATACTTGCCGGATGATCATCATGAACCTCTGCCCGGGGTGCGTGATCTTTTGGCCGGCTTGCGCGCTTTGTCGGCACCACCGGTCGTCGGCCTGTTGACTGGCAATCACCCCGAGGGAGCGCGCCGCAAGCTGGAACATTTTGGTTTGTGGGATGAATTTGCGTGGGGTGCCTTCGGTGATATCCACGAGGATCGCGATGATGTCGCGCGTTACGCCTTGGAACTTGCCCGTGAACAATTGGGAGCAGAATTAAATCCCGGTGAAATCCTCATCGTTGGCGACACTGAACGTGACATTCAATGTGCCCGCGCGATTGGCGCGCGCGTCCTGGCTGTTGCCACGGGTAATGAAACAGCCGCCGACCTTGGTCGTCACAATCCCGACCTGCTGGTCAATTCTCTGGTGGAAGTGTGTGCTGCCGATTTATAGAAGGTTGGCCCGTTTTGTTTGCAGCCAATTGATTTGACCGGCGTCTGGGCGGCAATCTAGATTCGCGCAGTCTGTTTGAGCCATGGAAAATTTCCTCGCAAATTCTTTTCTCGGAAATTCAGTCAAGGATTGGCTGATTGCCTTGGGCATCGCCCTGGGTGCGATTGTGGTCGCGCGTACGCTGTACTGGGTGATGGAGAATTACATCAAGAAGCTCACCGAGAAAACCGAGACCAAGATTGATGATATCCTGATCAATACCGTCGAGCGGCCCATGGTGGCCGCCTCGGGCATCGCGGGGGTTTGGTTTGGCGTCAATTACCTCAGTTTTTCCGAGAGCATCGACCACTGGATCAACGCGTTCTTTGCCGTCATCATCACCTTTATCGGGGCGTGGCTGGTGACGCGGCTGTTTGATTCCCTGGTGGATGAATATCTGGCGCCCATCTTGGCCGACACCGAGACGGATTTGGATGACATCCTGCTACCGATTGTCCGGAGGGGTGTGAAGATTATTATCTGGATCATGGCGGTCATTATGGCCCTCGACAATGCAGGCTACGATATTACCACGGTCCTGGCTGGTTTGGGCGTGGGCGGTCTGGCGCTGGCGTTGGCCGCGCAGGATTCGGCAAAGAACATTTTCGGAGTCTTCACCATTTTCACCGATACGCCGTTTAAGCTAGGTGACCGCGTGAAGGTGAGCGGCCATGACGGCACGGTGACGGAGATTGGCCTGCGCAGCACCAAGATCAAGACCTTGGAGGGCCGGATTGTGGTGGTTCCCAACTCAAAGTTTTCCGACAACGCCATTGAAAATGTCTCCTCTGAGCCCTCGCGCAAGGTGGTGTTGAACTTGGGCCTGACCTACGACATGGACGACACCAAGATTGAGGAAGCCATGCAGATTCTTCGCGATATCGTCGGCGAAAACGGCGAGGCCATTGAGGAAAAGCCCAGCGTGGGTTTCAATGCCTTCGGAGATTTTGCGCTCAACGTGGTGTTTGTTTATTACATCAAGAAGGGAGCGGACATTCTGGGCACACAAACCGCGGTCAACTTGGCCATCCTCAAGCGGTTTGGGGAGAAGGGGATTGAGCTGGCGTTTCCAACCCAGACGATCCTGAACAAGAAGGTTTAGGCGGCGGCCACTTACCGCTTCTTTCCGTTGCCCTTTTCGCCGGGGACCGGCAGGGCTGCGGCGGTGATGGCATCAATACTCAACTGTTGACGGCCGTAAGAGGCGCGGCCTTGGATGAGCAGGGTCTCGGTGTTCGCCAGACGCGCATCCGTTTGTTTCTTCAGGCTTTCCTTGGGTTTGCCTCCCTCGGCCGCCTGAAGCTCAACCGCTGCCTTGGTGAGAGCGGCGGATTTTTCAGAACGCGCATTGTTGCTGACGTATCCCTCGAACCGGACAGTTTGGCCGGATTTTCGGTTGGTGCCGGCTACTTGGAAGTAAAACAACGCCTCATCGGCGATGGCTTTTTGGGCCGCGGCCGCAGCGGCGGGGTTGGCCTCAAAACGGGTGGTGAGTTTGATTTGCCCGGTAGACCCACGTACGCCATCCACGGCCACCCTGTATTTCACGCCTCTCTCGCAGGGGAACCTAACCTCGCTCCAAGGGCCGTTTCCACTGGCCACGTCGTTATTCCAGACCGGCTTGACGCCGCCTTGCTTGACGTAGTTGATGTTGCCCGGTGCGTTGCCTTTGAAGACGCCAACCGTGGTGTCGAAATTGCTTCCCTGCGTCGAAATATCCGCCCAACCGGTTTCCGGCGCTTCAAACAAGAACCACACAGAACGACCGTGGAAATTTGGGAACAGCAGGTGTAGGCTTTCGTTGCCCGGCTGTCGCGTGGCATGCATATTGTGGCTGAGGAGGGGAGCATTCAGTTTCGTAATGCGGAGCGGGTTTTCCACGTTGTCATGCGGCACGGCGGGGTTGTACTGGCCGGGTTGCGCCTGAACCAGCGCGGGGCGCAGGCCACCCGGGCCCAAGGGCGGGGGTGCGACGGGCCGGGGTGCGGGCTTGGCGGGGGTGACGACGACGGCGGGCAGACCCTTGCCTCCAGCTCCGGGCGCGGTGGGGCTGGCGGGCCGCGGCGCGGCCGGGGTTGTGCGGCCACCAAGCTGCTGGCCGCGGCCGGCATTGGGGCCGGTGACGGCGGCAGCCACGGGTACAGCACTGGCCAGAATGACGCGCCCTGTGTATACGGAACCATCCTGATCACGCACGTGAATACTGTCGCCGACCCGCTGCAGTTCAAAATTTTGCATCACCATATCCGCCTTGCCGGCCTTGTCATCCGTGCCCCCTGCCGGCGACACATTGCGGATACCCTTGGCTTGGCTGCGCGCGGTTTGAGTGGTGTTGAAGTTGCGCCGCATGTTGCTGTATGCGTCCACCTTGGAAGCCACATCGCGGGGCGCAAAATTCATTTTCCCGTTTCTGAGATTGTCGGACAAGACTGCGTTGGCGGCGATGGAGGGAGGAGCACCCTGACCTTGGTCATACTCTAGTTTCTTGGCCTTTTGCTCGACCATCCCGGCTAATCCGCGGGCCTGCTCCAGCGCTTCCCCATGGGTGGTTTTGTGCAGCCGGTCGGCAGGCCGGTGATTGTCTTCCTGTTCGTTCTGCCGGCTCGGTTGGGCGGCGGTTTCCGCCTGATTCTCACGAGCAGTGTCTTCCGCACGGGTCATCTGCATGCCGCCATTGCCGCCGGGCTGGGATTCATCCATCAAGGCCCAAGTGCCTAGTGCCACGGCGCCAACCGCCACGGTGCCGGTGGCCAGTTTTAACAACCACGCTTCCCAGCCGTTGTGGGCCGGGGTGGCGCGCTTCGCGAGGGTATTTTGGCCCCATGTGCGGCGGATTTCACCGTGCAGCATTTGGCGAGTGGCCTCGTGCATTTCCGCCCCGGAGCCGTGTTCCTCACGGCGCCGCCGGGCGTAGGCTTGCAGCCAATGCTCGGTTTTCCGGGCGTTTTGGTTGTCGTTTTGGTCGGCCATTGTGGTTGGCTCCTACTTTTTAGACGGAAATACTGCGATTTCCTCCCTCGAAAATATTTGCCGCAGGATTTTCTCGAGCTTGTCGCGGCACTTGCTCAAGCGGGAGGATACGGTTTTTTCGTTCAAATTCAACGTTCGACTGATCTCCTGATAGGGCATGTCGCCAAAGTAGCGCAGCTCCAGAATTTCCTGACAAGGTCCCCCAAGGCGTTGCATGGCCTCGCCGACGAGTTTCCATTTCTCCTCGCGTAACAGCTCGGTGTCCGGACTGGGCAGGGGGCTGGGAGGGTCCAGCAGGCGGTTGCCTTCGTCGTCCTCGGCTTGGAGAGAAAGTGGGGTCATTCCGCCCCCGCGCTTGGCGGCGGTTTGTTTGGCCCGGTAATCCCGGGCTTTGTTGGCGGCGATGCGGAAGATCCATGTTTGCAATGCGCTGACGCTCCTGAAGCTGCCGAGGTTTTTGACGACGGAGAGAAAGGTTTCCTGGCAGATTTCCTCGCTGTCTTCGACGCTGAAGTCACTGGACAGTTGAAAGACGAACCGGCTGGTGGCTGCGTAATGGTGGTCGAATAACTCATCCCACGCCGCCGCTTCGCCGCTGCGGCAGCGGTCAATGAGCCTTCGTTCAGCATCACGATTCATCGGCATATTTTTTAATTCAGCGGCAATGGATGCGCCAGCTTTTCCCTTAGAAACCCGCGAATAACGTCGCAGCTTTCAGACGGTAAAACTGGCAGAATACTCCCGAAGTTTTTGGTGCGTGCGCGCCGTCTTTCTGTTACAGCGATGCTCCCATGGGTTTTTGTTTGGCTGCGAAAAATTTTCCGTTGGAAATGGCCGCCATCGGGCGCAACATGTTTCGCGTGACACCTCATCCGCGCTCCGCGCGGTTGATGGGGTGTCGACTGGCTTGAAAAAGAAAGGCATACCCATGAGCAACCTCCATCTTCTCTTGGCTCTCCTTTTGTCCCCGCTTGGCTTGGCAGCCCAGGCGCCGCCCCCGGGATCCGTGCTTGGTGCCCAGCCGCCGCGTCCGCCCAAGGCTGGGCCCGTGGTTGTTCATGAGGCGCGCTATGACGGCCAGTTGACGGCCAAGGAGGCCCGCTTTGCCGCGGCTCTCAAGGTGGAATGCACCAATTCCGTCGCCACTACCCTGCCGTTGTTCCAAGGCGACTTGGCCGTGGTGGACCCACAATTGCCAGCCGGTCTGCGCTTGGGTCGTGTGCCTAATGGATACCAGCTCGTGGTGGAAAAACCCGGCAAGTACGACGTGACCTTGAGTCTTCTCGCCCGCGTCAAGAAGAGCGACCCATGGAAACAGATTGAGTTCACCGGGCCCGCCGCAACAATTGGCGTGGTGACCGCTCGTGTGGATGGAGATGGCATGGAACTGGAATTGCTCAGCGGCACACCCCAGCCGCGTGCTGCTGACGCGCGCGCCGAAGTGCGCGGCGCCCTGGGCGCTGACCGCAAGGTGGCGTTGCGTTGGCAAACACGCGTGGTCAAGCAGGTCCGGCCTGTCAGGCAGGTTTGCCAGACCGCCAGCTCCGTCAAGCTCACGCCCACCGTGGTGGAGTATTCCAACACCCATCAGTACAGCCTCGGCGAGGGCAGTCCGACCAATGCTGTTTTCCAGCTCGCCCCCGGCCAAAAGCTCGTGGGCACACCTGTCCTGACCGTGGCCAAAAAGCCCGTCGAGCTGCGCGGCTGGGACGAGGCTGACGCCGGCCTGACCCTGCACTTTGTCAAGCCCATCGCCGGGGATTACCAGGTTCATTTCCGCACCGAGCAGCCTGTGCCCGCAGAGGACTCCATGAACATCACCGTCTCCGCGCCGATGCCCAAGGGTGTGATCCGCGAAAACTGCCGCGTCAACCTCGCTTGGCAGGATATGCGGGAGGTGACCATCACCGGCAACGGCATGAGCAAGGGCAACACTCCCAACGCCTGGGTATCCAGCGGCACGGCTGCCCGCTCGCTGGCTATTGCCATGGAAAGGATTCAGCCCGAGATCACCGCCCGGGATGTGATCACCGCCGAGCTCCAAGAGAACAGCCTCATCGTCACTCATCAGCTTACCCTCAACATTGCCAAGGCCGGCGTTTACAGCATCGACCTTGTGCCGCAAGCCAACCTCATGGAAACCTCCATTGACGGCCCCAACATCCGCGAGGAGGATTCTACCGATGGCACTATCCGTCTGGAATTCGCCAAGCGTATCCTGGGTCAGCAGACCGTTACCGTGGTGCTCGAGGAAATGTACAACGAGTTGCCCGAGAGCGTGACTCTGGAACCCCTCAAGGTTGCGGGCGCTGTCCGCCAGACCGCAGAAGTGCGCGTAAGCGCCGAGCGCGGTTTGGAGATACGTCGGGGCACGGGCACCAGCGGACTGCGTGACACCTCCACCGCCAACGCCCTCGGCTTTGCCGCCGACAGCTCGGAGTGGGCCTTGGCACTCACCACTCGACGACTTCCCCCGCGAGTGGCCGCGCGAGTCTCCAACAGCGTCGTCATTGGCGACAATCGTGTCTATGGGATTTCACGTATTGTGTATGCCATTGCCGACCAAGGGGTACGCGAGTTTCATGTGCGTGTGCCGGCCGCGTGGGGAGCCAACGGTGAGAAGCCGGAATTTCTTGGAGATCATCCGGCCGAGGGGGACCCCGTGGAGGTGGCGGGGGCGCCTGACGGCATGGTGGATCACCGCATCCAGCTGAAGGAAAAGGCTTGGGACCAGTACACCCTCCAGATTCATTACACGCTGCCGCTGGAGAAGGTGCTTGTGATGGCGGGAGCCCATCCCTTGGAACCGGACAAAGACGGCGGACTTCGGCCGCTGGAGCGGGATGCCGGCACGTTGATTGTGCACAGCGCTAGCACGGTGCGACTGGGCGAGCCGGAAACGACGCTGGACCGGATTGACGCTTCTGAGTTGCAGGCGCAGGAGCGCAGCCGGGTGCCCTTCCCGCTCATCTTTGCGTTTCAATATGACAACGCCGAGCCGTTCACCGCCAAGGTCACGGTTGACAAGTACAAGGAACAACCCTTGTTGAACTCCATCGCCAACTTTACGGAGCTGACCTCCGTGGTCACGGGCAACGGCCAGATTGCCACCACTGCCACAATGACCGTGCAAAAGACGGACAAGGAGGATCCCTTCTTTCGTCTGCCCGAGGGAGCGCGGTTTATCTCCTGTCGTATTGCCACGGAGGTGGACGGGCAGCGTGTGGAACAGGTGGTGGGACCGCGCGAGGAGGAAGGCGGGCTCAGTTTCAAGCTGCCTGCCGGTGCGGATGAGAACCGCGAATACGAGGTGCGCGTGAGCTGGTTTGAAAACCATGAGCCCGTCAAACACGACAACCTGCTTGCGGAGTTGCAGACACACACGCTGCATCTCAAGGGGCCGGAGACTCCGGGGTTGCCCAACACCTTCAACCGCTGGACGGTTTATGTGCCGGAGTCGCACGAGATGTTTGACTATCAGGGAAACATGGTGCCCCCCGCGGTTGAACGCCGGTCGCTGGCTGATGTGTTGGACAAGCTTGGGAACTTTCTGGAACGCCAAGTCCATTGGGGACTGACTACCCTGGCCGTGATGGGCTCGATCCTCGGCTTCGTGGTGTTGAATGTGTATTTGCGTCGCGGCTGGAAAACGGCGGCAATTGTTGGCGGCGCTGTTGTGGGCGTCCTTGTGCTTGGCGGACTCATTCTAATGGGCGGCATCGGAGCGGTTCAAATGAAGAGAGATCGTCACTACAGTCCTGGCGTTACCACGTATGGCTACAATTCCGCCGAGCCCGACGATGACTACTCCGGCGGGGCGGAGGGCGAAGGTGGCGGTGATGACATGGGTGGTGAGGACCCAGAACAAACGGATGCCTCGCCATCTGATCCCTCTTCGCAACCCTCCCGGGACGGAGGTGGTGCCAAGCCCAATGCTGCCTCTCCAGAGCCGGGGAAACCTTCGCCTGCTGGGCCACCGAAAACCACCCAACCTAATCCTCCCGGTGTCGTTCCCCCCAGACAGCCGGTTCCGGTTTCCCCAACCGAGTCCGGTCGCTCTAAAACCGCGCCCGGTCGCAATTACACTGCCGAGGGCGGACAGGTGCCGGGTGAGAGGGATGGCGATACCGGTACGGTGTCCGGCGTATTGCCACCCGAATTTGAAATTCCAACCGATGGCCGCGCCTACGTTTTTACCAAGGCCCTCAACATCACCGGCGATAATGAAGCCGGCGCCGACTCGCGGTTGGTCATTCACGCCAGCATCATGAGCCGGCCGCACCACGTCGCGCGGACCGGCATCTACCAATGGCTGACCGCGTTGGCCGGACTCGCTGTGCTCATTTGGCAATGGCGCCGGGTGGAAAGGGAGTCCGGCTGGATCACCGCCGGCTTCGCACTGCTGATCGGCGGCGTCGGTGCCTTCATGCATGGGCAGGGCACGTTACATCTGCTCATTGTAAACTTGATGTGGATTCTGCCGGTAGCGGTTTATGCGTGGGCCGTCTGGTTCTTCTGGCCGGCCAAGAGGTTTACGTCCGAGCCACCGCCGCCGGATGATACACCTGACAAACCTGATAGCGGCGCAGCTCCGGCAGCCAGCGCCGCGGCAATCTTGTTCTTGGGCATCGCAGTGTCTCTTCAGGCGGCGCCCGGACCGGCTGCGCCTGCCGGAGAATTGCAGGGATTATTGCGGCGCCTGCTGGATCCCGAGGCGTTGCCCCAACTTCCCGGTGGGCCGCGTGCGATTCGGGAATCCCATCTGCAGGATCGCAACGGGACAGCCTTTGAGATCAACGCCGATAAGCCCTTCACGGGACAGGTCGTGGGCTTTTACCACAACAAACAACGGCGCATTGAGTCGCATTACCAGGCCGGGCAGCGGCATGGCGTGGAAGTTGCATGGTTTGACAATGGCCAGCGTCAGCGGACCACTCAATACGCCAATGGCCGTCGTCATGGGTTGGAGGCGACTTGGTTCCGATCCGGCCAAAAGTCCGGCGAGGCTCAATATCAAGCCGGGCTGAGGCATGGCCTGACGCGCCAATGGCATGCCGGTGGCAAGCTCGCCGCCGAGACCCATTACCTGAAAGGTGAACCCCACGGGTTGGCGCGTCAATGGCATGCCAATGGCAAGATTGCACGTGAGGTTCGTTGGGAAAACGGGCGGCAGTTGTCCTTTGATACCTGGACGGCCGAGGGCCAGCGCATGGGGCCGGGCGCGGATGCGGTGACGCTTGCTGCTGCCAGTTACAAACTGGCTGTGCATCGCGAGGTGGCGCGGGTGGAGGCGGAGTTTAAGTTCACCGTGCGCGAGCCCAGGCAGAAATTCACGCTGTTCCGTGAAGTCATCGCGCTGGACGAATTCACCTGTACGCAGGAAGGCGCACAACTGCTGCGCGAGGGCGCCGCGTTGGTGTTGTCCCTGCCCAATGCGGGCGAGGCCGTGGTGAAAGTGAAATTTTTCACCAAGCACGCGGGCACCGATGCCAAGCGTTCGCTTGCGTTTGGAATTCCGCCGGCACTCACCAGCAAGGTGGACGTGACTCTGGAGGAGGCGGATTCTGAGGTGGAGATGCCCACCGCCGTCACTCTGGAATCCGCAAGTGGCGGCAACCAGACATTGGTGAACGCCATCATCGGCGCCAGTGACCGGCTGGAGTTGTCCTGGAAACCGCGTGTGCAGAAAGCGAGGGAGGTGGCGGTGTCCGCCAATGTACGAAATTATACGATCATCTCCTTCAGCCGCGGCGGCGTGCAGGCGCGTTCGGTTTTAAACTACGAACTGGAGAAAGGCGAACTGCGCGAGGCGCGCTTGGCGTTGCCGGCGGGGTGGACGCTGATGAAAGTCGAGGGCGGCAAGGTTCTGCGCAATTACGCTGTCACCGAGGAGAACGGCCAGAGTGTGCTGGTGGCTCAGTTGAATGCCGGTGTCACCGCGAAGTGGCCGCTCACGCTGAGCTTGGAGCGGCCGCTGGCCGCGCCGCCTGTGGGCCAGCCGTCCACCGTGCCGCTTTCCGTTGTGTCCGCGTTGAACGTGAAGCAGGAGACCGGCTTTGTGGCCGTGCAATCACTTGGGGACTTGGCCCATGAGGTGACAACCAACACGGGGCTCTCGAAATCCGATGCCACCCGCTTTGCCAACGCCTCCAAGCTGCCAGTGCCAACGGGTGCGACAGTGCTGGAGTATGTCCAGACGGGCTTTGAACTGGCCGCCCAAGTGGAGACGATTCTGCCTGAGTTGACCGCTAAGGCGTGGCATCATCTGACCCTTACCGAAGCCAGAGCCACCGTGACCTCAACGGTGGCTTATGAAATTGAGAAGGTGGGCGTGCTGCAGTTGCGCCTCGCTTTGCCAGCGGAAACCTCGTGGCGCGTGGCTAGTGTTAACACGGCGCAATGGAAGGAGACCACCGAGGGTGGCGCGCGTATTCTGGAGGTTACTTTGCCGAGACGGACTATTGGCGGGCAGACGATTGTTGTCGGACTGGAGCAGTTGCAGCCAGCGGAACCGGAGAATTTCACCATGGCCGCCGCGCATCCGCTGGGGCTCAAGGAGTTGACTTCGTATGTTGGGGTTAGCACGGAGCCCGGCTTGAAGGCCGCGCGAGACGAGGCCGCCTCCAGCAACCTTGGCATTTGGGCGCAGGACGGCTCGGCCTCTGGGTTTGGTTCGGAGCCTGGCTTGACCTACCGTTATATCAATAAGACCCCCGGAGACACGCCCGAGTGGGCCCTGGCGGTCAACTTGACCAGGCTGGAACCGCGGGTTCCGAATGCCCAAGTGGTCAGCCATCTGCGGCTGGGAGCCACCCGTGCCACTGGTTTCAGCAGCATCCTTTACAAGGTGGAGAATGCCCCGGTGCGACGCTTCACCGTGCTTTTGCCGCAATCGTTCAACACCAATCATGTGCGGTTTCTGGGCCAAGGCATTCGCAGCCAGACCACCCGTGCCACCGACGCCGGCAGCCTTTACACCATCACGTTACAAAACAAAGTGCTCCCCGGCAGCGAGTACACTTTAGGCGTTGAATGGGAGTTGTCTGGCTGGAAGGTGGGCGAGAAGGGCACGCTGCTTGATTTTCGCGGTCCCTTGGTGCAAGGGAAAAACCAGCCGGAATCCCTGCGCGCGCAGTTGGATGCCGCCGGCGTAAATGAGCATCTGGATGACTTGGTGCGCGGCGAGACGGGCTGGCTGGTTATCAGTGATGATGCGCGCGCCAACCTGAAACTCACCACGCGTGGTGACGCCCAATCTGGCCTGGACCGGAAGGACGTCAACAATCTTCCCGCGTGGGCCGCCAGCTTGGCCGCCGGCGCGCGTCAGGTTTGGTTCTACCCGCGGCCAGGGAATGCGTTGGCACTGGATGTCAGCAAGCTTCGCGATGCCGCAGTGGAGAAGACTTGGATCACCCGCGCGGATTTCACCAGTGTAGTCACCGAGGATGGCCAGATGATGACCCGGATGGTTCTGGAGGTGAACAACAACGGCAGCCAGTTTCTCAGGATTACCCTGCCCGGCAAAGACCCGCGCGTATTGTCTGTATTGGTCGATCGCCAAGCCCGCCGGCCGACCAAGGAAGGCGACCAGATTCTCGTGCCCCTTGAGCAATCCATCGACCTTAAGGATGCCGCCAACCTTTCCGGCGCCTTCACGGTGGAGGTCACCTACACCTGTCATGTTCAGTTTCCCCGGAAACGCGGTGAAGTGGAACTCGAATCGCCGAAATTCAGCGCCAAGCTCGACAGTGCGCGCTGGTGGCTCTATTTGCCCGCTAATCACACCTACGATGATTTCCGTGGCACGATGGATCCCACTACGCTGGAGCAGCAAATCCAGTCCCTGACGGCCCAGACCAAGGGGCAGGTCGATCAAGTCATTCTGGACAACACCGTCCTGATCGAATCCGGGGAAAGGGAAGAGGACGAGGGACAATCGTTTGGTTACGGCCAATCCAGCGCGGGGAACATCTACACCAAGGGCAAGTATTATCAGCAAAAGGAAGCCAACAAGCGAATTGCCATCGACAATCTCAAGGAACAGATCAAGAAGCTGGAACGAAACTTGGATGTGGGCAATCAGGCTGCGGCTAATCGCTACTCCAGTCAGGTCAAGCAATCCATCAACGATCTCCGCAGTCAGGTTGGGGGAAGGGGGCGCATGGCCCAGACGGATGACCAGCGGTTTCTCAGTGAGATTGAGAAAAACTTTAATGAAAACTTGGAGGGCCGGCGGCGCGGCCAGCAGTTGGCGCAGGAGCAGACCGCAGCCAACACCTTCGCCTATCGCAACAACGCCCCCAACAACGACGACCTTACCACCGCCAACCCGAACGGCTTCCCCCTTCCAGGCAACAATCGTGGGTTTGGCGCAGGAGGGCAACAGGGGCAGGGGATTATTCCTTCGCTATCCCAAGAAGTCACCAGCCGGCAGCAGGAGCAAATTGAAAAGATTGAGGATATCGCGGAAGCCATCGCCACCGGCCAAGTGACGCCCCTGCAAATCACACTGCCGGGGGAGGGCACTCTGCTCACCTTCAGCCAGCCGCTCCAGACCCAGACGGAGGAAGGTGGAGAGATGACTCAGGCCATGACCGTTCGGTTTCACAGCAGCAACGACCGCGAAACTCACTGGTTTTTGATCATCCTCTGGGGCGTGCTCGCGCTGGCCATCCTCCACTTTCTGGTGACCCTCGGCCGGTTGGCTTTGCAAAAAGCCGCCCCTGCGACGGAGTAAAAAAAGCCATCCTAAAAACAAACCGCCCCAAGGGGGGCGGCTTCGTTGATCGGAAATTCTTGTCTCTCTATTTGTATCCCGAAACCACCGGGCCGGTGACGCCAAACGTCTTGGCGTTGTCAGCCTTGGTGGCGTCACCCGTGGGTTGTCCCTTGTGCGAGATTTTCGGGTTGGAGAAATACCCCACGCGCTGGTCGCCGCTCTTCGCGTAGGACATGATGCTGCGGTATTTCTTGCCGTCCGAGCCTGTCCACCGGTGGCCGTGTGAGTAGGCATGCACGCCCTTGCCGGTTTGGTCCCAGCAATGCATTGCCCCGAGGTTGTGGCCAATCTCATGCACAAAGGAGTAGTTGGAGATCGCAAACTTCTCATGCACCGTACTGAAGGCGGCCGAGGGAGTTCCCTTTTCATTGGGCATTACCGCGCCCAGTCCGGCTGAGCCGCCGGAGTTGCCGCTCATCACCAGCACCACCAAGTCTGCTTTCTTCGCATCACGCGCGGCCTTCACCGTGTCATCTGTGCGGACCTTTTCGAGGGCACCCTGCAGACTGCCATTTGAGTTGTAACCCGCGAGGAGAGCCGTTCCGGCCAGCCTCAGTGTGATGCCGACCCCGCTGGATGAGAAAGCCGAGTTTGCGTTGCCGATCGCCGCGCCGATGTGGGACTTGATGCCCGCGTCACCACCCCGGGCGCTTGCAGCTGGCGAAGTGTAAAACACAAGCACATCGATGGTCGCGGATCCACCAGCCGGAGGCGCGGAAGGCGTGGGCTTCGGCGCGGGGGGAGTGGGAGCCGGGGGCGTGGGAGCTGGGGGAGCGGGTGTAGTCTTGGGCGGAGCCGGCGGGGTTGGAGGCGTGGGAGTAGTTTTGGGTGGCGCGGGAGGATTCGGAGTGGGTGTTGGGGGAGTGACGGGCACGACCGCAACAGGTTTTGTGGGGGCACCAGGAATCGGACCATTGATGACAGGACTAAGCGCCGGGGGCAACACTCCGCCGTTTCCACCTGAGCCCGGTGTTGTGGAAGGCCGTCCGGCGTTGGGTGTCAGGGGCCGTCCGGTGTTGCTGGTGGAGGGCCGGGTGGCGCCGGGAGGTGTGCTCGCTGGGAATGAGAACAGTCGGCGTCCGCGCAGGGAACGGCGCATGGCCCCGCCAGATTTCTTGGCTGCCGGGGCTGGGCTGGTGTTCGTCGAGGCCAGTTGCTGCGCGATTTGGATTGTCTCGCCATTCTCGCCCTTAAACGTGGCGGGTTGTCCGCCTACCTCCGCGGGTTTGCAAACCGTGTTCACCGACTCCGGATCCAGCTCCAAAAGGCAGTGGCCGTCCGGTGTTGGGGAAATCTGGTAAACCCGGCCATCCGCCATCGTGATCGTGCCCGAAACCTTTCGATCCCCGGCTTCTCCCAAGGCGGTGGAAAGCACTACTTTGCTCTCAGGCTCCTCCTCCAAGGCACCGGTGGCCACGGTGATATCCTCCATCGCCAAGCGGCTCTTTACTAGGACCGTGTACTCCTTGCCGTCCAAAAGCTCCAGTTTTACCCGAGTCGAATCACCCGCAAGACCCACCATCGCCTCCTCGCGGATTTTCACAAACTTGTGGCGCTTGGCCAAATCCCTCTCGGAAAATTCCCCCTCTGGGGCGGATTCATCGGAAAAAAGCTTCTGTGCGGCGGGCTTGTTGTCCGCCGATTCATCGGATTTCGAGCAGCCTGCCAAACCCACGACGACCGCCAACATCAAACCAGCTGACCAAGGATTCTTCATCAAACTCTCACCTGCACTGAGGCCAAACGCCCGGCAAGTGTGCCGACTCTTCCGCAATCTGCCGTGGCTCGCAATCATTTTTTCGACTCATGACAGGCAACCAAATGGCTTGAAAGCCACTCCTGCCCCACTAACATGGACGCGTGACCGGAAGGCCCAGTTACAACTTTTTCGTTCTGATTTTGGCTGTTTTCCTCGCGGCTGCTGCGCCTGTTACGTTTGATCGCGAAGTTCGGCCGATTCTCGCCGCCAATTGCTATCAATGCCACGGGCCGGATGGCGAATCGCGCAAGGGGGATTTGCGGTTGGATGTGGAAGCTGAGGCGCGTCCGGTGCTCAAGGAGGTGTTGGCACGGATCACGCATGCCGATCCCGACGAGCGCATGCCACCGGTCAAGAGTGGTAAAAAACTTTCGGCAACCGAGATTGCTACCCTGCGCCGTTGGATTGAGCAGGGCGCGAAATGGGAACAGCATTGGTCGCTCAAGCCGCTGCGACGCCCAGTCGCGCCAAAGCTTCCTTCGCCGCAGGCAGACTGGGCGCGTAATCCCATCGACCTGTTCATACGCGCCAAGCATTCGGAGATCGGTGTGGCGCCTTCAGCCGAGGCGGACAATCGCACGCTCATTCGCCGCATGACCTTCGACCTCACCGGTCTGCCGCCCATGCCGGCGGAGATTGCGGCCTTTAACAAGGCGGCCGATGCTGATCGCGACCAAGCCATAGTCGCACTGGCCGACCGGCTGCTGGCCAGTCCGCGCTACGGCGAACGCTGGGGACGGCATTGGCTCGATGTGGTGAAGTACGCCGACACATGCGGCTACGATAAGGACAAGCTCCGGCCCAATGCCTGGCCGTATCGCGATTACGTCATTCGGTCATTTAACGAAAACAAACCGTACGCGCGCTTCGTGCAGGAACAGATTGCCGGTGACACGCTTTTCCCCGGTACAGCCGATGGCATTCTAGGCCTCGGCTTCATCGCGGCCGGACCGTGGGATTTCATCGGGCACGTTGAGGTGTCGGAAAGCAAAATTGACGGCCGCGTGGCTCGCCACATTGACCGTGATGAAATGGTCAGCAACACGCTCAACACGTTCACCAGCGCCACCATCCAATGTGCCCGCTGCCACGATCACAAGTTCGATCCGTACACGCAGAAGCATTATTACAGTTTGCAATCCGTGTTCGCCGCCGTCGATCGCGCCAACCGCCCCTACACCGCCACGCCGGAGTTGGCCAAAAGGAAAGCTGTTCTCACGGCGCGCGTTGCTGATTACAAAAAACAACTCGCCGCGCTGGATGCCGAGATGAAAAAGGAAGGCGGCGCGGCGATGGTGGCGCTCGATAAAAAAATCGCCGCGCTGCGGCCGAAGGCGAAGTTGAAAAGCAAGCGGCCGGAGTTTGGTTATCACAGCCTCATCGTCAAAAACCCGCGCACCGTCAAGTGGGTGCAGGTGGATCTCGGCGCGACGCGGGGGGTGAAGCAGGTGGTGTTGCGCGCGTGCCACGATGAATACGCCGGCATCGGCGGCGGCTTCGGCTTCCCCGTGCGGTTCAAGGTGGAAGGCGCCGCCACGGCGGATTTCAAATCGCCCGTCATGCTTGTCGACCAAACGCAGGCGGACTTTCCGAACCCCAACATCGCCCCCGTCGCTTTTGTCGTGGACGCCAAGGTGCGCTTTCTCCGCGTCACCGCCACCGTCCTCGCCGAGCGCAAAAATGATTACATGCTCGCCCTTGCCGAACTGGAAGCCCGCGATGCCGCCGGGCAAAACCTCGCTGCCAAGGCCAAGGTCACCTCGCCCGATTCCATTCAGGCCCCGCCGCGCTGGCGTCGCGCCAACCTCACCGACGGCCATTTTCCCATCGCCGTGGACGCCACCGCCATCGCCGCGCTGCAAGCCGCCCAAAGCGAACGCACCGTCCTGCTCGCCAAGCTGCAAACACCCGAGCGCAAAGCGAAACGGCAAAAGCTGCAGACCGATCTCTCGAATGCCGAGGCTGAATTGAAAAAAATTCCCGCCGGACAAATGGTGTACGCCGCCGCCACGCAATTCAAAACGCAGGGCAATTTCAAACCCACCGGCGGCAAGCCGCGCGAAATCAAGGTGCTGCATCGCGGCAACATCCTGCAGCCGCGCGACGCCGTGCGCCCGGGCACACTGCCGATTTTTGCGAAGGAGAATTTTGAATTCAACCTGCCCGCCAATCACCCCGAGACCGCCCGCCGCGCCGCACTCGCCCAGTGGATCACTCGCGCCGACAACCCGCTCACCTGGCGCAGCATCGTAAACCGCATCTGGCTCTGGCATTTCGGCCAAGGCATCGTGGAGACCCCCAACGACTTCGGCCGCATGGGACTGCCGCCGAGCCATCCCGAGCTGCTCGATTGGCTGGCCGTCGAGTTCCGTGATTCCGGCGGACGTTTTAAGCACCTGCACAAGCTCATCGTCACCAGCAGCACCTATCGACAAGCATCACTAGGCGATAAAAATTTTGAAAAAATCGACGCCAACAATCGCACTCTCTGGCGCATGAACCGCCGCCGTCTGGAGGCCGAGGAATTGCGCGATGCCATCCTCGCCACCAGCGGTGCCCTCAACGAAACCCCCGGCGGTCCCGGTTATTATTTGTTCGTGTTGGAAAAGACCGCGCACTCGCCGCACTACGAATATTACAAATTCAACCCCGCCGATCCCAAGAGCCACCGGCGCTCCGTGTACCGCTTCATCGTGCGTTCCCAGCCTGATCCCTTCATGACCACGCTCGACTGCGCCGATTCCAGCCAAAGCACGCCGAAGCGCGACGAAACCCTCACCGCCCTCCAAGCCCTCAGCCTGCTCAACAACAAGTTCACCCTCCACATGGCCGGCCAATTTGCCGAGCGCATCAAAAAAGAATCGAAGACTCTGAAGGGCCAAATCCGCCGGGCCCACCAACTCATCACCGGCCGCCCGCCCACGGTAAAGGAGGTGGCTTCGTTGCACGCCTACGCCCAAAAGCACGGCCTGCCCAATCTCTGCCGCGTGCTTTTCAACTTGAGCGAGTTTACGTATGTCGATTGAACAACCCCATTCGCGGCGCAGCTTTCTCTGGAAATCCGGCGGAGGGCTTGGCGGACTGGCTTTGACGGCGATGTTGGGGCGGGAGCCGTTGCAGGCCAATGGTGTGCTCAGTGGCACGTTGCATCATCCACCGAGGGCGAAGCGGGTGATTCAGTTGTTCATGGGCGGAGCGGCGAGTCATCTGGATACGTTTGATTTCAAGCCGGCGCTCATTCGGCATCACGGTGAGAAGAGTGATTTTGGCGAGCACGTGGAGGCGTTCCAGAACGGCCTTGGGCCATGGATGCGCTCACCCTTCGCTTTTGCGCGCCACGGTCAGAGCGGCAAGCATCTTTCGGAAGTGGTCGCGCCATTGGGCGAAGTGGTGGATGACATGGCCTTCGTGCACAACCTCATCGGCAAGACCGGCGTGCAC
>DJHS01000040.1:0-1343 GCA_002433235.1 Verrucomicrobia bacterium UBA6614
CGCGGCTACTGCGGCATCGAGGTCGTCGGCTACGCCAACCTCACCGCCAACCGCAAGAAGCTCCAAGCGGCAATTGACAATATTTAACTGTCATGCGCGCAGCCCTGTTCATCACCTGTCTGGTTACACTGATACCGCTTCGGGCGGCGGAGCGGTTTGATTATCATTCCATTCGCAAACAAGCTGCGGCTACGGCTGGTGGAGTGTTTGAAGGGGAGCTGCATTTGCGCACGGAGGGCAAGGCGCGGGCGCAGGGGATGCGGGGCTTTGGCGAGGGCTGGCGCGGCGATGCACATTTGCTTTGGGACGGCAAGGTGGGCGAAGCGAATGCGGTACAGTTCGAGGTGGGCAAGGCGGGCAAATACGCGCTGACCATGCAGTGGACGTTGGCGCCGGACTACGGGCTCTTTGAGGTGCAGCTGAATGGGAAAGTGATTGAGCCGAAGCTTGATCTTTATTCGCCGCGCGTGGAATTGGGCAAGCTGCGGAAGCTCGGCGAGGTGCAGCTGAAATCGGGCGTGCAGCGGATGGTCATCAAGCTCATCGGTGCGAATCCGAAGGCGACAAAGTTTCAGGGGAAAGGCTACCTGTTCGGGCTGGATTATTTGCAGCTCACCGATTTGCAGCCGGCACCGGTGAAGCCGCCGGAGCCCGTGCTGCCCAAAGCGCTGAAGGTGGATTTCGTCGAGGCGCGAGCTTTGATGAAGAAGCATTGTTTCCGCTGCCACGGCGCGGAGAAAAAGAAAGGCAAGGTGAACCTCGAGGCCTTGGTAAAGCGCGGGGATTTTTTGAAGAACGTCGAGCTGGCGCGGCACGCGGCCGAGGCGATGGCCAAGGCGGAGATGCCGCCGGAGGATGAGCCGCAGCCGGCCAAGGGCGAGCGCGCGAAGCTGGCGGCGTTCTTTGAGGGTGTCGTCGATGAGTACGTGACGGCCAACACCACGCTCGAACCGGTGGTGATGCGGCGGCTGAACCGCTACGAGTATAACAACGCCGTGCGCGATCTGCTGGAGTTGCGCGGCGACATTTATCCACTGCCGGAAAAGGTCGTTCGTTCGAGCCAATATTTTGATCCCGCTTCCGGGCGCATGCCGAATGGAATGCGCGTGAGCAATCGTACTCTCGGCAAAAATCAGGTGGAGCGGCAGATTCTTTCCGGCGTGGATCCCTTCGCCATCGATCTGCAGGCCGAGCACGGCTTCAACAATCAAGGCGAGCAGCTCAATATCCCGCCGATTCTGCTGGAGAGTTTGCTGAAGCTCGGCCGCTCGATTGTGAACGCGAAGGAGTTCGACGGCTACACGGCGTTGCGCGACACGTTCTTCAAGGACAACGGCGAGCCG
>DJHS01000040.1:1684-3761 GCA_002433235.1 Verrucomicrobia bacterium UBA6614
CCGTTTTTGGAGCGGGCATTTCGTTCGCCGGTGAATGAGGCGACGCTGAATCGGTACGCCGCCTTCCATGCCGCCGAGCAAAAACGAACCGGCTCGTACACGGCAGCGATGAAGTCCGTGGTCGCCGCGGTGCTGGCGTCGCCTAAATTCATTTACGTGGTTGAAACCAAGCAGGGCGCGGGCGAAAAGACACCGGCGAGCGATTACGAGCTGGCGCAGCGGTTGTCGCTCTTTCTCTGGAGCAGCATCCCGGATGAGCCGCTGCTGGCCGCCGCGCGCGAGGGCAAACTGCGCCAACCCGCCGTGCTTGAGGCGCAGGTGCGGCGCATGCTCAACGACCGGCGCAGCCGCGCGTTGGCCGAGAATTTCGCGCGCCAATGGCTGCGGCTCGATCAGCTCATCACGGCCGTGCCGGACTTTGATCGCTTTCAGGTGTACTACTCGCGCATCGGCTGCGAGCAGTGGAAGTTTGGCCTGCAGACCATGATCGAGCCGCTGCTGCTGTTCGAGAGCGTGCACGTGGAGGACCGCTCGATCATGTTGTTCGTGGACAGCAACTACGCGTATCGCTCAGACGAATTGCAGGCGTGGTACAGCAAGCCCAAGGCGCCCTTTGGCACGCGCGGCAATCGCAATCGCTTCGGCACCAACTCGCAGTCATTTCGCAAACGCCAGCTCACCACGCGACGCGAAGGCGGCGTGATCACCACCGCAGCCGTGCTGACGATGACCTCCACGCCGCTGCGCACCAGCCCGATCAAGCGCGGCGCGTGGGTGGCCACGGTGATGTTCAACGACCCACCCCCACCGCCGCCGGACGTCGTGCCGGAGATTGAGGCGGACGATGCAGTCATCGAGGCGAAGGGGCTCACCATTCGCGAGCGGCTCAAGCAACACGCCACCGACCAAACCTGCGCCAGCTGCCACGCGCGCATCGACCCGCTTGGGTTTGTGCTCGAGAGTTACGATCCCATTGGGCGTTGGCGCGATCAATACCGCGGCGGGCTCAAGATCGACGCGAGCGGCAAGCTCTTCGGCGAGGCGGATTTCAAGGACATCGAGCAGTTCAAGGACGCCATCCTCGCGCGTCCAGAGAAATTCATGCGCGCCTTCAGCGAGCATTTGCTGAGCTATTCGCTCGGGCGCGAGCTGAAGGTGACGGACAAGCCGGCGGTCGACCGCATCACGCGGCGGGTACTGGCCGATCACGGACGCTTTTCCACCGTGGTGGTGGAGGTTGCCAAAAGCATGCCATTCCGGCATAAAACCGGTCAGGAAAAACGCGAATGAACGTTTTAAAACACACCCGAATCCCGAGACGCACCTTCCTGCGCGGCACAGGCGCGGCGCTGGCGCTGCCGTTCCTCAATGTGATGCAGGCGCAAGGTGCAAAGGCGAATGCGGCGCCCAAGCGCGTGGCGTTTTTCTATGTGCCCAATGGAGTCGCGCAAAAGGCGTGGCACCCGGCTGAGACGGGACACAACTTTGCCCTCAGCCCCACGCTCCAGCCGCTGGCGCCGTTGCGTAAAAAGATTTCGCTCTTCACCAATCTCGACCGCGTGAAGGTGCCCGGCACCGACGGCCACGCGCAGGCTGGCACGTGTTATCTGAGCACCGCCGCGCCCAATGAACTGTCGCCCGCCGGTTATCCGCTCAAGCGCACCATCGACCAGGTGATCGCCGACACCGCCGGCAAGTCCACGCCGTTTCGCTCACTTGAGCTGTCGTGCAACAGCTTCACCGACAACAAGGAGTCGGTGTATTTCGACAACATTTCATGGTACGGCCACGGGCACGTGGCGCGGTCGATTAAGGATCCGCGTAAGGTGTTTCAGCGCCTGTTCAACGTGAAGGATCATCAGGCCAACGCCAGCGTGCTCGACCTCGTGCGCGCCGATGCGAAGGATCTGCAGGGCCGCCTCGGCCGGCTCGACCGCCACAAGCTTGACGAGTACATGGACTCCGTCCGCACCGTCGAGCAGCAGATTGAGCGCATCACCAAGCAGCAAGTTGACCCGCGCGAGCTCGGCCTTGAGCAGCCCGAGAAACTATGGACCACCATGCGCCGTGACGAGTA
>DJHS01000124.1:0-129 GCA_002433235.1 Verrucomicrobia bacterium UBA6614
CGGAAAACTTTTGCGAATGGCCGCGATACGTTTCTTGGCGGCGTCGATTTTCGGTTTCTCTTTCAACGACGCAATCTGCTTTTCCAATTCCGCGATCTCCTTTTTCTGTTCGGGCGTGCCCACTTGAAT
>DJHS01000124.1:474-3956 GCA_002433235.1 Verrucomicrobia bacterium UBA6614
GCCATCGCCGGATCGCCGCCGCCGCCGTTGACGGGCGTTTGGTTGAAGAACGAATAAAGGCTGTAATAATCCTTTTGGCTCAGCGGATCGAACTTGTGATCGTGGCAGCGGCAGCAGTTGAGCGTGAGCCCCATCCACACCGTGCCGACCGTCTCCGTCTGGTCGAACACATACTCCACCCGATTCTCCGCCGCGATGCGCCCACCCTCGCCATTGATCATGTGATTGCGATTAAAGCCCGTCGCCAGAATCTGCTCCTCGGTCGCCTTGGGCAACAGGTCCCCGGCGATTTGCTCCACGGTAAACCGGTCGTAGGGCTGATTGGCATTGAATGCCCTCACCACCCAATCGCGCCACGGCCACATCGTGCGCTCGCGGTCGCCCTGATAGCCGTTGCTGTCCGCGTACCGAGCCGCCTCCAGCCAATCCCACGCCATCCGCTCGCCATAACGCGGCGACGCCAACAACCGATCCGCCACATTTTCAAATGCCGTTTTACGATTTTCGGTTAACGCCTTTTTAAAGGCATCCACTTCATTGATTGTCGGTGGCAAGCCGGTCAAATCCAGCGTCACCCGCCGCAGCCAAGTGACCGCCTCCGCCCCGGCCGAGGGCTTCAATCCTTCTCGCTCCAACCGCTCGAGAATAAACGCATCCAGCCCAACACGTGGCCAACCCGCCTGTTTCACCTTCGGCACGGCGACCGGTTTCAATGATTCGTAAGCCCAATGCTTGCCCCATTTTGCACCGGCATCCACCCACGCCTTGAGCGTCGCTTTTTGTTCGGCGGTGAGTTGGAGGTTTGATTTCGGCGGCGGCATCAATTCATCCGCGTCGTCCGAAAAAATGCGCGCGATGATTTCGCTCTCCGCACTCTTGCCCGGCACGATCACCTCGCGCTTGGCATCCGCCTCCACATCCAGCCGCAGCTTCGCCTTGCGCGCATTGGCATCCGGCCCGTGGCAGGTGAAACAGGTATCCGAAAGGATCGGCAACACATCCCGGCTAAAATCGGGCGCTGCCAACGCCGCTAGCGGCAGGAGAAAAAATAAGATGAGCCCAACGCGCGACATCAGCCCCAGTGTGGCGGACCACCGGCGTTTGTCCAGTCGGGAGGATTGCGAAAATTTCACCTTACAAGCCTTCCATCTCCGTGTCTCCACTCAGGAGCTGGCGGACCAGCAATTGGATCAAGGCTTCATTTTGTCCCGGACCAACGAGAATCGTTTATCTATCTCCAACCAACTGCGCCGCACGCTGTTTTTCGGCACGTTTTCTGTCATGTTCATCCAGAATTTTTTTACGGAGACGCAAGGTGCCGGGTGTGGCTTCAACGTATTCGTCAGGCGCAATGTACTCAAGCGCACGCTCGAGGCTAAGGCGTAGAGGTGCCTTGAGGAGAATGCCTTTGCCATCGCCCTGCGATCGCATGTTGGTGAGATGCTTGGTGCGGATAGGGTTCACCGGTAAATCGTTGTCACGCGCATTTTCACCAACGATCATACCGGGGTAAACCTTGTCCCCTGGCTCAACCATCAGCCGCCCGCGCTCCTGCAGTTGATCCAATGCATATGCCGTGACTGTGCCGTTTTCCTTGCTCACCAAGACACCCGTGCGCCGCACCGGGATGTCACCGGCGTCAGGCGCATATTCGTGGAAGAGATGGCTCATCAATCCCTCGCCTCGAGTAAGATTCAACAACTCCACCTCAAAGCCAATGAGTCCACGCGTGGGCACAAGCGCCTCGAGCGTCATGCGGTCGCCCGACGGGGCCATCTCCGTCACATTTCCCTTTCGTGTCGCGAGTGATTCCATGACATCGCCCACCGCGGCTTGCGGCACCTCCAAAAACACTTTTTCGACCGGCTCCAACCATTTGCCGTTTTCTGCTTGTGTTTTTAAAACCTCAGGCCGGCTCACCAATACCTCGTAACCCTCACGCCGCATCTGCTCAACCAGCACCGCGATCTGCATGCTGCCTCGGCCGGTCACATGGAACACCTTGCTGTCGTCCGTCTGAGCCACCTGCACGGAGACATTCGCCCGACCCTCGCGCTCAAGGCGTTCCCAAATTTGCCGTGCCGTCACCTTGCCTCCATCCTGCCCCGCAAAGGGACCATCATTTACGGCAAAAGCCATCTTGATGGTCGGCGGATCAATAGGTTTAAACGGCAAAGCTGGACGCTCCTCATTGTCCACAAGCGTCTCACCAATCAGGACCTCCGGCAAACCCGCCACGCCCACGATATCTCCCGCACTCGCCTCCTCAACCTGAATTTGCTTCAGCCCCTCAAAATGAAACAACGCCGTCACCTTGCCTTGCACGGGCTCCTCATCACCCCGCAAACCGACGAGAGAATCCCCCACCCGAATCGTCCCAGTGCGCACCTTGCCAAAGGCGATGCGCCCGAGGTAATCCGAGTAATCCACATTGGCCACCGCGATCTGGAAACCCGCGCCCCTTTCCACCTGCGGCGGAGGCACATGCTCCACAATCATCTCATAAAGCGGCGTCATGTCGCCGTCGCGCACAGTCACATCCGTTGTGGCAAAACCCTCCTTGGCACTGGCATACACATAGGGAAAATCCAACTGCTCATCTGTCGCCCCCAACGCAACAAACAAATCAAACACCTGATCCAATACCCAATCCGGACGGGCGTGGTCGCGGTCGATCTTGTTGATCACCACGATCGGCCTTGCTCCAATTTCCAGCGCCTTGCGCAGGACAAATCGCGTTTGCGCCTGGGGGCCTTCCTTGGCATCCACCAGCAACAGTACGCCGTCGATCATGCTCAACGAGCGCTCCACCTCGCCGCCGAAATCCGCGTGGCCCGGAGTGTCGACAATGTTGATATGATGGTCGCGATATTGGAAAGCCGCGTTTTTAGCCTTGATGGTGATACCCTTCTCGCGCTCGAGATCCATCGAGTCCATAATTCGCTCTTCCTGCGCGATGGCTTGGTTCGCGCGAAAGGTGCCCGACTGTTTGAGCAAACAGTCGACCAGCGTGGTCTTCCCGTGATCCACGTGCGCAATGATGGCGATGTTCCGTATCTGCTCCATGCAATCCCCTCCCGGAGAGCCGCGCACTATGCACGGAATTGTTTTTTAAACAAGAAAAAGGACAGCCAAAGGCTGCCCTTGCGAAATGATTTGGCGCAAATTTACTTCTCGTCCAGCCGCCCCGCTGCCCAGAGCAGTCCGCGGGCGACGTAGTTTAAAAAGACGGGATCCTTAAAAGTTTCGTCCGAATGACCGTAGGTCGTGCCAAAGACGCGGGCTTTGCCGTATTGATGGGTCCAAATCACCGTGTGCTCCTTGCCATCACGCTCGCTCTTGCTGGTGGCCAGCGCGGTGACGCTCGGAAGCTGCTTCTCCACGATGTATAATTCGTCCTTGGGCGTTTTCCAATCCTTGGGCATTCCCTCCAGAATTGGGTGCTTCACGAGCTGTTTCACGGGGTAGTTCGCCTTATGATC
>DJHS01000124.1:3980-4123 GCA_002433235.1 Verrucomicrobia bacterium UBA6614
CCAGCCGCCCCGCTGCCCAGAGCAAACCGCGGGCGACGTAATTTAAAAACACGGGATCTTTGAAGGTTTCGTCCGAATGCCCGTACGTCGTTCCAAATACGCGGGCCTTGCCATACTGGTGGGTCCAGATCACCGTGTGCTCT
>DJHS01000124.1:4266-8285 GCA_002433235.1 Verrucomicrobia bacterium UBA6614
CACGGGGTAGTTCGCCTTATGATCGTGCCGTTTGCTGGTGACCCCGAGGAAATCACGCCAATCATCAAACTTCGCCGCGCGGTAAGTGTGCATCGCGCAATGGATCACCACCGCCGGCACGCCCGCCTTGTGTACCTTGGTGATGCTTTGCACATAGGCCTTGTTGTCGGTGTTGGCGAAACATTCGTTATGCACCACGACATCATAGCCCTTGGCCCAGTTGGGATTCTTGTACAACGGAATCATCGCCTTGGTGCCGCGCCCGCCCTCGTTGACGATTTTCCAATCCACCTTCGCATGCTTGGCCACGCCGGCGATCAGCGCCTGACTTTGGAACACATAATTGTGGCAGCAACCGCCGGTAATCAGCAGCGCCTTGATGGGTTTTTGTTTGTCCTCGCCGTACAGTCCAAACGACAAGATTGAGACCAGCCCGAAAACAGAATAAACACGGCGTAATGAGGACATGCACTGCAAACTATCAACCCACCGTAATTTCGGCAAACCATAAGGCACCCCGCATTCTCAATAACAGGCTCTTGCCTTCGGCCTCAACTCCGACCACCCTCCGCGCCGAGGATGAGCTTTGTCTCCTGGCAGTATGGAATTCTCTTGGCCACCGCATTTGTTCTCTATTGGTCCGTTTCAGGAGTCTGGCGAATCCGTCTTCTCTTAGCCTCGAGTTATCTTTTTTACGCCGCATGGGATGCCCGATTTGTTTCCCTGCTGCTTGCGTCCACCTCCACGTATTACCTCTGCGGCTTGGCCATAGCAAAAAGTCCACGCTCAGGACGGGAAATCCTAGGCTACACACTCCTTCCAGGGATTTGGCTGATCCTCTGTTCGTTGTTCAAGGCATCAGACCAACCGGTACCCATGAGTGGATTTGTTTCAGCGTTTGCCTTGCCGGTCATCATGCTAACGGCCCACGCGGTAATTGGACGCATTGCCGACCAGAAAGCGCGCTCCAAAGCCTTTCTGTGGCTCGCCCTCGGCATCAACCTCGGACTCTTGGCGTTCTTCAAGTATTTCAACTTTTTCGTGGAATCGACCGCAGCTATGTTGACTCAAATCGGATTGGAACCTAGCTGGACGCTCCTGAACATCGTGCTGCCTGTCGGCATATCCTTTTACACATTTCAGGCGATCAGCTACGTGGTTGACATACATAAGGGCAGGATTCAACCCACCTGTGATTTCACAACTTTCGCCACTTATCTGGCTTTCTTCCCGCAACTTGTCGCAGGTCCCATCGAACGCAGCACAGGATTACTTCCGCAGCTTCTCATGCCACCAAACTGGGAAACCAACCATCTGCACTCTGGAGCCCGGTTGTTGCTCGTGGGATTTTTTAAAAAAGTTTTCGTAGCGGATAATTGCGCGATTCTTGCCAACCACGTCTTTTCCACTCATAGCTCAGAATTAAATACTGCTTGGGCGTTGATGGGAGTTACCGCGTTTGCATTTCAGATTTACGGCGATTTTTCCGGCTACAGTGACATCGCCCGAGGCTCGGCCCGCCTACTTGGCATCCAATTGACCCTGAATTTCCGCCTGCCTTATCTGGCATTGAATCCCTCCGATTTCTGGCGGCGCTGGCACATCACCCTGTCCACTTGGTTTCGGGATTACGTGTACATCCCGCTTGGTGGCAACAAGGAAACCGTCTGGATGACCTGCCGCAACTTGGCCCTAGCCATGCTGCTGGCGGGCCTTTGGCACGGAGCTTCCTGAACATTCATCCTTTGGGGAGCTTATCACGCCCTGCTATTGGGGGCATTTCACCAATCCCAACTCTGGCAACAAACCGCCGCCGCAAATTGGCCACGCAAGGCCGCCGCTTGGCTCCTTATGCTTGTCCTAACCCTCTTGGGCTGGGCTATCTTCCGTGCTGAATCCATCCCCCAATTGTTTGATTGGCTGAATGCCTTGGGCGAATGGCACAATCCAGATGCCTTGGATTGGCGCAAACCATCGCGATGGCTTTGGCTCCACATTGTGCCACTACTACTGCTTCAGGGCGCTACATTTAAACAAGAAGACGAAGCCTCCCTCAGCCATATACACTGGGCGGCAAGAGGGGTTGTCTACCTGTTGCTGTTTATCCTCACTGTCACTTCCATGGTAAACGACAAGGAGTTCATCTACTTCCAATTCTAGGCCATGAATTTTCTTCGTCGAATTCCCAAATCCCTTCAGGTTGCAATGATTCTACTGTGCCTTGTGGAGATCACCGTCCGGCTGCAATTTCAAGAAAACATGTCCGGACGCTTCGAGTATGGATTCCATCCCACCGCAGGATTTATTGAAGCAAGAGGCAAACTGCATCTCAAGCGAACTGGGGGACGTCGCTTCCGGCCACAAACCATGAGCCTCGAACCTGAAAAAGGAGTAGCCCGCATATTTGTAATCGGTGATTCCGTCGTTCGGGGTTCAAGCGTCGAAAGCTCCTACGCGAGAAAAATCGCACATGAATTGAATGAAATAGGCGTTGGCGCTGAAAGTTATAACCTCGGAATCGGCGGCCATGGCGCACGGCGCACACACCTGACACTCGCACAATCCCTGAACTACAAGCCCGACCTCGTCATCCTCCACATCAACAACTCCAACGAATATGAAGATGAGCGCGAGTATCGCAGGAGCCAGCAGTTCAAGTCTTGGCACCCTCGCAACTGGCCCATGAAAAGCTTTGCTTTACGACGAATCTATGAAATCAAAACTGAACGTTTTCTTTGGCGTTGGATTCCGCAATCCATCCGCCTGCAACACGCCGAAAACGATGCCGATGCCGAGCTTGAGGCTTCACTATCCGAGGAGGTATTAGCCAGATGGGGCGAACAAGTTCATGAATCAACCCTCGAAAGCATCCAAGCCGCTCTCGAAAAATCGATCCCCATTCTGATCATTTCACAAGCGCGCATTAAAGACAGGGACAAAGCGGACTGGGCACTAACAGACAATGGATTGGACGAACTAGCCGCCAAACTCGCCCAAAAGAACAGCGTCTTTCACTTGTCCATGAAATCGGTTTTTCAGGATCAGGACACTGAGTCAATCTACTCCGACAGCAGCCATCTGTCACAGGAAGGCCATACCCTCTTGGCCCAAGCCGTCGCAAAGGTATTAGTCAGACAAGGGTTGGTAAAGTTTGAGAAGGATGCTGAACCCTAGTCAAACTTCCGCTTCCGATGATCACCAATGCTCGGCGCGTCCTTGTTTACTTCGGGGCCGAAGTAGCGGAGGAGGACGAGGGGCTCGGTGTCGCTGGTGTTCTCGAAGGTGACGCCTGCCTTGGCGCCGGCCTCGGTGCAGAAGTATTCGTCCTCGGTCAACTCGTGGAAGCGGATGAGCTTGGGGCTGTTGAGCGGTTGGCCATTGATGGTGCCTTTGCCTTGCACACAGATGCCGCCCCAGGCGCCCCTGTCTTTGATGGTGCATTGGGTGCCGGGATCGACGGTCAGCTCCTTGGCGGTGAAAAGCTGCTCTTTCTTGATGCGGCCGTAAACGATCCAGCGATCGACATAGCCTTCGCTGCGGGTGTCCGCCACGGGGATGGGCTCGAGGTAATGGTTGTCCTTAAAATTCGGATCCACGTTGCCGGCCCAGTCGAGCTGGTCGACGATGAAATCCAAATCCTTGTGCTTGCTCTTGGGCATGTCCTTCACGAGCAAACTCCACGGCACCTCGCGGCCTTCGACAAGGCTTTGGTACATGCCAAACACGTCGCTGCCCCATTGCGGTTCGTAAGTGCACAGACTGCCCGGCGCGTGCAACACGCAGGGGGGGATCAGCCAGCCGGTGCCGGGCTTGAGGCGGTACGCCTTGGAGAGATCGAGAATGCCGTTGTCGCCCTTGTTCCAATCCTCGAGGCACTTGCGCACCTGCGCCTTGGTCGTGCCCGGCTCGAGGCCCATGAAGGTGTACGGGAAATTGTTGCCCACGTTGTTGTGTTGCGGCGGGAAATAGTAGCTCTCCGGCTTGCCCTCCTGCTTCACCAGCTTGGCCTGCTTGGCGTT
>DJHS01000059.1:0-29424 GCA_002433235.1 Verrucomicrobia bacterium UBA6614
ATTAATCATGGTTGGAGAAAACGCCCGGCCCCCGTCATCATGATTGCCCAACACATCGTAGGCGGGGAATTTCAACTTATCATTCAGCAGTTCATCATAAGCCTTCATGGCTGCGTGAGTAGGCCATTCGGTGATATCCCCAGCCCCGATGACAAAACTGGGCTTGGAAACTTTACCGCCAATCTGCTCGGGCCAGCTAGCGCCCGGCATGGCATTCATGGCATCCACAAATGGCTTCAGAGCCGAAGTGTCGCCATTTGTTTTAGTATGCTGATCTGACCAGCCAAAAAATGTAAGCCCAAGCGGAGCAGCCCGCACTTCCGCATGGAGCAGGATAACTAATAAGAAGACTAGGGGCTTAAATTTCAAATAATCCCTAAGATCAAATCTCTGATAATTCCGTGAATTAACCCCGGTTACCAAACGCTTTATTCGCGTGCTTCAGGTGTGATCTGCAGCTCCACCTTTTTACCTTTGCGCATCACGGCGACCTTGGTGGGCTTGCCGATCTTAATGGAACCCAGCGCGCCTGTGTAGTCATAGATATTCTTGATGTCCTTGCCGTCGAGATGGACGACCACGTCGCCGGCCTTGATTCCAGCCTTGGCTGCGGGGCCGCCAGGGCGAACATCATTAATAAGCAGCCCTTTAACGTCTGCGGCGTAATCAGGAATGACGCCGGTGTAGGCTTTCAAGGCACCTCGTGAAGGTTGCGCGCCGCGCTCCACCTTCACGTAGTCAGGCTTTTTCATGTCACCGGCGAGGTCCAGCAGCAACTGCCGCGTGAAGTTGGCGATGCGCTCCATGCCCTCGTAGTTGAGCGTGGGAGGATCATCCGTTGGCTTGTGGTAATCCTTGTGCGTTCCAGTGAAGAGCGCGATGGACGGCACGCCCTTGGGATAAATGGATGTGATATCCGTAGGCTGGTAAGGATCATCCTGCAGGCGGAGCGTGAAGCCGGCCACAACGTTGCGTTTTTCGATGAGCTTTTTCCAAACGCTGGATGTTCCCATGCCCTGAACAATGAGTCGGTTATCTTTCATGCGGCCGACCATGTCTAAATTGAGATAAGCGGCAACCTGCTTGAAGGGGATCAGCGGATTCTTGGCGTACTGCGCCGAGCCGAGCAGGCCAAGTTCTTCGCCGGTCCACCAACAAAAAATGATGCCGCGCTTGAAAAGCTTGGGATTATTTTTGCGCTGTTCCGTCAGCCAAGCAGCGAGTTCAAGCAAGGTAACCGTGCCAGAGCCGTTGTCATCAGCTCCGTTATGAATTCGCCCGGGATTGCCGCCCTTTGGATTGATGGATCCGTCATTGTAGCCGAGGTGATCGTAGTGCGCGCCGATCATGATGTATTCGGGATTGTCCGTCTCCACGCCGGGAGGCAGAACGGCGATGATGTTTTGATCCGGACGCGTCACCTTTTTCACGCCCGTTTGCAGACGAATTTTCACACCTGGCAAGGCAAAGCCCATCGGGTTGTGCGGATTGGCAGTGTCGAGCTTGTCCTGCGCCTGCTTGAGGTTGCCCTTGCCGGCAGCGGCGAGGATAGCGTCAGCGAGTTTGTGACTGCCGGACAACGCCATCACGCCAGAGCTGGCAGCACCGCGCACGTAATTAAGCGGAATGAGCTTGTTGGCGTTTTGCGAATTCGGACCGCTGACAATGATCACACCCTTAGCCTTGTGCGTGCGGGCGACGGTGGCTTTGCGGACGAGCGCCGCGCTGCGCATTAATGCCTGCCGCCGCTCGCCATCGACCTTTTCGGGCACATACCGTAGCACCAGCACAACCTTATTTGTGGCATCGAGGCCCGCGTAGGAATTGTAGCCCACGCCTGGCTTACCCGCGACAGAAAGGCCGTAGCCGCCAAAGACCACTTCAGCTTCCAGCTTGTTGTTGGAGGAAAACGACGTTGGGCTGAAATCTTTACCCAACTCAAACTTCGTTTCCTTGCCGTCTTTGTCGATGATGACCAGCTCGTTTTTACCCTTCTCCAGTTCCACACCGAACTTGATATCCACCTTGTGCGTGTATTCGCCATTCTTGCCGGCTGGCTTCAAGCCGAGATCCTTCATTTGCGCGATAATATAATTGCGGGCCTTCTCAATGCCTTTCGAGGCAGTGTCGCGACCTTCAAATTCATCCGACGCGATAATTTCAATTTGCTTGCGAATATCGGCCTGCGTGATGTCGGACGTCAGTTTTGTCACACCATCCTTCACGGTGCATTCCTGAGTCTCCGGTTCCTCAACCACCGCGGTTCCTGTTTTGCGCTTCGGCGCCTTGCCCAATGTAGCCAGCGCAGCGGCATGATCCCAGCGACCGAGGAAGAGTTGAGACATCTTGTTTTCGGTGCGGTTAGAGGTCCACAGCAGTTGTTTACCATTCGGCGAAAAGACCGGCAATCCGTCGAAACCATCGGTGTGCGTCACGCGAACGGGCTCGCGTTTGCCGGCGGCGTCAACCATGTACACCTCGAAATTCTCAAAACCGAGCTTGTTCGAGGCGAACAATACATACTCGCCGCTCGGATGATAGTACGGCGCCCAGGACATGGCCTTGAAATCGGTCAACCGACGCACGTCCGTGCCGTCGGTTTTCATAGTGAACACGTCGGCGGTGTCACCCTTTTCCGTGAATCGGCGCCAGATGATGCGCTTGCCGTCTGGCGAAAAGAACGGCCCACCATCGTAGCCCGGCGACCGCGTGAGGCGCTTCTGACCAGTGCCGTCGGCGTTCATGATGTAAATTTCGCCGAAGTAAGCGAGGTCATACTTGAGCTTTACCTTTTCCTTTTCGGTGAGGTCTTTGCGATTGTACGCATCGCGAATGGAGCAAAAGACAATCTTCTTTCCGTCCGGCGAATAGGCACCTTCGGCATCGTAACCCCGAGCAGTGGTCAGTCGCTTCACACCTTTGCCATTGCGATCAGCTACGCAAATGTCCATGCGCTCATCGTAATCCCACGAGTAACGCCGCGTCTTGCCCGATGCGCGGAAATCCAACTCGGCCTTTTGTTTCTTCATTGCCTCCGGGTCTGCGTGGGAGCTGGCAAAGAGCACCTCCTGCGTGCCCGGCCGGAAAAAGGCGCAAGTCGTCTTGCCGGTACCAGGCGAAACGCGATTCACGTCACCCGTTTCCAGGCTCATGACATAAATCTGATAAAACGGATTCCCCTTCTCACGCTCGCTTTGAAAAATGATGTTCTTGCCATCAGGCGAATAATAACCCTCGCCACTGCGCCGCCCCTCGAGGGTGAGCTGGCGAACGCGCGAAAGGAACTGCGCCTCACCTTCACGCTCACCGGCCGAAAGCTCTGTTGAGACCAACGCCAGCAAAAGACCGGCACAAAGAAAATATTTCGTTTTCATTGGATATCTAAATTGACCCGCTGTCTTCGCGGCTATTCATGCACAAACTTTCCCCTAACTAAAACAGCCCACAATCTCATTTCTTTTTGCCCAACAAAATGAGGCGCATCTTTTCCACAATCTCCGGGTTGGGCAATCCTTTCCGGTCCGTAACCATATAGACAAAGTTGTCCGCCATCGTTTCCTCCGGGTGAATGATGTACTTGGTGTTGCGGCCGATTTTCTCATGGAACCCCTCAGCCTGTTCGGGCTCCAGCAGAGTCAACCTGCCAGCCTTGTCCCGTGCCGCCTCGGAATGATCACAAGGGTTTAGCACAAGCAGGCGAAAAATCAGATAACGAAAAAAGGGGCCTCCCTTCTCCTCATCATACTTCGCCACGCGCGAATACAAAATGGGAGCCACTATCACCGGTTTGCCCTTATGCATCACTTCGATGACATGCCGATTAAAGGGCGCATCCGGGTTGGTCAGCTTACGGTCAGCCAATTGGCGGGGAAACTGCAAAGGTGCCGCCTTTGAAAACCCTACCACCGCATACAACTGGTCAGCCAACTGCGGATTTGCACGGCTCAGCACGTGAAACAATTCATGCAACAACAGTCGACGCAACTTGTCCTTGGGTTGTTCCAACCGTGAGACTGGAAATACAATCACATGGCCCCGAGTGTACGCCGCGCCCCCCTCCTCAGCACCGGTAGTCTTGACTAATCCAATGGTCTCTGGCCATGGCAGCCTGTAGCCCTTCAGTCGGCCACGCAAATCCCCAATACAATCAACGAGCTTGGCGTTTTCATCCGGACTCCAGTCTCTCACTTGTTTTCGCACATGATTCAAGTATTCCCCTTGCCCCACGGCGCGAGCCACGCGCAAGCGAGCGGAGCGGTCAATCGGACTAAGCGCTTTGACAAATTCATCCGCGCGACCAAGAAAGGCCATCCCCTCTTCTTGCGTCATGAACACAATCTTCACCCCCCGCGCCAAAGGCACGCCATCAGACGCCAATACCCCAAGCGCGCCAACCACCCACAGAAAACCCGCCAGAACGCGCGCCGTCATTTCACCTTTTCGATCCGGCCATACAGGTGCCCTCCCACCTTGCCGTGCTGCCAAGTGCCCGCATAACGCGCGCCATCAATCACCACGTGAGAACTGAACGTCCCCAAACCAATAATCTTCACATTGTCCATCGCGATCACCGGCTTGTCGCCCGCCCATTTTACTGGCAGAGGCATAGGCAGAGTCAGGTCCGTCTTGCCATATTTCACCCGCGCCTTGAACAACCACAAATCGCCTTTCTCCATCTTCTTGACGCTCAGGATCGTGTACTCCTCCCCCGAGGCACCACCCCGACCATCGATGGTGAAATGACCAACGAATTTCACGCCAGACAATTCCTTCTCGAACTTGGCAAACCGCGCCTTTTCATCCTCCGCCCGAGCACCGGTCACCATGGCAAGAATCAACCCCATCACAAACAACGTTTCGGCAAGTGGCTTCATGCAGGAAGTCTAGACCATCCATCGCGTGTTGGCAACGAGAGACAGCCTATCAACATCCCGTTGCACCCCCGGCCCCCTTCGATTACCCTCCTGCCGATGAGAACACGCACACTCCTCGTCACCTTGGCATTGACCGCCACTCTGGCCGCGGAAAACTGGCCGCGCTTTCGTGGCCCCAACGGAGCAGGTGTGTCTGCCGCCCCCATCCCCGTGCAGTGGAAACCAGACCAAATCAAATGGAAGACACCACTCCCCGGCGTGGGCCACGGCTCGCCCATCGTGTGGGAAGATCGCGTCTACCTCCTTTGCGCCAACGAGAACACTGGCCAACGAACCGCTGTGGGACTGAACACCAAGACTGGGAAAATCGTCTGGAAAAAATCTTTTACCGCCGACAAGCATCGCCACCACAAACAAAACAGCTTCGCCTCCACCACTCCCGCCGCGGATCACTCCGGCGTCTACTTCACCTGGGGCACCCCCGAGGCCCTTACGCTAATCGCCTTCAAACACGATGGCACAGTGATATGGAGGGCCAATCTTGGCCCCGTCAAGGGCGGTCACGGTTTTGGCGCCTCCCCCATTATTTTGGGAGACCTCGTTGTTTTAAACAATGACCAGGACGGAGACAGTTCCCTTATTGCCGTCGACAAGGCCAGTGGCGCCTTGAAATGGAAAACCCCGCGACAAAGCCAGCGCCTCACCTATTCTACACCGTGCCTCTACCAGGCACCCGGCCGCGACCCCGAATTAATCTTCACCAACTGGCACCACGGCATCACCGGCATTGATCCTGCCACCGGCAAGGTCAACTGGGAGAACGACGTCTTTGGCAAGCCCGCTAAGGAACGTGCCATCGGTTCCCCCATCATCGCCGGTGATCTGGTCATTGGCACCTGCGGATTTGTCACCAATCTCAAGCACGTCGTCGCCCTCCGCCCCAAGGGCGGACTCATGGAGGAAGCTTGGCGCATCGAGAAAAGTGTCCCGCATATCCCCACTCTCCTGTTGCTCGGAAAAAACCTTTTTCTCTGGAATGATCAGGGCGTTGTCACCTGCGCTGACGCCGCAACCGGCAAGGTGAAATGGACTGAGCGGGCCATTCGCAGCGGCCGATTCCTCGGCAGCCCCGTGGCCGCCAACGGCAAGATTTATTGCGCCGAAGCCAGCGGCAAAATAGTCGTCCTGCGGGGCGACGGTGAGTTTGGCCTGCTGGCTGAGAACGACTTGGACGACACCTGCCACACCACGCCCGCCATCTCCAACGGCATCATGTACATCCGCACCTACACACAACTGTTTGCCATCGGCAACTAGAACCGCAGATTACGAATTCGTCCTCGCGGACGATCCATATCCTCCACCGCCCGGCGTCTCCATGACCAACCGGTCACCCCGGCCCACCTTTAAACACACCGCGTAGTCCAACACCTCCGCATGCCCATCCGCCCGAACCATTGTTTGCCTCCCACGACTGCCCACTAATCCGCCCGCCAATCCCTCCGGCCCCTCATCCCGCCGCAACCCTAGCAGCGAGACGCTTAAAGGAGCCAAAAACTCAACCTCCCGCACCAACCCATCACCGCCCCGCCACTGGCCATCGCCGCCGCTCCCTTTGCGAAGGGCGAAACGCCACAGCCGAACTGGGAAACGCCATTCCAGAATTTCAGGATCGGTAATCGCCGTATTACTCATGTGTACATGCATTCCCGATCCTCCCTCACAACCGTCCGCAGCCCCCCCACCTCCACCGATGGTCTCATAATAACTCCGTCGCGAATCCCCCATAACCCAGTTGTTCATGGTTCCCTGCCCACACGCCGCCACGCCGAACGCCAGCAGCAACATATCCGCTAGACGCTGGCTCACTTCCACATTTCCACCGAATACCGCAGGAACGACCGCTGCATCTCCGCCAAAAACAGGGTTTAAAAAACACTGTGGCAAAACCACTTCCACCGGCTCCAGCAGTCCCTCGTTCAGAGGCATCTCCTCACCCACCAGCAGACGAAGTACATAAACCAACACACTTCGCACAATCGCGGGTGTCGCGTTTAAGCAACCTACATCCATCGCCGATGTCCCTGTAAAATCCACCACCATCCGTCCGTTCAAAACAGTCACCCGCACCTTCAGGACAGCCCCGTTGTCCAATTTCTGTTCCGATTGCAAATCCTTGCCCTCCCACTTGACCAGCCAACTATCAACCGCCGCTGCCGCACGCTGTCGGATTCGATCCATCTGCCCACACACCGTCTCCGCTCCAAACTCACCCACCACTCGGCGCCATGCTTGTTCTCCTCTTCGAATGGCGGCCACCTGCGCTTGAAGGTCCGCCAAGTTTTCCTCCAAGCATCGGGTCGGGAAACGCGCCTCGCGCAAGCAAGCCTCAAGTCCCACCCCGCACGCCTTTCCGCCCTTGAACAAATACTGTGGGGCAATGACCACCCCTTCCTCCTCCAGAACCCGCGCCTCCGGTGACATTGACCCCGGCACTATCCCGCCAATTTCGGCGTGGTGCGCCCGGTTCGCCACGTATCCCATAAGCACGCCCGCATCATCCATCACCGGCGCAATCAACGTCACATCCGGTAAATGTGACCCACCGAAGGCCGGATGATTCGTCACCGCCACATCGCCCGCCCCCAATTCAAGCCGCGCCGCAACCTCGCGCACACACAACCCAAGTGCCCCTAAGTGGACTGGAATGTGCGGCGCATTCACAATCAAGCGCCCCTTCGCATCAAGAAGAGCGCAGGAAAAATCCAATCGCTCCTTAATGTTTGTCGAAATTGCCGTACGCTCCAGTTGCGCCCCCATCTCCTCAACCACCGCCGTTAAACGATTCGTAAATATCTCATGCCCCGCCACTCGCAACTTCCCTTCCGAATGCCTCCCGTCTCCGCACCGTTCCAGCAGTAAGCTCCCTTCCGTACCCACCATCCCGCGCCAGCCGCAATCCACTACAAGCGTGCCAAATGCATCCGACACCACCGCCGGCCCCATCAACACGGCACCTTCACCCAAGTCATCCCGAGCATACACCGGCGTCTCCCGCCATTCACCCGCATGAAACGCCTGCACCACTCTCGACGCCTCCGTTTCCCGGCTCGCATTAAACCGCTCCTCTTCCAACGCCTCTTCCAGCGTGGACGCGATCACTCGCAACGAAACGACCTCGATCTCACGATCACTCGGCACATAACCAAACGTTTCCTGATACCGACCAAGGAACAGTTCCTTCACCTCATCCGTTCTGGCAAAGTCCACCTCCAGCACGGATTCCTGCCCGCCAAAGCGCATCAGGGCCGTCCGCCGCCGCACATCCACAGTACCCACGCCCTCCACGGTCAGTTCCGTCACCGCCTGTTGCCCCATCGCCTCACACATCCCCGACAATTCCCCTTCCGCTTCACTCCACGCCTTCAAGACCTGCGCCTCCGCAATACGTTCAACCCGCGCCTGCTCCAGTCCAAATGCGCTCAGCAAGCCGGCATCCGCTGGAAACAAAATCCGTTCCATCCCCAATAGCTCAGCCACCCCACAAGCATGTTGCCCGCCAGCACCCCCAAACGCCACCAACGCATGGTCCGTCACATCATATCCCTCCCTCACTGAAATCTTTCGAATCACGTTCGCCATCCGCTCATTCGCGATTTCCAGAAGCCCTTGAAGCACCTCTTCCCGGGTGCCTCCATGCAGCGCCTGCGCCGTGTTGAAAGCCGATTCCGAAGCCTTCGGATACACCGGCAAGTTGAATGTCTCCAAGTCCAGCCGCCCCAACAACAAATTCACATCTGTAATCGTCAACGGACCACCCGCGCCATAACAAGCCGGTCCCGGATGCGCCCCCGCGCTTTCTGGCCCAACCCGAAGCAATCCGTTGTCAGCCGAGCAAATGGATCCTCCACCCGCAGCCACCGTCTCAATTCGCAGCGCCGGCGCCATCAGCCTCGCACGGCCCACGGTGTGCGTTTCGCAGTAATTAAAATCCCCGTCAAACCGTGATACATCCGTGCTCGTCCCCCCCATGTCGAATGTCACCACACGGCTCAACCCCGCTCGACGCGCCACCGCTGCCGCGCCTACCACCCCCCCGGCCGGCCCACTCAAGAGACTGTCCTTGGCCTGATATTTCTCCCGCGACACAAGCCCGCCAGCACTCGTCATTACCCGCAACGTTCCATCCCCCAACGCTCCCTGTACAGCGTCCAGATATTCCCTCATCAATGGCCCCAGGTAGGCATCCACCACCACCGTCTCCGCCCGCGGCAGCACTTTGATGAATGGCGCCAATTCCGAGGAACACGCCACAAACTCAAACCCGCAATCCAGCAGGCACTCCTTCAAAGCCTGCTCATGCTCATCATTCCGATAACTGTGCAGCAGGCAAGTCGCCGCCACGCGCCTTCCTGCCGCCACTTGCTCCCGGGCCGCGCCTCGTGCAGATTCCAAATCCAAAGGCAACACCTCGTCGCCTCCCGGATCCATACGTCCGCCAACCTCTACCACCGCCGCATGCAAGGGCGCGGGCTTGGTAACATTCAGGGTGAACAAGTCCGGCCGGCGTTGATCCCCAATTCGAAGCAAATCCCCGAACCCTTCGGTGACGAAGAAAACGACTTCAGCCCCATTCTCCTCCAGAAGCGCATTCGTCCCCCGCGTGGTCGCCAGGCGCATCTGCACCGGTGGCAGCGCCTCGCCTTCCCCTACCCCGGTCAACTCACGCACTGCTTTCCCTGGTGCTTCATCCGAAGACAACAGTTTCCCTCTCCAGCGTCGCCCATCGGGTCCCACGCCCAGCGCGTCTGTGAATGTCCCCCCCGTGTCCACATGAATCCGCCAACTCCCCGGTGCATCGGCGGCCTGTTTTTCACGTGGCATCGCGCAAGGTGGCGTTTATTCCAAGGCCACGTCAATCACCTTGCCATCGCGCAGCCGAAACGTGGCGGACTGGAATCGTTTGTTGTTGCGCACGTCGTGAATTTGCAGCCCTCGATAGGTCCATGCCGCCGGCAATTCCACATCCGGCGTACCAAACGCAATCCTCAACATGGTCACCGGGTACCCCAAGTAGGCCTGGTCAATGGGCCGCTGCCCCGTTCCCACCGTCCACACCACCGACCGGCCCAGTGCCTTGGCGGCCACCGCCCCCACCTTGGGCGACCCATCCATGTTCCAGTTTGCCAAAACCCGCTGCTGGCCCGAGAAATCCCATTCCCGCCACTGCACCCGGTTGCCCGCGTTGTAAACCCCCTCGCTCTCCCGTTGCCCGTCCGCGTACCATGTCTTAACCGTGCCCGCCAAGCCCCCACTGCGGCAATTCCAAGTCATTTGCTTGGTCCCGTTCGCGTGCAATGACTGCCATTCACCCTCCCGTTTTCCCTTCACGTAACGTCCAAAAATTCTCTCACGTCCATTCGGATGCCATCCTTTCCACATTCCCTCCCTGAGCCCGTTCGCGTATTCCCCCTCCAGTTTTTCCATCCCGTTCGTGTGCCATTCATTCCAAATCCCGTGCCGATTTCCGTCCACGTAAATCCCCTGCATCAGCTTCCGCCCGTTCGCACCCCACGCTCGATGCACTCCCTCCGGCACTCCCTTCACCAGTTCCCCTTCATAAGCTTTCACTTCATTCGTGTGAAAATCCACCAGCAACCCACTGTATGCCTCTTGGCTGCCCTTCACAAACCACTGCCCTTCGTCTCCCTCGAACAATTCCGCACCCGATCCCAGCACTCCACCCTTCGCATCCCTTTTCTCAATCCTGTTAAAATCCGTCCTCTCCGTAATCTTTGCCAATGCATTTGTGTTCGCCTTGATTTCTGCCTGCCCACCCGTCGGGTCTTCCTCTCCCCCCCAATTACCCCAGATCCACTGCCCCACGATCAACAACAAGCAAACTGCCGCAGCCGCGTACAACTTTGTTGAAACCCCACCTTCCTCAGGCTCCAACTCGGGAACCCCGGTTTTTAATGGCACCGTTGACTTTTTTCCCGCACCACCTTCCGCCGCTTTCGCCGGCGCGGGCTTTGCCTTGGCCACCTCCGGCTTGCCACTCCGCTCCTCTTTGAGCGCGGCCTTCTCCGCCACCGGCCTTTCCCCCGGCCGCTTGGAGGCCGCCGGTGCCTTGGACTCTCCCGCGGGCACGGATTCATTCGAGACGCCCCAATCCCACGGATCCCCTGTCTTCAATTGCGAACTCTTGCCCACCATGCGAATCCATTCCGCCACCAAGTACGCCCTTTGCGGGCGGTTGCGTGGATCCTTCTCCAGACACCGCGCCACCAGCGTATCCACGTAACCCGGCACATCCCCGGGCAAGCCCAGCTTTTTGCGCCGCTCCGAAACTGTCTCCGGCTTTTCCTTCAGCGCCTGCTCCATGATGTCCCCGTCATGGAATGGCGTTTGCCCGGTCATCAGTTGAAAGATCGTCGTGCCCACCGAATAAATGTCATCCGTTGCCCGCGGTGGCTCATTGCGGATCTGCTGCGGGCTCATGTAATTCAACGTGCCGCTCACGTTATGCAGCAACATCGTCGTCTTCCATGTCTCCGACATCACCGCCGCAATGCCAAAATCCATCAGCCGCAGGTTGCCTGTCTCATCAACCATCAGGTTGCTCGGGTTCACATCCCGATGCGCAATGTGAAGCCGATGCGCATGTTCCAGACCGTCACAAAGCTGGGTCATGTAATTCTTGATCTTGTCCCACGTTAGAAAACCGCGTGCCGCCGCCTTGCCCACTTGCTCAAGATTCGTACCCTTCACATACTCCAGGGTAATGAAAGGCTGTTCCCCTTCCAGCTGCCAGAATTCATGCACATGAATAATGTTCGGGTGTCCAATCTGGCGCGTGCGCAACACCTCCCGTTGCAGCGCCGCTAGCATCTCCGGAGTCTGCGTCACCTGCGGTGCCATCAACTTGATCGCCACGGGCGCACTCAGGTTTAAATCCTGCGCCAGCCACACCACGCTCAACCCTCCCGTTCCCAGCTCCCGCACCAGCTCAAAGCGCCCCCCCGCCCAGCTTCATCCCCGCCTCTACCCTAGACCCCGCAGATGTGAACCCAGTCCCTCCGCCACCGAACTCCAGAAACATGTCCCCAATCTGGATTTTGTCAGAAACAGAAACCGCCACCCGCCCATGCACCCGCATGCCATTGACATAGGTTCCCGCCGTGCTTCTCAAGTCCTCCAGTTCCAGCCCCTCCCTGCCTTGATACAACTTTGCGTGATGACGCGAAACATACTGCGTGTTGATGGCAATCAGGTTATCCGGCGCCCGCCCAATCAGGAACTCCCCCTCCCCCACCAAGTGCTGCGCCAGAATATTCCCGGCGCCATCCTTGATCGTCACCTTGGTCGTGATAGTCGCCATGCCGGGAATCCCGCCGCGCCTTTTAACCAAGCTACAACAGCCGACGGAAAGTCGATCTACATATGACCCATCCCTTAAAATGTCCAGCCGCCCGCCCGTTGTCCGGGTTGACGCTGGCACATATTACACAGTCCCTCGAAGACACAAATCGGGAAAAGAAGAAAATGGTGGAGCCAAGGAGGATCGAACTCCTGACCTCGTGAATGCCATTCACGCGCTCTACCAACTGAGCTATGACCCCACGTGCGGGCGGGAGTATGCGAAAGGACCCGCAACGACGTCAAGGGATTCGTAGCGCAGGTTCCAAACCTGCGCTATCCGGTCTCATCCAATCGACCGCTTCAAAGTCCGAGCACTTTGCGACCTTCCTCGGTGATCATGGATTGATGCCAAGGCGGATCCCACACCACTTCCACATCGGCCTCTTCCACGCCGCCCAATTGCAGGATTTTGCCCTGCGCATCGGCCGCAATGGTCGGCCCCATACCACACCCTGGGGCGGTCAGGGTCATTTTCACCTGAACTCGATTGCCACCGCCGTCGATTTCCTCCACCACAGTATCGTAAACCAGCCCCAGATCCACGATGTTCACGGGAATCTCCGGATCAAAGCAGGTCTTCAACACTTCTGTGACCGCCTCGGAAGTCACGGGCCCATCCATTGCAGTCGCACTTTCAGGTATATTAAATCCCAGCGCGTCGGCGTCCTGCGCGCCGATGCGGTAAAGACCTGCCCCGGCGCGCACGGTGTATGTCCCGCCTAGTGTCTGAGTAATGTCAACCACGGCTCCCTTGCCCAAGGTGGCCTTGGTACCATCTGGAATTTGAATGGCCTCACAATCGCGGCTTAACTCTATCGTTTGCATGAATTAGTTGTGTTCAGGCGATAATGTCATGGACGACATGGCCGTGGACATCCGTCAACCTAAAGTCCCGCCCGGCATGCCGAAAGGTGAGCTTTTCGTGGTCAAACCCCATCAGGTGGAGAATGGTGGCGTGAAGGTCATGGACATGCATGACATTTTCGACCGCACGAAAGCCAAATTCATCGGTGGCACCATAGGCCATCCCGCCCCGCACACCGCCGCCGGCCAGCCACATGCTGAAGCCGTGGTGGTTATGGTCGCGACCATTCACCTTGCCGGCGTTGCTGCCGGGCTTGGGCAGCTCCACGGTCGGAGTGCGGCCAAATTCACCGCCCCACATCACCAGCGTATCTTCCAGCAATCCGCGTGACTTTAAATCAGACAACAACGCACCGATGGCCTGGTCGCATTCGCGGGCCAGGTTGCGATGGCCCGTCTCCAGATCGTCGTGCTGGTCCCATGGCTGGCTGTTCCCGTGCCACACCTGCACAAACCGCACACCACGCTCCACCAACCGGCGCGCGATTAGAATCTGCCTTGCCTGTATACCATCCCCGTAGGCACGCCGCACGTGTTCCGGCTCGCGATTGATGTTAAAGGCATCAGTGGCCTCCAACTGCATCCGATAGGCCAGTTCAAACGAGTGAATGCTAGCCTCAAGTTGGGATTCATTTTGCCGGGCCTTGGCATGGCGTTCGTTGATGCGCCGCAACAAGTCCAGTTGCCGGCGCTGTTCCTCCAGACTCATGCGTGGGTTGCGGATGTGCCGAATCAAATCCTCCACCTTGCGCTTGCGCGTGTCGATGTAGGTTCCCTGATATACGCCGGGCAGGAAGGAACACTGCCAATTCTGGGATTCCTGAATGGGATAGCCTGGGCACATGGCAATGAAGCCGGGCAGGTTTTGATTCTCCGTCCCCAAGCCGTAGGTGAGCCATGAGCCCATGCTTGGGCGCGTGAGGATGGATTCGCCGCAGTTCATCAGCATCAGCGATGGCTCGTGGTTGGGCACATCCGCGCGCATCGAGCGCAGCACACAAATATCATCCATATGCCTGGCCGTGTGCGGGAAAATCTCACTGACCGGCAAACCGCTTTGGCCATGACGGGCAAATTGGTACGGGCACGGAAATGCAGAGCCCGTTTTCCGTTCGGTTGGCAAATTCGGCATCGGCAACATTTTGCCGGCGAACTTTTGCAGCGACGGCTTGGGATCAAAGGTATCCACATGCGAAGGCCCCCCGTTCATGAACAGGTGGATGATTCGCTTGGCGCGCGGCCTGAAATGTGGCGCCTTGGGCAACAGCGGATTGCCTCGGGCCATCAAGTTGCCTAGCCCAAGCGCGCCCAAGCCCATGCCCGCGCGCGACAGAAATTCGCGGCGCGTATAACCAAGATGCTCAGGATTGAAGGGATGATGACCCACGGACAAAGGGTACTGACGAACGATCAGTCGATGAAGCGAAATTCGTTGGAAAGAAACAACACTTGCGCCAGTTGGGCAAAGGCTTCGCTTCGCTTTTCACTCGGCGCGCCATCGAGGTAAGCCATCGCGTCCCGCATTTCCCCAGCGGTGGGATTGCGCTGATGGATTTTTCGGTACAACAGTTTCACCTGTTTAGCTCCCAGCTCCCCCTGCCCATCCGCACTCTTTAAAAACTGCCCGGATTGACCCTGCAAGAACGGGCTGTTCATCAGGAACAACGCCTGCTGCGGCACGATATTCTCAAACCTTTCCGGACAATGGGCATCCGGACTGGCAAAATCGAAGGTACGGAAAACGTCCGGCAGATTTTGCCGATCAATAAAACCGTAAAGGGTGCGGCGCGGCGTCGTGGGATGTCTGGCAATATCTACCGGACGGCCGCCCACGGCTAAGTCCAGTTGGCCACTGGCCGACAGGATGCTGTCCCGCATGGCCTCGAAACTCAGCCGTTGACGCTTCATTTTCCAAAGGAGGGCATTGTCCGGATCCGTGCCCGCGCACTCAGAGCGATTCATACTGGATTGCTGATAGGTTGCGGACAGGAGAATCAAGCGGTGCAGTTTTTTGATCGACCAGCCCTCGGCCACGAAACGCGCCGCCAGCCAATCCAGCAACCGCGGATGCGTCGGCCGCTCGGCACGCAGACCGAAGTCGCTGGGCGTGGTTACTAGGCCGCGGCCAAAGTGATGCGCCCAAACGCGGTTCACCAATACCCGCGCGGTCAGCGGATTTTCTAGATGTGCGATGGCCTCGGCCAGTTCCAGACGGCCACTGCCCCGGGCAAACGGTTTGCGATCGGGCGCCAAATGCTTGAGAAATTGCCGGGGCACCTTGGGGCCACGATTGTGCCGACTGCCACGCACGTAGATGTAGGGCTCCACCGGGCGCGGCTTGTCATTCAGCACATGCGCGCGCGGCGGCGAGCCCGGATGTGTCGCCGCCAGTTTACCCAACTGGGAACGCATGGTCCGCAACTGGTTCCGTTTTCCAAAAAGCAAGCTGTTGGGGTCGCCCTCACCCAGATTTTCCGGAACCGTGGCCGGTGTGCCGGGACCCAGCACAACCAAGCGAATCGCCTCCCAATTGGCATCAGGCAGCCCCTCGGCATCAGGGTGTTTTTTGCGGAGCTCATTCCAGCGCTTCTCCGATTCCTTGAAAAGCGCAGAGTATAGTGCCGCCAAGTCCTTTCCCGCCGCGGCATTTGCCACCAAAGGATTGCCGCCCTCCTTTGCTCCAAACCACTTCAGAAAAACGGGGTGCTTTTCCGCTTTCCACCTCACCAGTGCGCGCTGCCAGTTGCGAAAGGCGATGGCATTCAGCTTCCGCTGGGTCAGCCATGTATCGAGTGCCTTGCCGGTCAATTTTTTACGCGCGACCTCACGAACCGCCTGCATATATTCACCCGCCCGGCGGCGTAGTTCCGCGCGCCCCTTGGCGTATGTCTCCCGGCGAAAGGCCTCAATGGCGGCCTCGCGTCCGGCTTTTTCCTTAAGATACTCCGCGTGGCGTGGGGACGGCGGACCACCCAGTTTCGGCAAATCTTCCGGCTCCATGCTGCTGGCAAAAACGCCGTGCAGCGAATAGTAATCCGCCGTTGGCACTGGGTCATATTTGTGATCGTGACAGCGTGCACAGGTGACGGTCAATCCCATGAAGCCGCGCGTAACGACGTCGATGCGATCGTCGATGATATCATCCTGCCTGTTCAAAAACCGGCGACCCAAGGTCAGGAAACCCATCGCCGCTAGCGCACGCTTGTCATCACCCAAGTTCAGGTGATCCGCCGCAATCTGCTCGAGAATAAACCGATTGAACGGCAGGTCTTCATTAAAGGACCGTACAACATAATCGCGGTAGGTGTACGAGTAGGGGTATCGCCGGTCCACACCCACGCCCACGTAGCCCTTGTTGTCCGCGTAACGCGCGACATCCAGCCAATGCCGCCCCCAGTGCTCGCCGTAGTGCGGGGAGGCCAGCAGGCGATCCACCAACCGCGGCCAGGCATCGGGCGCCTTGTCCGCCTCAAAACGACGCACATTATCAAAGGTGGGCGGAAGACCAGTGAGCCCCAGCGTCGCCCGGCGGATGAGTGCATGGCGTTCAGCCCGCGGCGAAGGCGACCAGCCGCGTGATTCCAATCGTGCCAGCACAAACCGATCCACCGGCGTACGCACCCATTTGCCTCCCTGTACCGATGGCAGGGGTGGTTCTTTAACTGGCTGAAACGCCCAGTGGGTCCGGACCTTTTCCGGCGGCGACAATGGCGGTGAATGCGCGCCCCATGCAAAAGTGGAAAGCAACAGGCAGCCACCCGCGACAGCTGGACCACCCATACTCACTTTCGCTCGAATCGAGGACGCACCGTCAAACCGCGAATAGTCACACCCCCCGGCACTGCGTTGATTGAACCACTATCGAGTCGAAAAACCCTCACGTCACCAGCCGCTCCCGGCTCCACTGCCTGTTCCACCAGCGTATTCCAAAGCGCGCCCTCCACCGCTCCCTGCAACCGCTGAACGCCGCCACTGCGCGGGCTGGGCTGGCTTTGCGGGTTCAACCGTTGTTGAAGCCTTTGCTCAACCCATTTGATTGTGCCCTTCAGCTTCGTGTCATCCGCAAACTTGTCCTTATACGCCTGCAACAAGGTCAACTTACGCTGTGTAGCCTCCTTGGTACCGTTGTTGTAGGCCAAGTTGCTGATCGCGTTGCGCCGAAGGCTCGCCAAACCTGTCTCCTCCATGATCTTACGAAACATCGCCTCCGCCCCGGCGTCTGTGCCCACATACCGGAGCACATGATAGGTCAGCGTACTCACGTAACGCGGATCGAGCCTTTCGTCCTGACATGCCGCCGCCAACACCGGGACCGCCCGGGCTCCCAGTGTTCGGTTCAGATAACCCACCACATCCGTATCCACCCGGCCATCCTCGCGCACAATCAAGTACTGCGCCACCTCCACAAAAGTTTCATCCTTATACTTGGTCAACAAGCCAAAGAGATACTTACGATTATAGTAGTCCAGCTTACCCGGCCCCGCGACCTTTGGAGGATCCGCCAGCAAGTCATGCGTCACCGTCAATACCTTGTCGCTGTACTTGGGTCCCGACATTTCCTCCAGCAGACGATCCAGCGTGGCCACCTCAATGCCTCGAGCCGTTGTATCCAGCGCCCGCAACAGCGCCCCCTCAGCGTGTCCGTCCCCGATCCGGGCCAGCACCTCAAACAACCCCATCCGCAACGAAACCGGCAACGCAAATTCCGTGTTCATCGTGTATTGCGCCCGGCCGTTGTACGACCACTGGACCTTTTTCGACTGGCCTTCACCCGCCGGCTTGGATTGATTGGAGACGTAACGATAGGTCGGCCCCGTGATGCCGTACTCGATATCCTTGTTCTCTTCCAGAAACGCCCCAATCGGCAACACCGCATCCGGCCCTACGTTCACCAAGGACTCCAGCAGAAAAATGACCCGGCGCGTATCCAGCGTCTTCGTTTCCCCAGATAGCGCCAAGGCCTTCAACTCCGCCAGCACCGCATCCGCCAAGCCCCTAACGGCCACGCCTTCCAGCCCCAGCTTCTCCTCCACCTCGCGCACCCGCTTCACCAGTCCACGCGTTTTCTCCACCTGTCGCTCCCGAGCCGGCGCCTCATGCTTCTCAAGCCGCTCCCGCGCCGTTCGCGGTTTCCCCGGCCCCGCCGGCTGATTGCATCCAGCCACCAACAACGCACACCCCATCAAAACAAATTTTTCCATACTGAACTTCACAACCCTTCGACGCCAAGCATCCCTTATTTCCTCACACCCGCAACCCAAAATTTATCCCACCCCACCGTTTTTAACTTACAAAGATTCCTACCAAACAACCCAAGCATCCCGCACGACCCCAAATTTCCTTGCCCCGCAAATCCGCCAGCGGCTACGGTGCCCGACGCGCCAGTGTAGCTCAGTTGGTAGAGCAATGGTTTCGTAAACCATAGGTCACCGGTTCGAGTCCGGTCACTGGCTCCAGTTTTCAACCGCACCGCGCCATGAAAACGCTTTCCACTCTTACTGCCCTTTTTTGCTTCGCAAACATCCTGCACGCCGCCGCACCCAAGTCGCCCGATCCACGTATTGTGGTTGAACTGGTGAGCGAGGCGCCAGACATCGTGACGCCCACCGGCCTAGGAGTAGATGGCCAAGGCCGCGTGATTGTCATCGAGAGCCACACGCATTTCCGGCCGAAGGATTACGACGGCCCCGAGCGTGACCGCGTGCTGATGTTTACAATGAACGAAAACGGCAAGGCCAAACGCTCCATTTTTTTCGAGGGCCTCAATATGGGCATGGATGTTGCCGTCGGCCACGATGGCTGGGTTTACCTTGCTGAGCGTAGCCGCATTCTGCGCGTGAAGGACACCACCGGTAACGGCAGGGCAAACAAGACCGAGGATGTCATCGTGATGAAAACCACCGGCACCTATCCCCACAATGGCCTCAGCGGTCTGTGTTTTGATGGGGAAGGAAATCTCGTTTTTGGCCTCGGCGAGAACCTTGGCCATCCTTACACGATGACCGGCCGTGATGGCCGGAAGATTGAGGGTGCCAAGGGTATCGGCGGAGGCGTGTTTCGCTGCACCGCAGAGGGCAACAAACTTGAACAAATCGCGCGTGGCTTCTGGAATCCATTCGGTGTTTGCGTGGATAATTGGGGCCGCATTTTCGCCGTGGACAACGATCCCGGCAACAGTCCCCCCTGTCGATTGCTGCATGTGGTCCAAGACGGCGATTACGGTTATCGCTACAAGTACGGCCGCCGCGGCATCCATCCATTTCTGGCCTGGGATGGCGAACTTATCGGCACACTCCCAATGGTTCACGGCACAGGCGAAGGCCCTTGTGAGATAATCCAGTTTGATTCCTCCATCTTCCCCGGAGAATATCGTGGCCGCCTTCTGGTCACCTCATGGGGGGACCATCGTGTCGAGATGTATTCGCTCAAGCGCAAGGGCGCTTCCGTTGCCGCCAACATGTCCCCTCTCGTGCAAGGCGATGACTCCTTCCGCCCCGTCGGCCTCGCCATGGCCCCCAATGGCCACCTGTATCTCAGCGATTGGGGTAGCAGTTCCTACAACCTCAACAAGAAAGGCCGGCTCTGGCGCATTCGGCCAGTGAAAGATTTTAAGGCAAAACCGCTGGTTGAACCATTGCACGTGGCACATGACCGACAACGACTGCGGACCCTTGCAGAATCCAAAATCTCAAAGCCGGACGATCTTGACGCTCTGATAAACACAGCTGCAACAAACACAGACCCTTTCATGCGCCACGCTGCCTTGAAAGGCCTCAGCCGAGGGCTGGCCGGGGCAGACTTCAATCTGCTGGAAGCCGCCAGTCTCACTGCTCGCCAAAAGGCTGCGCTATTTTTCGCCAATCGCTCCAAGTACGGGCCTATCCTAAAGGGCCGACTCTCCCCGGATTCGGAACCGCGCGAGGTGCTGTTCGAGTATGCGCGCTGGATTGCCGACACCAAGCAACTGACCGCGCGGGAGGAGATTGAGGCTCATTTGCACCGTGGCCCGGCTGGCTACAGCCTCTTTCGGGCCTATCTGGCCTGCCTCGATGAATTGGATAGCCGAGCCAACCCGGATCGCTTCAACGAAAAATACGCACTGCCATTGCTGCAAAAGAAAGACACAAACGACGCCCTCCGCGCCAACCTGCTCCGCTATTTTCCCTCCAAGCACAGGGTCATCGATTCTAGAAAACTCGTTGCTTGGCTCAACACCGGAAACATGGCCCTGCGCCGCGAGGCGATTTGGAAAATGCGCGCGCATTACGACGAACATTCGCACATGGCCTTGCGCCAACTGGCCTTAAATCCAAAAGAACCCCTCCCTCTTCGCGCTGCTGCCACGGCAGTGATGGGCACAAGCACTTCACCCGACACCGACACCTTGATGGAAATTGCCCAGCTCAAGGAACCCTCCCTCCGCACCGAAGCCATGCGCAGCCTTATCGGCGCACATCACGAGGTGAATACAGAAAGGAAACTGGCAGCATACAACACGCCCCTCGCCAACCGTGCCTTGGGCAAACCTTTCCAAAAAAACCCGCCTGACACAAAGAATACCGCCGCCTGGCTAAAGCGTTTGGATTCTCTCCCGGGAAAAGCCAGCCCTGCCGCAGGGGAACGCATTTTCCATCACACCAAAATTGCCACCTGCGGCAAGTGCCACCAAGTCAACGAACGCGGCATCCGCGTTGGACCAGACCTCACGCATATTGGACGGGGCATGTCACGCGAGCGATTATTGGAATCCATCCTGCAGCCGAACAAGGAGATTTCGCCCTACCTGCGCACGTGGGTAATTACCATGGATGACGGAAAAGTACACAGCGGTATTGCCATGCGCCGTGGAGGCAATGCGGAGGTTTATCTCGGCATTGACGGCCGGGAAACCCGCCTCGATAAACGGCGCATTAAATCAAAAATTGAAAGCAACCATTCCCTCATGCCAACCGGTCTCGCCCTCACCCTCACCCCCGGCGAACTCCGTGATTTGCTCGCCTTCCTGCTGACGGACCGCTGATTGGCCGGACGCACACTCGGCTTGCCCTCACTGTCCTCGGCGATACAATCCGCCCATGTTCGCCCGCTTAGTCGCTCTCTTTCTGGCTGTCACCTTTTCCGCCCAAGCCGCCCCAGACTGGATCTGGGCCAAACACAAGACCCCATTTAAGAATGTCACCCTAAGCCATCAATTCGAGGTGCCGGCAAAACCCAAATCTGCCAAGCTGCGCCTCATTGCGGATGGCACGGTACTGCGCTTGAACATCAACGGCAAACCTGTCGCCATCGCCGAGCCCTTCGGCCCCGTGGTTGAAATTGATGCCCTCCACCACCTTAAGGCCGGCCCCAATCAAATTACCTTGTCCGGGAAAGCCGTCACGGGAATTGCCGCTGCAGCCTTGCACTTGAAAATTGAAATGGCCAACGGCAAGGCCATCACCATCGCCACCTCGCCCGCATGGAAAACCGCCAAACCCGAGGCCAAGATTTTTTCCACGGGTGACTTGGGAGTGGAACATTGGTGGAACCTGCCTCCCCTGGTGATTGATGAGGCGGATGACTACACGCAATGGAAACGCGCCAGCAATGCCAAGGCCGGCACTGACCCGACAACTTTTCAGCTGTTGCCGGGATTCAAGGCCGCGTTACTTCGCTCTGCACAGCCTGACGAAAACTCATGGGTGAGCATCGCCTTTGATCCCGAAGGCCGGATCACCGTGGGTCGCGAGGACAAGGGGCTCCTTCGCTACACCTTGTCCGCCAGCCGCGAAAAGGTCATCCGCGCGGAATCCATCAATGACGACCTTCGCGAATGCCGCGGCCTGCTCTACGCCCACGGCAGCCTCTACGCCAGCGCCAACAACTCGAAAGGGCTTTACCGTCTCCGCGACACGGATGGCGACGGGGCTTTTGATGAGAAAAAACTCCTGCACACCAGCAACGGCGGTGTGGGCCATGGCCGCAACGACTTGGCGCTGGGACCGGATGGCAAAATCTATGTCATCCACGGTGATTCCATTCAACTGCCCAAGGTGGCAGACCGGATGTCGCCCGTGCGGAGAAAATATCAACCCTTCCGCATGAACGAAGGTCACGTGTTGCGAATGGATGCGGACGGTTCCAACAAGGAAATTTTTTGTGGCGGTTTGCGCAACCCCTACGGCATAGCCTTCAATACCGATGGCGAAGCCTTTACCTATGATGCAGACGCGGAGTTCGACATGGGCACGCCATGGTATCGCCCCACACAGGTCAAACACCTGACCAGTGGCGCGGATTTTGGATGGCGGGCGGTGACCGGTAGTTGGCCATCCTACTTTCCTGATCATCCGGACAACACCCAGCCCACACTCGACATCGGTAAAGGCTCGCCCACAGGCGTGAAGTTTGGCACGGGCAGCCATTTCCCCACCAAATACCAAAAGGCGCTATTTATTCTGGACTGGACCTACGGCCGCATCCTCGCCGTGCATCTGCGCCCGCGCGGCAGCACTTATATGGGGGCCGCGGAGGTATTCCTGCGCGGACAACCCTTGAATGTCACCGACCTTGACTTTGGTCCGGACGGAGCCATGTACTTTGTAACCGGCGGACGCAAAACTCAAAGCGCCTTGTACCGGGTGACATACACAGGCCCCAGCACACAACCGCGAGCGGCAACCCCCCAAGAATCCGCCCGCGCCAAGCAGGCCGAAGCATTCCGCAAAGCCCGCCGGCAAGCCGAACAGTTTCACGGCAAAAAAAGATTCACATATCAACCGGATCACCCCGATCCCCGCGTTCGCCACGCGTGGCGGATCACCTTTGAACATGCGGGCAAACAGGTCTTGACCGGGCCCAAGCCCAACTTCGCGAATCTCACCGCCGAAGCCAACCTGCTTGGAGACCAGGCCAAATTAAAGTTGATTAAGGATTGGCCTTCGCTGCTTCCCTCCGAGCAACTGGCCTATATTGACCTGATTCGTCGGGGCGTGGAACGCGGCGCCTTCACATCAAGGCACGCCTCCGCCATCCAGAAAAATCTACAGCCGCACTTCCCCAACACATCCCCTTCCGTCAATCAGGCCCTTGCGCCGCTGCTCATTCAGCTAAACCCAGCCCAAGCCGTACCTCAAACCGTAAAGCTGCTAGACGCGAGCAGCAATCAACGCGAACGCATCCACTACCTCTACCACCTCCGCCACGCAAAGACTGGTTGGTCGCCCGAATCACGCCGCACTTTTTTCCGCATCCTCGGCACCTACGACACTTTTCTCGGCGGACGTGGCCTGCCACAGGCTCTGGGCAAAATTCGCACCGAGGCTGAAGCCACCTTGACCGACGGAGAGAAAAGGCAGCTGGCTGATATCATCAAACAAAAACCTCAACTCCCCCCTCTGCCCGACTTAACGGGGCGGACCCTAGTTAAGCAATGGGTACCCGCAGACTTTAATGGTGTGCTTGATTTCGATGCCGAAAAACGGGACTTGGCGAATGGCAAGAAGATGTTTGCCGTGGCAATGTGCAGCCGGTGCCATCGGCACGGACGCGAGGGATACCCCATCGGCCCAGACCTCACCCACGTGGCCAGCCGGTTCGGGCGCGCTGATCTTCTGGCGGAAATCCTCGAGCCTTCCAAGACCATCGCGGAAAATTATCAAACCACCATCCTACACCTGAAAGATGGCCGCCAACTCGCCGGCCAAATCATCCCCAACCTTGACTACCGGGCACCCACGCTGCAGCTTGCGGAAAACCCGCTGCACCCGGACAAAATCACCAGAATTCCCAAGGAACAAATTACCCACCGACGCCATTCGGAGACATCCCTAATGCCCCCGGGCCTGGTGAACCTGCTGACCAAAGAGGAAATCCTGAATCTGTTGGCCTGGCTGGAAAGCGGCCGTTGATCAAGGCTGGGTGCGAATGGCCTTGGTGGTGGCATTCACGTCGCCAACACTCCGGAGACGAACCGTATGGTTGCCACTGGAAGCAATCCAAGCCGCCGGAACATTCGCACTGGAAATGATGATCTGCGTCCCATCCGCACTAAACGAAATGCCAGTCGGGGGAGCACTGGGATTGATCTGGACCGTCCCCCCACTGACTTCTGTGAATCCCGCACCTTCACCTTCCCCAAAATAAATCGTGGCCACACCCCGGAATCCTTCCCCATGCAGGTACAGATCCCCGTCACTCTTGTCATAGGTGCCGTTGACATCCACAACTCCAGGTTGATCCGCATTAAACCCACCGCCGGCAAAGGGAGATCCCGCAAAGGCCGGGCTGGCGGACAAGGAAAATGCGGAGGTGATCGGCAGAGTGGCTTGTCCAAACGGAGTAGTCAGCTTTAAGCGGCGGCTCGCTGCGGAAACAGAATCCAGCAAATGACCGGCGCTAGCCCAACCAGTGGCGTTGGCAGACACGGTAACGGCGGTAGCGTTATGGAGCAAAACACCCGCACCCGGCACAAGTGCCGGCAACCCGGCAATGGGATTACCCGCAGCATCCACAATGTCCACACGCGAAAGATGCCCCAATCTCTCCGCGCCGGTAATTTCAAGCGCCTCCGCATCACGCCTCCAATTGTCGGCCAAACTCAATGCCCCCAGCGTACCCATCGACGGTGGCGCCCCTACATAAAATCGGCTGGCCATGGGACTGTGGGCGCTGTCGCGCGCACTCTCAAGGCGGATAATTCGCCGCGAGGAATTACCATCCGTGTCGGCCGCAGCCCCCACCTGAAGCAGGCGCGAGTCTAGGGCAATGGCCGCATCACTCACCGTGACACCCGGCGACGGAAGACCGATGGATATCCGTGACTGGGCCGTGTCATTGGCATCAGTAAACACAATGCGCCCCACAGATTTAAATCCGGAACCCGACAGGTAAAGCGTATCACCATGCTCCTTGTCACGATTGAAATAGCCAGGCGCGGTGAATACGCCGAGCCCATCAATTCGCGGCTGGGTGTTCACGGCAAAAGCCAGAGTAGCGTTCAGGTCCGTGTTACCAACCGCGTTGTAAATCTTGAACGCACGGCGCGCCGTACCGTTGGTGTCCGCATCAGCATAGGGAATGACACCGGCGCTCAACTGAATGCGGGTGCCGTTGTCATCGATCGATACACCGGGCGCAGGCAATTGAATAAAGACGGGATTAGTAAACGAACTTCCATCCTCATGGACAACCTCAATAACCCGGACGGTATTGAGCGCTGTGCCATTGATCTCCACCACTCGATCACGCTTGAATGTACCAGTGGCAAGAATGTCCTCCCATGTGTTGTCCTCCTGTAATTGTGACAACGTGTTGATAACCGGCCTAGAGGTGATGGCGGTGAAAAGCGGACTGGTGGCCAGACTAAGGTGCTTGGCGCTGTCCTGCACGCTGGGCCCCACCTTGCGGGCTACACGCAGACGGCGACCGGAGCCATCAGCAAATGCGGTGATGGAGTCTGGGCGCAGTTCCGCGAGAGAATCGGAAATGACCTCGATGGTTGCGGCCCGGGGTTGCCCGGTCGAGATTCCATTGTCGGACGTGCCATTGTCGTCGACGGCCGAGCCCTCAGAATCATCAACCCGCAGGTAAGCAATCCGCGTCTCACCCGCGGTGCGGCTTAAAAAGCCGTATCCCCGCAGCGTCAATGCTTGGGCCCTGTCCATCACGATATTGTCCGCGTTGGTACCGGTGATGACCGGCGGTCCTGTCTCGATTTTGAATTTTTGCGGCCCCTTGTTGCCGGGTCCCACGGTATTCCATGCCCGCACCTCCAAGGCCGCGCCTTCTGCAGCATTGCTGAGCACGCCCGGCGGAATGTCAATTTGGTTACCTGAGACAATGTAGTCCGAGACCTCCACCAATGTTTGCAAAACCACGTCCCCGGACAAAATCTCGATCCCTTTTACCGAGCCTAAATTATTACCGATGAGAGTGAGGGTTTCCCGCGTACGCACGAGGGTTTTCGCCTCGATTGGGTTGCTGCCGCCATCATCGGAAACCATGGTGATAACCGGGGGCTCAGTAACGGGCGTAATTTCATTCAACGGCTGCCACGCCTGGCCATCTGTCGGAAAGGTTACGATGTCGTTCGGGCCAGGCCCGCGTATCCAGCCCCAAAAGGTTTGCAGCTTGTCCAGATTGCCCACCACGCTGTTCTCACCACTCCAGACCACTTCATAGTCCTGGATCAATCGATTGAACCGCCACGTGATGGGTTGAGTCCCAGGCAAACCGATGATGCCCGGCCCCACGCGGTTGGTCAGGGAGGACACCGGCACGAAGCCCGGCTGCAGAAAGGCATTATTGGACCAGCCGTTGGTAGTGGTGCGGTCGAACGCAATGGGCACCCCGTTCGTCCAGCCGACATCATCGGCCATGATTAAAATATCTGGAATATTGACTGTCCGGCCAATCTTTTGGGTGAAAAGTTGGTGGGTGGAGGGCAGAAAATGAGCACTGGCACCGGACGCAGTTTGCCGGAGCCCTCCCACGTTGTTCGCGTTGGTACTGACGAATGTATCAGTCCAGATGTAGTTGGTCTCAATGAAAAAGGTGCCAAGCAGTGAATCAAAGGGGCGGTAATGAAACTGAATCCGGTCCACGCCCGGCCGCATGGCGCGAGCAACCAGAACTACATTGGTGGCGGTTGTTCCAGGGTAACCCAGAATAGGCATTCCGCGCAGCCGGCTGGTCAGCGGAAAATTGAAAGGCCGCGACCCCGACAATGTCGCACCGCGTGGAAACGCAGGGAGAATACCACCGTTGGCGTTTGGAAAATGGCGAGCATCGGACGGGGCCAGAAACTGCGCCGGCTCAACCAGCGTCACGCTGAGATCCAAATCCTCAAAGGAAAAATTATTGGAGGCGTAGAGGTATTTCAAGCCACCGGCGTCATCGTATGTCAATGCATGACGCGGCTGGTACTGGCCACCCATGGCGTTTGCACCATCGTAATAAACGCCAAAATTGAAGCGAGTGGGAGTATCGGTCCAGTAAAGCGCCGTGCTGCCGTAAAAAGCATCGGGAATGGCGGCAACGGAAGACCAGGCAGCAGCACTGGTGTCGGTTGTGAATTCTTCCATGTCGGCAATGGTAAAGGCTGGCAGTGTGCCAACGGAGTTTGTGGCCGCATCATGAACCAACCGATAGCTGTATTTGACGCCATTGACGATGTTCGTCTCTTCGTGTGTCACAGGATCGTAATTACGTTGCAAGACACTGAAGATCAGCCGACTGCTCGTTTGGTTGGTGCGCACGCCGGTGATACTGAAGGCGTGGCGGTGAGGGTTGCCGAGGCCCAGTTGGTTCACCAGCATGCCGAGGGCCAACGACCTGATGTCAATGATTTGACGATTGCGCGCGGTGGTATTTTCCCAGTATGTGGCGTGATTGCCGGCAAAGCCGTGGCGTGCCAAGTCCAACCCGCTCATGCCGCTATAGTCTTCATTGTGAAAGAAGTCGTTTATGACATCGAACGACTCCTGCACAGCCGCAAGGCCTTCCAAGCCAAAGTAGGTCACAAAACTGGCATCAAATGAGTAGACAAGTTGCGGAATGTTCCAGCGAAAAAACCGCCTTATATCCTTTGGCCCGCCGAACTCGGCGGTGTAATTGAAATTGTGGCCACTGGGTGGATTGGCCTCGCGCGGATCGGGCGGCCCCATGAGCACGAAGCCACGCCCAAGCCAAGGCACGCCCAACAAGAACAGTGCAGCCAAGACTCGTAGCCATCGCGCGTTGCGCACAAAGGCTGTTGTTTGTGTGGTCAATCTGCCCAGAAGCAGCCGGACAACGGCCGTGCTCCCCTCACCTCCCTAAGCAGATTGTGAACAAGTAGGGAACAAATCCAACGCCAAGTTGCCCACAGCCAGTGGACAAACTCGGGACAAAATCAAGGTGCCCCAGTTCCCGAGGCCATCTGGTTTTCCAGTTGGCTGGCCATTCTCTCCGCCTTCTCCACTTGTTCGGGCGTGAGTTGTTCTTTCAGGAATTGGATGTTGTTAAGGGGCGCTTCATCCCCGCGACTCACTCCAATCAGCCACCAAGCATAAGCCAACAGGTCATCCTCTGGCGCACCATCCCCGGCATCGTACAGGACACCTATAAAATTTGGTGCCTCCTTGTGCCCGCCCCAAGCGGATTTCAGGTACCACTTCAGGGCCTCAGCGTCGTTCTCCGGCGTCCCCTCCCCGTTGTCATGCATGTAACCCAAGTTGAACTGCGCCATGGATTCGCCCTGCTCCGCCGCCCTGCGATACCACCGGATAGCCACGGCGTTGTCTTCCGGCACTCCCTCGCCATTATCGTACATCAAACCCAGCGTCGACTGGGCCCCCGAATTGCCCTGCTTCGCCGCCTTGGTCAGCCACTCCACCGCCTTGCCATAATCACGTGGAAGCGCTTCACCGTTGTAGTACATGTACCCCAGATTGAACTGAGCCCGGGGTTCATTCTGAGCAGCCGCGAGCCGATACCATTTGAGCGCTTTCTGGATGTCTCTGGCAACGCCCTTACCGAGAGCGTAATTGTCCGCGGTGTCTGTCTGCGCTACGGCATCGCCCGACTCCGCCTTGGCCCTTATCCGATCAAAATCTGAATCTGAAGAAACCAGCTTGCCCGCACCTCCCCCCAACGCCGGACCGGGTTGTGGGGTCACTGGCTGCGGGGATTCCTTGGCCGTGGAGTCACCGGAATGGCCACAGGAAATTTGCAGGCCCACGCACATCCAAAAAACAACTGTCGCGAACTTGGTCAAAATCCGCCAGCCGGCCACCGTCAACCGTCCACCCCGGCTGCGATATTCATCAGCCAGCACAAATCACGGCTGGGCAATCGCCGGGCGCGGCATCGGAGCCGGCATACCAACTACGCCCGGTGGCATGACAGCCGGGCCAACCGCACCACCGCCACCTGTTGCAGGCGTACCGCCACCGCCCGTTGCGGGCGTGCCGCCGCCTGTCGGTGGGCCGGTTACCACGGGAGTAACAGGAACACCGGGGCCCCCACCAACACCGCCTCCACCCGTTGAAGGCGCAGGAGCCGCATAACCACCTCCACCGCGATAACCGCGCATGGAAAGTCGAACCTGACGGTTGGTAATCCTTGCCGGCGCGCCGAGCCAACTGCCCGTGCCGCCAGCCCCGAGATTAAAACGAAACTTCCGGGCGATACAACTCAGCCGCCCGCCAATCGAAACGGAGCCACCCCCCAATGAGGGACCACCTCCACCAATCGAGGGAATGACCGGCCCCGTCGGTGCCGGACCGCCTCCACCAGTTCCACC
>DJHS01000059.1:29775-30606 GCA_002433235.1 Verrucomicrobia bacterium UBA6614
GTTCCACCAGTTCCACCTGTCGGCGGTCCCGGAGGCGGAGCTTGCGCCATCAATCCCCCGGTCAAAATAACCAACGCGGTCGCAAACAGTAACTCTTTGATCGTGTTCATAATTGATTCCTAATTTTTACAACGTAAATCACGGTATCGCCTTGGGCGCAGTTGGCGCTCCACCTCCTGGTGGAGCACCCCCCAAGGGCAGTCCGTTGGCACCTATCGCGGGCAATCCGCCGCCCAGCATCGCCGGGCTTCCGGACGCCGTAACATTGATGGTCATGCTGCTTTTGACGGGCGGCGTCGGGGCGCCGGCACCCACCGCAGGGCCCTTGGGTGCACCTGCTCCGCCCGGAGGACCTTTCGGCGTGGGACTGACAGCCTTTGTTGGAGTCGTTGGGCCAAGAAATCCTCCACCAACCATACCTCCCATACCTGTCGATCCCGTGCCCATACCGCCTGTTGCGCCCCCAATCCCACCGCCCACAGGAAGTTGCATGACTGACACGGCGCCACCTTGGCCGATTGAAATCCTCGGGGGCAAACGCAGTGAAAGCCGTCGGGAAGATTGGCTGCCGCCCATGCCCGGCAATCCCCCTCCCGCGCCTCCGGCACCACCAGCTTTTCCGGGCAAAATAATGTTCCCGGACATTGGCCGTCGACCGGCGATGGTGGGCAGAACCAACTGCACCCGCCGCACCCGCGTGGTAAACCTTCGGCTTCGGGATTGAATCGCCCCACCGCCCAGTGTCGGCCCACCTCCACCAGCACCCGGTCCAGCAGCACCGCCGCCAGGAGCGCCACCCCCTCCTGGGCCACCGGGCCCACCACCACCGGG
>DJHS01000059.1:30943-69053 GCA_002433235.1 Verrucomicrobia bacterium UBA6614
CCACCGGGCCCACCACCACCGGGTCCGCCGCCTCCCGGCGTCGTCTTTGGTGGAGTAGGAGTAGTCGTCTTGGGGGGCGTTGGCGGGGTCGGGGTCTTGGGAGGTGTAACGGGAGTGGTCTTGGGTGGAGTCGTGGTCGGGGTCTTGGGAGGTGTTGGCGGCGTGGTTTTCGGGGGAGTGGGGGGTGTTGGCGGTGTAGTTCCCGGGGTAGGAGGAACAGCGCCATTCACGGCCATACCGGCCAACAGTCCGGCGGCGACAAATGTGATTTTAATCTTTGTGTTCACGTCAATGGTCTACTGGCGCCCACCGCGAAGGCTGAAACGCATTTCCTGTCGCTGATAGGACCTAGCCGCTTCCACCGCGGATTTCGAGCCAGGCTTGGCCGCGCTGGTCACGATACGAAACATTGGCCCGCGTTGATTGCCCATGCCTCCCCTGCCAAAATTGTTGCGATTATTGTTATTCCGGTTGTTGCCATACATATTCTGGCCATTGCCCCGCAGGTTCATTCCCCGATTGCCACCGTAATTATTTCCACGGTTGTTGTTGCCGCGCATATTTCCCGCCAGATTCATCCCTCGATTGCCAACTCCACGATTGTTGTTGTTCCCACCAGCTCCACCGCCCAAAGCTGCCGCGAGGGCTGAAACCGTGCCACCGCCCGGACGGTTCTGCTGTCCCGGTCGGGTTGCCGCTCCACCGCCCAAGGCTGGGCGTCCTCCGCCAACGGCAGGACGTGCACCTCCCACAGCTGGCCGCGTGGTCGCGCCACCACCCCCGGCAGCTCCGCCAATCGCGGGCCGGCCAACAGTCGGCGCTCCTATTGCGGGACGACCAACACCGCCTCCACCAGCTCCCCCGGGTTGTGCGCCACCGGCCTTGGGCGCAGCCCCACCCAATCCTCCGCCACCGGCACCTCCCGCTCCTCCGGGCGCACCGGGAGCTCCGCCAGCGCCTCCCGCTCCACCGGCGCCAGCTTGGCCTCCTCCCAAGTAAGTTCCTGTCCGGCCATTAATCCGCTCGTAGCCCCCCTTGGCCACGCTGGGAATCCGCCGGTGCTTGTTCACCGTTGCCGCGGCGGCAAAATAAGCGGGAATCTTCCCATCGGGCGTACCCTTTGCGTACCCGTTGTTCATCGCAAGCGCTCCTCCCGCTCCGCCGGCACCGCCCTGACCACCCGCTCCAGGTTGCCCCGACTGGCCACCTCCAGCGCCTCCCGGCATTCCGCCGCCGCCCGTCAGAGATTGCCCCAAACCGCCGCCCATACTGCCCAAACCCCCAGCTCCCATGCCGCCGCCAAGACCACCCAAGCCGCCCATCGAGCCCATGGCACCGCCTCTCCCCCCCATTCCCCTTCCCCCAAAGGAAAACTGGGCCGATCCTTCCTGAACAAAGCCAGCCAAGGCCAACACCGCCACCCCAATAAAATGACGCGATACGCCTGTCATCGGTGAAATTTTATCGTGTTTTGTGGCATTGTAAAGTCCGTAACCCATTCTTCCGGCAGCCTCCTCGGCAGGAATATCCAAACACCGCTCCCCGCAGTTTGCAACAGTCCTACACCCCTTTATCGGAAATTGTGTCATTCCACTTTAGGTTTTTCCGGCTAATTGGACGGTAAACTGCTGCCAAGGACGCAATTATTCTCCTGAAAATATTCCTGTTCACGCCCGTTTTAGACGTCTATGACACGCAAAAATTGCCTACGAATCCAATCAGCATCCCCTCAGATATTCCGACCGTCCCCGGAGATGATTGACAGCTCTTCCCCAGCACCCAAGGATTTGGCCATGCGTCTGGAAATCCCCTGTTTGGTTCTGCTTCTTTTGGCTCAAACCCTTCCCGCCGCGCAACACGGTGCGGTGGCCACAGTGGACCCAATTGCCACCGATGCCGCCGTAGCAGCCATGAAAAAGGGAGGCAACGCCATCGATGGCGCCGTGGCCGCGGGCCTCACCTTGGGCGTCGTCAATGGCTACAACTCCGGCATCGGCGGCGGCTGTTTCATGATGCTCCGCCTTGCCAATGGAAAAATCATAGCCATCGACGGCCGGGAAACTGCTCCAGCCGCCGCACGCCGGGACATGTACCTTCGGGACGGCAAGCCCGATACCCAAGCCAGCAAGGTCGGCGCCTTGGCCAGTGGTGTACCCGGCGCCTTGGCCGCCTATGACCACGCCTTGAAACACCACGGCAAGCTCCCTCTCAAGTGGCATCTGGAGAACGCCGCGCGCATTGCCGAAATGGGATTTAAAATCCCCCCTGCCTACGCGGGGCGCATTAAAGCCAATGCACCGAATTTGCGCAGATTTAAATCAAGCGCTGCATTGCTCCTGGATGCCAAGAGCGTTCCCCTTCAAACTGGCACATTGCTCCGCCAGCCTGAACTTGCGGCTACCTACCGCGCCATTGCTCGCGAGGGCATCGGCTGGTTTTACGGCGGCCCCTTTGCCAAGACCACGGAGAATTGGATGCGCGCCAATGGCGGCATCCTTACCGCGGGTGATTTTCGGAATTACAAGGTCAAGCGCCGTGAGCCCATCCGCACCACTTATCGAGGCTACGAGATTGCGGGCATGCCCCCGCCCAGCTCGGGCGGTGTGCATGTCGGCCAAATCTTAAACATCCTCGAGAATTTTTCCGTCCATGCCATGGAGCCCAACTCGGCTGATTTCATTCACTTGACCGCCGAGTCCATGAAGCTCGCCTTTGCCGACCGCGCCCATTGGCTGGGGGACGCCGATTTCGCCCCCGTGCCTCGCGGGCTTGTCGACAAGAAATACAGTGCCAAACTCGCCAAGCAAATTCGAATGGACCGGGCGATTGACGTAAAAACCCACGGCCAACCGCCAAGGTCAACGGATGATCTCTTTAACAAACACACCACCCATTTCTCAGTCGCCGACCATGGAGGTAACTGGGTGGCCTGCACCGCCACCATTAACACCCATTTCGGCAGCAAAGTCATCATCCCCGGCACCGGCGTTTTCATGAACAACGAAATGGACGACTTTTCCGTCGCACCCGGTACTCCAAACGCGTTCGGCCTCATCGGTGCCGAAGCTAACGCCATTGTCCCGGGCAAACGACCTCTTTCCAGCATGAGCCCAACGATTGTTCTGAAGGACGGACAGCCCATCCTCGCCGTGGGCGCCGCCGGCGGCCCGACCATTATCACTCAAACCCTCCTGACCATCATACACACCCTCGACTTCAATCGGCCCTTGAAGGAAGCCTTGGCCCAACCCCATTTCCATCATCAATGGCGCCCCAATGGCATTCGGATTGAGAAACAGGCCGAGGCCAACGTACTGGCTGAATTGAAACGGCGCGGCCACAAGCTGCAAATCGTGCAGTCCATGGGCGCCACCCAAGCCGTCAGCCGAATGCGAGGAAAGCTTGAAGCCGCCCATGACCCCCGGCTGAAAGGTAAGGCGGTGGACTTTTGATTCTACCCAGCAAAAAAAGGCGGACACTTGTCCGCCTTCAAATAAACGAAATCGCGCCCAAGCCTACTTGAGCTCCTTCACGGTCATCGCGCGCTTGCCGATACGGCCGCGGAGATAATTCAGCTTCGCCCGACGCACCTTGCCGCGCCGATCCACGTCCACCTTGATCACGTTGGGGCTGTTCACCGGAAATACCCGCTCCACGCCCTGACCATAGCTGATGCGCCGCACCGTGAACGTCGCGTTCAGCCCGCGGCCGCGCCGGCCAATCACAATGCCCTGAAACACCTGTGTCCGCTCTTTGTCGCCCTCCTTCACGCGCGAGTGCACCTTCACGGTGTCACCCACGTTGAAGTCCAGCGGCGCCTCGCGGTATTGTTCCGCCTCAATTTTGTCAAACAGTGCCTGGCTCATAAATTGTCCTTTTTCTATTCGTCGTTGTCTTCCTCACACAAATCCGGCCGCCGCTCCCGCGTGCGCCTCTCGGCCTGTTCGCGGCGCCACTTGGCAATCTCCGCGTGATGCCCGGAGAGGAGCACTTCGGGCACCTTCATGCCCCGAAACTCCGCCGGGCGCGTGTACTGTGGATATTCCAGCAGGCCCTCGCTAAAGCTCTCCTCCGCGCTGCTGGCGTCATCACCCAGCACACCCGGTTGCAGCCGTGCTACTGCGTCGATGACCACCATCGCCGGCAACGCCCCGTTGGTCAGCACATAGTCGCCAATCGACAACTCCTCGTGTGCCAACGAGCGAATCCGTTCATCAAATCCCTCGTAACTGCCGCAAACCAGCAGCAGATGGCCCTGCCCCGACAACTCGCGGGCCGCGGCCTGTATAAAGGGCCGTCCTTGCGGTGTCATCAGCACCACCCGCGTCTCGTCGCCGGACAACGCCTCCACCGCCTCAAAAACCGGCTCCGGCTTCAACACCATTCCCGGCCCGCCGCCGTAAGGCTCGTCATCCACAGTGCGGTGGCGGTCATGCGTCCAGTCCCGCAGATCGTGAACGGCCAGTTCCAGCAGCCCGCTTTCCCGAGCGCGCCGGAGAATGCTTTCATCCAACGGCCCCACGAACATCGCGGGAAACAACGTGAGCACATCGACCTTCATGGTGTCCGCCACCCACGCGTTTTAAAAATCCTGCCTAGTCGTCGTCCTCGACCAGTTCCAGCCCGCAGCGCAGTCCCTTCTTCGCGCCACCCGCCTGAAGCAGAGAACGAATCGCGTTGATCGTCACGCCCTTGCGACCAATCACCTTCGCCGCATCATCCGGAGCCACTCGAAGCTCGTAGACCGTCGAGTCGTTGCGCTCCGTCTCCGTCACACTCACGGCATCCGGCTCATCCACGAGCCCCTTCACCACGTATTCCACAAAGTCCTGCATCGCGTGTATGGCAAATATTATTATTCCGCCGGCTTCTCGTCGGCCTTCTTCTCTTCACCAGACTCAGGCTCATCCGCCTTCGCCTCCTCCGTGGGAGTCTCATCCTCGGCATTCTCCTCTTCAGCAGCGGGGGCCTCGGCTGTTTCCTCAGCGGGAGTTTCCTCTTCGGCTTCCGCCTTTTCTGGGGCGGCCTCCTCGACGGGAGACTCTTCCTCAATTTTCGCTTGTTCCGGGGCAGTCGCCGACTCCTCGGCGGCTGGAGTCCCCTCCGTTGCCTCGGCGGCAACAACCGCTTCCTCAGCCTTGGGCTCTTCCGCAGCGGGGGCCTTGGCCGTTTCCTTGGGGGGGGGAGCCTCTTCCTTGGGCGGCTCCGGCTTCTTCTTCGGCTTCGCCTCCGGCAACTCTAACCCTTGCGCCGTGCGCCGGGCCTTGCGGATGATGCTCCTGACCGTGTCGCTGGGCTGCGCGCCAACTCCCAGCCAGTACTCCGCCCGCTCCAGGTTCAGCTTGTAGTTCTCAGCCTCCTGCCGCAACGGCCAATAGGTACCCAGTTCCTCGATGTTGTGCCCATCGCGCGGGCTCCGGCCATCCGCCACTACAATGCGATGCACCGGGGAATTCCGCATGCCGACTCGTTTCAATCTGATTTTAACAGCCATGACAAATCACACTCCGCCGCCTCCAGACGGCCAAAAAAGAGCGGGGAATTTAGGCACACCCACGGCCCTTGGCAAGAGGGAAATGCGGGAAAATTACCACCGGCCCGGCCCCTTCTCGTTGCCCCCTCCAAAAAACATTGCCCCGCTCCAGCCCATCACGGAGACTTTGCCCATGCGTTACCTTGCCCTCCTCGTCCTTGCGCTTCCCTTGGCCACCGCCGAAAACTGGCCTCAATTCCGCGGCCCACACGGCAACGGCCACGCCGATGCCAACGGATTGCCCTTGGAATGGGGACCGGAGAAGAACATCAAGTGGCGCGTCCCCATTCATGGCAAAGGTTGGTCCAGTCCTGTTGTTTGGGGCGAACAGGTTTGGCTGACCACGGCAACGCCGGATGGCAAGCAGCTTTCCGTCCTGTGTCTCGACCGCGAATCCGGCCGCGTGCTGCTCGATCGCAAGCTCTTCGATGTTGCGGAGCCGCAGTTCTGCCACAAATTCAACAGCTACGCCTCCCCCACACCCGTTATTGAGGCCGGCCACGTTTACATCACTTTCGGCTCCCCCGGCATCGCCTGCATGGACACCGAAACCTTCAAGGTACTCTGGACAAGACGCAACTTTGTCTGCGACCACTTCCGCGGCTCAGGCAGTTCCCCCATCCTGTTCGGCGACCTCCTCATCAACCACCACGACGGCGCCGACCTCCAGTACGCTTTCGCTTTAAACAAAACCAACGGCCGTACCGTGTGGAATACCAAGCGCTCGGTGGATTACAAGGATCTTGGCCCCGACGGCAAACCAAAGGCTGGCGGTGACTGGCGCAAGGCCTACGCCACTCCGCACATCGTCCAGCTCGGCGGACGCCCTGTGCTCATCAGCAGTGCTGCCAAGGCCCATTATGCCTACGAACCCGCCACCGGCCGCGAACTGTGGCGCGTGGAGGAGCACGGCCAACATTCCTGCGGCGCGCGCCCTGTGGCCGGCCAGGGCCTCATTTACATTTCCACGGGCTATTCCAAGAGCCAAATCATGGCTCTGCGCCCCGGCGGCAAAGGCGTGGTCACCGACTCACATGTCGCATGGCGATACGCCCGCAGCGGCGCGCCCGAAAAACCGTCCCTCCTGCTGGTCGACGATCTTCTTTACATGGTGGACGACAAAGGCGGCCTGGCCACCTGTCTCGACGCCAAGACCGGCGAGGAAATCTGGAGCGAAAGACTCGGCGGCAACTACTCCGCCTCCCCTCTGTATGCCAGCGGCCGCATCCACTTCTTCAGTGAGGAAGGTAAAACCACCATCATTGCCCCCGGCCGTGAATTCAAAAAACTCGCGGCAAACACCCTCCCCGAGGGATTCATGGCCAGCCCCGCCGTCGCCGGAAAAGCCTTCTTCCTTCGCACCAAGACACACCTCTACCGAGTCGAAAAATAATCCCTCGCATCCGCGCACGATGTTCAGGACCCATTGAAATCAACAAATCCTGACAACCCTGCCGATCCCAGCACCAAACCCACCTGGGCGCGCTACAAGGTGCTGCTCTGGCTCGGCGGCGCCGCGACCATCGCGTACATTTGCCGCAACAGCCTCAGCGTGGCGGAAAAAGGAATCCGCGCGGACCTCGGTCTGGACGCCTTCCAAATGGGGCTCGTGATGGGCGCCTTCCAAATTTCATATGCCCTGCTGCAAATCCCTTCGGGCCATTTTACCGACCGCCGTGGGGCTCGGGCGAGTCTGCCGGTATTTACGGTGATTTGGTCGATGGCCACGGCGGCCATGGCGGCGGTGACCAACCTCTGGCTATTAGTCGCCGCGCGATTGTTCAACGGCGTGGGACAGGCCGGCCTGTTTCCCGCCAGCACCAACACGTTTGCCAAATGGATTCCCGAGCGTGAACGGGCGTTGGTCAACGGCAGTCTCGCCAGTTTTATGACGCTGGGCACCATCATCGGCACCGGTGTCGGCGCGTACCTCACGGCGCGCTGGGGGTGGCAGTGGATGTTTGTGATCTTCAGCTTTCCGGGCATCCTGTGGGCGGGTGGGTTTTGGTTGTGGTTTCGTGATCGGCCCGAGGAGCATTCGGCTGTAAACGTCGCTGAGGCCGAATTGATCAAGGGTAGCGATTCCGAGGGGAACACTGACACCGGCGAAAAGCGCAGCTGGATCGATGTCCTGCGCAGCCCGGCTACGCGCTGGATTTGTGGCCAACAATTTTTCCGCGCCGCCGGACAGATGTTTTTCATGACGTGGTTCCCGACCTTTCTGATTGAGCGGTACAATATGGATCTCGTGGAGGCGGGTTTGTCCACTGTGGTCACGCAGATTCCGCTACTTGCCGGCAGCCTCATCGGAGGTGGCATTGTCGATGGCATTTTCCGTCGCACAGGCAGTCGCACCGCTTCGCGCAAAGGTGTGTCCATCGTGTCCATGCTGTTGTGTACCGCGCTGGTGGCAGGGGCTTATTTTGTAAAAGACCCGAAGGTGGCCATCACGCTCATCGGCATCGGTGCCTTCTTCATCGGCACGGCCGGGCCGGCGGGTTACACCATTACCATCGATATGGGCGGGAAACACGTGGCCACGTTGTTTTCCACCATGAACATGTTCGGCAACCTCGGTGCGTTGCTGTTTCCGATTGTGGTGGGCGCCATCATCGCAGCGACCGGAAACTGGGATCAGGTATTGATTCTTTTTGGCGCGCTTTATCTCGCGTCCGCATTCTGCTGGTGGCGCCTGCGGCCGGACGGTACTGTCTTCGACCAGATTCCCGATGCAAACGCACGTTAATACTCCGCAAAGCCGCTGCCAGTTTGGCATGGCCCATGGCGACATCACGCCACCGGTGGAGATTTACTATCGCATGTGGGGTGCGGCCACGCAGGATCACGCCACGGGAGTGCATCGTCCACTGCGGACCACGGTGACCGTCATGGCCCCGCTTGAAGATGGAAGCCGGCAATTCATCATCGCGCTCGATCACTGTGTGATGGGTCGGCGCGAAATGGATGGTTTGCTCGAGACCGTGAGTGCTGCTGCGGATATTCCGCGTGAGGAATTGTTTGTCGTTTTTTCACACACCCATGCCGCGGGCTTGATGGGGCTGGAACGAAGCGATCTGCCGGGCGGCGAGCTCATTGCCCCTTACCTGGAACAGTTGGGCCAGACGGTTTCCCGATTGGCCATCGAGGCGCGCGAAAGCATGCAGTCGGCCACCATTATCTACGGAACGGGCCGTTGCGATCTGGCGGCGCATCGAGATTTTTGGGATCCGGAAAACGAGACGTGGATCTGTGGTTTTCATCCGAATACCCCGGCCGATGACACGGTGCTCGTTGCGCGTGTCCAAGATACCGACGGCGCCTTGCTGGCTACGTTGGTCAATTACGCCTGTCACCCCACCACGTTGGCTTGGGAAAACACGTTGATCAGTCCGGATTATCCCGGCGCGATGCGAGAAACGATTGAGAATGCCACGGGCGTGCCGTGCTTGTTCCTGCAGGGCGCGAGCGGCGAGCTGGGGCCGGTGGAGGGTTTTGTCGGCGATGTGGCGGTGGCCGATCGCAATGGCCGGCAACTGGGCCACGCAGCGCTCAGTGTATTGGAATCTTTGCCCGCACCGGAAACGCGTTTTGTATATCGTGGGCCGGTGGTGTCCGGGGCCACGCTGGGAGATTGGCGTCACGAGCCATTGCCTGAAAGCCAATCGCAAGCCAACGCGGATTGGCAACTGGACCGCCGGGAGATTCCGTTGCCCATTCTTCCTAGCACGCCATCCGTGGAACAGGTGCAGGCCGAGCTGGCCGACTGGGAGGCCAAGGATACGCCCGATGCCCGCGCCATGGCTGAGCGCAAACGGCGCATGTTGCATCGGCTGGATCAGCTGCCGGCCGGCGATGCTTTTCCCATCGAATCAGTCGTCCTCAAAATCGGCGGCGCGGTTTGGGTCATTTTGCAGGGGGAATTTTACAGTGTGTTACAGACGGCTTTGCGCGAGCGATTTCCCGACACGCCGATCATCGTGGCCACCATCGCCAGTCACTGGGGGGCCAGCTACCTGCCGCCGCGAGAGTTGTACGGGAAAGGAATTTATCAGGAGAGCATCGCGATCGTGGCTGAGGGCGGGTTGGAAACGGTCATTGAAAAAACCGGCGACACCATTGCATCCATGTTGAAATGAAAATCACTGCCATCGAAACCCACATCTGTAATGCGCGCATGCGCAACTGGCTTTTTGTCAAGGTGCTCACAGACGAGCCGGGACTCTGGGGCTGGGGCGAGGGCACGCTCGAATGGCGCACGCGCGCGGTGGCCGGTGCAGTGGAGGATGTGAGCGAGCTGCTGATCGGTGAGGATCCCAGCCGCATCGAGCACCTGTGGCAAATGATGCACCGGCAGCATTTCTGGCACGGCGATGACATCGTCACCTCCACCGCCATCTCCGCCATCGACATCGCCTTGTGGGATATTGCCGGCAAAACGCATGGCGTGCCCTGTCACCGGCTGTGGGGCGGGCCGGTGCGTGACACGATCCGCACCTATAGCCATCTCGGCGGCGGCGACATGGAAACGTTTTACGAAACGCCCGTCCATAACGCCAAGCAGTTCGCCGACCTCGCAGCTGCGACGGTGGCCGATGGATTCACCGCGTTCAAAAGCATGGCCGTGCCGTCCACACAGCCGCTTGAAGGTCAGCAACCCATCCGCGCCGCCGAGGCGTGCGTGGCGGCCATGCGAGAGGCCGTGGGGCCGGACATCGACATCATGGTCGACTGCCATGCGCGTCCGTCGCCGGCGATGGGCCTGCAGTTCGGCAAGGCGCTGGAGCCGCACGGCCTATTTTTCTTTGAGGAACCCTGCTGGCCGGAAAGCATTGACGGCATGGCGGCGATCAACGCTGCCCTCACCACGCCCGTGGCCACCGGCGAACGCGTTACGCGGTTGGCTGATTTCCGCGATCTCTTCAACGCGCGCGCATGCGAGGTGTGCCAGGTGGACCTCACGCACGTGGGCGGCTTCAGCGAGGCGCGGCGCGTGGCGGCGCTCTGCGAAGCGCACCGCATCTCGCTCGCGCCGCACAATCCGCAAGGGCCGGTGAGCACCGCGGCGTCTCTGGAGTTCGGCTTCAGCCAGCCAAGCTATATCATTTGCGAAACCGTCCATGGCGACGTGCCGTGGCGCGATGACATCGTGACCGAAGGGTTTACCGTGGAGAAAAAGGGCCGCCTCGTGCGCCCGAACGTAAAGCCCGGCCTCGGCATTGAATTGAACGAATCCGAAATGAAAAAGCACCCGTTCCAGCCGGAATTGCCGCAGCGCGTGTTTCTTCGCGACGGCAGTGTGGGCGACTGGTAATGAGCGAGTCCAAAACACTTGCGGGCGTACTCCCGATCGTGCACACGCCGTTCACGGACGCGGACGCCATCGACAAGACGAGTCTGCGGCGGCAGCTGGATTGGGCGTTCGACACCGGCGCCAATGGTTGCGGCACGGGGATTGTCAGTGAAATTCTTCGGCTCACCACGGCCGAACGCACGCAATTGGCACATCTCATTCCGGAGATCGTTGAGGACCGCGGACCGGTCTTTTCCAGTTGCGGCGCCGAAAGCACCAGTCAGGCGGTGGCATGGGCCAAGGAAGCCGCCGCCGCCGGCAACCACGCGCTGATGGCCATCCCGCCCACACTCACGAGTTTGTCCGCCGAGAGTGTGCTCGATTATTTCACCGCGCTCGCCGAGGCCTCCGACCTTCCGGTCATCGTGCAGGACGCCTCCGCTTACGTGGGCCAAGCCATTCCGATTGAGGTGCATGTGAAGTTACTTGAGCGATTTGGGCCCGACAAAATTCTCTTTAAGCCCGAGGCGGCGCCGTTGGGGCCGAATCTTTCGGCGTTGCGCAATGCCACCGGCGGCGAGGCGCGCATCTTCGAGGGCAGCGGCGGTATTTTGCTGATCGACAGCCATCGCCGCGGCATCGCCGGCACCATGCCCGGCATGGATTTGCTTGATGGAATCGTCGAAATCTGGCGTTCCCTTAACGTCGGCGACGAAGCCCGAGCTTACGAGGTCTATTTTCCGGTTTGTGCCCTCGCTGCGCTGCAAATGCAGGCGGGGCTTGACGGGTTTTTAGCAGTCGAAAAACACCTGCTAAAAAAACGCGGCCTGTTCGCCACCGAAAACCGCCGGCGTCCGTACAACTGGGAAATGGACGCCGAAACGCGCACGGAAGTGGACCGACTCTTCGACCGGCTGCAGGCGCAAATTTAATCGGCCCATTTACACACTTTCCAGACACTTGAGGACTGCGCGAGCGGCCCGATTCGATGCCCCCTTTTCACCCAAGGTCGCGGCAACCTCATCAAGGCTGGAGCGCAGATCATTCGCGTGGCCAGGATTCTGCAAAAATCCCCGTGAGGCCATGGCAAGGTTTTCCGCGGTTGCGGCGCCTTGAATAAATTCCGGAAACAACTCGCCACCCGCCAGCACGTTGGGCATGGCGATATGCGGCACTTTGATGAAACATCGGCCCAGCAGATAAGTCGGCCATGAAGTCTTGTAGAGCACGACCGTGGGCACGCGGAACCACGCGCATTCCATGGTCACGGTTCCACTGGAGGCAATTGCAGATGTGGCCCCTTCCAAGGCACTGGACAAATCGCCCGTCTGGAGTTCCCAGTCGGCCACCTCCGGCGCGATGGCTTTGGCAATGACAGCAAGTTTTTCGCTAGGCAGGACCATTCTCACGGAAAAGTCCATTTTCCTTGAAAGACGGCGAACGGCGCCGACCATGACCGGCAAATGGCGGGTGATTTCCTTTTCGCGACTACCGGGAAGGATGAGCAGAGTTGGCTCGCCATCGGTGTCCGCGCCATGCGGATTCGGATGACGATCAACCAGCGGGTGACCGACGAATTCCACGTTGAGCCAAGGCGCACGCTCTGCATACCAGGCTTTCTCAAACGGAAAAATGCTCAACAAAAGATCGATGTCGCGGGCAATTCCGTACACGCGCGATTCGTTCCAAGCCCAAAGCTGCGGGCTGATGTATTGGATGATGCGCGGATTCCAGCCGCTGACAGTAAGGGCGCGGTCACGAAGAGCAGCGGCAAAGCGAAGGTTAAAACCTGGATTGTCCACTAGAATGATGGCCTCGGGTCGCCGCGCCGCGGCAGCGTCAAGCAGGCGGTCAAAGAATCCCTTAAACTTGCTGTAATTACGAAGGGCTTCCCAAATGCCAATTACCGCGTGTTCAGTGAGGTCAATATCCACCTCGACTCCCGCGGCATGCATTTTCGATCCACCAGCGCCAAAAAATTCAAGGCCGCTATCCGTTTCCTTCAAGGCATGAACCAACTCCGCAGCTAGGGCATCCCCACTGGCTTCCCCGGCAAGCATCATGAAAGTGCGTTGGCTCATTGGGCATCAAGGGCTTGGATTTGCCGGGTGATTTCCAGCGCCACTTCCAGAGATTGCCGGGCGGATTCTCCGCTGACCTTGGGCGTCTGCTTTGCGCGCACACATTCGACAAAATGCGCCAGCTCCAGTTTCAAGGGCTCGTCCTTTTCAATGGGCACCGGCTCGCGCACAATGCGTTTCCCGCCGAACTCGCTGACAATGGCGCTGTCCTTCGCATGCAACAGTTTTCGCCAAAGGCTGGATTCCTCCTCGCCGTCTCGCGCGATGCGGTAGATGTAGCCCTCCTGTTTCTGGTAATCGAGCGAGATATAACTGGCCTTGTCCCCACCGCTAAAGACACGAATCTTGCGCAGTCGCTCCGGGCTCACACGGCTCACGGTAAGGTTGGCCACGCAGCCATTTTCAAATTTGATTCGTGCATTGGCAATATCCTCGGAAACACTCAGCACCGGCACACCCACGCCATCAACTTCCTTCACGGGCGACTGCACAAAAGCCATCACGGCGTCCAGATCGTGGATCATGAGATCCAACACCACGCCAATGTCCATGCTACGTTGGGGGTATGGCGACAGGCGATGGGTCTCAATGAAGCGCGGGTCACTAGCCGCCTGTTGCAGATAGTCAAACACAGGATTAAAGCGCTCCACATGGCCCACTTGCAGGACGCAGTTATGCAGCCGTGCCAACTCCACCAACTCAGCAGCCTGTGCGGTGGCATCGGTCATGGGTTTTTCCACGAGCACATGCCGGCCCTTTTCCAGAAAAGCCTTGGCCAAGTCAAAATGCGTAAAGGTCGGAGTGACAATGCTGATAGCGTCAGCAGCCTCGGCAACTGTTGCCTCATCCGCCAGCACCGGCACACCGTGTTTGGCGGCGATCTCCCGCGCGCGATCGGCGTCCCCATCACACACGCCCACGAATTCCACCTCACCGGCCGCCGCCAGGTCGGCGTAGTAACGCGCGTGATGCTGTCCCAGTGCACCCACGCCAATCACCGCGGCCCTAATCTTGTCACTCACGGCGGAGAGGTTCCCGGTTCTCAGTTCCCGGTTCAAGGATATAGGACACTTGAACCTTGAACCGGGCAGGCTGAACCGGTGAATCTCTGCCCATGCGAATCACGGTTCTTGGCGCGGGTGCTTGGGGAACGGCCTTGGCAAAGCTGCTGCACGAGGCCGGCCACGACATCACCGTGTGGGGCCATGCCGACCGGCTCGCAGCCATTCGCGCAAAAGGAGAGAACCAACGCTACCTGCCGGGCATCCCCCTGCCGAATGCGTGGCGACTGGAGGATGATTTGAAAAGCGCCTTGGACAAAGCCACGTGCGGAGTGGTGGCCGTTCCCTCGGCCAACTTCCGGAATGCGGCGGAAGGACTGTGTGATTTCAACGGCATCGCTGTCTCCGTGACCAAGGGCATTGAGCACGAAAGCGGACTGACCATGGGCGGCGTATTGGCCCAATGCGCGCCGAACGCAGAGGTGGCGGCATTGTCCGGGCCATCCCTGGCAGCGGAAGTGGCGCGCGGCATTCCCACCGCTCTGGTCAGCGCCAGCGAAGATGAAGCCACCGCGAAGGTTGTGCAGGACCTCTTCCACCGCCCCACCCTGCGCGTTTATACCAGCACCGACCTGGCCGGTGTGGAACTCGGCGGCGCGCTCAAGAACGTGGTGGCCATTGCCGCGGGAGTCTGTGATGGGTTCCAGTTTGGTGACAACGCCAAGGCGGCACTAATCACGCGCGGATTGGGCGAAATGCGACGACTAGGCGTGGCCTGCGGCGCCAGACCCGGCACCTTCAGCGGGCTTAGCGGCATGGGTGACCTGACGGTGACCTGCTTTTCCCAACTCAGCCGCAACCGCACCTTGGGAGAACGCCTCGCGCGCGGGGAATCCCTGGATACCGTTTTAAGCGAGGCCACCGCCGAGGGCCACCCCACCACCCGCTCCGCACATCAAGTGGCCCGGCGGCTGGGCATCACCACGCCCATCATCGACCAGGTCCACGCCATGCTGTACGGCGGCAAGGACGCCCGGACCGCCATGCACGACCTGCTCACACGCGAGTCCAAGGCGGAGGATCAGGACTGAAGATTGACAAAGGACGGGCCATGTAATCCTGACTATCATGAACATCCATGTTCACTACAGGTGCTTTTCCATTTCTGCCATTAAATCGTTGTATTCCTCCAAGGCGGGAAATTGTGGAAACTCGGTTTTCACGTTGTCCGGTGCGCGGAAAAGGATCCCGTGGTCAGCCTCCGCAAGCATGGTGGTATCATTGTAGGAATCTCCAGCGGAAATAATCGTGTAATTCAACGACTTCAACGCGATGACTGACTCCCGTTTCTGGTCTGGCTGGCGCAGGTGATAGTCCACCACGCGGCCTTCCGCCACCTCCAAATGGTTGCAGAACAAGGTCGGCCAGCCCAGTTGCCGCATCAACGGCTCGGCAAACTGCAGAAACGTATCAGACAAAATGATCACCTGCGTGCGTGCCCGCAAGCCGTCCAGAAACTCCCTTGCGCCCGGCAAAGGCGACAGACCACCAATGACCGTTTGGATATCCGCCAGCTTCAGATCATGCTCATCCAAAATATTGAGCCGGTAACGCATGAGCACGTCATAATCCGGCTCATCGCGCGTCGTGCGGCGCAGCGCCTCAATGCCCGTGGATTCCGCAACCGCAATCCATATCTCAGGTATCAGAACCCCCTCGAGATCCAGCGTGACGACAGTTTGTTTCACGCGCGCTTGATACCGCGCCCGCCGCCCATCAGTCCAACAGAAACATCTCCGCGAAATACCAACCCAACGCCATCAGCGTCAGCCCGGTCACCACCCACAACACTTTGTCCAACGCCCCGGCACGCAAATGCGCCGGGTGATTCTCTTTAATGCTACTCTTCATCAATTGAGTCGCGTGGTTAGACGGCAATCTCTCGGAAATGCTCACATTTAAATGCCACCATCGCATGTCATAAAAAGGCCGACCCGAAAGTCAGCTTTGGATTGGAAAATCCCCCGGGAGGTTGGGCGGCGGCAGAGCCGTCTGGCCGAGCACGGCCCACCGCCGCCCGTCTCCCTATCTGCTTTGGGTAAAGCTAGACCGCTTCCTCGCCCTTTTCATCGGTGCGAATCCGGATGGCCTCCTCGACCGGCAGGATAAACACCTTGCCGTCACCAATCTTGCCAGTCTTGGCTGCTTCGCAGATAGCCTTGGAGGCTTCCTCCACCTGACCATCGGCCACCACAACCTCCAGCTTGATCTTCGGCAGGAAGTCCACCGTGTATTCACTGCCGCGGTACACCTCCGTGTGACCCTTCTGACGGCCGAAGCCCTTGACCTCCGTTACCGTCATCCCGGCCAAGCCGACCTCCGACAACGCATCCTTCACCTCGTCGAGCTTGAAGGGCTTAATGATTGCCTCGATTTTTTTCATCGTAGAATCCTTTCGATTTCAGTTGTCGGTTTAGTTTTCAGATTTCACCGTGAAGTCCGGGTAAGCCTCCTGACCGTGCTCGGCCAAGTCCAGACCCTCGATCTCCTCTTCCTCGCTCACGCGAACACCCATAATCACCTTCAACGCGCCAAAGACAACCAGTGAGAAGATAAACGCAGCAGCAGCAACCAAGAGGATACCCTTGATCTGCACGCCCAGCTCCACACCCGATCCTTCCACTTGGAAGAAATAGGCTGCGAGGATACCCCAGATACCACACGTACCGTGAACGGAAATGGCACCCACGGGATCATCGATTTTAGCCTTATCCAAAGCGATCACTGAAAAGACCACAATGACACCAGCAATTAAGCCAATGACGACCGCTCCTTTGGCAGTCACGATATCAGCGTTTGCCGTAATTCCGACAAGACCGGCCAATGCACCATTGAGCGCCATTGAAAGATCCGGCTTTGAAAATACAATCCATGAAACCAATGCTGCAGAAACCACGCCGGCAGCAGCAGCCAAGGAAGTTGTGGTGAAAACCAAACCTAATGGGCCCGGGGCTGCACTCAAAACAGAACCACCGTTAAACCCGTACCAACCAAACCACAAAAGGAAGACGCCAACGGCAGCGAATGGCATGTTATGACCGGGAATCGGTTTCACATTGCCATCTGAGTCGTACTTACCCTTGCGTGGCCCAAGAATGATAACACAAGCTAACGCAGCAAAACCGCCGAATGCGTGAACAACGGCTGAACCGGCAAAATCCTTGAAACCCCAACCATCAAGAACACCGCCGCCCCAATGCCACGAACCGACAATGGGATAAGCAATGCCGACTAACAGAGTCGCAAAGATCATGAACGTGGAGAGTTTCACACGTTCAGCCACTGCGCCCGATACAATTGTAGCTGCTGTAGCCGCAAACATAGCTTGGAAAATAAAGTCACCGAATCCAGTCATGCAAAGGACAGCGCCAGGGCCATACGAAAAATCGGTGCCACCGTCGTTCAGATCACCAATGGGAGCACCAAAAGAAAGCCAATTTTCAACTGTGTTCCAATCCCCAAGAGGATAATGCGTGTTAAATCCGAATAACGCGTAAGTAATAAGGCCCGCGGAAATGATGAATGCATTCTTAAACAGAATATTAACCGTATTCTTTGATCGCGTTAAACCAACCTCCAATGCAGAGAACCCGAGGTGCATAATAAAAACGAGCGCAGCCGCGATAACCGTCCAAAGCATTGATACATTGAAGAAATCAAAGGCGTACTCATATTTGGTAGTCACACCCCCCGAAAGGCCGACATAACTCTGCAATATATCAGCATCACCATCTTCATCATCGGTAAATCCGGATTCCAATGTGATCCCATTCTCTACAGCATATTCCAGAGTCCCGATCTTTTTCTCAATACCTTCCTTATTCCCTTCCCCTGCTTTCGCCAATTCAGCCTTTAACTCGGCCAAGTTAGCTTGAACGTCATAAGGAGGTGCCTTAGTCGAATTATCATTCTCTGCTGCATACGCCCCGGGAGCCAGCATTCCAACCGCCATAAATGCTGCAAGCAGCAGGCGGCTGATCCATGGTTTAGTCTTTTTCATTTTTCTTTCGGTTTACGTTGGATGTCCAATGGGTGTTCATTGGAACAACCCATAATATGTCAGCCCGGCTTAAGCCGTTTGCGTGCCAAAGATTCATGAATAGGTTTGGATTTATTTGTGTTATCCATGAATGTATTTCATGTGATTCAATTAACACCATAGGACTTTAGCTAAACGAACACCCAAATGAATCTCACCAGCAGATATCCCGCACTTGAAGCGGAGGGACCGGTTTGAATTCCATGTAAACGATGAATGGATTTTGCAGGTGTGGGTAAATATCGACAGGCTACAACAGAGATGGACACAAAAAAACGGGGCCATATGGCCCCGTTTGTTGATTGTCTGATTGTCCGTTTCGCCTAGGCGAGTGCTTCCTTGGTGGTCTTGATGATGGCCGCGGCGATCTTGTAGGGGTCGCCGTTGGAAGCAGGGCGGCGATCTTCCAGCCGGCCCTTGTAGCTGTTCTGGACCGTGGCTACCGGGATGCGGATGGACGCGCCGCGATCGCTCACGCCGTAGCTGAACTTGTCGATGGACTGCGTCTCGTGCAGGCCGGTCAAGCGCTGGTCATTGTATGCGCCGTACACGCTGATGTGACGCTCGATGTTCTTGCCGAATTCCTCGCAGATACCGTTGATCATCTCCTCACCGCCCTGGTCGCGCATGGCGCCGTTGGAGAAGTTAGCGTGCATGCCGCTGCCGTTCCAGTCGCCCTTCACCGGCTTGGGATGCCAGTCGATCTTGACGCCATATTTCTCGGCCGTGCGCTCGCAGAGGTAGCGCGCCACCCAGGTCTCGTCACCGGCCTTGGCCGCGCCCTTGGCAAATACCTGGAATTCCCATTGGCCCATCATCACCTCGGCGTTGATGCCCTCCACATTCAAGCCGGACTCAAGGCAATAGTGCAAGTGCTCGTCCACAATGTGGCGACCGGCGGTGTTTTGCGCGCCCACGGAGGTGTAATAGGGGCCTTGCGGGCCGGGGAAACCATTCTTCGGAAAGCCGAGAGGCAGATTGGTATCCAAATCCCACAGGGTATATTCCTGCTCGAAACCGAACCAGAAATCGTCGTCATCATCGTCGATGGTGGCGCGGCCATTGCTCTCGTGGGGGGTGCCATCGGCATTGAGCACCTCGGTCATCACCAGCCAGCCGTTGCCGCCAAAGCGGTCGGGATCGGGATAGACCGCCACGGGCTGCAGGAGGCAATCCGAATCGCTGCCATCGGCCTGCTCGGTGGAGGATCCGTCGAACGACCATTGGGGGGCATCCTCGAGATTGCCGCTGAAGTCGTCGCGGATCAGGGTCTTGCTGCGCAGGCTCTGTGTGGGCTGGTAGCCGTCGAGCCAGATGTATTCCAACTTGTGTTTGCTCATTTGTTTTTTGTTTCTGTGTTTTCTGTTCTGTAATAGCGGCTTCCGCCAAATTCAATCCACCGGGACGCCAACTGGCTGCGCCGGCACAAGCCAGCGCAGCCAGCGACGGGAATCATCCCTGTGGGTTAGAGCTGGTAACCTTCTTCACCGTGGTCGGTCACGTCAAGCCCTTGTGTCTCCGAATCCTCATCGGATCGGATACCTCCGCAAAGGCCGCCAGCAATTTTGATGGCGATAAAGGCAACAACAGCACTCCAGATGATGGTAACCAACACACTGACAATCTGGCCGCTAAGCTGGTTTGCGATGATTTCCTTGCCTTCCGGGGAAAAGGCGAAAACACCCGCCAGCAAGGCACCGACAATCCCTCCAACACCATGAACGCCAAACACATCAAAGCTATCGTCGTAGCCCAAGGCCTTCTTGAGAGAAGTGGAGGCCCAGTAACAAACGATGCCCGCGGCCACACCAATGGCGATTGAACCCATGGGCCCAACCGTACCTGAGGCGGGCGTGATGGCCACCAGTCCTGCCACTGCGCCGGTGGCAATGCCCACCGCGGTGGGTTTACCCTTGGTGCCCCACTCGACCAACATCCAAGTGAATGCGGCTGCGGCAGTGGCGACTTGAGTCACCAATTGAGCCATCGAAGCTTGATGCCCTGCGGTTAATGCGCTGCCGGCATTGAAGCCGAACCAGCCCACCCAAAGGAGCGAGGCACCAATCAAGACAAATGGAACATTGTGTGGAGGCATGGGAGAATCGGGGTACCCCTTGCGTTTGCCCAAGACAATGCAGGCCACCAGAGCGGCCACACCGGCGTTGATGTGCACGACCGTACCACCCGCGAAATCAATCGCATGATGAATCGTTGCCAAATATCCGTGATCTGTGTTCCACACCATGTGCCACACGGGGCAGTAAGAGAATGTGAACCAAATCACAAGGAAGACCATGACGGCACTGAACTTCATACGCTCCGCAAAGGCCCCGACAATCAGTGCCGGAGTGATGATGGCGAAGGTCATTTGAAAGGTAACAAACAGGGACTCGGGAATGGAAAGACCATTCATCTCCCCGGGTGTTACCCCGGCCAAAAATGCCTTTGAAAAGTCACCGAAGAATTTTCCATCACCTGAAGTCGCGAATGAATAGCCATAGATAACCCACAACAGGGACATCAAGGCGGTGCAGGCAAAACATTGGACCAACACAGACAGAATGTTCTTGCGCCGGGTGAGGCCTCCATAGAACAAGGAAAGGCCCGGGATGGTCATCAGCAATACCAAACTTGTGGCAACAATCATCCAGGATGTATCACCGGTGTTTGCATCTCCCTCACTCATGGAAAGCGAACCGTAGTCAAACACTTTCGGACCCGAATCCTCGGATTCGCCATCACCTTCACTCCCAGCCTCCGCACTTGCGGCTGAGTTGTCAGCCGGCGGAGTGGTCGTATCTTCTTGGGCCAGCATGGGGCTGACGAACAGCGCCAGCAACACGGCCAGAATTGGAATCAGTTTTTTCATTTTAGCAGATAGGTTTTGGGTTTCAGGGTTGGGGTTAAACCGCGTCGCCGCCGGTTTCGCCCGTGCGGATGCGGATGGCTTCCTCGATGGCGCTGACAAAAATCTTGCCGTCACCAATCTTTTCCGTCTTTGCCGATGTGCTGATGGCTTCCGTGGCGGCCTCCACGGATTCGTCAGCCACAACGATCTCGATCTTCACCTTGGGCAGGAAATCCACCGTGTACTCACTGCCGCGGTAGATCTCGGTGTGGCCTTTTTGGCGGCCAAACCCTTTCACCTCGGAGACAGTCATCCCCTCGATACCCGCCTCTCCCAAGGCGTCTTTGACTTCCTCAAGCTTGAACGGCTTGATGATCGCTTCGATTTTTTTCATTTGGTTTCTCCCGCCCGCCTTTTCGGCCAATTCAGCCGAGCCAACGGGCAAGCCCAGCCAACAGACCAGCAAACTGGCCCGCCGCCCTAAAGCAGCCATGATGCCAACGGCATCCATCATGCTCATGGACTTGAAAAACGACTTAATTAGGTTGGTTTTTTCATTTTTGGCCCAAAATAAAATCCAGCAATCGGGCCATTTCCAGTGTTTTTATTGACACCCTGTAGATATTTAGACAGGTCAAAATCAGGCATTTCCAAGGAAAAATGATCGATTTCGTGACATTTTTAAGCCGAGACCGACGCTCATTCCGACACTTGCATTGAACGGCCAAATTATCAAACACAGCGGGCTTTCCCCTGAATAAGTTTGATTCGACAACCTTGGCAGCCATTTCGAGACTCGCGGTTCCTCGGGGAGGTTGGTGAATCCATGAGCAAAGGCAAACGCAACAAGGGCCGCAAAAAGAAACCGGCCGAGGCTGCGCCCGTGTCTGCCTCGGAACCAAAGCCTGAGCCCAAGCACTCTCCCGAGCCTCCACCGGAGCCGAAGCCCGAGGGCGCGGCCCTTTTCCAGACCGCATCCGCCCCGTTTTTCAAGCGCACGGACTGGCTGGCCTTCGCCGCGGCCACGGTGGTTACGCTGTTGGTGTACCTTTATACCCTCGCACCGAATGTGACCCTAGAGGACTCCGGGGAGCTGGCCACGGCCTCTATGTATGCCGGTGTGCCGCACGCTCCCGGCTATCCACTCTGGACAATTTATTCGTGGGCATTCACCAAGATTATCCCTTTCGGCAACATGGCGTGGCGGGTGGGCATTTCCTCCGCGGTGGCGGCTGCCTTGGCCTGTGGTTTGACCGCGCTGATGATCAGCCGGGGCAGCCGGCTGTTCTTCGACAGTATTGAATCCCTGCGCGGAATGGCCGAACAGGCCCGCCAATCCATCAGTGTGGCCGCCGGATTTGCCGGCGGTGCCATCTTTGGGTTTTCCGGTTTCATGTGGAGCCAAGCGGTCATCGTGGAGGTCTACACCCTGTCCACATTCACCTTTGCCGGCGTCCTTTGCCTGCTCATGCGGTGGTATTTCATTCCCGAGCGTAACTGGGCGCTTTATGCCGCGTACTTGGTCTTCGGCCTATGCTTGGCCAATCACCAGACCCTGCTGTTGGCCGCCGTCGCCATTGAACTGTTGATCCTCATGCGGCACCGCGAAATCGGCCGCGACCTGTTCATCTGCAATTCCCTCATCTACCTCGCCGGCCTGCTCTACTTCGCCACTCAACCCACCACCACCACCTCGGGCAAGCTCGTCCTGTTCGGCACCTTTAATCTCGTGGGTGTCGGTTGCCTACTGCTGGCCATCTGGCACAGCCTGCCCCGCCCGGTCGGCACCAGCCGTAACGCACCGCTGTTTCTGGGCACAGCCTATGCCCTCACCTTCCTGATTCTGGGCGCTTTCTGGATTACTTTCATCTGGCCCATTGGCTCGCCTCTCCCGGCCACGGCCGCGGCGGTCTTGGATCCTTCCAGGACCGTCTGGGACCTCTCAGCCGTTTGGCAAAGCATGGGCACGTCGCACCGAATGATCCTACTGTTCTTCCTTTTCATCGCCGGGGCATCCATTCTCGCCTTGTCTTGGCTGGCGTGGCTGGCAGACCAGAAATCCACCCGCAGTCTCATCGCCAGTGCGGTCCTGTTCCTCTTTCTTGCCATGGGATTACCTTGGATGTGGCATCTGCTCCAAAGCCGGGGCACCCTCCTACCGGGCCTGCCCCCCGAAGCGGTGCAAATCGCTCAAGCGCATCTCCTCGGCCACGTCGCCACCGCTAACAAGATCACGCTTGCATATGTGCTTCTCTCCATCCTCATGCTGACGGGCGTCTTGGGCCTCAACTGGTCACGCCAGCGCGACCGCGCGTTTGCCCATTGGCTGCCCCTGCTGGCCACCCGTGCCGCCGCCTTGGGCGGGCTGCTGTTTTATTTCTTCATGCCCCTCAGTTCCCTGACCAATCCGCCCATGAACTGGGCTTACCCGCGCACAGCCGAGGGCTTCAAGCACGCCATCACCCGTGGCCAGTACACCGGCCCTGCCCAGGAAAGCACAGACCAAGTTTCGCGGTTCCTCATTGACGTTGATGGGAATGGCCGCATCGACGGTGGTCAGGTTGGGGTGTTCATCAGTGAAACACTTCAGGAATTTAACCCTGCCTACACCCTGCTTGCCCTGCTCCCCCTGGGCTTGTGGTGGTATATGCGCGAACGCGAACGCCGCTGGCTAGGCGGCATGTTTCTCATCTTCGTTTCGCTCACGCTGCTCATGATCGCCTTTCGTAATCCCGGCGGCTCGGAACAGCAGCGACACCTCAACAAGGTCTTCTTTGAGGCCTCACATCTCTTTGTCGCCTTGGGCCTTGGCTGGGGCCTCGCCTTGGGCGCGGGGCTGATTGTCCAAGCTTGGGAAAAACACCGGCGCGAACTCCTCACGGGTGCCAGCATTCTTTGCGCCTTGGAACTGCTTTGGTGGCCCTTCACTCAAACTTCTGTCAGTGCCACGCCCGCCTCCCTCCTCTTCACGCTGGCCAGCTACGATGCCCCCGTGCTCATTGCCGCCGCCGGCATAGGTGTCCTGTTTGCCGGAGGCCTGTGCGGCCTGCTGGCACTACGGCGACCAGCGGCACCCATGGGCCTGCTCTTGGCCCTCATTTGCCTGCTGCCCGCCCGACATGGACTCGCCAACTGGTGGGACAATGAATTGCGCGGCCATTACTTCGGCTACTGGTACGGCCGGGACATGTTCGCCACCGATGTGAAGGATGAAAACGGGGATTTAATTTACCCGCCCATGGCACGCGACGCCGTCCTCTTCGGAGGAACGGATGCCGGACGCTTTTGCCCCACCTACATGATTTTTTGTGAAAGCCTCACCCCGCCCCAGCATCGCACCGACAAGTCTTTCGATCGCCGCGACGTCTACATCATCACCCAGAATGCCCTGGCCGACGCCCGTTATCTGGACTACATCCGCGCCCACTACAACCGCAGCCAACAACGGGATCCCTACTTCCTCCGTTCCTTCCATAACCGTCCCGGCGTGCAACCGGTCATCGATCTGGTTTCGAGCAATCAACTTGATTATATCCGCCGCCAGTTTGCGGCAGATTCAAGCAATGGCATGCGGCTGGTTTCCAACTACATCGCCCGGCTGCCCCACACCGGCATCAGTGAACAAGCCTTGCTGCAGGGGATGTCCACAAACAAGGGCAACATGCCCTCGCATTATGTAAAGGATCTGGTCGGAACAATCACAAACGAAGCCCAACGGAAAGCAGCCCAAATAATCTTGGACGAATTAAAGGTCACGGAGGATGGACTGCTGAAGCTGGAGGAAACCGCCAACCAATCCGTCAGCCGGGTGAGTGACTTTAAAATGACCGCCCTGAGGCAGCCACCCTTTGAGGTGACCAAAGGGGTGGCCGAGTTGTTTGAATCGCCTGATGAATGGATTTTCCAGACAGGTGAATCGGTGGAATACGGGCGCCAAACACAGGGCGTTGATTTTGTCCCAGGCGACTTTCGGGATATCGAGGCGTTGGCGCGAATCCTTAAAGAAGAAAAGACACCGGCAACCGCCCACGTCAAATCGCTACTGGCCAGGGAAACGCAATCCGCCTTAACCAAGCCTGATGATTTACTGGAGGAATTATTGATTCGGGATTTCAACAAAATCCTCCATGATGATTTTCAGGCCCACCGCCAAGCCGCACGACAACTGGCCAAGCTGGAAAAACGTGAGGCCGACCTGCTGCAGCAATTCACAATCCAGACCAGCAGCAGCCAGGCAGACCAAGTGTTCGCCGCCATTGAATTGCTCATGAAGCGTCAGGATTGGGCCCGCCGACTGGCCTTCCATTGTCGCTTCGGTCCAAAAGCCCCGGCCATTCCGGAAATCCGGGCCTCGCTTGAAAGGACAGACGCGGAACTGCGGACCCAGTACCAAACTCTCATCGCCGGAGAACCAACCGTCCTGAAAGAAATCCAAGCCTTAAGCAAACAGCGCAGGGAAACTGCCAGCCGCCTCTGCAATCCGCGCCTGGCCAAGCCCGGCCTGTTTGTGCCGGACGAACTCGATGCCTCTACCGCTGCATTGCTGAGGCAGAATCCATGGACCGCTTCCCGGCCGATACTCAACCGCCGCCTTTTGGAACATGCGCTTCCCGGCCATTTTGATCCGGCAGTAGCCGGCCTATATCCTGCTCGGGAAATTATGATTCCATCCAACCTCGAGCTGCAGGATCTCATCAATAATTCCTCACGGAAGCCCGGCCGTAGTACCGAGGATGTTATCTGGGCCATCAATGGCGATCTCACCAAGCGGATTTTTGATGACAACCCCGGCCATGAATTTTACCTGGAGGAAAGCGTCGCCCTGCCTTGGATGTATCCTCACCTCGTGCCGCACGGGGTAATTTTAAAAATTGAGCGCAACCCCAAGGGCGAATGGAGCAACGCACGTCAAACCGAAATCATCCGACGGGATCGCGCCTTCTGGAACCAGTATATGGATCGACTGATCGGCCAAGAAGTGGTCCAACCCGACACATCCTTGGAGGACATCCTCCAGTGGGTACACCGGGTTTACATTCGCCGAAACCTCTCCGGCCACACCGCCGGCCAGCGCCGCTTTCTCCGCAGCTACGTCGCCCAACGCGCGTTCTCCAAGCAGCGTATGAGCCTCGCCGACCTCTACGATTGGCGTGCGCGCAACATCGACAACATCATCAAGGAACTTCCCTTCGATGAATCGCGCGCCGAGCGGCTCCAGCAATTGCTGACGCAAAAGCAGGAACTCATCAGCGAAGCCGACTATGCTTACCGCCAAGCCCTAGCCCTTTGCCCGGCCAGTTCCCAGACCGTTTCCAAGTACATGTCGTTCCTCGCCCAGCATCAGGATTATTTTCCACCGGACACCCCCCCCCAGCAGCGCGCCAGCGCCTTAAAAAAGGATGCCAAGGCGCGCGCCAAGGCGGTAGGAATGGTCGTCGAGACATTCCGCAAGATGGATCCATCAGACAGCCTCTCAGACGCCATTTATCGCTCTCAACTCCAGTTACAAGTCAGGCGGCTGTATTCATTCGGCAACGTCGCCCATGCACGTGAACTCCTGTTGGTTTGCCGGAACCTGTACCGAAATTTCATGCACGGCTCCCCCCAGCTGACCGAACTGGTCAGCTTCGACCAAAGAATAGCCAGAAAGGATTTCACCGGAGCCCACAAACAAATCAGCAGTTATCTCCCCCACCAAAACCCGACCCACCCCATGGACTGGGCCACTCTCAGCGGCATGGCCATTGTCATTTCGGGCAATCTGGAACTCATTCCCGGCGACCTAAAATTTCAGTCCTTCGCGGCGCAAATCTTTCGACTGCTTCGCGTCATGGCCATGATGCAGGCCCAAGCCAATATTATCCCGAAGGCAACATTCACTGACCTGCACGGGCGATTCCTCCTGTCCGAACTTGGGCTGCGAAAACAAATGACCGCGCTCGAACCGGACCGATCTGAGTTTTGGTACGAACTTGGCTACACCCAAAACCTCATGCGCCGAACCAATGAAGCCGTCCAGTCATTTAAAAAGGCATGGGAGGTCAGCGGCAACACCAACGCCCCCCGATCCGTCATCAACATCAGGAAGCTCATTCGATCCACAAACGCAATCGACAACCTGCGGGAAATACCGGAGTTCAAGGAAATCCTTAAGCAACCCTGACCGGCGCTTGGAGCTCGTAGTTTAAACAGGAGAGGATGTAGACCGCCGCCGTCTCGCTGCGGAGGACGACACGGCCGAGGGTGATGGGCTGGTGGCCGGCGGAGAGGATTTCATTGGACTCGGCCGGCGTGAAGTCGCCTTCGGGGCCGATCCAGATGCTCAGGGTGGCCGGCGGCGCGCCGTGCTCGGCGGCGTATTCCTCCACGCACTCGCGCGGGTGGCGGGTGTTGCCCTGAAGGGAAGCGATGAGGGACAGGTCGTGCGCCTCGTCGCGGGCCAGTTGCGCGCGGGGGGTGACAGGCGGCTCGATCTCCGGCAGCCACGGGCAGCCGCATTGCTTGATGGAGTCGATGGCGATGGCGCGCCACTTGTCGACTTTTGACTTCGCATCATCCGCGTCCACCTGCACGACACTGCGCTCAGCGGCCAGCGGCACGATGCGGTGCACGCACAGCTCGGTGGCCTTCTGCACGATGAAGTCCATCGACTTACCCTTGGTCATCGCCTGCAGCAGCGTGATGCGGTAGGGCAGCGGCTCGTGGCGGTTGCGCTGCTTGACAGCGAGGTGGACGGCCTTCTTGTCGGCAGCGATCACCTCGCACAGGCACTCGCCACCCGCGCCGTCCATCACCGCCACGCGCTCGCCGGCACGCACGCGCAGGACGTTCACTGCATGGTGGCTCTCGCGCTCGTCCAGCGTCAGCTCCGGCTGCGCGGCTGCGGCGGGCGGCAGGTAAAAGCGGTGCATCAGCCGAAGAGGTTGCGCGCCTTCTCGAAGAAACCCTTGCTCTGCGGGTTCACGTCGTCACCGCAGGAGTCGGCAAAGGACTGCAGCTTGTCGCGCTGCTCGCGGTTCAGCTTGCCGGGCACTTCCACGATCACCTTCACGTTCAAGTCGCCCGTGCCGTAGCCCTGCAGGCTTTTAACGCCGCGCCCCTTCAGGCGAAAGGTCGTGCCCGATTGGGTGCCGTCGGGAATCTTGATGCTCGCTGTGCCGTCCATCGTCGGCACTTTTAACTCGCCGCCCAGCGCGGCGGTGACGAAGGGAATGGGCACCTCGGCGATGAGGTCGTCGCCCTCGCGGTCAAACACCTCGTGCGGGCGGACGTGCAGCACGACGTACAGGTCGCCGTTGCCGCCGCCGCGCGGGCCGGCCTCGCCATTGCCGGCGCTGCGCAGGCGCGTGCCGGTGTCGACGCCCTCGGGAATCTTGATGGTGATCTTCGAGCGCTTCTCCAGCCGCCCCTGTCCCCGGCAATCGCGGCAGGGCTTCTCAAGCACGGTGCCTTCGCCCTCGCAGTCGGGGCAGGTTTGCTGCATGCGAAAGAAGCCGCGCTGCGCCACCACCGCACCCTGGCCGTTGCAGGTGCGGCAGCGCTTGCGTCCGCTACCCTCGGCCGCGCCGGTGCCGCTGCACTTTCCGCAGGTGTCGAGCTTGGGAATGGTGATGCTCTTTTCCCCGCCGAGCACGGCTTCCTCAAAATCGATCTCCAAGTCGTAGCGAAGATCCGAGCCGCGCGACGGCCCGCCGCGGTCGCCGCCGCCAAAGAACTGCTCGAAGATGCCCCCCGCGCCGCCGCCGCGTCCGCCGCCAAAGACCTGACTGAAGAGCTCGAAAGGATCCACCGCGCCGCCGTGGAAGCCTCCGCCGCCGCCCTGCTCAAAGGCCGCGTGGCCCATCTGGTCGTACGCGGCGCGCTTCTGGTCGTCGCTTAAAATCTCGTACGCCTCGCCGACCTCCTTGAACTTCTCCTCCGCCGCCTTGTCGCCGGGGTTCTTGTCGGGGTGAAACTTGACCGCCTGCTTGCGGTAAGCCTTCTTGATCTCGTCCGCGCCCGTCCCTTTGTCGACGCCGAGCACCTCGTAAAAGTCGCGCTTGGCCATCAGCTCCCCGCTTCCTCCGCCGGCGCCTCGGCGGGCGCCTTGGCCACGATGACGCTCGCCGGCCGCACCAGCCGTTCATGCAGCCGGTAGCCCTTGCGCAACTGCTTCACCACCGTGCCCTCGGCCGCCTCCGTGGTTTCCTCCTGCGAGACCGCCTCGTGCAGCGCGGGGTCGAACTCCTGCCCCAGCGCATCGACCTCCTCCACGCCGCTCTCGTTTAAAACCCCCTTCAACTGTCCGAGGATCATCTCCACGCCATCACGCACGGCGGGGTCGGCGTCCTTCGCGGCGTCCATGGCCATCTCGAAATTGTCCAGAACCGGCAACAGCTTTTCCAGCAGCGACTGGTTGGCGAACTGCCGCGCTTCCTCCTTCTCGCGCTGGGCGCGCTTGCGATAGTTGTCGAGGTCGGCGGTGGCGCGCAGCACGCGGCTCTCCAGCTCGGCGATCTTTTCCGCCGCCTCCTTCAGGGTCTTCGGGCCGCTCGGCTCTTCGCCGGCGGCCTCCTCCGCCGCGGCCTTCTCGGCCAGCAGCTTTTCCAGCGTGGTCAGCTCGGCATCCTTGTAGGCCTTTGCCGCCTTCTTTTTCTTGCCCATCTTCTTCCAGAACTTCATTCGGCTTTCTTCGCCACCTTCACGTCAATGTGCAAATCGCGCAACTGGCGTGCCTCCACGCCGCCCGGGCTTTCGGTCATCAGGCAGGTGCCCTTGGCCGTCTTGGGGAACGCGATCACGTCGCGGATGCTTTCCGCCCCGCACAACAGCGCGATCAGCCGGTCGAACCCCAGCGCGATGCCCCCGTGCGGCGGGCAGCCGTATTTAAACGCCTCCAGCATGTAGCCGAACCGCGCCTGGGTCAACTCCGGCGACAACTGCAGCACGTCCTCGAACACCGTCTTCTGCACGTCGGGCTGGTGGATACGAATCGACCCGCCGCCCAGCTCCACGCCGTTCACCACCACGTCGTAGTGCTGGCCACGCACCTTCTTCGGGTCGCTCGTTAAAAACTCGATGTCCTCCGGCACCGGCGAGGTGAACGGGTGATGGCTCGAAAACCAGCGATCCATCTCGCGATCGTACGCCAGCAGCGGAAAGTCGACCACCCACATGAACTCAAACTGGTCGGCCGGAATCTCCAGCTTGCCCAGCTCCACCAGCCGGTCCGCCGCGTACGTGCGGATGCGCCCGAGGATTTCGCAACTGTTCAGCCACTCGCCCGCCGCGAACAGGATGAGGTCGCCCTCCTCGATGCCCAGCTTTTCCGTCAGCGCCGCCTTTTCCGCGTCGCTGAAAAACTTCACGATCGGCGACTTCCATTCGCCGCCCTCCACCTTGATGAACGCCAGCCCCTTCGCGCCGAAGCTCTTGGCCAGCTCCGTCATCGCCTCCATCTGCCCTTGCGTCACGCACGCGTAGCCCTTCGCGTTCAGCGCCTTCACCACGCCGCCATCGGCCACCGCGCCACTGAAGACTTTGAATTCGCTCGCCGCAAATTCCTCCGTGAAATCCGCCAGCTCCAGCCCGAAGCGTGCGTCCGGCTTGTCGCTGCCCCAGCGGTTCATCACGTCCTCGAACGCGATGCGCGGGAACGGCGTCGGCACCTCAATGTCCAGCGCTTCCTTCCAGACGCGCGCCAGCAGCCCCTCGATCACCGCGTACAGGTCTTCTCGCTCGATGAACGACATCTCGATGTCCACCTGCGTGAATTCCGGCTGCCGGTCTGCCCGCAGGTCCTCGTCGCGATAACACCGCGCCAGTTGGAAATACTTGTCCACCCCTGCGCACATCAGGATTTGTTTAAACTGCTGCGGCGACTGCGGCAGCGCGTAAAACTTGCCCGGTGCCAGGCGGCTCGGTGTTAAAAATTCCCGTGCCCCCTCCGGCGTCGATTTAAACAGCGTCGGCGTCTCCACCTCCAGGAACCCTTGCTCCTCCATGAACACCCGCGTGCACGTCGCCACTTTGCTGCGCAGCTTCAGGTTGTGCGCCATCTCCGGACGGCGCAGGTCCAGATAACGATACTCCAGCCGGCGCTCCTCGTTCACCTTCGCCGCCGCCTCCGGGTCGTCCACCTGGAACGGCAGCACCGCCGCGTGGTTGTGCACCTCCATGGCCGCCGCCACCACCTCCACCTCGCCGGTGGGAATCTTCGCGTTTGCCGTGTCCGCCGGCCGCTGCCGCACCTTGCCGCTCACGCTGATCACGCTTTCGCTGTGCAGCTTCGCCGCCGTCGCCACCAATTCCGCGTCCGTCTCCTGCGGGTCAAACACCGCCTGTGTGCGCCCCTCGCGATCGCGGATGTCGATGAAGATCACCCCGCCCAAGTCCCGGCACGAGTGCACCCAGCCCGAGAGCGTCACCTCCGCGCCCGCGTCCGCCAGCCGCAATTCATTGCAATGATGCGTTCTTTTCATGAAAACCACCGCCACTCCCGGCGAATTGGAGCGGGGATAATGGTGAAAACTGGCCGGAAATCAATGGAAAACTGTATTTCGCGCCAAGCCGCAAAGTCGCCAAGAGAGAACTTTGCGCCTTCGCGTCTTTGCGCGAGCACTTACTTTGACTCGTTCCAAAGAATCCGCAGGTTGTGCGTCTGGCGGCAGGCCACGATGATCTCCGGCTTGCCGTCGCCGTTGAGGTCACCCGCCTTGATGTCCTCCACCGCCGTCTCCTTGCCACTCAGCTGATACGTCTTCCACTTCGTGTAGCCCTTGTCTTGCGGCACGTACAACCGCACGCCGGGCACGCCGGGCGTCGTCATCCCGCGCCAGCCGGCCACCACCTGGTCGCCGCCTGTGCCCAGAAAATCCGCCGTCGCCAGCGCGTGCCCGTCCTTCAACTGGTCATCCAGCACCACGCGCTTCCAGCCGCTGCCCGCCTGCAGGTACACCGCCACCGTCGTCCCGTGCTTGGGTTCGATGGTCGTGAAAAACCGCACGCCGCCCGCCGTCTTACCATCCCGCACCTCGCCCGAGTAATTCTTCGAAAACTGTTTCGACTGCCACTTACCCGCCTTGTCGCGCCCAAACCAAAACACCCCCTTCAAGCTCGCCTGGATGAATTCCTCGCGCCCATCGCCATCCCAGTCAATCGGATGAAAATTATGGCTGTCTTCCACAAAATCGGAAATCAACGTCCGCTTCCAAGCCTTCGCCGGATCCTTCGGGATGTGGTACGCCCACACCTTTGAGCCCCCCTTCTTCCCATCCGCCCCGCGCGGCCCGTACAACGGCTTCACCACCAAGTCAAACTTCCCCTTGCCCGCCGCGATCCAGTGCATCCGGTGCGTGCTCGGCTCATGCTCAAGCTGGATCGCCTTCCAGTTCCCCTTCCGTTCCGCCGTTGGGTCCAAGTAAAACACCGCCCCCGACCGCTTCGCGTCATTCGACTCCCCAATGTTCCACTGCCCCCCCACTGCCAGTTCCGCCTTGCCATCGCCCGTGATGTCCCGCGCCGTCACGCAAACATGATCCCGCGCCGTCAACTTCCCGCTCACCTGATGCTTCTTCCACGACGGGTTCGCATACCAAACCACCTTGTCGCGATCACAAAGCACGATGTCCACCTTCCCGTCCCCATTCATGTCCGCCAACTGCGCGCCATAGCCGACCCCAACCTTGGCATCAATCTCCTGCACCCGAAACTTCGGCTCCTCCGCTATCAGTCCCAGCGAACCCACGATAAAAAACGATATAATTTTTTTCATAACAATTCAGTCGATTGCCGACAACCCATTCACACGCCGAACCCGGTTGTACGCATCCCGGCCAATTTCTCCCGACAGGTAACGCAATTCATAATTCCTCAATAGTGCTGCTACCCTTTCCTTCTCCAACGCTTCTCTCTTCTCCTTGTCTCCTCGATCCGCGGAAAAATATCGAACCGTATCACAGCCACAAAGAAAACAGGCAAACAAAAGATGGAACAAAACGAGCTTCATGGTTCGGCGGAGTGTCCGCCGACCATTGAAATGCGACAAGCCTTTTTACGACTGTCTAAATGCCATTCAAGGCCGCTTGGGCCGCGGCAAGGCGGGCGGTGGGCACACGGAAAGGCGAACAACTCACGTAATTCAGGCCCAACTTGGCACAGAACTTGACACTGCTGGGCTCGCCCCCGTGCTCGCCGCAGATACCGAGCTTGATGTTCTTGCGCGTGCTGCGCCCCTTGGCAGCAGCGATTTCCATCAGTTGACCCACGCCGGTTTGGTCCACCACGGCAAATGGATTGTTGCCGATAATGTCCAACTCCTGGTAATTCGGCAGGAACGAACCGGAATCATCGCGGCTCATACCCATGGCGGTCTGCGTGAGATCGTTGGTGCCGAAACTGAAGAACTGCGCGTGCTGCGCCACCTCGTCGGCCGTCAATGCACCGCGCGGCACCTCGATCATCGTGCCCACGAGATAATTGAGTTTCACACCCTTCCTCTCCTGCACCTCCTTCGCCACGCGATGAATGATGCCGGCCTGAATCTCTAGCTCCTTGGCGAAGCCCACCAACGGCACCATGACCTCGGGGTTCACCTTGATTTTCTTTTTCTGCACGTTGGCCGCCGCCTCAAAGATGGCGCGCGCCTGCATCTCTGCAATTTCCGGATACGAGATCGCCAAACGGCAACCGCGATGACCGAGCATGGGATTGAACTCGTGCAGTTCCTTCACGCGCTGCGAAATCACCGCCGGGCGCACTTTGAGCTTCTTGGCGAGGTCACGAATCTGTTCCGCGTCATGCGGCAGAAACTCGTGCAGAGGCGGATCCAGCAAACGAATGGTCGCCGGCAGCCCGTTGAGTGCCTTGAAGATGCCTTCGAAATCCTTGCGCTGAAACGGCAGCAACTTCTTCACCGCCTTGCGACGATCAGCTCCATTCTCCGCAAGGATCATCTCACGCACTACATCAATGCGGTCACCCTCAAAGAACATATGCTCCGTGCGGCACAAGCCAATGCCCGTGGCACCGAAGGCTACAGCGTTCTTCACCTGCCCAGGCGTGTCAGCGTTGGTACGCACAGCCATCTTGGCGGCCTTATTGCACCAGCCCATGAGTTGATTGTAATTCTTGAACGTGCGTCCGCGCCGAGCCTTGGTGTTGTTCTCCAGCAGGCCCTTGATGACCTCGCTGGGAGCCGTCTTCACTTCACCGGAATAAATTTCGCCGGACGTGCCATCGATCGAGATATAATCACCTTCCTTGAATTTCAACTTACCCACCGCAAGCGTCCGTTTACTGTAATCGACAATCAATGCCGCCGCGCCGCAGACGCACACCTTGCCCATTTGGCGAGCCACCAATGCCGCGTGACTGCTCACGCCGCCCTTGGCGGTAAGAATGCCATTCGCCGCGATCATGCCGCGAAGATCTTCCGGGGAAGTCTCCACGCGCACGAGCATCACAGGCTGCCCTTTTTCGGCAGCTTCCGCGGCACGATCAGCATTAAAATAAATCCGTCCAGTCGCCGCACCCGGACCAGCAGGAAGCCCTTTGGCGATCACTTTGGTTTTCTTCAACGCCGCCACGTCAAAGATCGGCGCGAGCACCTGGTCAAGCTGCTCTGCTGGCACACGGTTCACAGCGGTTTTCCACGCAATCAATTTCTCCTTCACCATTTCACAGGCAATCCGCACGGCAGCGAGGCCCGTACGTTTACCATTGCGCGTTTGCAGCATAAACACCTTGCGCTCCTCGATGGTGAATTCGAAATCCTGCATATCACGAAAATGCTTCTCGAGCTTGCCACGAATGGCCTCCAGTTCCCTATAGGCGCTGGGCATCACCTTTTTCAGATCAGCCACCGGATCGGGTGTGCGCACGCCGGCCACCACATCCTCTCCCTGTGCGTTCATAAGGAACTCGCCATAAAAAACCTTTTCGCCGCTGGCGGGGTCGCGCGTAAAGGCCACGCCGCTGCCGGACTCCTCGCCCGTGTTACCGAACACCATCGCCTGCACATTCACCGCCGTGCCCCACGAGGCTGGGATGTTGTATTTGCGACGATAAACATTGGCGCGATCGTTCATCCATGAGTTGAATACCGCTCCTACCGCGCCGCGCAGTTGCGCCCACGGATCATTCGGAAAGGCCTTTCCGGTACGTTGTTTAACCAGCTTCTTGAAGGCAGTGACCAGCGTCTGCAGATCCTCCGCCGATAAATCGGTGTCGGCCGCGTGAGCGTCGCCCAGTCGTTGCTTTTTGATTTTTTCAATGACCAACTCGAAAGGCTCCTCATCCTCGCTGGGCAATTTCTGCACGCCCATCACCACGTCGCCGTACATCTGGATGAAGCGCCGGTAACTATCCCAGGCAAAACGAGGATTGTTGCTAAACTCCGCCAGCGCCTCGACGGTGTCATCGTTGAGGCCGAGATTCAGGATAGTGTCCATCATCCCGGGCATCGACTCGCGCGCACCCGATCGCACAGAAAGCAACAGTGGGTTCTTCTTGTCGCCAAACTTTTTACCCAGCTCCTTTTCCATGCGCCGCACACCCTCTTCCATCTGCTTGGCCAGCTCGCGCGGATACGTTTTTTTATGATCGTAATAATACGTGCACACCTCCGTGGTAATGGTGAAACCCGGAGGCACGGGCAAACCGATGCGTTTCATCTCGGCGAGGTTGGCCCCCTTGCCGCCGAGCAGTTCCTTCATTTTGCCGTTGCCGTCGGTCTTGAATCTACCAAAGTGGTAAACGTACTTTTTCGCTTTAGCCATAAATCGTGAATCGAAGTTTCCCGGAAAACCGGCGCGCGGAAAATAGGCGCGGGCCGAAGGCATGTCAACGCGCAATTGGCCACAAAACCGGTGAAAAACAGCAATTACATCCGCATGTCCATGGGGTCGATGCCGTACCACTCACACCAGCGCGCGTAAGCGAAGGGGGAAATCTCCGAGGGCTTGATCTCGCTGCGGCCGCCCCAGAAGACGTTGGTGTAACCCACCTCAATCCCCGCCTCGGCGAGGTGCACGTCGATGGCCCCCTTGTGCGCGAGCACTTTGTCTTTATCGGTGCCATGCGCCACGCCCATGATGTTCACGTTGCGAAACTCCGGCCCGCCCTCGCGCCAGTACCCGTGCGTCATGATGTAATGCCGGCCCACCTCGCGCCCCGCCTCGATCTCCTTCCCCGGCGGCACCGCCCAGTGGAAGAGCGCGTTGTAGCGCGTGACCTGTTCGCCGGTGGAGAGTTTTTTAACATGCTCCAAGAAAGTCGAAAAACGCCCAACCACCCGCCGTTCGTTTAAATCCTCTGCGACGTTGAAAAATTCGTCCAGCGAAACACCGGCCTCCGCCGCGCGCGCGTCCCACAAGTTCTCCACCAATTCCCCCGGCTCGAACTCCCGTTTCACCGCTTCCATGATGCGCCACTCGTGGTCGGTCAAGTCCACCACCGCCACGTCCGTCACGCTGCCCGGCTCCTCCGAGCGCGCCCCCGGCTCCATGTCCTTCCGCCGCACATGCCCCACGCCCAGCGCGAAGAGCTTCTTCGCCGGCATCACCCGGAACGCCACCGCGCCCACCTTCTCCCGCAAAACCTCGCAATGTTTCTCCAGCGAATATCCCTGCGGCACTTTCAGTGTGGTCCAAAGTTTGTATGTCGATCCCGGCGAAGCCGCATCCGTGCTGCGCGTCACCACGTGCCCCGAAAACGGATCCTCCTGAAACATGTAATCAAACGCAGCATCGAGCTTGTCCTGATTCACCTCCCAAGCCACCAGCGCTCCCTTGGCCAGATTGGTCGCCAGCAACGTCTGCCGCACTCGCCGAATCACGCCCGCCTCCAGCATCGCCCGCACCCGCTCCAGCACCACCTCCTTGTCCAGCCCCGTACGCTCCGCCACCACGCCGAAGGGATCGCGCTGAAACCCCTGTAACTGATCCTCGCTGATCGCAAGAATCTTCGCATTCACCTCATCGGCAACTTCAATTGGCACGGCGGCGGAACTCATGGAGCGGTGTTGTCGCAGCAATCAAGGACGGTGGCCAATCGTTTTTTGTTCATTGCCGGCTCATGGGCCTCTGTAGGCGGGGCCGGTGGCCCCGCGCCCCGGCCACCGGCCGGGGCTACAATAAAAACATCATCGCAAAAAATCCCGCGCCGCCGCATCTGCAAACCTCAACCCCGCACGATTCAACCGAAACCGCCCCGGCTCGCGCACCGCCTGTCCGCGCGCCACCCACTCATCCATCGTCGCACCCCATTCACCGCCAAGTTCGTGGCCCGTCACGCGCTGAAATTCCTCGAACGGCCACCCCGCCGTCATGCGCAAGCCAAAGGCAGCTGTCTCGCCAGCCCGCGACAGGGGCGGCAGCTCCTCGCGCGTGTCGATGGGCCGCTCACCGCGCTCGAGGAGTTCGCAGTAAATTTGCGTGTTTGCGATGTTCTTGGTGCGCACTCCATCCACGTAAGCCGTCGCGCTCGGCCCCAAGGCATGGCAATCACCGCCGCGCCAGTAGTTGACATTGTGGCGGCAGGCGCGGCTGGGGATTTCAAATTCCGGCGCACCCTCGTGCCGCGCGAAGTTGGCCACCTCGTATTGATGCCAGCCGCGGGCATTGGTGGAGTCCACCAGCTCATCGTACATCGCACACGCCAACGCCTCGTCCACATCAAACTCGCCAGCCGCCAATTGCTCAAAGAGCGGAGTGTCCTGCTCGAAAATGACCTCGTAGGCCGAAAGGTGTTCCGGCTCCAGCGCCGCCGTCTCGCGCAGGCTCGCGCGCCATTGGTCCATCGTCTGCGTGGGGATGGCGAACATGAGGTCGAGGTTGAGGTTGTTGATGCCCGCCGCGCGCAGAATGTCCACGGATTTGAAAACCTGTTCCCGCGTGTGGATGCGGCCCAGCCGCTCGAGCAGGCCGGCGTCCAGCGTTTGCACGCCCATCGAGATGCGGTTCACTCCCGCCGCGCGCAGAAGCCTTGCCTTGTCCGCCGAGACGGTCGCGGGATTGCATTCCACCGTCCATTCCTCCGCGCCAGTCAGCCCGTGCGCGTCCATTGCCGTCAACACCCGTTCCCATTGGCGCAGGTTTAAAATCGACGGCGTCCCTCCGCCAAAGAAAATTGTCCGCGGCCGCCAGTCGCCCGCGATGAATTCCATCTCCCGGCAAAGCGCCTCCACGTAGCGATCCACCAGTCCACCCCCCGGCGCATGCGAGTGAAACGCGCAGTAACTGCACTTGCTCGCACAGAACGGCACGTGGATGTAGAGGCTG
>DJHS01000130.1:0-4045 GCA_002433235.1 Verrucomicrobia bacterium UBA6614
CGAGCGTTGGGGGCAGCATTGGCTAGATGTGGCACGTTACGCTGACACCGGTGGCTACTCCAACGACTACGAACGCTCGAACATGTGGCGCTACCGCGACTATGTCATCCGCGCCTTCAACGACGACAAGCCATACGACGAATTTATCCGGGAACAAATCGCCGGCGATGAACTGGCCGATGCTTCGTTACGCAGTCGCATCGCCAATTGGGAGGAGTTTCAAAAGGCGCGTGAGAAAGGCAATCGCTACAACGCGCGCGAAGCGGAGCAACTTGTGGCCAGTTCATTCCTGCGCATGGGTCCTTGGGATCCGGCGATGGTGAAGAACCCGCAGGCCCGCCAGATTTACTTGGACGACGTGGTCAATGCCGTCGGCGAAACCTTCCTTAGTACCACGATGCGCTGTTTCAAGTGTCACGATCACAAGTTTGATCCGCTGCCCACGCGTGATTATTATCGGATGTACGCGGTGTTTGAATCCACGCAATTGGCCGAGCGAGCGACGCCTTTTTTAATGACCGAAAACCGCAGTGGCTTCAAGGAAGGTCAAACGGCCACACGACGATTGTTGGCATTCGCCACCAACAAACACAACGCGCTTTACAATAAGCAGGAATCCGCTGCGCGCGAGTGGTACGCGAAGGCGGGCACAAAGTATCTCGACGAAAAGGCGCGCCAGAAATTGCCCGATGAGGAAAAGCCACCGCGCCACGTGGGTCTGTCGCCCGAGGAGCAGGGCCGCAAGAAGGTGCGCCGACAGGACGAATGGATCTGGCAACGCCGTCTGGAGCGTTATCAGCCATTGACGCAGTCGGTCTACAACGGGCCCGTGCCAAGATTTCTGAACGCCCGCAAACTGCGCATGAACGCGCGCGCCAACAACAAATGGCGGCCGGACAGCCGCATCCTCAGCGGTGGCGCTTTGGAGGCACCCGGTGCCAAGGTAACGCCCGGCGTGTTAAGCGCCCTCGGCGTTCCGGTGGACGGCGCGGCGGAGGGAGATGCGTTCCAGATTCCGGACGCCCTCGATGGCCGACGTCTGGCCTTGGCCAAGTGGATTGCGCATCCGGCCAACCCGATTACTGCGCGCTCCATCGTCAACCGCGTGTGGCAACAGCACTTCGGTCATCCGCTTGCCGCTAATCCGAATAACTTCGGCGCCAAGGGAGGTAAGCCAACGCATCCGGAATTGCTCGACTGGCTGGCGGCGGACTTCGTCGAGAACGGCTGGAAATTTAAGCGACTGCACCGTCTCATCATGCAGTCGGAAACCTACCGCCAATCCGGCGTCCATCCGCAGGCGGCGAAGCTGGCGGTGGCTGATCCGAACAACCATTTCTTTGCCTTCCGGGCTCCACGCCGTCTCTCCGCCGAGGAATTGCGAGACAGCTTGCTCAAAGCCACCGGCGAATTAAATCCTGCGCTCGGCGGTCTGCCGGTGATGCCGGAGATCAACATGGAAGTCGCTCTGCAGCCGCGCATGATTCAGTTTTCCCTCTCGCCCGCCTATCAGCCTTCACGAACGCCCGCCGAACGCAATCGCCGCACCATCTACGCCTACCGTGTGCGGGGCCAGGCCAATCCGTTCCTCGAGACCTTTAATCAGCCCAACCCCAATGACTCCTGTGAGGCGCGCGTTGCGGAGACCGTTACGCCGCAAGTGTTCACGTTGCTCAACAGCAGCGTGATGAGCGACCGCGCCATTGCGCTGGCGCTACGTACGGAAAAAGAATTCGACACCCTACACCTGCAGGTGAAGCGCGCCGTGCAACTCGCCTACGGCCGCGTACCGGACAAGGTCGAGTGGGAACGCCTCAAGCAGTACGTCGTCAAGATGCGCGCCTACCATGCCACACACAAACCGACGCCGGTCAAGTATCCCACAGCCATCACGCGTTCCCTTGTCGAGGAACTCACCGGGCAACCTTTTGAGTACGAGGAGATTTTGCCTGTGTTTGAAAATTACGTCGCCGACAGGAAACCTGCCGATGTCAGTGCCGAAACGCGCGCCTTGGCAGACTTGTGTTTACTTTTGTTTAATTCGAACGAATTCATGTACGTTTACTGATGAATATTCCTGCACTGAAACGCCGAGATTTTTTGTACGGCTTAGGCTCCTCGCTGGGTACACTGGCCATGACCGATTTGCTCGCCAAGGAGTCTGCCGGGCCTTTGGCGCCGAAGAAGCCCATGCACGCACCAAAGGCGAAGGCCGTCATCATGCTCTTTATGGAAGGCGGGCCGGGGCAGATGGATACGTTTGATCCCAAGCCCAAGCTCAATGCGCTGCACAAGACGGAGAGCAAGAGCACGCGCGGGTTGGAGACGGGTTTCAAGTTTTATGTGGGCAGTCCGTTCAAGTCGCGCAAGGTGGGGCAGGCGGGACTGGAGATGAGCGACCAGTGGCGACACCTGCCAGAGGTGGCCGATGAATTGTGCAACTATCGCGGCTGCACGGCGGAATCGCTGAACCATCCCGAGGCATTGTTTCACATGAACACCGGCAGCCGGTTGGGCGCCGATCCGGCGCTGGGCGCGTGGGTCAATTACGGGCTCGGTTCGGTGAACCAAAATCTGCCCGGCTACGTGGTGATGACCGAGTTGGCGCTGCCGCAGGGTGGTTCGCGCAACTGGAGTAACGGCTTCTTGCCCGGGCATTTTCAAGGCACGCGCCTGCGCCCGACAGGATCGCCTATCCTCGATTTGCAGGCACCGGCCCATAAGACACGCGAACATCAACGCGCGGCCCTCGACGAGCTTGCCTTCCTCAACCAACGCCACGCCGCCAAGCATCCGGGCCACAAGGATCTGGCCACCCGTATGGCCAGCTACGAACTGGCCTTCCGCATGCAGGCCGAAGTGCCGGGCGTCATTGACCTAAAGGGCGAACCGGAGCACATCCGCAAGGCGTACGGCATGGACCGCAAGGAAACCGCTGAGTTTGGTCGCCAATGTTTGATGGCCCGTCGGCTCGTTGAGAAGGGCGTGCGCTTCGTTCAGGTATTTTCCGGCGGCTGGGACAGCCACGATTACCTCGAGCGCGGACACGCCTCGCGGATTCGTTCAGTCGATCAACCGATGACTGCGCTGATCAAGGATCTCAAGGAACGCGGCATGCTCGACGACACGCTTGTCATTTGGACCGGCGAATTCGGCCGCACGCCGGACAATAACAAGCGTGGCGGTGTCTATTCCCTCGGCCGCGGCCATAACGCCGACGCCATGACCATGCTCATGGCCGGCGGCGGCGTGAAGAAGGGATCCATCGTCGGTGCCACCGACGAGATTGGTGCCAAGGCCGTTGAGGTCGCTCATCCCATACGCGACCTGCACGTGACCCTTCTGCATCTACTTGGCCTTGATGACAACAAACTCACCTACTTCCACGCCGGTCGCTATAAGCAGTTAAGTCAATTTGGGGGTCAGGTTATCAAGGAGCTAATCGCATGAATTTGAATCGACGAGCTTTCCTTCGCGGCGCAGGCGGGGCAATGGTGGCTTTGCCGCACTTAAACGTGATGGCGAAAGAGACAAGAGCCGTTCCCATGCGAATGGTTTGTGTGGGAACCAACTTCGGCTTTGTGCCTAATTTGTTTTTCCCGGAGGAAGCGGGTCCTGATTTCAAGGCACCCGAGTTGATTCAGCAACTCGAGCAACATAAGCGGAACTTTACGATTTTCTCCGGGCTCGATCATGGCACCGAAGGAGTCGGCGGGCACGGTGGTGTGCACGCTTTTCTTTCGGGTGTTTTGTCGAAAAACTCGCGGGGTCTCCCTGAGAAAAATGTGACGGTGGATCAGAAGGCTGCTGCCCATGTGGGTGCGGCCACGCGTTATCCTTCCATGCAAATGACCGCAGGAAGCGGCGGCGGAAGTATCCTTTCCTGGAACACCGCGGGCGTAGCCATCCCGCCGATTCGCGATCTGCGACTTCTCTTCGCGATGCTCTTCCAAGCGACTGGGAAGGAACAACTGAACGTACTTAAAAGAGCACATCGACAGCAGGCCAGCATTCTCGATTTGGTTCGGCCTGATGCGCGACTGCT
>DJHS01000098.1:0-3220 GCA_002433235.1 Verrucomicrobia bacterium UBA6614
GTACCTCATCGGCGGTGGAGAGGCGATAGGTCTCGATGAGGCTTTCGCACCGGCTTTGCCAAACTCGGCTTTCAGCACAAAGCTGCCGTGGGTGACCACTTTTTCACCCTCCTTGAGGCCGGCCAAGACTGGTATCCAGCCATTGATGGGAATCCCAACTTTTACGGTACGTCGCTTGTAGGTCAGTGGTTTCCCTGTGAAAACGTAGACCGTGGGTTTTTCATCCACGTATTGGATGGCGCCGGTGGGGATGGCAAGTTGGTTGCGAGGCTGCCCGGTGTTGAGTTGAACGGTTAGAAATTGTCCGGGGCGGAGAATGCCGCCCTGATTGGGAACTTCGATACGAGCCTGGACCGTACGTGTTTGGGTGTCCATCACGGGGCTGATATAATCCAGCTTGAAATTCACCGGGTTAGCCGAGCCGGGTGCGGTTACCTCAATGAGGCTGCGCGTTTCAGGATCATAAATTTGGACGGCTTGATCCTTGGCCACTTCGGCGGCGCGTACGGGTGGGATATCCATCAAGATCCACACGTCTGAGAGGTCGGCCAAGATCAGCAAATGCGGACGATCTGAGCCAACATTTTCCCCAAGGGTAACCTCGCGCTCCACCACTGTGCCATCGCGCGGGGCTCGAACAAGGTACAAGGGCTCGAGCTTGCGGTTCTGTTCAAGGAGGGTAATTCGATTTTCGCCCATTCCATAAAGCTCAAGCTGATTCCGGGTAATGGCAACCTCGGCCGTAGCTGCCTTTAAATCATTTGTGGCCTTGGCGAGGTCCTTTTTTCTCGCATCATGGGCGGCGAGCAGGGCATCTCGAGCGGCAGCCAATACGGCCTTGGCCGTTTCCTTGTCTTGTTCCCACTTGGCGGAGGCGGCGATGAGAACCGCTTTGCTTGCGGCCTCCTTGGCTTTGGCAGTGGTGATGTCCCGGGTTTGTTGCGCTTGTGCTTGGGTAAGGGCCGCGAGGGCGGCTTGTTCAGCCGCTGCGGCGGTTTGCATGTCGCGGGCCAATTCGGCTTTCGCGTGGGCGAGTAGCGATCGTGCAGTCTTGACCTCTGCCTCGGCGGTCAGCATGACTGATTCACGTCGGGCCAACTCTGCCTTGGCAATTGCGCCGCTGGCGGCCAGTTTGCGGCCAGACTCAAACAGCTCACGTGTCCGAGTTAAAACCGGAAGCGCGGCATCAATCTGACCCTGTGCCGCGGCGATTGTGGCGTTGTTATTGGCCAAGGCCACACTTGCGGTAGCGGTCCTTAAATCCGCCTTGGCCTTGTTGACCGCTGCCGAGTTTTCAGCGAATGCAAGGTGTGCCTCCGCGGATTTCACCTCGGCTTCCGCCTCCTTGATGCCCGCCGATTTTTCCGCAAGCAAAAGGCGGGTGGCGGCGGCTTTTACATTCGCTTCGGCCTTGGCGATAGCGGCATTGCTTTCGGCCAATGCAATGGCGGCCTTGGCTGAGGCCTCGGCATCCATAGCTTGGATATATGCATTCTGGGCAAGCCCCAGTTCCGGGCTGGTGATTTCAAACAGCACAGAACCAGCCTCCACGGTCTCGCCGATATGGGCTTTCATTTGGGACACACGCCCGTTTATTAACGCGCCCACATGCGCTAGCTTTTCCTCATTGAAAGCCACGCGCGCGGGGACAGAAAAAGTTGGCTGCATGATCCGGGTGGAAACCTCAGTTACCTGAACATTGTTTTTGCGAATGGCAGTTTCCGAAAGGGTGATCACCTCCGGCGGCGGCTCATCTGCTCCATGTCCGTGGCCATGATGACCGTGGCCGTGATTGTGGCCGCCGCCACCGCCGCAGCCGACGAGGGCGATAGCGAAGGGCAGGCTGATTATTGAATATGTTTTCATGTCGTGATCAGTGGTTCGCGTTTTCGATTTCTTTTGTGCTGCCGCCGGTGGCGCGGTCGAGGCGCAGGATGGCGCGGGCGGTTTGGTGTTGCAGGCGCACGTGCTTGAGCTGCGCCTCAAGGTGATCCAGCTCGGCAAGGCGCAGGCGGGTTACATCCTCCTGACCGGCCTCGAACACCTTGCGGGCCAAAGCCACGCGCTGCTCGTGCAGAGGCAACAGCTGCGTTCGCGCCTGACGAACGGTGGTCATCAGTTCCGATACGGCGTCGTGCGCTTCGCGGATTTCGGCGGTGATTTTGCGGGCGGTTTGGGCCACCCGTTGGCGGGCGGCGATGGCTTGGGCGCGGGCCTTGGCGCGGCGGGCTTGGCCGGTATCAAACAACGGCAACGGCACAGCTGCCGAGGGGCCTATTGACCAACCGGAGTCACGTTCGGTGCTGAGGCCGGCGGCGGCGCCTTCCAGCCACGCGAGCTTGGCCAGCGCCTTGTCATCTTCCAAGGCGGCGAGGTGCCAGCGCTCGGTCTGCATTTCCGGCCGCACGCGCAAACCGTGGGCGATGGCGTCGCGTTCGCCGCGCAGGGCGATCTGCGTGTACAACGGCGTGGCCAGTTCCCAGTCAATGCGCCCGGCCGGTTGGCCCAGCCGATGGGCCAACGCGAGATGCGCGGCGTTGATTCGGCGACTGGCTTCGTGCAAATCCAGATTCGCCGTGGCCAGTTCGGCCTTGAGGGTGACGACATCCAGTTGCGTGCCTTCGCCGGCAGCCAATCGCGCCTCGGTGATGCGCAGCAACTCGGACAACCGCACGGCGCGTTGAGCCAGGATGGCCGTTTCCTGTCGCAGCGCGACGGCTTCAAAATAATGCCGCTGCGTCTCATGCATCACGTTGAGCGTGACGGTGACGGCGCGAGCACTGGTTGCGCGCAGTCGGGCATCAGCGGCGCTGATCCGGCGCGGACGCTGAAGGATCTGCACCAACTCACCGGTTAGTTGCGATTCAATGAGCGTACGGCCGCCGCCTTCCGGCAGGCGCAGAGCGATGTCCATGATCGGATTCGGCAACAGCCGCGATTGCCGCGCATCGGCCTGGGCTGCGCGCACCTCGGCCAATGCGATCTGCAGCTCGGTGGATTGCCGCAGGGCGCGTTCCATGGCGATGGACAGGGGCAACCGGTTCGGCGCCGCCGCGGCTTCGGCGGGCAGGGCATTGGTGTGGAACTGAATGGCGTTGGCGAGGCTGGCGGCGGATTGGATGTGTTCGCCCGTGTCATTCACCGGCATAGGCGGCGTAGCACAGCCAGCTGCAATGAGCAGGGCGAGGGCGGCCATGTGCTGCTGGCATCTTGCCGGCAG
>DJHS01000098.1:3570-5321 GCA_002433235.1 Verrucomicrobia bacterium UBA6614
CTGCCGGCAAGATGCCAGCAGCACGGTTGAGCCAAATTGTGTTCGTTTGTTTTCATTTCATTTATCGGGGTTGCAAAAGACACAGCACAACCGCGGGCGGTCATGCCGAGAAAACTGGAACCGGAAGGGTTCCGTTACAGAAGCGCGGGCGCGCGGCCGGGCAGGGCGGCGCGGGTTCGGAAATGATGGGAGGCCAGATCGGGCGGTGCCCGGCCAGAATCCACCCGGTCAGTCAGATCCGCATCCGATGGCGGGGCGGTCTGGAGAAGTTGCCAGACGCCAAGGGCGACGAAGGCAAACGACGCGCTGTCCTTTTCGGTCAACTTGAAGCTGCCGGATTCCAGCACGCATTGGCCGCAGTGATCGTGACTATGGGCGGGAGCGTCACCGTGGTGATGCTCGGTTTGGCAACTGCCCGGCAGCAGTCCCGCGCCGGTCCACAGGCAATGCGAGGTGGCCGGCAGCCAAGCCGCCAGTACCATCAATGCCGTCATGAACCGAAGTCGTTTCACTGATCTTCCAGTACCATATTCGGCAGCGCGCCTCAAGGCTTTAGCGGTTTCTGGTGTGTCAGTAGAGCGACTTTGACAAATCAATGTGGGTGACCGACTTTGCCTTGGTGCTTGCGCGCCGCCAAGTTGTCCGAAATCCATGAGCGAAACTCCCACTCCAGCCAGTGATGAACCCGCCGTGGACGGCTTTTTTCGGCTGGCTGAGACGGATCAGAAATTTGACCTTCGCTGGCGGAGTGGGTCGCTGAAGTATCGCGACTTCAAACTGCTCAGCGAAGGTGGCATTGCGAAGCTGTATTCCGCCTTCGATGAAAATCTCCGGCGCACGGTCGTTTACAAAACGCTGCACGATCACCTGCGCGAGGACGAGATCGAGACCCAGCGTTTCCTGCGCGAGGCCCGAGTCACTGCCAATATCGCCCATCCCGGCACCGTGCCGCTATACGAACTGGGCCGCGATCGCACCGGCAATCTTTTCTTCACCATGAAACACGTGCGCGGGCGTGACTTGCGCAACATCATCGATGCCCTGCGCGAAGGCGATGCCGCCACAACCGCTGCTTTTCCGTTGCCGACGTTGGTGGACATCCTCATTCGTGCCACCGAGACCGTTGCCCACGCCCATTCGCGCGGCGTGATCCATCGTGATCTCAAGCCGGCTAACATTTTGACCGGCCAATTCAGCGTCACCTACGTCATCGACTGGGGCCTTGCTAAGGTGTGGGGCGAACCGGACATTGCACATCCTGAAATGGGCCACGACGAAGATCCCGCCCTTACGCCCGTAGGGCGCCGCTATGGTACGCCCTTTTATATGGCACCCGAGCTGGCTCGGGGGGATGCCCACATTGACGGGCGGGCTGATGTATTCAGCCTTGGCCTGATCCTCTATGAAATTCTGACCCATCGCCAACTCATCAATGGCGAGACCATGCAGGAAGTCGTTGAAAACCTCCTCAATCAACCGTTCCCCAAACCCACGGAGGCTGCCCCGCAAAACGAAATCCCCCCCGCCCTCGAGGCCATCTGCCTGCGCGCGCTTGAGAAGAACGCAAAGGATCGTTATGCAGATGTGGAATCATTACTTGATGGGCTGCGGGAGTTGCGTGGAAACCAAGGGGTGTTATAAAAAAATATAAAAGTTGTAGTGGACAAAATGTGCGAGGACTCGAAAAACTAGACTCATGCGGAACGATATACCCTTTTCCCTGGCAAAACTCACTGTGTTGGCTTTGGTGG
>DJHS01000098.1:5684-7223 GCA_002433235.1 Verrucomicrobia bacterium UBA6614
TGTGGCGGTAGCGAGGGCGGCGGCTCAGACCAAAATCAATCCTCCACGCAAAAGCCGGATAATTCGGAAGTCGGTCAGGCCGCCAAGCCGATGGAGAAACCGGCTGAGAAGTTTACGCCGGAGATGGTAAAGGCGGCGACTGAAGCGGCTTTGGCGAAATTGCCCAACTTGAGAATGACAAAGGAGGAACGCGCCCGAATGATGGAGTCCGAGGCGATTCAGGGACTGGTCGACAAGCTCAACAAAAATATTTCCGATGGGAAAATTGATCATAGAGGATTGAAGGTCGATGCAATAACCATCGAGGCACTGACAGGGGCGTTTATGGGAGAGTTGCCCAAGGCGCAAAAGAGGAGAGATGCTATATTTGCCGTTAACAATGCCAAACATTTGGTCCTGAGTTTAACGAGTTATTCAGATATAGATGAAGGCAAACTTCCGGTCGCCGACAAATGGTGTGATGCGATTTTGCAGGAGGTGGGCAGCCTTGCGGTTTTCTTGTCGCCGCAGCATCCGGACACCGCCAAATTGAAGGCCGCGTTGCCAAACGGAGGTGCCCTGAAAGAACCTCGGCCCAATGATGACGCGATTTTTCCTCCAAAGAATGATGATGGTTCTGCGCCTGCTCCCAAGGAAGCTTCTAATCGCAGGCCGTTACAAAAAAAGGCACGGCACAGCCATTACGCTATTAACAAGGCGATGGCTGGGCAGCCTGTGCACATTAATAATGGTGAGCCTGTGTTGGTTTTCGAGTGTGACCTTGGTTGGAACGGGGCCGGTGGGCTTGCTGATGCGCTCAAATATATGGACAAATTCAAGCTGGAGAAAATCGCCGTGTCTAGCGGGGATGGATTCGCCCGCGCGGTTACAAGAGAGGAATTGAAAAAGCTCAAGTGGGAGATTGCTCCCTAGTGCAGCAAATCTTTGGTGCCGGTGCCGAAGGGGTTTTCTTCTGCGCTCAACTTGTAGCCCATGCAGGCGGGTAATTCTTCAGTGTAGCGCTCGGTCATTTTACCCCAGCGTTTGTGAAAGGCTTCAGTTACTTCTCTGGTGAAAATGGTTGGTGCGATAAACTGGCTCTTGGCCATCAGGTTGAAGTGAATGTGAGTGCGTAGATCGGTCTCCGGTCGCGGTGGCGTGTACATCCAGCCCAAGACATCGCCTTTTTTCACGCGTTGCCCCAGCTTTGCCTTCAGGAAGGGGCGGTAAAAATTTTCATCACCCGGGTCGATCATGGGTTCGATACTGTAATGAAACACCACCGGCTGACCGTCGGTTTTCGCAAAAGTAAGGCCGAGTCCGTACCGGTAATTGGTCGTCATTTTCTTGAGGCGCGAATCATAGATGGGGCGCAATTGAAACCACGGCGTCACGCTTGTAATAAAACCATCGGCGACGGCGTAAATGGGCGCATAGCTGGAAGGCTTTTCCGGAGTCGCTTCTTTCCCTGGTTGCTTGAAGTAAACGTGGCAGCCGGTGTGTGGGCGGTAGAAATTTTTGCCAAGGTAAGGGTGACCGGCGGAAATCACGTCCATGTCC
>DJHS01000166.1:0-8937 GCA_002433235.1 Verrucomicrobia bacterium UBA6614
GGCGAGTTCCTGAACAACATAGCGTTGCAGCCGGCAGGCGGTGTCGAGCGTGGTGCCGGCAAAGGAGGCGACAAGGACGCCCATGAGCGCGATGGCAACGGCCGCACTGAGACCGAGGGACTGGAGGAAGTTGGCGGAGCCTTGGACGAACGCGCCGACCTTGGCGCCCAGTGAACCAGCGGCAGACCACGAGGTGTATTGCGCTTTCCAGGCGGCGGTGCCGGTGAGCAGTTCGCCGCCCTTCATCAAGCCGAGCCCCAATCCCGCGCCACAGGCAAGGATGACCAGCGTGGCGAGGAAGCCCTCGGTGAGCATGCTGCCGTAACCGACGAAGCGGGCATCCGGTTCGTTTTTTAATTGCTTGCTGCTGGTGCCGCTGGACACAAGGCAGTGGAAGCCGCTGACCGCGCCGCAGGCGATGGTGATGAACAGGAACGGAAAAATCATCGGTGCGCCTTCGGGTTGCCACTGGAATGCGGGGGCCACGAACTGCAGTTCCTGCGCAGTACCGCCGGGCGGGGTGTATCCGGTGAAGGCGGCGGCGAACAGGCCGAGGACGATGAGGGCGAGGGCGGAGATGAGCTGGAGGGAGTTGATGTAGTCGCGGGGCTGGAGGAGCGTCCAGACGGGGAGGACAGAGGCGATGTAGGAATAGCCGAGGAGGACGACGACCCACGTCCAGATGGGCATTCCATCCCCCGGATCTTTCGTGCCGCCCAAGGCGTGGTTGATCGAGTGCAAAGGCCCCCAGTCGCCGAACACAACGGTGAGGTACATGATGCCAAGGGCTATGAGTGATGGCAGGAAAAGGCTGACACCTTGACGGTGCAGCAACATGCCGATGGCAATGGCGATGGGGATTTGCACGAGGCACGGAAAGATGGCGGAGGGATAGAGGTCGAACACGGCGGCAATGACCAGGCCGAAGATGGCGAGGACAACTGTAAGGGCCATGAAGAGGGTAAACAGGAAAAGCAACCGCACACGCTTGTTTAGTACGCGCCCGGCAATGTCGCCAACCGTCTGGCCGTTGTTGCGCAGGCTGACGACGAGCGCGCCGAAGTCGTGCACCGCGCCGATGAAGATGGAGCCGAGCACGACCCACAACAGCGCGGGCACCCAGCCCCACATGATGGCGATGGCGGGCCCGACGATGGGGCCGGTGCCGGCGATGGAGGTGAAGTGGTGGCCGAAGACGACGGACTTGCTGGTGGGCACGTAGTCGACGCCGTCGTTGAGGCGTTTGCTGGGGCAGATGGCGTCGGCGGAGAGGCGGAAGATTTTGCTGCCGAGCCAGCGGCCGTAGGTGTGGTAGGCGACAATGAATCCGATGCCGGAGAGCAGGGCGATGAGCAGCGTTTGCATGCGTTGCGGCGCGGCGGAACGCGCGCGGGTAATTTACAGGAGGGGCTGGTCCTTGTCCACAACCGTCCACGGATTGTTGTTTGTGAAAAAAAACCTTTGTGAATTGCTGACAATGATGTTAGCAAGTTCGCTTTGCCAAGTACCGGCACCGTGCTAAAACCAAGGTGCCGTCTGCGGACGTCGGTTTTTGCCATGCAAGAGCCGGTTTTCCCGGGCGGCCAGTAGAAGGAACAGAAATGTCGCAACATCGCAGCCTTAAATCCGGAAGCGCCCTCGGCGGGAAGCGCAATGTGCTTCGCCGTTATGAGCGGGTGGCCCTGCTCAAGCAGCGTGGCCAGTGGAAGGAAGGGGATCGCGTGACGGGTCTGCAGAAGACCAAGCACGAGGAATAACCTCGGGCAACAGCGAGCGGGCTTTGGCCCGGATTGACTGTTCCAGGTTGGTGAACGGGCCGTTGGTCCATGTCCACGGTACGCCTGCAAAAATACCTGTCCGAATCCGGGGTGGCTTCGAGGCGAACGGGCGAGGCGCTCATCCGCGCTGGCAAAGTGGAGGTGAATGGCCAGACCATCCGCGTACTGGGGTCCAAGGTGGATCCAGACCGGGATGAGGTGGTCGTCGACGGGGTTCCCATCCAACCAAAACGCAAGTTGTACCTTGCGGTCCACAAGCCGCGTGGGCACGTGTGCTCGCGGCGGGACGAGAAAGGCCGGCCTTTGCTGGGGGATTTGCTGCCAAAAGAATGGCGGCATTGTTACCCGGTTGGACGGCTGGACCGCGAGAGTGAAGGGTTGATCTTTGTCACCAACGACGGCGAGTTCGCGTTGCGCATGACGCATCCGCGGCACGGTGTCCGCAAATTGTACGTGGCCGAGGTGGAGGGGCGCGTCAGGGAAGCTGTGCCGGGGCGCCTGACCCGCGGCGTGACCCACCGGGGCGAACGCCTGCGCGCGGAGAAAGCCCGCCTGCTGGCCAGCAACAACACGCGCAGCGTGGTCGAGCTGGAACTGGCGGAGGGCAAGAACCGCGAGGTACGCCGGCTGTTCGCCGCGATGGGGTTCAAGGTCACCCGGCTGGTGCGTGAGCGCATCGGTCCCATCCGACTGGGCGAATTGCGCGCCGGTAAGTGGCGCACCCTGACGGACACGGAAGTTAAAACACTATTGGCAAAAAAATGAAAACGACAAGCAAGCTCCTCAGCGTGGCGGCGATGGCCGCCATGACCGCCCTGTCCGCGCCGCCTGCGCCCCCGCCCGCGGTTCCGGGCACGCCCGCACCCACACCCACCGCCCAGCCTCCGCTGCCGAATGGTGTGATCGCGGTTCCGGGGCCGGCAGCGCCGCCGGCCGCATCTCCTGCCCTGCCGCCTGGCGTGGTGGCTGTGCCCGGTGGGCCCGGGCCGGCAGCAAGCCCCGCCGCTGCACCCGGCTCACCTGCGCCGGTCGCCATCCCCGCGGCAGCGCCGCAGCCTACGCCCGCCGCGTCGCCGGTTGCGGCTATTCCGGCCGCCGCTCCTCTGCCACAATTGCCGCCGGGCGCTTGGATTGGCAAAATTACCGGCAGCAAGGTCAACGCCCGCGGCCGTGCTACGGTGTTCAGCTTTCCCGTATTTACATTTCAAAAACAGGAGCCCGTGCTGGTGCTTGGCGAAGTGACACTGCCCGCGCCCAAGGCCGGTGATCCGCGCAGGTGGTATCGTGTGCAGGTTCCCGCCAACGTGGCGCTTTTCGTCCACAAGGATTACGTCATCAACGTTCGCAACGTGCAGGTTCAGGGGCCGGACGGAAAGCCAGTGGCCATCAGGGTTGGCGACGTGAAAGCCTCGACCTTGAATGTGCGTGCCGGTCCTGGGCAGAAGTATCCTATTCTCGGCCGGATCCCGAAGGGAGCGAATGTGCAGTTGACCGACCGCCCGGCGCAGGGCAGTTGGATGGAAATTCTGGCGCCCGAGGCAACGGAGGTTTTTGTCGCCGCGCAATTTGTGGCCAAGGATCAGGTTGCAATGGCTGCCTTTGGAGCTGCTGGTGGCGTGGCTTCCAACACGGTGGATGTGCCCGATCCCACCTCCGCGCGCATTACCTCCGGCGTGCCCGCTGGGACACCGCCCGGTGTTGCTCCGCCACGGCCAGAGCGGCCCAAGCCGGTGGAAATCATTTCCATCCCCATTAAGGCCCTTGCCCCCACGCAGTCAGGTGCTGGCGGTCCCACCGAGGCGTTCCCAGCTCCGCCCATCCCCGTGAAGCAAAGTCGGCCCACGGCTCCGCTTAAGCGCAAGCAAATCTCGCCCGGCGAAGGGGCATCCAAGCCCGGAGGTCCCGCTGAGCCCGGCAAGATTGTTAGCCCAACGGCCCCCAAGCCGGAGACCGGAACCAAACCTGCCCCGGAGAAGGTGGATGTCAAGGAGCCCCAACCGCCCAAGCCCGCGCCTAGCGCCGGTGAAGGTGTGCCCAAGGATTCCTCCAAAGCCAGTCCGGTTGAGCCCACCAAGCCGGCGGAGGTTGCCAAGGTCGATGAGCCCAAGGAAAACACTAAGCCGGCCGAATTGGCCAAGGTTGAGTCCAAGGACAACACCAAGCCCGCCGAGTTGGCCAAGGTGCAACCGAAGGACAACTCGAAACCCGCGGAAGCGGCCAAGCCCGCGGAGCCCAAGGCACCTGTGCGCATCGTCACCCGGGAAGGCTACGTGCAGACCAACATCAACCTGCAGGCCCCATCGCGGTTCGTGCTGGAGCACATTGAGTCTGGCAAGGAGATCAACTTCCTCTTCTTGGATCACCCCAAGCTCTCTCTGGAGATCCTGCGTGGGCGGCGTGTTTTGCTCACAGGCGAGGAGGCCGTCGACCCCCGCTGGCCGAATCTTCCCGTCCTCAAGGTGCAGACCCTGAAGACACTCGACGATACTGAGGCGTCGCCGGACAAATAATCGTGGCGGACGACTCGATGGACAACCTCATCGATGGCCGTGCCATCGCCGGAGTGATCCACGAGGAAACCCGCGAGGCTGTGGCCCGGTTGCAGGAACGAAACCTGCAGCCGGGCTTGGCTTTTGTCCGGGTGGGTGAGGATCCCGCTTCGCGGGTTTATGTGGGCATGAAGGAGAAGTCCTGCCTCAAGCTTGGCATTCATTCCCGAACCTATGTCCTGCCTGGGGACACCTCCCAGAAGAATCTTTTAAAACTCGTGGGCGAGCTCAACGCTGACGCCACCATTCATGGCATTCTAGTTCAGGCGCCACTTCCATCGCAGATCGACAGCGCTGCCGTCTTTAACACCATTTCACCCGGGAAAGATGTTGATGGTTTTCATCCCGTAAACATGGGCAAGCTTCTGCTGGGTGACACGGATGGATTCCTGCCCTGCACGCCCGCCGGCGTTCAGGAATTGCTGTTGCGATCCGGGGTGGATATTGCCAGCGCCGAGGTGGTGATTCTTGGTCGGGGCAACATCGTGGGAAAACCTCTGGCCGCGATGCTCGGGCAAAAGGCCCAGGGGGCAAACGCCACGGTGACCCTGTGCCACTCGGCGACCAGCGGCATTGACGCTCATTGTCGCCGCGCCGATATCCTCGTTGCCGCCATGGGCGTGGCGGAATTTGTGAAAGCCGATATGGTCAAGCCCGGTGCCACGGTCATAGATGTCGGAGTGAACCGTATTGACGATCCTATGGCCAAGAATGGCACCCGTCTGGTGGGTGATGTTGATTTCGCCGCCGTTCAGCCCATCGCCGGCAGGATCACCCCCAACCCCGGCGGCGTGGGCCCCATGACTATTGCCATGCTCTTGGCCAACACTGTCCGAGCCGCCGCCGCCACCCGCGGCTTGGCCCTGAATTAATTTAGAAATGGAAGCCACACGAATTCTCCCCGACCTCCAGTGCTCCCTGCTCTGCGAGGACATCCGACAGGAAGCCACCGGCAACTTTATTCTGGTGGGAATCCTCAACCACATCCGCGTGCCGCAGTTGCCCGTCACCGCCCTGAAGATTTGCGTGTTCAATCGTTGGACCGCCGGCGTGGGCAGCTTCGTTGAGCGTGTCAGGCTCATTGCTCCCGATGGACAGACCCAGCTTCGCGAAAGCAAGGTCAAGTTCAAGCTGGATGATCCCAACAACAGCGCCACCAACGCCAGCGTCTTTGGCCAATTGCAGTTTCAAGCTGCCGGCCCTTACCACATCGAGATCGAGGTGGATGATGTTATGAAACTTAGGTATGCCCTTCCTGTGATCGAAGTTCCCCAAGCTGAAGGCGAGAGCGAACAACCGCCACCCTCCGTCAAGGAGAATTAAACAGCCGCCGGCATGGAACCGGAGGAACCCACGGATCCCCACGAGGTTGAGGAGAGTCGAGAGGAGGAAATTCCGGAACAGGAATGTTCCTCGCTTGGGTGGCTTCCCTTTACCTTGCGTGGTTGCGCGAACCTCGCCCAGAGCCCTTGGTGGCGTTTGTTTCTGGTGGAGTTGGCGGTGGCGTTTCTGGTGGCGGCCGCTTGTGTCTGGTCCGTGAATCGCCATTGGTGCCCCGCCATCGAGCAGGCAATCAGGAACATTCCCCCGGGACAGCCCGCCATCCGTGAGGGCTACCTCCACTGGCCCAACTCGATTCCGGTCGAGTTGACCCCGCTTAACGACCGGCCTTACCTCCGCTTCATCGTGGATTCCCAAAACACCGCCGATCACGGCCGTATGGCGGATCTGCAGCTTGAATTTCGAGAAAACCACATCGCCGTCTCCTCCGTGCTCGGCTATTGGCGTGCTGCGTATCCCCCGCCACTTTCGCTGAATCTCCAGCGGGAATACCTTGGCCCACGATGGGGCGCGCGTAGGCCGTTTCTGCTGCTTGCACTCGGGGTACTGGTCATGCTCGGCTTGCTGGTGACGTGGGCAGCACTCGCTCTCCTCGGCGTGTGGGCTGTTCGTACCGTCGCCTTTTTCGCGGATCGCGAGGGGGGCTTGGGTACCCAGTGGCGGCTGGCCGGCGCGGCACTAATGCCCGGTGCACTTCTTGCCGGCATGGGCATCCTTTGTTACGGCATGGGCTTGTTGCCTCTGCTCGGACTTTTGGTTGTGTGGATTCTCCACTTCATCGTTGGCTGGATTTATCTCTTTTTTGCTCCATTTTATCTTCCTCGCCTCGAGTCCGCCGAGGAAGGACACAATCCCTTTACTGACGACAACCCCGAGGGGCAGGAGCCGGAGGAAAACCCCTTCACTGAGGATTCACCCGAACCCGGCCGGGAAGAGGATTAAACGTTGCCAAGCCCGCCCGCCCATGGGTAAGCTGACGGGGTGAGGAGGTTCGTTCCATTACTGCCCTTGGCGGCGCTTGGTTTGATGCTTGGTGCCTGCGGCCAACGTGCCAACCGGGTAGTTGATGAGGAGCGCGAACCGTACTACCTCAAAGGGCAGGAACTCCTTCGCCAACTTAACCACGACGATGCCATCGAGGCCTTTCATCAGGCGCTTGAGGTCAACCCCCGTTCGTCCGCCGCCCACAAGGAACTCGGCATCCTTTACGAGAAACACGTTAACGATCCCGCCGCAGCCATTTACCATTATCGTCGCTTTTTAAAACTCAACCCGGACTCCCCCATTGCCAAAGACATCGGTGATCGCGTGGCCGGCTGCCAGATAGATTTGGTCGAGGAAATGAAGGATTCCGATGCCCACGAGCGGCGCCGACGTGAATTGGCTGAGTTGAAAGGCAAGCTCACCCATCTGGCTCAACAATTCGAGAAGACCCGCCATGAGAACGACGTGCTTCGCCAGCGGTTGAGCACTATTAATCCCCGCATGGCTGACGTGATCCCGCCGCCCACGCCGGTGTCCCCAAAGGCATCTCAAAAGAACGCCGCTCCAAAGAGTTCGCCGCAGCCTGCTCCTGCGGCGCCCGCACCGGCCACGCCCCGTGAGCATAAAGTGCGCCCAAACGAAAACCCGTCCAGCATCGCGCGCAAATATCAGGTTCCGGTCCAGCGCCTGCTCGCCGCCAATCCCGGCTTGAACCCGCGCCGTATGAGGGTCGGTCAACTCATCAAGATCCCCGTGCAACCCTGACTCCGCGCCTCTTGATATTGCCAACCTCTTCAATCCCCGCTTTCATGGGCGTACATGCGTGTATTGATTGTCGGTTGCGGCTATGTCGGACTGTCCTTGGGGAGGACGCTGGTTGACCAGGGCCACGAAGTGCATGGCCTGCGTCGCACTGCTGATGGCGCTGCCGAGATGGAAACCGTTGGGCTGAAACCCCACCGCGTTGACATTACCGCTGACGGCTCACTGGAAGCGCTGCCCAGGGACTTTGACTGGGTCATCAACACTGCTTCCTCAAGCCGTGGAGACGCCGCTATGCACCATGAGGTCTTTGTGGAAGGAACCCGCAATCTGCTTGAAAAGTTTGAGGATTCCCAAGCGCGTCTTCTGTTTACCAGCAGCACCAGTGTTTACCCGCAAACTGACGGCAACTGGGTGGATGAGGAAAGCTTCGATGAACCTGCTGCCGGCACTGCGCAAAATCTCGCTCTGGCCGAGGAGATGTATCTTGAGCATTCGGGCGGCGCAACTGTGCTGCGTGTGTCGGGCATCTACGGCCCTTTCCGAGGCCATCTGTACCGGCAATTCTTGAGAGGCAAAGCCGTGATGGAGGGAGAAGGCGGTCGTTGGATCAACATGGTTCATCGTGATGATGTCGTGACCGCAATTCTTTGCGCGATGGAAAACGAAATGGGCATCTACAACGTCACCGACAACGAGCCCGTCACACACCGGTCATTTCTCGAATGGTTGGCCGGACAACTCAGGAGGCCCCTGCCCGCTTCCGGGGAACCCATTTCCGGCGGCAAACGTGCCCGAACCAACAAGCGCGTGTCCAATGCCCGCTTGAAGGCGATCGGTTGGACCCCGCGCTTTCCGACATTTCGGGACGGCTACACCGCGCTCATGAAGTCCGAAGGTGTTCTTTGACACTGATGGAGTCCCGTAATATCGTCTCCCATGGCTTGGCTGCGACATTTGGCATTGCGCTGCCGCGACATGGAACGGTCGCGGGAATTTTACACCGAAGTGATCGGGCTGGAGTTCTTCGATTACCGGCCGCAAGGCGATAGCATTGACCTGACGGACGGCACGCTGAACATCACCCTGCTCAGTCATCCGCCGGAGCTGGAGCGGCCCGTGCTCGAGGAAGGCAACGAATACATTCACTTCGGCATCATCGTGCGCGACCTCGCCGAGGTGTGGAACCGCGCCAAAGCTTGGGGCGCCTCCATCAGCAAGGGCGACGTGAAAGACCGCACGGAGGTGGAAGACCTCGACACCGTGCCCGAGTGTTCCTTCAAGATCCTCGACCCCGACGGCAATGTCATCGACATCACCGCCAACCGTGAAGAATGGCGCTGCGTCACCAACCTGCCGGACGCCTAATCTTTAATTTCTCCTTCGACCCCTTTGGGCATCAGCAAAATGCCGACGGCGCCGAGAAGGTAAATAAGGCTGGTCAATCTGCCGATTGCTTGGAAGTCGTTGTTGAAATGCGCGATGAGCGCTGCTGTCACGAACACGGTGATCGCCGTGATAAT
>DJHS01000038.1:0-4342 GCA_002433235.1 Verrucomicrobia bacterium UBA6614
GTGTCGCGGCGCAACTTTCTGCAGGTCGGCTCACTCGGCTTTGCCGGTCTCACTTTGCCCAACCTTTTGCGGGCCAAGGACGCCGCCACCAAGGCTGGCACGCCGCTCAACAACAAGTCCGTCATCTGGATCTGGCTTTCCGGCGGCGCCACGCACGTGGAGACGTTTGACCCGAAGATGACCGCGCCGAGCGAGTACCGCAGCGTCACTGGCGAATGCAAAACGCCCATTCCCGGCGTCACCATCGGCGGCACCTTTCCGCAGATTGCCAAGTGTGTGGACAAGATGGCGCTCGTGCGCTCCTTCGCCCACGGCAGCAGCAGCCACCGCACCGGCACCACACTGGTGATGACCGGTTACAACGACCGCAACAACATGAAGCCCTCTCTCGGCTCCATCATCACCAAGGCCCGCGGCACCACCCATCCGGGCACCGGCATGCCCACCTACGTGCGCATTGGCAGCATCCGCAGCGACGGCGGCGGCTGGCTCGGCGCCCGTTACCAGGCCATGAGCCCTAGCGGCCAGGCGCGCAAGGACATGACCGTCAGCGTGGACAACGACCGCTTCGGCGCCCGGCGCGGGTTGCTCGACAGTCTCGACACCATCAACCGCAACATCGACCGCACCGGCCAAATCGAGGGTCTCGACGGCTTTGAACAACAGGCCTTCAACCTCGTACTCGGCGACGCCAAGGACGCGTTTGACGTGAAGAAGGAATCCGCCAAGACCCGCGCCCGTTACGGTGGCCGCTTTGGCGAACAGCTCCTGCTCGCCCGCCGTTTGTGCGAGGCCGGCGCCGGTTTTGTGAATCTCAACTACGGCGGCTGGGACATGCACAGCAACATCGCCCGCAGCCTCAAGAGCCGCTCGCCGCAAATGGATCAGGGCATCTCTGCCCTCATTGAGGACCTCGACGAACGCGGCATGCTCGACGACACGCTCGTTATCATCACAGGCGAATTCGGCCGCACCCCGCGCGTCAACAAGCGCGCCGGACGCGACCACTGGGGCCGCCTCTGCACCCTCGCCCTTGCCGGCGGCGGCCTGCGCATGGGCCAAGTCATCGGCAAATCCTCCGCCAAGCTCGAGGTGCCCACCGAGCGCCCCATCCATCCGCAGGACCTCATGGCCACCATCTTCCACATGTACGGCCTCAGCCCCAAGCTGCAGTTCACCAGCCCGCAAGGCAGGCCTACCTACATGGTCGAAAACGGTAGGCCGATTAAGGAGCTCATTTAGGTAACGGTTCGCAGTTTTCGGTCGGGACAGCGATTAAAGAATTGCCCCGGAGGGGCAAACGAGAATAGCCCAGCACTTCAGTGCTGGGAAATCGGTGTGGAATCAAATCCAGTCCCGGAGGGACGGCTGAAACAATCGCAAGCCTTCAGCCGTCCCTCCGGGACTTTTGCATTTCTCTGACCGCGAAACCCAGCACTGAAGTGCTGGGCTATTATCACTCGTCCCCTCCGGGGCCGGCAGAAGGATGGCAGCGCAGAAAATGATTGAGCGCCCTTTGGAGTGCGCCGGCAGAGCGCAGCGGCGACGGCGCTTTCGCCAGCCGGTCGTCCCACAAAGCGGTGTCGCGCTGCGCTTGCCACCGAACTCCAAAAGCCGTCAATCCCTGAATGACCACCACCGTCCACTCGTCAAAATAGCTGACGAATCGCAGCGCCGGACGAGCGTTGCAATTTACGGTTTTACACCACCAACCCACGGGGACATCATGATTAAAATCCAAGGCAAATCCACCGGCGACTTTTGTGACGGGCAATCGCGGCGGGACTTCCTGCAGATTGGCGCGCTGGCCATGGGCGGCATGGCGTTGCCGGACTTGCTGCGCGCGGAGGATGCGCTGGGCAGTGCCGCGCAAAAGCAGAAAAGCATTATCATGATTTACCTGCCGGGCGGCCCGAGCCACACGGACATGTGGGACATTAAGGACCGCGCCAGCCGGGAATACCGCGGCGAGTTCACCTCCATCCCCACCAGCGTGCCCGGCGTGCGCGTGTGCGAACATTTCCCGAAGCTCGCCAAGCTGTGGCAGGACTGCACGTCCATCCGCTCCACCGTAGGCCAGGCCAATGACCACAATTCCTTCCACTGCATGACCGGCCGCACGCGGCGCAGCGCGCAGCCTACCGGCGGCTGGCCCAGCATCGGCTCGGTCATCGCCAAGGTGCAGGGCGACGGCGCGAACGGCACGCCGCCGTACATCGGGTTCGACAGCCGCGCGCAGGGGCCGGGCTTCCTCGGCACGCCGTACAAGTATTTCGCGCCCAACGGCAAGGGCAAGCAGGACCTCACGCTCAACGGCATGGACACCAGCCGGCTGGACGAGCGTAAGGCGTTGCTCGGCAGCTTCGACACCTTCCGGCGCGACGTGGACAACAGCCGCCGCATGGAGGGGCTGGACAAGTTCAATCAACAAGCCTTTGGCGTCATCACCAGCAGCACGCTCGTCGACGCGCTGGACCTCAAGAAGGAGGACCCAAGGCGCCTCGCCAAGTACTCCGTGCCTAGGGGTTATCGCGACGTGAAAAGCTTTTGCACAGCGCGCAGATTGGTCGAAGCCGGCGCGCGATTCGTCACCCTCAGTTGGGGCAGTTGGGACACGCACGGCAGCAACTTTGTCACCCTCGGCAAACAGCTGCCCGCGCTGGACATCGGCCTTTCCGCGCTCATCAGTGACCTCAAGGAAACCGGTCGGCTCGATGACACCACCATTTGTGTGTGGGGCGAGTTCGGCCGCACACCGCGGGTGAACAAAAACAAGGTCCCCGGTCGTGACCATTGGCCGCGCGTGATGGGCACCTTCCTTGCTGGCGGCGGCATGCGTAACGGCCAAGCCATCGGCGAAACCGACTGGCGCACCGGCGGCGAAGCCGTCACCCGCGCAGTGCACATCCAGGAAATTTTGGCCACGCTGTACCACAACCTCGGCATCAACCCCGCCAAGGAACAGCTCAGCGACCTAAACGGCCGCCCGCAATACCTGACCGACGCCGGCCGCGGGCCGCTGCGGGAATTGGTGTAAAGTCAGAAAAAATTGAAAAATCGGCCGGTGGCACCTTCCGCCGGCTGTTGCCCTATAATATTATAGCATGTTGAAAATCGACGGACAGGCCCAAGACGGGTTTTGTGACGGTCACAGCCGGCGGGACTTCCTGCGCGTGGGAGTCTTTGGCGGACTGACGCTGCCGCAATTGCTGCGCGCGGAGGCGGAGGCGGGTGTGGGGCGCAGTCACAAGGCGCTCATTATGATTTACATGGCCGGCGCGCCGCCGCATCAGGACCTCGTGGACCTCAAGCCCAACGCGCCGCGCGAATATCGCGGCGAGCTGAATCCCATCCGCACCAACGTGCCGGGCATTCACATCAGCGAACTGCTTCCGCGCCTGGCGCGCATCATGGACAAGTGGACGGCCATTCGGTCCATCGTCGGCGCGCCCAACGGCAGCCACGATTCCTTCATGTGCTACAGTGGCCGCAAGGGCTCCACCTTTAACACCAACGGTCAGGCGCCCGGCGGTTGGCCGAGCATCGGCGCCACGCTTTCCAAGCTGCAGGGTGCGCGCACCGAAGGCATCCCGCCCTTTATCGGGCTGGCGCCCAAGGCGGGTCATCCGCCCTACGGCGCGAGCGGCAAGCCCGGCTTCCTCGGCGTGGGCCACGGGCCTTTCAAGCCCACCCACCACAGCCGCGCAGACATGACGCTCAAGGACATCAGCATCGGCCGCTTCGGCGCGCGGCGTAGTTTGCTCGAGAGCTTCGATAGTTTCCGGCGCGATGCCGACAGCACCGGCCACCTGCGTGGCATGGACGCCTTCACACAACAGGCGATGGGCGTGCTCACCAGCAGCAAGATGGCCGACGCGATGAATCTTGAGAAGGAAGACCCCAAGATTCGCGAACGGTACGGCAAGGGGGACCCGAAGAATTTCGGCGACGGCGCCCCGCGCGACAACACGCACTTCCTCATGGCCCGTCGCTTGGTCGAGGCCGGTGCGCGCTGTGTGACGCTCAACTTCGGCCGCTGGGATTTTCACAGCAACATTTACAACGCCAAGAGCGGCGTCAACGGCCACGCGCCCATCTTCGACCAGGGCCTCGCGGCGCTCATCGAGGATTTGCACGAGCGCGGCTTGGACAAGGACGTGAGCGTGATTGCCTGGGGCGAATTCGGCCGCACCCCGCGCATCAACAAGAATGCCGGACGCGACCACTGGCCGCAGGTGAGCTGCGCGTTCATGGCCGGCGGCGGCATGCGCCACGGGCAGGTCATCGGCGCCAGCGACAAACACGCCGCCGAACCCGCCGACCGCCCCGTGCACATGGGCGA
>DJHS01000047.1:0-194 GCA_002433235.1 Verrucomicrobia bacterium UBA6614
CGCATTGCAGATGAGGAGGCGATTCTCATTGATGTGCGAGAGCAGGATGAGTGGAATAATATCGGGCACCTTCAGGTTGCGGTGTCGGTTCCCTTGACTGAATTAAAAGAAAAGGGTGGAGATCAGGCTTATGCAACCAAGCTGGCGGAGAAGCTGCCCAAGGACAAAATCATCTATTGCCATTGCGCAGCAGG
>DJHS01000047.1:250-975 GCA_002433235.1 Verrucomicrobia bacterium UBA6614
AATAATGAAAGCAACAGCACTGCGACGAAACGCCCGGCAGTCGCACCCACTGAGCACACCAAGGATTCTATTGAGTTGATCCAGAAACGCGTTGCCGACAAGGAAGCGATTCTTATTGATGTGCGCGAACAGGATGAATGGGACTTGGGCCATCTTCAGGAGGCTGTCTTTATTCCCTTGAGCGAATTGAAGGCAGGAGGTTCCGATGAATCTTATGCCACAAACTTGGCCAAGAAATTGCCGAAGGATAAAATCATCTATTGCCACTGTGCATCAGGCGGGCGAGTGATGCCGGCTTCGGCTATTTTGCATAAGATGGGCTACGATGTTCGCCCCTTGAAGGCGGGATATGATGATCTGGTGGATGCGGGCTTTAAAGATGCAGAATAACGACAGGCCCAGTTTCGTTTTCCTGATTTGAAGGAATCTATCCGCTGCCTCGGCAGCGGGCGTCGTCGTCGTCATCGTCGCTAATATTTTAGCGGAGGGGGCGGCGGCGGCGATTTTTCCGGCCACCCACGGTCGTGAATCGGGTGGAGTCCATTGGGATATATCCGTACCCTCCCGCGAATGCCCGCGAAACAACAGCCAGTAGCCTTGACGATTGCCGGGATGGATTCCAGCGGTGGGGCAGGGGTGGCAGTGGACTTGGCGACGTTTGCGGCACTCGGCGTCGGTGGACGCAGCGTGGTTACTGCAGTGACGGCGCAGAGTGACAAGGCGGT
>DJHS01000047.1:1368-125131 GCA_002433235.1 Verrucomicrobia bacterium UBA6614
GGACGCAAGCCGAAGGCGGCCAAGTGCGGAATGCTTTTCTCGGGCGGCGTGGTGGAAGCGGTGGCCGATTTTTGGGGAGGACTGCGGGTGCCGCTGGTGGTGGACCCGGTTTTGGCGTCATCGAGTGGAGGAAGCCTCTTGAGCGCGGGAGGAATTCGTGTGTTGCGCAGACGATTGCTTCCTGTTTGCCGATTGGTAACCCCCAACTTGGCGGAAGCGGAAGTGTTGACGGGCTTGAAGGTGCGTGGCCGGGAAGGGATGGCGGTTGCGGCGCGGGCATTGTTTGAAAAGTACGGATGCGCGGCGGTCGTGACAGGGGGGCATCTGAAGGGGCGTGAGGTGGTGGAGATGTTTTTTGATGGGCGGGAAGAGATGGTGCTGGTGTCGGGCCGGGTGAAAGGGAATTGGCGAGGAACGGGATGCCGGTTTTCAGCGGCAGTGGCGGCGGGTTTGGCGCATGGCGATTCGCTGGCGGCGGCGGTGAAAAAGGCGCAGGGGGTTGTGGCGGCGTTTTTGAGAACCGCTGATGGGTGTTGATTAATTTCGTGTTTTTCTCTTGGGTCCGTGGTTCAAGGGGCGTGTGCGTGTTTGCGTGATTTTCAACCCAACGGCGAAGGGCGACCGGGCGCGTCGATTTCTGGCCAGGCTGGAAGGACTGGGGGAAGGGTGTGAATTGCGGCCGACGACGGAGGCTGGAGAGGGGATGGCCTTGGCGGAGGCGGCGGTGTGGGATGGGTTTGAGACGATTGTGGCGGCGGGAGGGGACGGGACAATCAACGAAGTGGTGAATGGAATGGCGCGAGCCGAGGGGCTTGGGAGGGCACGGCTGGGAGTGTTGCCGTGGGGATCGGTGAATGTGTTTGCCAAGGAACTGGGGATTCCCGAGCGGTTTGAGGAGGCTTGGGGCGTGGTCTTGCGAGGGAGCGAGCGACTGGTGGATTTGGGCTGGATGGAGCTGGGAGAGGAGAAGGTGCGGCGTTGTTTTGTGCAGTTGGCGGGGGCGGGTCTGGATGGACGGGCGGTGGAACTGGTGGATTGGGAGACCAAGAAGCAGTGGGGTGACTTGGCTTACGTTTTGGCGGGATGGCGGGCGCTGGGGGAAGAGTTGCCACAAATCACAGTGCGCGTGGCGGGGGAGACGGTTCGGGGGCAGTTGGCCTTGGTGGGGAACGGGCGATTTTATGGGGGGCGGCACGTATTTTTTCCGGAGGCGAAACTGGATGATGGGATTCTGGATTTGGTGATTTTGGAAGAAGTGCGCCGGGACCGGATATTTAATTATGCCTCGGCGGTATTGCGGGATCGGGTAACCACAATGGAGGGGGTGCGTTGCTTGAGGGGGGATGAGTTTGAAATGGAGGCGGAGGGGCGAGTTCCAGTGGAAATGGAGGGGGACGCGGTGGGGGTGTTGCCGGCCCGAGGATGGGTGGAGCGTAGGGTGTTGCGGGTCTTGGCAGGGTAGGTTGTGGGATCGGCACTTGACCTGCGGGCTTGCTTGCGGAGAATCGGGCTTTCCTTCTGGTCGGGGAATGGTCTGTTGACATGGCATTGAAAAAGAACTCAAAGGGCCCGCGGCCGGAGATTCCCCGCAAGACGGTTTACCGGCTTTCAATTTACAACCGTTGCCTACAACGACTGGCGGTTAATGGCATCAAGACGGTCTCCAGTGAAGCACTCGCGAGGGCGGCGGGCGTGAAATCCACCCAGTTGCGAAAGGACCTGACGTATTTCGGTCAATTTGGCACTCGGGGATTGGGTTACGAGGTGGAGCAGTTGTCGCAGATGATTGTGGATCTGCTGGGAACCAGCAGCCTGCAGCCGGTTGTTCTGGTGGGGGTGGGCAACCTTGGGCGGGCCTTGTTGTCCTATCGGGGATTCCAAAAGGAGGGGTTTGAGGTGGTGGGCGCGTTTGATATCGACCCGGTGGGGAAGGGAGCCAAGAGTCCCGCGCTGGAGGTGTTGCCCATGGCGCGGCTGGGGGAAATTGCGCGTGATAGCGGGGTGCGGTTGGCGATTATTTGTGTGCCGCCAGAGGAGGCTCAAGAGGTGGCAAATGACTTGGTGGCGGCGGGGGTGACGGGCATCATGAATTTTGCGCCGACAGTTTTGCAGGTTCCAGACGAGGTGATGGTAAACAACGTTAACCTTGCGATTGAACTGGAGAACCTGAGCTATTTCATCCAGCAATAAACGTCAGTTGACCGCGGCGGCCGCGGCGGCACCTTCATCCATCAGGATTATATAGGGAGGCTCGTACTTATTGCAGCGTAAGCGAAAGGTTTCGCCCTTGCGGCATTCGCGCGTGAAAATCTGGTGGCTGCGGTTGTTCCAGCCAATAATCTCCATGCCTTTGACCTGAGCCCAGCCGCGGGCCATGAATTGGCCGGCGGAGAGCCGTTCCTCGGTCCAGCCGCCACTGCTGTTGCCTTGGTAATCGTAATTCAAGGCGAGGTAAACGCGACCGGTTCGAGTGATTTCAAAGTCGGCGTTGCCATTGGTGCGTTTCGAGTCACCGGAAAAAATACTGGCCCCGAGAAGAATCTCCGGCACACGGGCTCAGCGTCCGCCGGTGTCCTTTTTGGAGGTGATGAGTCGTTCCGGCAAGGAGAGCATGGCCTTGATCTCGGAGGGGTTCTTGGGGTTGATGGCGTCAACGAACAGTTCGGCCGTGAAACGCTTGCCGGCGTCTGTTGATCTTAAAAGTCGGTCAATTTCAGCTTGGGGCAGGATGGCATCGCGCGGCGACAGTTGTTTGGCCAATTTCTCCAGATCGGCGAGCTGTTGCTCGATCAAATCCAAATTCTCGGCCTTGTGTTTTTCCTCCAAGGCTTTGCGCTGGCGATTCTGTTTATTGATGAACTTGGTGAGAGATTTGGGCGCGGCCTCTGTCAGGGCGGCGGAAACGATGATTGCGAGAATGGCGGTGACGATCTTCATGTGTTTTTGGACGGTGAAACCAGTGTTTCTGCTTCAACGCCAGATGGCTACGCAAAAAAGCCGGCCCCGGAGGATGGGGCCGGCTTTGGTGGGTACTGTTTCTGTGTTCAGCAGGGCGGAAGATGAAGGTCAGGGAAGCCGGACGATCTCGAGATCGAGTTTGCCTTCCCGTTCACGGAGGATAGCAGCCTGTTGGTCGCCGTATTTATCAACCTGTATCGCGCCATGGAGCGCCTCGACCACCTCTATCCCTTGAGGATCCTTTGCGACATTCCGGTCACGGCGCGTGGCTTTTTCGTTGGTCCTGTCCTTGGCGCTCACGGCAATGTGTTTCATGTCGATGCGGGCGGCCCAGTATTTGCTCGGGGTGTAGGCGAACGGTTTGTGGAAACGCATGGTGTGGGTGACCAGCCAACTCTTGCCGCCGCTCTTGTAGGTGAACATATCAACGGGCCGGTTTCCGGATCCAAGTTCAAGGACGCTGGTGCCCTTGACTTGCCCGTTGTTCTCTAGGTTTTCCAAGGGAAATTTGGCAATGGGCGTGCAGGCGAAGGAGCCAACCATGTAGGGCGCGCCTTCTTGTTCGTAGAGCACGAAGCTCTGGATGGGGGCCTTGGTTTCCCAGCGGCGATGGGCCACGTGGTAGGTGTCCGTGCTGTAGGTGTTGCCAGCGGTGCCGGAGGCAAGCGGGAGCGGGAGGGAGAATATGCGGCTTCGGAAGGCATCATTGCTTTGTCCAGCGACGAGAATGCGGCCGGTCGCGAGGCCCAAGTCCGCAATTCTTGATATCCTCAACTTCTCGTTCAATTTGGCCCGGACCCACTGGACCTTTTCGGTGTCCAATGCAGAGAGCTTCCCGGCTGCGTTGACCGTAAGGATCGCGGACAGACCGTCGCTGCGTTGTGTAGAAAGATAGATTGTGCCCGTTTCCGGGTTGACGGCGAGATCATTGATGGTCACGGACTTAGCGCCCAAGGCACTGGCGATTTTTTTGCTGACGTCGGGCACGGAGCCGATGAGGGGTTTGAATACGCCCCGGTCACCCGTGTCGATGGCGACAATTGAGCCGGCTGCCTCGGCAACGAGCAGGAGGCCGAAGGGTCCAGCGTGGAGATTGCCGGCTTTGTTAAATTTGAGGCCGCCTGTCTTTGGAGCTTTAAGATAGGCTGAGGCCGCGGTGGGTGGGGCGGGGGAATCTTCAGCGAAGATGTTTGCGGCCAGTGTGAGTGACAATAGGGAGAGGGTGATTTGCTTCATGGCGACCGGGTTGAGAGAGCAGTGTAGACCGTCGGCCTTAGCTGGCAACCCAAATTGCGTGAATTCATTGGACAACCGACCGATGGCATTGGACATTCTGCGGATGCGCATTTTTCAACGGGAATGGCTTTTGGTTTTGGTGGCGGGATTGTTGTTCGCGGGGTGTTGTTCCTCGCCTTCGCGGATCATTGATACACACATCCATTTGTATGACACCTCGCGTGATGGCGGCGTCCCTTGGCCCCCGGAAGATGATGACGTGCTTTATCGGCCGACGTTGCCCAAGCATTTTGATGAGGTTTGTCGGGAGAATGGCGTTACGGCGACGGTGATCGTGGAAGCCAGTGACTTGGTGAAGGACAATCAGTGGGTGTTGGATTTGGTGGCGCACAATCCGCGGCGTTACATTGGACTGGTAGGCAACCTGCCGATTGGTACGCCAGGATTCTCGGGACATCTGGAACGATTGGCGGCGGATAAGCGGTATGTGGGCATTCGCATGCGGCAGCGGCCGGGTGGGGATGCGTTTTTTACGGACGCGGTTTGGCGCGACTTGAGGCTGTTGGCGGAGAAGGGACTCGTGCTGGATGTGTTGCTGGCGAATTTCAGCTTGGAGGACATTGTGTTGGTCGCGGAGAAAGTTCCGGGATTGAAGATAATGATCAATCACGTAACGGGGTTGATGATCACGGGTGCCCCGGCTGAGCCGGCATGGGCGGATAAAGTGAGGGCGGCTGCACGGTTTCCGAATGTCTATTGCAAAGTGAGCGGGATTTTCCAGCGGAGCGGCAAGATGCCGGCGCCGAAGGAATTGAGCTATTACGCGCCGATTTTTGAGGTGGTCTGGGAGGCGTTCGGAGAAGATCGGATTGTCTATGGCAGCAACTGGCCGGTGACGGATCGAGGCGGCGAATATCACGAGCAACTTTCAATCATCCGGGAATTCTTCGCGCCGAAGGGAAATAAAGTGCTCGAAAAATTGTTCTGGAAGAATGCGGTGAAATTTTATGGGGTGAATTGATTCACCACAGGGGCACCAAGAACACAGAGGGTTCAGAGAATTTTATTTTGATCGTTCTGTGTTTTGGTGCCTCTGTGGTTAAAGACAAACCCCTTGCCAGAGGGGAGCCTTCGCACCATCCTCGCCCAACACCATGAAAACGAATAGACGCTCCTTTTTGCAGGGCACCCTTTCGGCCGCGGCCGCGGCGGGTGCAACTTGGTTTGATGTGCCGGAACTGTTGGCCAAGTCGGTGAAGCTTTCCAAGGCGCGGGCAGAGTCCCTTCGCAAATATGGTGGGTTTCCCATGGGTATCCAGAGTTACTCGTTGCGGGCGTTTGGCATCGATGGCAAGGAAGGGGCATTGCAGAAGATTGATGATCTGGGCCTACACTGGGTGGAATTTTTTGGACGGCATTACCCGATTACGCCGGACAAGGTGAAGATCGCTGAGATGAATGCCAAGCTGGCGAAACATGACATGAGCGTGAGTTCGCACGGGGTCAATGGCTTTGGCAATAACCACGAGGCGAACGAAAAGATTTTCCAGTTTGCCAAGTTGGCAGGCATCCCGAACATCAGCGCGGATCCACGGCCGGACAGTTTTGAGAGCTTGGACAAGCTGGTGGAGAAGTACAACGTCCGCATTGCCATTCACAACCACGGCCCGGGTCATCGCTACAACAAGATTGAGGACTGCCTGAAGGCGGTGAAGGGGCACGACAAGCGCATTGGGTTCTGTGCGGATCTTGGCCATTTTATTCGTAGCGCGGAAGATCCGGTGGAGGTGGTGAACCGTCTGGGGGATCGTTTGTACGGGATTCACCTGAAGGATTTTGCCGAGCAAAAGCAGCGCACCAAGGGTGTCATCATCGGCAAGGGGCACCTTGACGTGGTGGGCGTTTTCAAGGCGCTCAAGAAGGTGGGCTTTCCGGCGGACGGCGCGTTGAGTTTGGAGTATGAGGAAAATGCGGCCAACCCGATTCCGGATATCAAGGAATGCCTCGCCATCGCGGCGGAAGGTGCGCAAAAGGCACTGAGGGGCTGAGCCTGGTTAATCATTGAGCCGGGCGATGGCAAAGGGAATCGCCCGGCTTTTTTGTTGCCGGCGGGAACGTATCATTGAGTGGCATGATCGAGGTGTTGATAAAATCAATTATCTGTGTTGCGTCGAGTTGTGGCAGTGTCTCGCCCCGTGAGTAAAATCGCGCACAAGTCGCTGGCCGGCAGAGGATTTCTTTCCCTCGTCTTCACCCAGTTCTTCGGGGTGATTAATGACAACCTGTTGAAGCAAGTCCTCACCTTCAGTGTCGCCGCGGCAGGAATCTGGAAAGGAGCGCTTGGGGATGGCGGGCAAGGGGTGGTGGCGATGTGTCTGGTGCTGCCTTTCCTTTTGTTCTCTGCGGTGGCCGGCCAGTTGGCTGACAAGTACAGCAAACAACTGGTGGCGCGCCGAGTGAAGGAGGCGGAGTTTCTGATCGCGCTGACTGCCTTGGCGGGTTTCTGGTGGGGCAATGTTTGGCTTTGCCTTCTGGCGATGTTTCTACTCGGGGTGCAGAGTGCCTTCTTTGGGCCCGCCAAGTACGGGGTGATCCCGGAATTGGTGAGGGAAAATCAACTGGGCTGGGGCAATGGCATAGTGAATATGCTCACCAATGTGGCGGCGGTGCTGGCCATTGTGGTGGGGGGGCCGCTTTACGAGAAATTTGCCGGCCAAAAGAACACGGCTGCTGGGCCAGTGGATATTGGGGAGCCGATGGCTTGGTTGCCGGGGTTGTTGCTGTTGCTGGTGGCGGGCTTGGGGTTGGCAGCGGTCCGGTTCATGCCTGAGTTGCCGGCGAAGCGGCCGGATTTAAAATTCAAGTGGGAATTCTTCGCGCCCTACCTGAGAACCCTGCGGCATATGCGCGACGGTGGGACGCCCATCCTCACCGTGGCGGTGTTGCGGTCGAGCTTCTTCATGCTGGCCTACATCATCATCCTGATTCTGGCGGATTATACGGTGGTGCTCGGATTGCCCGAGGCGGAGGTAAGCTTGAAGTTGTTCGGGACTATTGGCGTTTCCATCGCGGTGGGGAGCATTCTGGCGGGGTTTGTGTCGCGGGGTGGAATCCAGCCCCGTTTGGTGCCCATAGGGGCCATTGGTTTGACGGTTTGTTTTTTTCTGCTGGCCGCTGCCCCATCGAGTTACATGCTGATTTATTCGGCTGAATCTGGGCAAAGCGACAGCGGCAATTTGCCGATGCTCAGGGAGAAGGGAAAAGTGCTGGTGGGGCAACAGAGAATTATAAGCCGGGTCGAGGAGTTGAGGTCAGACATAAAGCCGGAGCTGGGCAAGGGCGATTTGTCAGGGCTGTTGCAACAGGTGGCGGATGGAAAGGTGGATGGCTTGGTGATGCCCGCGGCGCGTTTGCAGGAGATCAAGCTGGAGAAAAGAGAAGGCTCCACGGTTCGCGATGTGAGTGGCAAGGGCGTGCCCGATGGATTGGCGGCGCATGCCATCAAGGCCCGCGATCGTGACGTGAAGCGCGTCATGATCTACTTGTTCTTGGTGGGAACATTCGCGGGTTTGTACGTTGTCCCGCTCCAGGCGTTGATCCAGAAATTGGCGCCGGATGATTCCCGCGGGCGTTATATTGGCACGGCAAACGCAATAGACTCGGTGCTGGAGATTGGCGGCATCGCGTTATTCTTCGTCCTAAGAAATGCAGGGATGGCGTCGCAGGATATTTTCTATGTGGGTGGCGCGATGGGGATCATGGCGCTGGGCTTGTTCTACTGGAAAATCCGAAGGCACTTGAATGATCCGGAGTGGCGGTGAGCTTGACGGGGCGTGGGGCAGGTTTTACATGAGTGCATGCGGATGCGAATTTACGTCCTCTTATTGGCCATGATTCCGATGATTGGTGAGGCGGCGCCCAAGCTTTGGCGGCAGATTGAAACGCGGCACTATCAATTCGAGGAGGCGAAAAAGAAAATGGTCTACACGGTGTTTGTGCCGTCGGGCTATGATCGCTCAAAGGCCGCGCCCCTGCTGGTTTTATTGCATGGCCTGTTTAGTGACCCGCATCAGGTCATCCGGTATGGGGGCTTGCTGGAGGAAGCGGAAAAGCATGGGGTCGTCGTGGCTTGTCCAATGGGGTATGACCGGGTGAGTTGGTATGGCAGTCGTGGCTCCGGCAAAATGGGTATTGGCGGCCCGCGTAATCAGGGAGCCTTGAGCGAGAAGGACGTGATGAATGTGCTGACGATTGTTCGGAAGGACTTCAATGTGGATCCAAAGCGAATCTATCTCGGCGGCCACTCAATGGGCGGGGCAGGGACTTTTCACTTGGGCGCGAAGCATCCGGAGCTTTGGGCGGGCTTGGCGCCGATAGCGCCGGCGATGTTTGGTCTTAAGCGCGACCTGAACAAGATAAAGGATTTGCCGGTTATTTTGGTTCAGGGCGAGAAGGACATGCTGTGTATGGCTATTTTTGCGCGTGGCTGCGTGGGGAGGATGAAGGCGCTGAAAATGGACTATCTGTATATCGAGGAAAAAGGTGGCGGCCATATTGATGTCGCAATGCGGCACTGGCCGGAAATTTTCGATTTTCTTCTCAAGAGGCCGCGTCCTTAGCGGCTATTTCAGGGGCCAGTTGAAATTCATTCTCCGGCCATTGCGAAGAATGGTGATGGGGAGCGTGTCCCCCGGCTTGTAGTTTTGCTTAATCCAATAATTAAATTTCCTGTGGTCGAGTCCTCTCACCGGCTTGCCGTTGATGGCGACAATATAGTCGTTCAGGCGCAGGCCGGCGGCTCTTGCGGCCCGGCCCTCGGGGCTGCTGGTGTTGATCCACTTGACTTTTAATGCACCTTGTCCCGCGGGGAGCTTCAGCCGGGCCAGTTCATTGCCCTTGACCTCCGGAGTGTAGACCCGCATGCGTGGAGGGAGTGCCCATAGGGAGCCACGCCAGGAGAAATCCGTTTTCTTCCAGTTGGGCTGTGTGCTGATAAGATGAGGTTGCGTGGCATTGGCCGTTTGCACCCTCAAGGTCTCCTGGCCATTCTTTCGGTTGTGAAGCACCCATTGAATGTCGGCGATGGAGGCAATGGCTTGGCCGTCCATATGGGTGATGGCTTGGCCCGGCTTGAGCCCGGCCCGGGCCGCGGGGGAATTGGGTAGGACGCGGGAAATACGCTGGCCATCTTTCGGGTCGATATGCAGTCCCACATTCTCGGGAAGTGGGTAACGCCATAATTTTTCAGGGGTAAGTTTCTTTTCACGCATCAGTTGCAGGTTCTCAGCATCATGAATGTTGTGGCAATGGATGCAATTGTTGCGCTGTGTCAGGAGCCGGTAATTGGCCTTGTTTTCAAGGCCGGGCATTTCCATGGCGGTCTTGTAGGGTTTGGCGGCGCCGCGCTTGCCCGTCAACTGGGCCTTGTTGCGAGGATAATTGGCATGGAGTGTCAGGACGTGTTGCATGGTCTTGATCAGGCTGTCCACGGAATTGTAGGCATCCGGCCCGGCACTGGACTGTGTCCCGTAGCGCGCATAGACAGTGCCGTCGGCATTGAGAAACATGGCGGCCCAGTTTAGGTCATAATCGAACTGGAACTGGGTGAGGTCGACTCCTTTCATTTCCACTTGGCGGACGGAAATGAATTCCTTGCGTGCCAGGTTGGCAACACGGTCGCTGCCCTTGGCCACCTCAGCGTCAAACGCGGCACAGGCATGGCAAGGCACGCAGCGGAAGGTGACAAAGAGCGGCTTGCCCGTGCGCTTGGCCTCGGCGAATGCCTTGTGGAGATCATTGTAAATCCAGAGGGATTGCCCCTTGGCATTGGTGTCGTTTAGGCGGTCGCGCAACGGAGGGGCGGCAAGGACCATCGTGGCGGCGAGCAACAGGATGGAAAGGAGTGGCTTGATGGATTAAATCTAGCCCTTTTTGCGTCGTCTTGCAGCAATTTAATTGATCTTTCTTGCGCCGGTAAAATTTTTTGAAAATTATAGTAGCCAACCATGGGCGGTTTGCCTAGATTCGTGCCGACCCAATTCATCGCACAGGTGTTTCATGTCCCGACCCACATGTCGGGACATGGTGTTTAAAGTTTAAACTGAAACTGAAATTATTCTTCCAACCAAAGGCTTAAAATCATGATCGAACCCATCCTCGGTATATCTTCTGGAATCATCATCGGCGGGATTGTGTTGGGTGCTCTGGCTGTTTTTGGGGCCTTTCTGGCCATGTTTTGTCTGCGCAAGGTGAAGGCGGGTGAGGCGGGTGTGCGGACGGGCCTGGGGGGGTTGCAAGTCACCAAGAGTTACATGTTGCGAATGCCTTTTGTACACCGATGGGACATTATGGATATTCAGGTGAAGAAGCTGGAGGTAGCCCGCAAAGGCAAGGAAGGGTTGATCTGTCAGGACAATATTCGTGCGGACATTGAGGTAGCATTTTATGTGCGGGTTGATCCTGCCGAGGCAAACATTAAGGAAGTGGCCGAGGCCGTAGGCTGTGAAAGGGCCTCGGAAATCGAGCTGCTGCGCAGTTTGTTTGAGGCCAAGTTTTCAGATGCACTGAAAGCGGCGGGCAAACAAATGGATTTTGCCGATCTCTATACCAAGCGGACGGAGTTCCGAAACATGATCATCAATGAGATCGGTAAGGATTTGAACGGATACAAGTTGGAAGACGTGGCGATTGATTATTTGGAGCAAACAGCTCGGGACGACCATGATCCGGAGAACGTCTTGGACGCACAAGGCATTGAGAAGATCAACCGTATCACGGCGCAGATGGAGGAGGACACGAATAAGCGCACTCAGCAGAAGGATGTGGAGATCAAGGACCAAAACGTGCGCGCGGAGATGGAGAAGCGTGAGCTGGACAAGCAAAACGAGGAGGACTTGGCTAAGCAAACCCGTGCTGTGGAAGAGGCAAAGGCTCGCGAGAATGCCGCCGCCCAGGTGGAAGTGCAAAAGAACCGTGAGGTGTCCGAAAAGGCGGAGATTGAAGCCAACCAGAACATCAAGGAACGTGCGGTTGAGGAGGAGCGGGTCGTGATGAGCGCCACCTACGCCAAGGATCAGGATCTGCTCCGGTTGGAACAGGAGAAAATTGAGTCGGGCGAACAGGCCTCAGTGGAACGGCAAAGGCGGGTTGGATTGCTGGAACAGGACAAGGAGGCCAAGATTATTGAGGCTGCCTTTGGCGTGGCCGAGAGCAAGGCGGGTCTGGAGTCCAAGGAAAAGGAAGTGACCACCCAGCACCAGCAGCGACTGGATGTGGAGGCGGATATGGAGGCCGATCGCGCCAAGCGAGTCTTGATGGTCAAGGCCACCGCGCAGGCGGAAGCGGCCATGGTGGAAGAAGTGAAACAGGCTGAAGCCAAGCACCAGGCTCAGAAGGAAATTGCGGACAAGGATTTGTATCTGCAGGTGCAAGCGGCGGAAGCATCACGTCAATCCGCGGAAAAGAAGGCGGACGAAGTATTAACCATATCCGAGGCCGAGGCGAAGGCGAGTGAGAAGCGCAACCACGCCATGCAACAGGAAGCGGAGGGCAACGCTGCCTTGAAGAGCGCGGATGGGCTGGCAGAGGCCAAGGTGATTGCGGCCAAGGCCGAGGCCAAGAAGGTGGATGCTGAAGCCGAGGAGGCTCAGGGATTGGCCGAGGCCACGGTGATTGCCAAGCAGGGCGAGGCTTCTGGCTTGGCCAAGGCTGCCGAGGGCGAAGGCGAGGCGAAGGCGGTCTCCGCCAAGGGAACCGCGGAAGCCTCGGCTCTTGAGGCGCTGCGGCTGGCCGAGGCGGAAGGCACTGAGAAGCAGGGCTTGGCCGAGGCGCTGTCCAAGACCGAGATGGCCAAGGCGATTGAGTTGTTCAACAAGGCCTCGCAGGATCACGAGGAATTCCGCCTGCAACTGGACAAGGACAAGGCGGTGGATCTCGCAGGTATCAATGTACAGAAAGATATCGCGGAGGCGCAGGCGCGCGTGGTGGGGGAGGCACTCAAGAGCGCGAATATCGACATTGTGGGTGGCGAGAACGACTTCTTCGAGAAGGTTGTACGCTCGGTTTCCCACGGTAAATCCGTTGACCGGTTGGTGAACAACAGCCAGACGATCACGGACGTGAAGAACACCTTTTTCAATGGCGACCCGGATTACTTCAAGACGCAATTGCGCGGTTGGATCAAGGATTTGGGTGTTTCCAGTGAGGACGTGAAGAATCTCACCATCTCGGCATTGCTCACCAAGTTAATCAGTCAGGCTGATGACAGTGGCCTGAAGTCGGTGATCCGGCAGGCGCAAAGCGCGGCGAAGGAAGCCGGTCTGTCCGATGTGGTTTCCAGTGTGTTGCTGGACGACAAGGCGGGAAAATAATGTAGCAGCCCGGCTTGAGTTGGCCGGGTGGGTGCTTGAACCATGGCGGAATCTCCGGACAGTGGCACTCCCGCGGAAGGCGCCCCGGCGGCGCTGGAAGGCGGGGCGTATGACCTGATCAAGCAGCGGTTGAGCGATCAGGGCGGCCAGTTGCGGGCCAAGCTCGGGGCGCTGGATGAGCGTCGGGCGCTGGTGTTTGGATCACGCAAGCTGGAGCTGAAGAAGATGGACCGTGTGTCCACTCAGCTGAGTTGTGAGCCGCGGGACATGATCCAGTTGGGGAACAACCGGTTCCTTTTTGGCTTCAATGTTCAGCTTGGGCTGAAGCAGGGTCAGTTGGGGGATGTTTTCGCCATCTATAATTACGACGAGGCTGAGCAATCTTTCACTGAGGCTGACTTGGAGGATTTGCGCGATGAGCAGTTTGAGGAATCCTTTGCCCGACTTTTCCAGATTAACCAGGCGGCTACTTTTCATCGATTTGCCATCATCGGGACACACTTGTACATGGTGTTTCGGACGGGAACCAAGGTGGATGATGTCACAGTATTCAAGTGGCTTTGCAAGGATGGTGCTCTAAGTTATGAGGATGATCGCAGCACGCCAGAATATTTGGCACAGGCATTCCCGAGCCAATACAATTTCCAATGGCACACCCCGGCGCGCAACGCCATTCGTCATGGGGATAATCCGCATGTGTCAATCGAGGAGCGGCTGTTTGTGGAATGCGTGGGAGGGGATCTGACGATCAAGGTCGAGGACAATACCAGTACGGGCGAGGGGATTTATGCTGAGGAAGTGGAGGACCGTAACCAGAAGGTTGATGACGCGGAGATTCAATATGCCATTCAAGGATCACTGATCCTGTTGAAGGTGACGCCCTATCGCGAGAAGGAAAGCCGGTATTTCATTTTCAATGAGAAACTGCAGGCAGTGCACCGGGTGGATTCCATTGGTCAGGCTTGTGTAATGTTGCCGGAGGAGCACGGATTGATGTTCCCGGACGGCTATTATCTGCAAACCGGCGAGTTGAAGCGTTATGAGAGTGAAATGGGTGAGATGGTGCTGGAGCGCACGGTGACGTCGCCCAACGGTGAGGATTACCTGTATGTTTTCTTCAATCGCATGAGTGGCTTGTATGCGCTGATGCCCTATCGGTTGATTGAGCAGGAGGTTTCCGAACGGATTGCGTGTAACGGGTTTTCACTTTTCCCAAACGGCGATATTGTGAGTTTTCGGGCGGAGGAAGAGGCTATCAAGCATCACATGATGCAGCTCCGGCAGTCGCCTTTCTACCAGCCGGGATTTGAGCCGGAGAGCGGGGAGCGGGAATCGTTCCTGTTCCAGGTGGGCAACAAGGCGGTGGTCAAGGCAATGGCGGAATGCAATGAAGTGTTGATTCTCATCCGGAAGGAATCGCCGTACGCGGACCTGTACGCCGATATGGCTTCCAAGGCGCAAGCCATTCCGGATAATTATTCATGGCTGAATTCTGAAGAAGCTCAGGGGGTCAGTGAGATTTTAAGGGAGATTGCCGGCACGGCCGAAAAGGCGGTGGCGGAATTTGACAAGGTAAGGCGGCTGCGGCTGGAGGCAAGAGAGCGCTCAGGCGATATTGCCGCGCGCGCAAAGACGCTCTTCGGTCAAGTGGGCCGCGCGGATTTCCGGTCGGTGGACGACTTTGTGGCCAACCTCGGTGGGCTGCGGCGGATGCGTGGCGAGATCATCACGCTGCGCGATGAGGTACGCTTCATCGACAAGGCGGCGATGGAGGCGCTGGAAACTCAGGTGAAGGAGCAGGTGGACGAGCTTTCGCAGAAATGTGTGGAATTTCTGCTGCAGCCGGAATCGTTGAATCCATACCGCGAACGCGCGGAGGAACAACGCGGGCGTGTGGATGGCGTGACCACGGTGGTGCAGGGCAAGGAGCTGGAAGAGGAAATCACCACGGCCGGTTCAGATCTGGAGATGTTGATCGATATCGTGCGCAGTTTGCAGATCGACGACACCACGGAGCAGACGCGCATTGTGGAGGCGATCACGGCGATTTATCAGGTGGTCAACCAAGTAAAGGAGGCGCTCAAGAATAAGATGCGCACCCTGATGACCGCCGAGGGCGCGGCACAGTTCAATGCGCAGATTTTGCTGTTGAGCCAAACGGCGACGAATTATCTGGATATGTCCAACTCGCCGGAGAAATGCGACGAGTACTTCAACAATATTCTCAATCAGCTGGAGGATCTGGGCGGCGACTTTGCGGATTTCCCGGAATACATCGAGCAGTTGGACGAGAAACGCGGCGAGCTGGAGACGGCCTTCGAGCAGAAACGACTGCAACTGGAAGAGGCGCGCAACCGCAAGGCCACGGCGCTGGCGTCCTCTGCCGAGCGCATGCTTAAGAGCATTGAGCACAAGCTGGGCACGTTCGAGGATGTTAATGACATCAATGGCTACATGGCCGGGGACCGGATGATTGATTCGATCCGTGAGCGGGTGGAGGAACTGCAGGCGCTCGACAAGGTCGGCGAGGCGGAAGGCATCCTGAGCCAACTCAAGAGCGTGCACGAGGAGGCGGTACGGCAGATTAAGGACAAACAGGAACTTTACGTCGATGGCCAGAACGTGATCCAATTCGGCAAACACAAGTTCGCCGTTAATGCCCAGCCGCTGGACCTGACTATGGTGCGCCGCGGCGAGGATCAAAGCCTTCACCTTACCGGTACTCAATACTTTGACGAGGTGGCCGATGAAGCGTTCTTGGCCACGCGTGAGGTGTGGAACCAGACGGTTGTGTCCGAGGACAATGAGGTTTACCGCGCCGAGTATCTCGCGTTCCTGCTGTGGCAGAAGCTGGAACAGGAGGGCATCGATCGCATGACTGCGGTGGCAGCCATGAGTGACGAGGACCGTTTACAGGTGGTTCAAGATTTCATGGGCGATCGGTACTCAGAGGCGTACACGAAGGGAATTCATGATCAGGATGCCGAGAAGATTCTGGCCGCACTGCTCAGTACACAATCGGCGCTGCAATTGGCACGTTATTACCCTCGCGCGCGCGCCTGTGCCGCTGTCTTCTGGCACAAGTTTTGCGAGGCTGACATACAAAAGCTGATGTTGGCCCGGCTGGAAGGGTTTGCCGCGCGCAATGAGGCGTTTCCCGGTGATCCCACGCAGGCCGATTATGTGGCTGAGTTACGCGCGATGGTGGCGGCATTTATTGAAGAGACGGGTTTATTCCCAACGGCTGATGCCGATCCCGCGGGTGAGTACCTGTTCTACGAGCACACCAATGGTCGGGACTGGGTGGTGAGCCAGGAGGCGGACAGCCTGCTCACGGAATTTGAACATCACCTCATCAAGTCCGGTAATGAGTCGGAATTTGTCAAGGCGCAGAAACCGTTGCAAAAAGATCCACACAGTCATTACCAGCTTGTTCGCGACTGGGTGCGTGGCTTTCTGTTGGATCGCAATGGGGCCAACAAATACCTAGAAGAAGTTTCCGCGCTCATCTTCTGTGGGCACCACCACAGACAGGCGGTGGTCAAGGCCGCCACTGGACAGGTGCTCAAAGGCATCCAGGGTGCGCACGATGCGGTGCAGGAGGGTGGGCAGTACGAATTTGATTATTTGTCTTTCCAGGAAAAACTGGGGCGGTTTGTGCGTGAATCCGTACCGCGCTTTGAGGCGTATCAGGAGCTGAAGCAGAAGATTATTGAGGAGGAGAAGGAGGCTTTGCGCCTGCATGAGTTTGAGCCGCGCGTGTTGTCCTCCTTTGTACGGAACCAGTTGGTGGATGAAGTGTACTTGCCGATCGTTGGCGATAACCTCGCCAAGCAAATCGGTGCTGCGGGCGATGCCAAGCGCACAGATCTCATGGGTCTACTGCTGCTCATCTCGCCTCCCGGGTATGGTAAAACCACCTTGATGGAATATCTCGCCAACCGCATGGGCCTGATTTTCATGAAGATCAACGGCCCGGCGCTCGGCCACGAGGTGACCTCGCTCGATCCCGAGGAGGCACCCAATGCCGGTGCGCGTGAGGAAGTGAAGAAGCTCAATCTTGCGCTGGAGATGGGCGACAACGTGATGATCTACGTGGACGACATCCAGCACTGTCACCCCGAGTTTCTGCAGAAGTTTATTTCGCTTTGTGACGCCCAGCGGAAGATTGAGGGCGTGTGGCGCGGCCAGCCGAAGACCTACGACATGCGCGGCCGGCGCGTAGTGGTGGTGATGGCCGGTAACCCCTACACCGAGAGCGGTGAGAAATTTCGCATTCCGGACATGCTTGCCAACCGTGCCGACACTTACAATCTTGGTGACGACATGAAGGGCAGAGAGGTCGCCTTCTCCGGTAGTTACATCGAGAACGCCATCACCTCCAATCCCGTGCTGCAACCACTGGCCAAGGCCGCGCAGAAGGATATTCAAGCCTTTATTCGCATGGCCGAGACCGACCAGCGCGAAGGCATCGAGTTGCAGGGCAATTTCTCCGCCAACGAACAGGAGGAATTGATCAATGTGATCAAGAAATTGATCACGCTGCGCGATGTGGTTCTCAAGGTGAACCAGCTCTATATTGAGAGCGCCGGTCAGGCCGATGAATTCCGCACCGAACCCGCTTTCAAAATGCAGGGTTCCTACCGGAACATGAACCGCCTTGCGGAAAAGGTCCTGCCGATGATGAACGAGCAGGAGCTGATGGATCTCGTGCTCGACCACTACAAGGGCGAGAGTCAGACCCTGACTACAGGTGCCGAGGCGAATTTTCTGAAGTTTAAGCAGCTCATCGGCGTGATGACTGACGAGGAAGCTGAGCGCTGGGAGGAAATCAAACGCACCTTCGGCCGCAACCAATACCTCCAGGGCGGCGACCAAAACGATCCCGTCAGTCGCGTCGTCAGCCAGCTTTCACTGTTCAGTGGTGGCCTGGAAAATATTCAGGACACTTTAAAAGAGGAGTTTTCCAAGGCTCGTTCAACCAACGTGGAATTAGGCGGGATGAGTGAGAGTATTGACTCACTTCGCGAAACGGTGTCTGAACACCTGAAGCAACAGTCCGAGGCGTCCAGGGAGAATCCTGAGCTGAGCGGGGTGAACGAGAATTTGACGGCCCTGCGGGCGTCGCTTGAAAACTATCTGACAAGGGAATCGCAGGGAACTGCGCAATCCGAGGCGGGTGAAACCCCGGCTAAGCCGGTAGCTCCACAGTTCTCCGCCATTAATGAGAATCTGGGTGCCCTCCGTTCGGCGGTGGAGGCGTATTTGTCACGAAGTGAAGAGTCGACGCAATCCGTGGCCGGCAGCGAAACCGCCCAGTACCTCCAAACCTTGGCGGCCCACATGAACGAGGGGCTGGCAGCAATTCGCACGGACATGGCGGAGGCCATGAAACAAATGCAGTCCAGCCAGATTTCGCAGCAGGTGTCAGCCATGCAGGATAGTATCGTGGGACTTCGAGACGTGCTGGCGCAGAACCGGGAACGCCTCAAGCAGGTTCAAGGCAGGCTGAAGGAGGCGGAGCCCGAGGTGGTGATGGAGTTTAGCGAGGAAATGATCGACAATAATGAGGCACTCCTTCGCGCCATCTCTCAACAGATTGAGCAACTCCGGGAAGAAGGAGAAGGGGATTCACCGGGCAAGCCCGAATCTTCACAATAGAATCTGATGGGATTATTTAATCTCAGGGAACTGTATCCAACGGTCCAATCCCTTGCCGTCTTCCTTGACTTCCTCCTGAACCACGACCGGCTTTGACGCGGGCAATTCCGTGGCAGACGGTGTTGGCTGGGCCGGCTGGGCTTTGGGTGCCGACAGTGTAGCCGGTTCCGGTTGTTTCGGTAATGGTGCGGGCTCTTCTTCTGTATCGTCCTTTATATCGAAGCTGCTGGTGAAGGATGATTTGGTGAAACTTGAGGATGAAATAAAGGGTGACCGGGTCTCTTGGGCGGGCTCCGGGGCAGGAGTTTTTGTGTCGGCCGCGGGAGCCTCTTCCTCGGGCTTGGCCCAGTTGATGTGGATGGCTGGGACCACGCCTACCTCGATTTCGAAATTGCAAAGCTCCAGCGAGGAGAGGTTAACCTTGTCTTCCATCTGTTCCGCCTTGCGGATGGCTTTTAGTAGAGCGCTGACCACCTTGCGATCTTCATGCTTTTCAATCAGTTTCCTGAAGGCGCGGTCACTAATGTCTTCCACGCGACGAATACTGGGCACGACCTTGGGGTTGAACCCCATCTCGATGCGTAGTCCGATCAACTCATATCCTGCCTCCTCAAAAACAGACGTCGACTCCTGGATCTCCGTCAGGGTATCCATGATCTTCTCCTCGTTGTCTGCCTTTAGGTCCGACACCGTGCCTTCCACCTCCTCCCGCAGTTCGCGCAGGGTGGTCGAGCCCTCCTCAACCGCCTTGCGGATTTTCTCCGCTTTTGCCTTAAGATTCTTGATGAAACTGATCGCCATGATATTTCCCGGGTTTGATGTTTGATATAGACGGTTTCGGCCGACGGCGCTGGGTGCCGCAATCCTAGGCTTTGCCTCGAGAAAGAAAAGTCAAATTTGCATATTGGCAGTGGGCTTCAAGCTGCCTACAATCGAATCACCCGACGCACGCAGATTCTTGTGGCCATGAAAGATCACGAAGTAAAAGATTATCTCCGAAAGACTTTTGATGACGGCAGGCTTGTCCGGAAGGAGCGGGATGCCCTGCAGGAATTGCTGGGCAAACGTGGAGTCAACGACCAGAAGCGGGCGTTGTATCGCAGCATGGCTTTTGACATCGCCCGGGAGGTGAGTACGGCCGGCGATGCTGAGCAAAGACGCATGGTCATGGATTGGCTGGAGGCCGTCATCAAGGCCTTTTACCCTGCTGAGCCCATTGGTGTGGACGCCAACCGTGTCGAGGCAGAGGTATGGTTCAGCCCGGATGATGATTGCGTGGGCCGAATAATTGATCTTCTTGCCCAAGCCAGGCAAACCGTCGACATCTGTGTCTTTACCATAACCGACAACCGCATTGCCGAAGCCATCGCGCGTGCCCACCAGCGCGGCGTTCGGGTTCGCGTGATTTCCGATGATGACAAGGCCTTTGACAAGGGATCAGACGTGGGCCGGCTGCGCGGCCAGGGCATTGATTGCCGCGTGGATAACACCGAGCACCACATGCATCACAAGTTCGCGATTTTTGACCATCGGCTTTTGTTGACTGGCAGTTATAATTGGACTCGATCCGCCGCATTGAACAATGAGGAGAACTTTGTTATTAGTGGCGATCCGAGGTTGTTGAAAAATTTCGCCCGAATGTTTGACAAGCTTTGGGCTGATTTCGGTCGGACCTCATGACCCAGCGCGCTCCAAGCGCATGAAAAGCACGGAGCCATCCCCGCCCAAACGCAAGATTCGCCTTCGGTTCAAGGCGAAGGACTTGGAGCGCATTGATATTGATGCGCTTCGCCGACAGCTTGGAGTAGCAAAGGAAAAGGAGCGCGGACCGAAGCCCTCAATCGAGACTGAGCCGGAGCCGGTTGTGGAACACACGTCTCCGCCAACTATCCATGAGCCATCCATTTCTGGGCAAGCGCAGCCGGGAATTCAGCAGAAGATCTCTTGGCGGTATGTTGCATTTGGTGCGGCTTGTTTAGGCGTCCTTGGGTTGATTGCATGGGGAATGGTCGGAGTTGTCAGCGGTCTGCTTGATAGTGGTTTAAGGGAGGAAGCCAAACCGAAGGTTCAAGGCAACGGGGAAAAAGCTCCACCCGCGCCTTTATGGCCTAGGATTCCTGAGACAAAACCAAATTCACAAGTTCAAGTGATGGCGCAGAAAGGGAATCCGGATGCGGCGTTTGATTGGGGGGTTCATTTGGCCGGAAAGCTGGATGGCAACCCTGAGCTTGCCCCGGAAGTGTTTAATCATTTTCGGATTGCCGCCGAGGAAGGTCATGGCCCCGCTATGATGAACCTCGCATGGTGTTATGAGAACGGCGTTGGAACGCCAGCTGAAATCACTGAGGGCCTCGGCACTGAGTTACGGGCAGAGGCTGATTTGCCGATTAGTCCCAAGGGTGAAAATTCTCGAATGGGCTGGGCAATTTTGGCGGGCATGGTGGGTTGGTTCGTTCTTTGGGCTGTATCCTCTATGGGCTGGAGCAAACGGATGGCAGGCCTTTCTGAAGAAGAACGGGGGTTTGTCGGCAAAGCGGCGCATGTTCATCTCGGCGGGTACGGGGAGGTTAGTTTGAAATCCATAGGCGGATTAGTCCTTTGCCCGCTTGTGCTTGGGTTTGCATGGATGATTTATCAGTCGGGCATCTGGGCAGGCGATGTTTTATACGCGTCAATTGCGTTTGGCCTGCCGGCTTCAGTGTTGTTGCTTTACATTGTATCTCGGTTTCGCTGGGAACCGTTTGCGGCCTTCAATTATCACGCCGGCACCCGGATGCCGGATGGCTTCTGCGAAGAGACAGAATTCCACATGCTGATCCGAAAACTTCCCCTGCTGGTCATGTTGACGCTTTTGTTTTGGGATCTGGTCGAGCTTGGTTGGGCATTCTGTCTGGCTGTTGGACTGGTTTGGTGGATTCTTGGGAAAGGAGTTGATCCATTGCCACAGATTGACCTAAAGCCGCCCCGGAATGGGTTGGAAGAATCAAAAAAATATTGGTGGCCCATCCAAAACCTCCCCCGGTTTATTTTCATTGCGGCAGCTTATTATCTGTTTGGTTGGTTTGGGTTTTTGGCGGGATTTTCAATCTGTGCGATTGATATGTTGCCCTTGACAGGTTCCAAGCCACCGCCACGATTGCCTGAGACTTCAGCGCAATTCATAGAGCGAAGGGTTATTCATAATGTGTCAGCGATGAGGGTTTGGTGGGGCGTTTGGGTAACACTTTTATTGGTATTGTCGTTAACGAGCGAGTATGCGGTGAGTATGGTAAGGGAGATTGGAATTATTTCGTTCATTATCGCAATCATCTTTCTGTCATGGATGTGGCCCAAGGGATCCAAGATCCAGCCGGAAGCTATTCGATATATGCCGAGATGGATCGCGGTTGCTTGGGCACAAGTCGTCATAGGGTATGCCTGCTGGGCATTCACTGGATTGGTGTGGGTTCAATTCACTTTCGTCGTCTTGGGATTGCTGGGGTTGTCCTTTTGCCGGATGATACTTCTCAATGGAGAAAAAACATCCCTAGGTCGCCAATTGACATGGGGTTTTCGTGATGAGTGTTGGCTTATGAGTTGGTGGCGAATTAAATCCCCGCATTTGCTTTTCACGGCGGCAGTTGTGGGGGCGTTGCTGGTTTTATGGGAGAATGGCCTTGTATTTTACGGCCTCAAGCAATGGGGAATTGGCACGGTGGTATTGGGAGGGATGTTTATTTTGGCGGTTGGGAAGGGCGGGGAAGAAAGCGGAGATAACAGAAATTTATCCCGCCTTGCGAAACCGGACTTAAGGTTGAGCAGTGTGTTGGCCGAGAATGGCATTCTGATCCTGGCGGGAGGGATGTTGATTGCCTTGCTCGTTCCGGAAAATTCAAGGTTTGGATGGTTTGAATATTTTTGGGCAGCGACCTTGTTTATGGGCATGCCAATCATGTTCTTGGTTGCCTTGGCTTGGGTGAAGCTTCGGAGGCTATCCTTGTTCGGAAAGCAGTTCAGAGAGCGTGAACCGATATTTGTTCATGAAACAAGAGGTTTGCAGGTGAGATGGGGTAGACTTTGTGCTGTAGCTGTTCTAGCGGGAATCTTGGCGGCTTCGACGATTACCGGCTTAACCGGCGGCATGCACAAGGGCTTTCGAGTAATCGTTGATGGCTGGGGTTATCAAGTAATCGATGGGGGATTTTACCTCCCGGATAAATAGCGGAACGACTATCGGCCGATACACCAGAGATGGGTGTGAGTGCGCAGGAAGAATTGGCCGTCGGAGACAGCGAGGGATGCGTTGGTCAAGGCACCGTCCAGTGGGTTGATCCCCAGGATTTTGAACTTGGGTGATGCGGCCAGAACCAGCGTTTCCGCGGATTGGTTGGGGATATAGATTCGATCGCCTGAGAGAACCATGGAGGACCAGGATTCCTGCTTGGCTGCCTTGCCGCGGGCGCGTTCGCTGAATAGCACCTTGCCGGTTTTAAGTTCAATGCAATCGAGAATGCCGGCGGTGTTTAAAACATAAGCGTGCCCATCATGAATCACCCCGCTGCCCAGTCGGTTGGGGGTGCGCACGGTTTGCCAAAGACGCCGGTTGGTGGTGACATCGCCCGTGCCTCCGATGTTTACCGCCACGCTGGTGCCAAAGTAGCCCCCCATGGCCACCACCGTGTTTTCGCCAAAAATAGGGGAGCAATAGATCAACGGGTTGAGTCCTTCACAGTGCCAGAGCACTCGGCCAGTAGCCGGATCATGGGCGCGAATGCGGCCGGGGGGCGTCATTACAATTGCTTCCCCCTTGCCATGGGGGACGATCAATGGGGTGGCATAACTGCAGATCCAGTTGCTGGTGTCGCGGCTGCCGCGAAATCCATCGGTGCGGCCTTTTGTCTGGACAGGCGGGTCGGCGCTGGTCCAGAGGGTTTTGCCGGTGCGTTTGTCCAGCGCCATCAGGTGAGCCTTGGGAGCAGGACCTCGGTAGATATAGACGCGGTTTTCATGAATGACGGGTGAAACGGCGCTGCCCCAGTCGAAGGAGATGGGGTTTAGGTCTGTCCGGCTCCATAACGGCTTGCCTTCCAGATCGTAACAGAAGACGCCCGCTGAGCCGAACATGGCAATGACGCGTTCCCCATCCGTGGCGGGCGATTCTGAGCAATAGGGGTTTGTTCGGTGCGTTCTTTCTTTGGTTTCATGTTTGACCGCGCGTTGCCAAAGCAACGTGCCGTTTCGGCGATCCAGACACATGAGGGTGCGCTGATTTTCCTTTTCCAGTGGTTGGGTCAAAAAAATCCTGTCACCCCAGATTATGGGGGTGGAGTTGCCTCTTTGGGGGAGTTCGATTTTCCAGGTAATGTTCTCGGTGGCGCTCCACTTCAAGGGAAGATTGCGTTCCGTGGTTTCTCCGGTGCCCGAGGGGCCGCGCCACATGGGCCAGTTGGCGGCGGTCAGGAAAGAGGCGGCAAGCCACAGGAAAAGAACGTAGAGAATTTTCATGCGCAGAGAATAACCAGCGGAACGATGGGTGCAAGCGTGGGTTGATGGTTGCCATATCGATCGCTGGCCGATTAACTGGCTGCAGCATGACCGACTTGGTTCTGGCAACCCGCAACCGGCATAAGGTTGAAGAATTGTACTCGATGTTGGGGGACGAATTTCGATTCAAGACGCTGGCTGATTTTTCCGGGCTGCCGGAGGTGCCAGAGCACGCGGAAAGTTTCGCAGGCAACGCTACGCTAAAGGCCTTGACGATGGCGCAGTTAATTGGCGCTGAGGCAGGGCATAGCAACAGGTTTGTAATCGCGGATGATTCCGGCTTGGAGGTGGATGCCCTTGGCGGTGCGCCCGGTGTCCATTCGGCTCGTTACGCTTCCTCTGGCTCGGTAAATGCGAGTGATGAGGATAACAATGCCAAGCTTCTGAAGGAACTGGAGAATGTTCCTCCTGGAAATCGTGGAGCGAGGTTCGTTTGTGTCATTGCCTCGGCGGAAATTGTTGGGCGTGATAAAACCCCTGAAGTCCATTTGAGCGAGGGGAGGTGCGAAGGGTCCATTGCAGTGGCCTCAAGTGGCGCGGAGGGATTTGGGTACGATCCCTTGTTTATCCCCTCTGGGCATGATCAGACATTCGCCGAGATGGGGGCAGCGGAAAAGAACGCAATCAGTCACCGTGCGAACGCACTGAAGGGTCTGTTTGAGTGGTTGCGGCAGGTTACCTGATGTTGATGCCCTTGAGGGCATTTTCCAAACTTCCCAAGCCGTCGCCACTGGATTCTGGGTTTAGCAGTTTCTTGAGGTATGCAATTCCATCGGGGATTCTCTGAACCGTGCCCGGCAGCGTGGCACCGCAGGCGTTGGGGTGGCCTCCGCCTTGCAGCTGCTTGGCAACCGGAAGTGCCTCACCGTTTCTGCTGCGAAGGCTGATGTTCACCGTGCGGAACCGCGTGCTCATGGTAGCCAGGATAGGGTAGGGGACGGCGTTGTCGTCCAGCAGTTCGTGGACGATGGTGTTGCTATCGCCCACGGGCACATCCACCAAGCCTACGTTGTCGGAAATGCGCTCCACGTTTGCTTTGGCATGAGCAAAACCAAGTGGATTCTCCACTTCGCGGCGAGTGGCAACTACCTTCAGAAGCGGATGATCCACCAGGGATTCCAAGTCGTTTCCCACCAGTGTGTGGAGGTTCCAGAAAAAATATTGTTTAACAAGGCTTCCGTAATCAATCGCGGTCACGAATTCAGGGTCACCGGTCAGGAACAGGTCGCCGACATTTGTGAGATGGACCAGTCGGTCGAGCGCTTCATTGCCAAGGTTATGTTCCTTGCAGAGTTCATAGCAAAGTAGCGAGGCTGACTTGGTGGTGTCATGAACCAGTCGGCAGTGCTGGGGTGTCACATCAGTCGCGTGATGGTCCACGATCAACCAATTTTCGCGGTCCATGCGCGCGGCAAAATTCAAGTCACAGACCCAGGCGCATTGTTCCCGTAACGGGCGCCTTTCCCAATTGTTGTAATTCCACGCCTGCAGCGGCACCTCCCTGTCAAACAGCGCCTTCGCCAAGCGCTGCAGAAGGTGTCCTGAGACAAATCCGTCTAGGTCGCTCTCATGCGTGATCACTACCTCCGGTTGGGGCAAGTTATTCATGGGCGGAAACTAGCCGGACAACGACTCGTCGCCAAGCGTTTCCCGCTTTTTCCTTTTCGTGTTAAGGACGATCACGCACCATCCCCAGCTCATGAGCCTGTTTGACCTGACTGATGAAGTGGCTGTGGTGATCGGTGCCACCGGCGCCCTCGGCGGCGCCTGTGCGGTGGCGATGGCCGAGGCCGGTGCCAAAATGGCCGTGGTGGGCCGCAGCGCCGAACGCGGCGAGGCGCGCGTAAGCGAAATCACCGAGGCCGGCGGTACAGCGCAATTTTTCAGCTGCGACGCGATGGGTCCGGACAGCCTCAAGGCCTGCCACGAGGCGGTTACCGAGGCTCTCGGCGCACCGACGGTTTTGTTGAATGCCGCCGGCGGCAATCATCCCGATGCCACCGTCACGCCCGAGATGCCGTTTGAAAACATCCCCCTGCCCGCATGGGCAAAGGTGTTTGACCTCAATCTCGTAGGCGGACTGCTCTTGCCCTGCCAGGAATTCGGCCCGGCCATGTGCGAGCGCGGCAAGGGCAGCATCATCAACATTGCCAGCCTCACCTCGCACCTGCCGCTCTCCAAGGTGATTGCCTATTCCGCCTCCAAGGCCGCCGTACTGAGTGCCACCCGTTTCCTCGCGCGCGAATGGGCCATGAAAGGCGTGCGCGTAAACAGTATCACGCCCGGCTTTTTTCCGGCCGAACAAAACAAGAAACTGCTCTTCAACGAGGACGGCACGCCGAGCGATCGGGCCAAGGCAATCTTTGGTCACACGCCAATGGACCGTTTTGGTGACCCCAAGGAACTTGCCGGCGCCGCGGTGTATCTCGCCAGTGAAAAGGCCGCCAGCTTCGTGACCGGCTCGGACATTGTGGTGGACGGCGGGTTTTTAGCGCAGACGATTTAATGTGCTGCCGGCATCTTGCCGGCAGGCCAATCGCGCACAATAATCAATTCATGAAAACCCAGAAATCCAAATTGAATCCCAAGCCTCCCCTCCGCGCACTTTTGTAAGCAGGCATTGCCTGCCTGCCGGCAAGATGCCGGCAGCACTTTAGCGATGAACACAATCTCCCAAACCGCACCCGCTGGCACGCCACTGACCGGCGACCAAGTCAACAGCTTCGTGGCCGAGGCGTTGCCGACGGCGGATTATTCCAGCAAAAAGGTTCTGCTCATTGTTCCGGACCACACGCGCACGGCGCCCGTGGGCCAGCTGTTCAAAGCCATCCATGCGCAGATCGCCGGCAGCACGGCCAAGCTGGATGTGATGATCGCCCTCGGCACGCACCACGCCATGAGCGAGGAGGCAATTTGCGAGCGGCTGGAGATCACGCTCGACGAACGCCGCAGGCAGTATGCCGATGTCGCCTTTCATAACCATGAATGGGACAACCCCGATATGCTGCGCAACATCGGCACCATTCCTGCCTCGACGATTGGCGAATTGTCCGGTGGCCGGTTTGAGATGGATGTGCCGGTGGAAATCAATCACACGATCTACGACTACGATCAGGCGATGATCCTTGGGCCGGTGTTCCCGCATGAGGTGGTCGGTTTTTCCGGCGGCAACAAATACCTTTTCCCCGGCATCAGCGGCCCCGAGGTGCTGAACTTTTTCCATTGGCTCGGCGCGGTGGTCACCAACCCGATGATCATCGGCAGCAAATGGACCCCCGTGCGCAAGGTCGTCGATCACGCCGCCGCGATGGTGGATATTGAGAAAACCTGCTTCAGCATGGTGGTGCGTCCGGATAAAACCCTCGCCGGACTGTTCTTCGGCACGCCGGAAGGCGCCTGGGATGCCGCCAGCGATTTGTCGGCGACCGAACACATCACGTACAAGGAGCGGCCCTTCAACAAAATCGTTTCGTGCGCACCGAAGATGTACGATGACCTTTGGGTTGGCGGCAAATGCATGTACAAGCTCGAGCCCGTGCTGGCCGATGGCGGTGAGCTAATCATTTATGCGCCGCACATCACCGAGGTTAGTTTTTCGCACGGCGATATCATCAAGCAGATCGGCTACCACTGCTCGGCTTATCTGCTCCATCACTGGGATCGCTTTAAGGATTTCCCCTGGGGATTGCTCGCACACAGCGGCCACGTGAAGGGCATCGGCACGGTGGACGCCAACGGCAACGAGCAACCGCGCGCCACCGTCACCCTCGCCACCGGCATCCCGGAGGAGGTTTGCCGGCAAATCAATCTCGGCTACGTCGATTATCGCACGATCGACATTGAAGACTACGCTGATCGCGAGGACGAAGGCGTGTATCTTGAGCGCAAAGCCGGCGAGCGGCTCTATCACCTGCGCCAACGCCCCGACTGGGCCGGCGGCACGGACGATTGACAGTCGACGGACTGCTCGGCATCGTGGGCGCATGCCTTCGGTTTCCGCCGATCAAATTGCGTCCTTTGAAGAGGACGGTTATCTCATCATCCCCGGCCTGTTTGATGCCGAAGAGGCGGGCATCCTTCGCGCCGCCGCACAGGCCGATCAATCCTTCCAGGATCACGCCTACGATTTGGAGGACGGCGAAGGCGGCAAGGCGCAGCTGGTGCTATGGAATTCCGCCGGCGAAGATCTCTGGGGCGCCATCGCCCGCAGCGAACGCGTCGTCAACGCCATGGAAGCCCTTCTCGGCGATGAGGTGTATCATTACCACAGCAAGATGAGCATCAAGCAGCCGCGCACCGGCGGCGCGTGGAGCTGGCATCAGGATTACGGTTACTGGTACCAAAACGGCTGCCTCTGGCCAGACATGGGCTCCGCTTTTATTGCGGTCGATCCCAACACCCGCGCCAACGGCTGCCTGCAGGTGCTCAAGGGCTCCCACAAAATGGGCCGCATCGAGCACGGTCGTTACGGCGACCAGACCGGCGCCGATCCCGAGCGCACCGATGAAGCCGTGAAAGTGATGGAGCTCGTTTACGTGGAGCTGAACCCCGGCGACACGCTCTTCTTCCACAGCAACCTCCTCCATCGCTCCGATCAAAACACCTCGCCTGATCCGCGCTGGTCACTCATTTGCTGCTACAACACCAAGCACAACGATCCCTACAAGGATTCCCATCACCCGCGCTACGCCCCGCTCGAGAAACTGCCCGACACCGCCATCAAGGAAATGGGCGCGAAGCTGTTCGAGAGTAAAACCGATTTCTGGGATCCTGCCGCGGACGCCACGACCGGCGCCGGCGAAAAAGCCTCCACATGAACCTCAACATTCATTCCGAACTCCCCGAGCGCAAAGACTGGCGCATCGGCTGCGTCGGCAGCGGCTTCATCATGAGCGACTGCCATTTGGTCGCCTACGGCAAGGCCGGCTTCAACCCCGTCGCCATCGCCAGCCGCACGCAGGTCAACGCCGCCGCCTGCGCTGAGGCGCACAACATCGGCAAAGTGCATAGCACCATCGACCAGTTGCTTGATGACGAATCCATCGAGGTGCTGGATCTCGCCGTGCCGCCGGACAACCAACTCGAGATCATCAAGGCCGCCTGTGCGCGCGGCACGGCCAAAGGCATTCTGGCGCAGAAACCGCTGGGTGCGAATTACGCGGAGGCCGTTGAGGCGGTCGAAGCCTGCGAAGCCGCCGGCATTGTCTTGGCCGTGAACCAAAACATGCGCTACGACCAATCCGTGCGCGCCGGCAAAACGTTGCTCGAAAACGGCACCATCGGCGATCCCGTGCTCGCCACCATCGACATGCGCGGCATCCCCCACTGGATGCCGTGGCAGGAGCGCCAGGGCTGGGTCACCCTGCGCATCATGTCCATCCATCACATGGATACTTTCCGCTACTGGCTCGGCGATCCCGAGCGAATCTACTGCACCACCCGCCCCGATCCGCGCACCACCTTTCCCCACACCGACGGCATCGCCAGTTACATTCTCGAATATGAAAATGGCCTGCGCGCTATCGCCATTGACGACACTTGGACCGGCCCCGCGCGCGAAGGCGCCCCGGCCGACATCGGCATCGAATGGCGTATCGAGGGCATGGATGGTCTTGCCATCGGCGACATCGGCTGGTGTCAGGATCCGTACACCACACCGTCCACCATCCGCTACGCCACCAAGGGCGATGAAGATTTCACTGCGCCGACGTGGCAAGAAAGCTGGTTCCCCGACGCCTTCATTGGCACCATGGCGCAGCTGCTCATCGGGCTGGAGACCGGCAACCCACCGGCCATCGACGGTCGGGATAATTTAAACACCATGGCTCTGGTGGAAGCGGCTTATATTAGCGCCGAGCAACACCGGGCGGTGAGCTTGGCTGAAGTAAAAAGTGAAAAGTAGAAAGTAAAAGCCACAAGTCAAAATTCAAATTTTTGAGATATGGTTACTGATAGTGAAGGCACAAGCACGCAAGCGGCATCGGATATTAAGCGGCGGGCTTATCAGTTTTCGGTGGATATTTTGAAAATGGCAAATGCGCTGCCGGAGAAAAAGCTGCAATCGATTCTAATTAACCAACTCGTGCGTTCGGCCACGTCCATCGGTGCAAACATCATCGAGGCGAAAGCCGCCAGCTCGAAACGCGATTTCAGGCGCTTTTACGACATTGCCCTCAAGTCCGCCAACGAAACCAAATACTGGCTTTGCCTCCTCCGCGACGGAATGAACATCCCATCCACCACCATCGCCCCGCTCCTGCAAGAGGCCAAAGAAATCTCGAACATCCTCGGCGCCAGTCTCATCACCCTCCGCAAAAAACGCGATTGACCGATCACTTTTGACTTTTAACCTGTGGCTTTTACTTTCTCCTTTTAACCTTTTACTTTTCAAAACATGAAACTCGGAATGATTAACTCCGCCTGGGAACAGCACGGCATCGGGCTGGTCGACGGGCTGCACAAGACCAAGGAACTCGGCTTTGATTGCGTGGATATTTTCCAGGATCCACTTGATGACAACGCCGATGACCGCATCGCCACCATCAAACAAACCTGCGACGAACTGCAGCTGCCCATCATCAGCGTAGTCGGCGTGAGCGTGGGCCTCGTGGATTTCAACCCGTCCGTACAACAATTCCACGTCGAGCGGTGCAAACGTTACCTCGACATGGCTGCCACGCTCGGAGCGAAGAATTACCTCCTCGTGATCGGCGAATACATTTGGCAAAAGGAAGTCATCCCGCCGGAAGAACAATGGCGCTTCGCCGTGGAGAACGTGCAGGTGCTGGGCGATTACGCCGCCGAGCGCGACCTCGAGATCGTCATCGAGCTGGAGCCCTTCCACATGTCGCTCGTCAACACCATCGCCGAGATGGACCGTTACCTGACCGATGTTGACCGCCCCGCCGTGAAGGCGAATATCGACATCAGCCACATGCTCCTCAGCGACAGCCCGCCCGAAAGCCTCGCCGCCCTCAAGGGCCGCGCCGGGCACGTGCACATTTCCGATTGCGACGGCAAAGTGCACGGAGACCTGCCTCCCGGCCACGGCGTGGTGCCTTTCCAACCGTACCTGCAGGCGATCAAGGATCTCGACTTCGACGGCGCCATCAGCCTCGAGCTGGAATATGCGCCCGATCCGAGCAAGATTGTCGAGTGGGTCACCGAAGCCTACACCTCGACGGACAAGTTAATGGCCGAAGTCAACCTGCGCGGCTAATGAGCACCGAACCCAACGAGTGGCAAACACAGTTTCGCGACCTTTTCTTTAAGGGCGTCGAACGCCATGAAGCCGGCCGGCAATCGCCCGAAACAATGTTCGAAGGCGACGAACCCGCCTTTCTCGAATCCATCGGTTGCAGCACACAGGAGATGTTTGATTTCTGTGACGACTACGTGCGCTGGGGCGATGTCGTTTACGAGCACGTCGAGGAATTGCAGGCCGTGCGGCGCGACTATTTTCTCAACGACCTCCGGGGCCAACCCGCCGCGCGCCGAATGGAGATGGAGGAATTTCCCGCCAAGACCGATGAGATTGCCGGCGTCGCCTGGCTCCCGCGCCTGATCGTCAAGGCCCGTGCCAAGCTCGAGGGCGCCCTGCCCGCGGATTTAATGTACGGCTGAGGCGGCGACCGCCAGTTCTTCCGTGAGAAGAACGTCGACCCTGCCGAACTTCTGCGCGTCACCCTCGTTGCCGGCGACGAAGATCAACTCATCGTGGATTACGTGGAAAGCTGCATTCACGGCTAACCCAAGCGGCAATTCTCCGCGCCGGCAAACGCGTACTCCTCCACCACGCGCCCGGCAATCAGGTGTTCCTGGATGATCCGCTCCAGCACCTCCGGGGTACAGGAATGGTACCAGGTACCCTCCGGATAAACCACGGCCACTGGCCCGCGCAGGCAAACCCGCAGGCAATTGGCCTTCGTGCGAAACACCTGCGGTTTGGCACCCACCAAACCCAGTTCCTTCAGTCGGTTCTTCAGATAATCCCAAGACTCCAAGCCAGCCTCCTTGGCACAGCATTTGGCATCCGTCTGATCTGCACACAGGAAGATGTGGCGTTGGTATTTGTTCAATCCCAGAGTTTTTGTGCTTGTCTGAAGGTTTGGTTCGGACATGCGAGAAGTTCACCTGATTGACTGTTTGAGGTCAATCGCCTTGAGTCTGAAAGTTTGTATTGCACGGATACGGGAGCAAGGTGTGAGGCCAGCACTGTTTGAATTGCATACTATGACTGGACGAGGTGATGGCGGATGTTATCATCACCGGATGACATCTATTCGTATCTCTCTCGTGCTAGTTTTGACTGGTGTTTCACTTTTTGCTGACAATTGGCCGGCTTGGCGCGGGCCGGCGGGAACAGGTGTGAGCATGGGCAAGGGGTTGCCGATTAAATGGTCGACCACCAAAAATGTTAAATGGAAGGTGCCGCTGCCGGAGCGCGGAAATTCTTCGCCGATTGTGTGGGGGGACAAGGTGTTTGTGACTCAGGCGATTGAGCAGGTGGGGCGGCGGATGTTGTTGTGTCTAAACAGGAAGAATGGGAGAGAGTTGTGGCGCAGTAGTGTGCTCTTTCGGGAGAACGAGTTGACTCACCGGACGAATCCGTATTGCTCGGCGTCGCCAGCGACGGATGGTGAGCGGGTGGTGGTTTCGCATGGCTCGGCAGGAATTGTTTGTTACGACATGGATGGAAAGGAGTTGTGGCGGCGTGACTTGGGGGTGCAACGGCACATTTGGGGTAACGCGGCCTCGCCGGTGATTTACAAGGACTTGGTGATCTTGAACCATGGCCCCGGCGATCCGACATTCTTGGTGGCTTTGAACAAGGCTAACGGAACGGAAGTTTGGCGGCATGATGAGCTGGGCGGTGATTCGGGGGTCAAGAAGGATGGTCAACGCGGCAAGTGGATTGGTTCATGGACGACGCCAATTGTGGTTTCTGTTAACGGCCGGGATCAATTGTTGATGAGTTATCCGGGGCGGTTGGTGGCTTTTGAACCGGCAAACGGGAAGGAAGTGTGGTCGTGTGGCGGTTTGAATTCTCTGGTTTACACGTCGCCTATTTTCGATGAGGGAATTGCAGTGGCGATGGGCGGCTATGGCGGCACAGCGTTAGCAGCGCGGTTGGGGGGCAAGGGGGATGTGACGAAAACGCACCGGCTTTGGGCACGCCCAAAGGAGCAGCAACGGATTGGCTCAGGCGTCATGCATGAGGGGCACGTTTATATTCAGAATGCGACCGGAGTGGCGCAATGCATTAATGTGAAATCCGGCAAAGTGGTCTGGGAGGAGAGACTGAAGGGGAAAGGGGCGCGGGGTGGATCCTGGTCTTCAATGGTCTTTGCAGGGGGGAGGTTGTATGCCATGAACCAGTCGGCAGATGTATTTGTACTGAAGGCGGCGCCAAAATTTGAATTGGTTGCGACCAACTCACTGGGGGAAACCACGCAATCGTCCATCGCGGTTTCGGGTGGTGAGTTGTTTATCCGGACCTACAACCACCTTTGGTGCATTAGTGGTGAATGATTGTAACCTCTGGCCGTTTGTTGGCTTATATAGCTCAGAAATCCTATGAATAAATTATCCAAGTTGTTTCTGTTTTTGATCATGCCGGCCTTTGTTGCCGCCGGGGGGGGAGTGCCGAACTTTTCAGAGCATGTGGCTCCGATCATTTTCAACAATTGCACCTCGTGCCATCGTAAGGGTGAGGGTGCACCGTTTGAATTCATCAGCTATGAAGATGTTCGCAAACGAGGCAGGTTGATTGTGCGGGTGACGGAAAGTGGCTTCATGCCGCCGTGGCATGCGACCTCGGCTGATTATCAGTTTGAGGGCGCCCGTGGATTGAAGGATGGCGAAATTGAGACGTTGACCCGCTGGGTGGAAGGGGGCATGCCGGAAGGGGATCCGAAAAAGCTTCCGAAACGGCCGACTTTTACTCCAGGCTGGAGGCTGGGGAAGCCGGACTTGGTCGTTAAAATGAAGGAGCCTTATCCGGTGCCTGCGGCGGGGCGCGACATTTACCGGAGCTTTGTCATCCCGCTGGACATTCGCGAGACGAAATGGGTGAAGGCGGTCGAGTTCAAGCCGGGGGCGCCGGCGGTGGTGCATCATAGCTTATTCCGGTACGACACCTCGGGCTTGGCTCGCCGACTGGATGCTCGGAGTCCAACGCCTGGCTTTAGGGGCATGGGTGACGGAAATGCGCTGGGGCCGCGCAGTCTGGGTGGCTGGGCTGTGGGTGGCAGTGCGCGGTTTTTGCCGGAGGGCTTGGCGTATCGATTGCCGGCGGGTTCGGACTTGATTCTGGACATGCATTTTCATCTCTCGGGAAAACCGGAAAAAGAGGTTTCAACAGTCGGGATTTATTTTTCGGACAAGCCTCCGACGGATGTCTTTACAGCCATTCAGATGCCGCCACAGTTTGGGGCGCTTTCGCGGGTGGATATCCCGGCTGGGGTAAAGGACTACACGGTGGAGGATTCGTTTGTGCTTCCTGTTGACTTGGAGGCATTTTCCGTAAGCGCTCATGCGCATTATTTGGGCAAGCAAATGCGAATGACGGCGACGTTACCCAATGGAGCGAAGAAGGAGTTGATCCATATTCCGGACTGGGACTTTACTTGGCAGGAGGAATACAACTATTCGGAATTCGTTTCGCTGCCGAAGGGGACGCGGCTGGATACCACGATTGTCTGGGACAACTCAGAGGGCAATCCCTCCAACCCCCACAACCCACCCCGGAGGGTAAGATGGGGATTGCAGTCTACGGATGAGATGGGGAGCCTGACGTTGGCGGTGAAGCCTAAGAACTTGTCAGACATGCGTTCTCTTCACACCGCGTTGGGGCGGCACGCTCGAAATCATTACAATGCCCGGCGTAATCGGCCCGCCCAAGCCGGCGGCGGATTATGGGCGGCCGTTGTCGCGGGTATCATGCGGGGTGACAAGAATGGAGATGGGAAAATTAATAAGGTGGAGGCCCCTCGCTGGCTGCTAAAATCATTCGACAAGGTTGATGCGGATTCAAGCGGTGATTTGGATCGGCGGGAACTTGAAAGGGCGCGTGATCGCCTTGGGAAGGGGCGGGATTAGTTATGTGGGTTCCAAAATTTGAAAGGGATGCGAAGGTGGGTGTGGATTCACCCATCCCGACACAGGTGGTTTCCAATGAGGAATTTATTCCGAGACCGCAAACGGAGGAGCAGAAGCGATGGGAGCGGCGGATTGGCGAACTGTCAGAGGCAAAAGCCAAGGCGCTGGGGATGGGGCGGCGTGAGTTTATGCGCAGCTCAATGGGAATGGCGACGGCGTTTCTGGCGGCAAATGAGGTATACGGAAATTACTGGGAAGTGGACGAGAAGGAGACGTTGGAACCGGCGGCTCATGAGGAAAAATGGCCAAAGGGTGACTATTTCATTTTTGATGTGCAGACACATTTTACGAATGGTGTGCCCTTGGGGATGCGTGCATTCACAAATCTCATTGTCAAAGGGCTGGGGGTGAAGCTGGATAACCGGCCGGAGTCGTACGGCTTCAATAATTTTGTGAAGGAGATTTTCTTTGATAGCGACACTTCCATGGCGGTGATCTCAGGGATCCCGGGTAAGGAGTTTCATCGTGATCGGGAAGGCAAGTTGCTGGATGGTCCGAAACGTGGCGGCGGCATATTGCCGAGTTGGCTGATGTCACAGTCGAAGAAGCAACTGAATGAACTGACGGGATCCAAGCGTGTGTTGTGCCAGGGGAACTGCGCGCCAAATCACTATTGGGACCGTAAAAACAAGAAGCCTAATTTCGCGGAATTGTTCGAACAAATGGAGCGCGAAGTGAAGCAATATGGCATCGATAGTTGGAAATGGTACTGCCACATGGATCCGGGGCGCAGCGGGAACGGATTCCGGATGGATGACGAAAAGATGGCATATCCGTTTTATGAGAAGTCGAAGAAGCTTGGGCTAAAGGTGTTCAGTTGTCACAAGGGGTTTGCGAGCCAGTCTCGGCGGCTGGGGCATTTCACGCATCCGGGCGACGTGGAGAAGGCGGCAGTGGATCACCCGGACTTGAGCTTTGTGGTGTACCACTCGGCGTTGAAGCACGGGCCGGGCGAGGCGGGATTCAAGGATCCGAAGTTTTTTGATCCAAAGACGGGCGACTTTGTCTGGCACAACGAGCTGATGAAGATCAAGCAGCGCAATCCAAAAATGGACAATGTGTATTGTGAGATTGGGTCGTCGTTTGGTCTATTGGCGGTCTTGCATCCGCTGATGGCACAACATCTCATCGGCAAGAACGTGAAGTACTACGGCGCGGATCATGTCATCTGGGGCACGGACTGTCTGTGGTGGGGTTCGCCGCAATGGGTGATCGAGGCGTTCAAGCGCTTCCAGATTTCCGATGAGTTGTGTGAGCGTTTCGGATACAAAAAGCTGACAAAGGAAGACAAGGCGAAGATTTTTGGCCTGAATGCCGCCAAGGTTTACAAAGTGGACTTGAAAGCCAAGCTGAAGCAATTCCCCAAGGACACCTTGACACGGTTGAAGACCGCGTATCTCGACGAGGGTGGTCACCGTGAAAATGCTGCCCATGGTTGGGTGCGCGCCGAGGCTTGATGGACTCCACAGACCCGCCGGCCTTTGATGCTCAAATGAAACTAAATCTGACAATCATCACGCTGCTCCTTGCAGTGACCTTGGGGGCTACTGAAAACTGGCCCCAGTTCCGTGGGCCGGGAGCCATGGGGGTTTCTGAGAATGCGAATTTGCCGGGGGAGTGGAGCTCGTCTAAAAATGTTCTGTGGACAAGGGGATTGCCAGGGCGCGGCTGGTCATCACCCGTGGTTTGGGGCAAACGGGTGTTCGTGACCACTGTTACCACTGATGGTCAGCAGTGGGAGGCGAAGAAGGGTTTGTACTTTGGTGGCAACCGTTATCAGCCACCGACGGGAACGCATCATTGGAAGGTCATTTGCCTGGATCTTGAGACGGGCAAGGTGATTTGGGAGCAAACACCACTTACCGGCAAGCCGCGGGGGAGTATTCATATCAAGAACAGTTACGCTTCCGAGACGCCCATTACCGACGGCGAACGCGTCTATGCGTATTTCGGTAATCACGGTTTGTTCTGCTACGACATGGCCGGCAAGCAGCTTTGGAAAAAGGAATGGCCGGCGGTGAAAACGCGCTACGGCTGGGGGCTGGCGGCGTCGCCAGTGCTGCACGACGGGCGGCTGTACATTGTAAATGACAACGAAGAGCAGTCGTTCCTCGTGGCGCTGGACGCAAAGACCGGCAAACAAATCTGGCGCACGGCGCGAGATGATGAAAAGAGCAACTGGTCCACGCCATTCATTTGGCAGAACAAATTGCGCACGGAAATAATCACGCCTGGAACCCGAAAGAATCGCGCCTATAACCTTGAGGGTAAACTATTGTATCAATTTGGTGGTAGTTCATCGATCACCATTGCCACACCATACGCGAAGTTTGGGTTGCTGTACATCACCTCCGGCTATGTGGGCGATCGCAAGAAACCCATCTTTGCCATTCGCCCCGGTGCGAAAGGTGACATCTCACTGGAATCCGATGAGGACAGCAATGTCCACATCGCTTGGTGCCAGCGACGGGCGGGGCCTTACAATCCATCCACCATCATCTATGGTGACCTGCTTTACGTGCTGTTCGACCGCGGTTTGGTGGCCTGCTTTGAGGCAAAGACGGGTAAACATGTTTACGGGCCGGAGCGGGTTGTGCCCCGCGGCGGCGCGTTCACCAGTTCGCCGTGGGCGTACAACCACAAAATCTTTTTCCTCGATGAAAACGCCATCACCCATGTGCTAAAGGCAGGCCGTGAATTCAAAATGTTGGGCCAAAACCGTTTGAGTGAAAATGAGGGCATTTGCATGGCCACGCCGGCGATGGCGGGTGACCACCTTCTAATCCGGACGGATGCTCGGATTTACTGTATCCGAAAGGGGGGGGCTCGATGACCGAGGGTGAGGGTATGGACGAGACAGACATGAACCTGCGGGCATACCTTGAAAGCCTCAGCGACGAGCACTTGGCCAAATACGATCTTCGCTGGACGGATGACGAGGTGAAGGTGTGGGACGACAACTTTCGATCCGATGGTGCATTAATGCTTGTCTGTTGCGAGCGTGACGTTGATATAGCGGAGTTTCGCCTGCGACTGGAAGAATACCTCGCTGAGCGCGTTACAACCGGCACTTGACGGCATGGGATTTGTGCCCGATGAAGGGGGCAATTCATGCAGGCCCTATCCATTCTTCTTACATCGGTTTTTCTTTTAACCCTCTACAACGCGCACGCTGCATTGTTCAAAACGCGGGGTGATAAAATGTTCGCCGCGTATTTCAAGGCCGAGGCGGATCGGTTGGCAGCGGATTGTTTGAAAGACGTCAAGACGCTGGCGGATTGGAATGACCGTAAGGATCGCTATCGGCGGGAAATGCACGAGATGCTTGGGTTGGACCCCGCGCCGCCGCGAACACCATTGAAGGCGACAGTGACGGGGAAAGTGCAGCACGAGGAATTTGAGGTGTGGAACCTGCATTACCAGTCCATTCCCAAATTGTATGTCACGGCCAACCTGTACGTGCCAAAAGGACTGAAGAAACCCGCGCCGGCCATTCTTTATGTGTGCGGGCACGGCCGTGTAAAAAAGGACGGTGTCAGCTATGGCAACAAGGTGCACTACCAGCATCATGGTGTGTGGTTTGCGCGTAACGGCTACGTTTGCCTAGTTATTGACACGCTGCAACTGGGTGAAATCGAGGGCATTCACCACGGCACTTACAACCACGGCATGTGGTGGTGGAACAGTCGTGGTTATTCGTCGGCGTCAGTGGAGGCGTGGAACTGCATCCGGGCGCTGGACTATTTGGAGACCCTCGAGTTTGTCGACAAAAACCGCTTTGGTGTCACTGGCCGCAGTGGCGGGGGAGCGTACAGTTGGTGGATTTCTGTGCTCGATGAACGCATCAAGGTGTCGGCGCCAGTGGCCGGCATCGCGGATTTGCAGAATCACGTTTACGCCGGATTTCCAAACAGCGGGCGACTGGCGCACGGAGTTGTGGAAGGCCATTGCGACTGCATGTTTCACGTGAACACATACCGCTGGGATTTCGGACAAGTCGCCGCGTTGGTGGCCCCGCGTCCGTTGATGATACTCAACACGGATGACGATCGCATTTTTCCGCTTGATGGAGTCAGCCGTGTTTTCAACGATGTGCGCCGCATTTACGATTTACACGGCGCCCGGGACAAGCTGGGCTTGGTCATCACCCCCGGCGGCCATAAGGACACCCAGCCATTGCGGGTGCCTGCCTTTAATTGGTTCAACCGCCATCTCAAAGGCGAAGAACCGCCGATCACCATTGCCGCCGAAAAATTGTTTCAACCTGAGGAATTGAGGGTGTTCAAAAAGCTGCCTGCTGATGAGATAAACACCAAGATCCAAGACTGTTTCACACGCATTGCAACTGACAAAAGGGAGGCCAAACCTTCCATCGACTCCGTTAAATTGCTTAGGCAAAAGACTTTTCGCGGCTGGGCGGCGACCGATGTGCCCTTAAATGAAAAGCGCGTGTATCGTAAGGAGCATAAAGGCGTCATATTTGAGGCATTTGATTTTGATAGCCAAAAGGAAATTCAACTGCGCGCATACGTCTGCTATCGCACCGGCCTCAAGCAGCCCAAGGCAATTCATCTTGAAGTGTTGCCCGAGGCGGCTTGGCGCAAGTACCTCGTGCTGGGGCGACCGATTTACGCCAGGGAATGGGCCGAGGAGTTGGCGCTAGCGGGCATTGCTGCGGATGCCCCAATCACCGCTCAGCAGAAAGCGATGCTCGAGAAAAAACTCGACCATGTGCGCAACCAACCCGAGGTGTACATCACCTTCATGCCGCGCGGCATTGGCTTGAGCGTGTTGAGTGAGGATGAGCGCCACATTACACAAGCCCGTCGGCGTTTCATGCTGCTGGGGCAGACACTGGCAGGAATGCAGGTGTACGACGTGCGCCGTGCCGTGCAACTAACGCGAGAGCTGGGACACGCCGCTCCGTTGACTGTTTGGGGTTATGGCGAAACGGCCAGTCACGTGGCGTTGGCTTCGTTATACGAAAAGGGCATTCGCCAGATCAATCTTGCCAATTACCCGAAGAACGATAAGGAGCAGCCGGATTACCTAAACATTTCCCGGATCACCACGCCCGCTGGTGTGCTTCGTTTGGCGCGCGAAAAGGTGAAGGTGAATTTAGGCAGGTAACCGGATTTATCATCAACGAATCGTTCCGCGGGCGGCTTTGCCGGGGAAAATGTCTTTCTGAAAATTGCCTTCTTTCACAATTGGCACCCCGTGGACGAGCGTGTAGCGGATGCCGGTGGAGAATTGGGCAGCGTCTTTAAAGGTGGCTTGATCGATGATTTTGGCAGCGTTGAAAATGATGATGTCCGCGTCGGCGCCGACTTGCAGGCGGCCTTTCTTTTTAAATGCGGGCGCGCATTTCTCAAGGCGTTTTGCGGGCCAAAGGGCGCATTTCTTTAGGGCAAGCATCAGGGGGAGGTCCTTGTTTTCACGGACGTATTTGCCGAGAACGCGGGAGTAGCAGCCGGCGTTGCGGGGATGGCCCATGAAGCCGTCGCTGGCAATCATGGTGTGCGGGCTGGCAACAACCTGACGCACGAGGTTCTCGGGGTTGGCGTGAACGATCACCTTGCCACCTTGTTTGCGATATTTATCAAAGGTCGCCTTGGTGAGGCGTTCACCGGTGGCGACCCATTGGAGGTTGTTGTAGGTGATGCCGGCGCGATCCTGCCAGCCATCGTCAAAGATGGCGGATTTGATATCCGTCATGCCAGCTGTGTACGGGTACACTTCACAGGAAATATCGAGGCCGTTTTTGCGGGCAGCAGCAACCATTTCGATAAGGCGCGGGGTGACAAGGTTGCCGGTACTTTGGATATGCACTATGTGCCCGGGAGCCCCGCTGATAGCCGAGAGCGCGATGACTTCGTGCATGGCGGTGTGGATGTTCAGGCCGGTGTCCGCGCCTTTGCTTCTCATGTGTACATGACATGAGGCATCGAACTGGGCGGCAATGCGAAAGATTTCTAGGGATTCCCATTGCGTGGCCTCGGGTGTGTATTGCAGGCCAAAACCGACGGCGACGGCACCCCGGCTTAGCCCGTGTTCAATTTTTCTTTTGATGGCAGCGAGTTGTTCGGGCGTTGCGCGTTGTTTGGCGCCTCGGGAATTTGCGGGTGGCAGGAATGCGGGCTTGTCGCCCATCACACTGATGCGCGTGGGGATGTGTCCGATGCTTACGCCAAAATTGATGGGGGTTTTGCCCGCGCGCAGCTTGTACCACAAGTCCACATCGGCAGTGCCTACTTCGAGCTCAAGCGCGGTGGTCACGCCATCCATGGCTTTGAACGGGTAATCCTCCGGGCCCTGACCGTGTTGGTGCAGGTCCACAAAGCCCGGGGCTACCACGAGGCCTTTGGCGTTGATGGTCGACTTGCCGTTGAGCGGGGTTTTTGAAATAGCCTTGATGGTTCCGTCGGTAATGCCGATGTGTCGAATAGCGTCGAGCTCGGTGGCGGGATCCATGACGCGTCCGCCGGTAATGACGGTGTCGAAGGTTTCGGCGCCTGTGGTCGTGAGAGTTGCGAGGGCTAGGGTGAGGGCGAAAAGAGTTTTCATTTTAATTTCTCACGCGGAGCCGCAGAGACGCGGAGAGTGAATAGATGGTTTCTCCGCGCCTCCGCATCTCTGCGTGCGGCTTATTGTTTTGCTTCTTCCAAAAAATTGGTCACGGCGGCAGTCATCACTGCCTCGAAAGGGACGGAGATGAAGCGGGCGCCTTTGTCGCGCCATTTTTGGGCGCCTTCGCTGTTGTAAATCATGAGGCCGAGGATTTTGCCGGCGTCGAGGGTGGTGGTGGCAATTTTGTCCATGGCGGCCTGTACGTCGGGGTGGGGGATGTTGCCGGGGTGGCCGAGGGAATTGGCAAGGTCGTTGGGGCCGATAAAGATGACATCGACATCCGGCGTTTTCACGATGGCGTCCAGGTTGGCGAGACCTTCGGTGGTTTCGATTTGCGCGATGACGAGCGTTTCTTCGTTGGCTCTTTTTACGTAATCACCAAGTGGGCCGGTACGGCCAAAATTGGCGGCGCGGATGCCGGCTAAACCGCGTTTGCCGCGAGGTTGGTATTTGATGGATTGTACGGCGCGTTCGGCGTCGTCGTCGGTGTTGACGAATGGTATGAGAGCGCCCTGTGCGCCGGTGTCCATAAAACGCAAAATGGTGGATTGCTCATTGGTTGTGGCCCGCGCGATGGGCGTGACGCCGTGCAGTTCGCAGGCGCGGCACTGATCCTCCACGTCGCGGGGTTGCAATGTGCCGTGTTCGCCGTCCAGTACGAGAAAGTCCCAGCCGAGATAACCCTGCAGTTCGATGAGGCTGGTGTCAGGCGTCCGAAAAAACGCACCGTACACCGTTTCGCCGCTGTTCAGTTTCTGCTTGGTGGTGTTTGTTTGCATTAAATTAGACCATTGGAAACAGCTTGGCGGCAATTATCGTCACGATGATGCCGGTGAATCCCATGATGGTGGCCATGGGTGTGAGCGCCTTGAGAGTTTCTTTTTCGGTCATGCCGCTCATTTTGCTGATTACCCAGAAGCCACTGTCGTTCATCCACGGGAACGGTTTTGACCCGCAGCCGATAGCCACGGCGAGGTACACGGGATGATAGCTTAATTCCGTGTCCAGCGCGATCGGACCCACAATGGCCACGGCGGTGAACATGGCGACGGTGGCAGAGCCTTGGGCCCCGCGAATGACGGCGGTGACGATGAACGCAATGGGCAAAAGCCATGGGCCGAGCGATCGGCCCTCCGTCATGCCGGAAATTTCGGGGCCGATGCCGGACTGGCGGAGCATGGCACCGAATGCGCCGCCCGCGCAGCAAATCAAAATAATGAGGCCGCCTTCCATCATCGATTGCTGCACGTGATCGGCCACGACTTGACGGTCATTTAATCGCGTGGCGGCCAGAAGCATCGCCACGGCGGCCGCGATGGTCAGCGCGATGTTTTTGTCACCCAACAACTGTAGGGAAAGTGGCAGTGACTCGGTGGGGGCGAGACCGCTTTTGTAAATGGCCACGCCGCTAATGAGTACGACAGGCAACAAGATGGGAAGGAGCGAGGCGCCGAGCGAAGGCAGCTCGCTGATATCGCGTTCGGACAATTCTTCCAGCTTCGCCAGTTCCTCGGGAGACTCGCGCAGCGGCACCTCCATGCGCTTGTTCAGCCAGTGCGCGTACACGAGGCCCATCGCACTGCAGCAAATGCCGATGAGCAGTCCGGTCATAATCATTGTGCCTAGGTTGACGTCCAGTTCTTCCGCCACGAATAGCGGCCCGGGCGTGGGCGGCACCAGCGAATGGGTCATTGTGCCGCCGGCCACCAGTGCCACGACGAAGAGCACGTAGTTCTTTTTTACTTTCAACCACGTGGCCTTGACGATGGGAATGGCCAGCAGGAAGAGGCTGTCGAAAAATACCGGGATGCCCAGTAGGAACGCGCTGCCGCAAAATGCCACCGGCGCCCGCTTAAGCCCGATGAACGAAAGAGCCCCGCGCACGATGCGTTCCGCTGCGCCACTGGCCAGCAGGCAGCGGCCGATAACGCAAGCCATCGCAATGAGGATGCCAATCTTGCCTGCTGTGGAGCCGAAGGCGTCGGTGATGCGGTTGAGGGTATTGTTTGACTGCGCGTATTTCTCTGCAGCCACTTTGGCTTTGGCTTCGTATATAGTTTGATGAGCCAAAACGGCGGCCTTGACGTGCTTCCGAATAGTCATTTCGTCCGGCGTGGTGTCGGTGCTGTTTAGGTCTGAATAGATTTTGTGCAGCTCTCCGTCTAACTGGGTCTTTTCTTTGCTGTTGCAAAGCGTATTCGACGTGAATTTCTTCGGCGGTTTGCCCGAAGCCAGCGCCTCATAAACTGCCACCACTCCAAATTTGGTGTCAGCGCGGATGGCGTCACCCTCATATTTGGCGGCCATTGATTGTTGAAGATAGGACGGCATCGTCAGGCCGCCTACGGCAAATGCGCCGAGAATCAGTGAGAGAAATGGGTGCAGACGCAGCCAAAGAATGCCGCCCAGCACGATGGCCAAACCGATGGCGAGCAGCAGCAGTGGGTTCACGGAGAGACGGTAAATTTTCAGTTACCAATGTTCAATTATCAATTTGGTAGAACGAAAATTTGGCATTGATAATTGATCACTGAATGCGCCAGCATTCCGCATTAGTCCAATTGAGCCATGAAAATACTTGTTGTCCTCACGTTTGCCTTCGTGTTTTCCACCTTCGCCGAATGGCCGCAATGGCGCGGGCCGGGCCGGAATGGGGTGGTAACGGACAGTGTGCCGTTGTTGAAGGCGTTTCCAAAGGAGGGCCTGAAACAGCTTTGGACGAGTGAATTTATCCCGAGTGACGACGATGGTGGGCATGGAAGTGTGGTGGTGGCCAACGGGCGGGTTTATATGGCGATTGTTTGGCACGAAAACGTGCCGACGAAGACCCGGGCGATTGATGATTTGGTTTTGCGCAAATTGGGCAATCGGGGAACGAGCCAGCTAGGAGATGCGTTGGTGGCGAAGATGGAGAAGGATCGGCTGGGCCTGAGCCGACGGTTGCGCGGGGAGAAATTGCAGGCGTGGATTGATGAGTGGATTGATGCGAATTTGGACAAGGATCAAAAGCAGGTGCTGGGCAGCTGGGTGGCGAGCCGATTCAAGAAGGGGAAGGCGGCGATTGCCATCAAGGATTTGCAGAAGTTGGCGACCATGCGCGAACATCGGTTTGAGGATGATGCCGCGTTCAAAAAATGGCTGGGCGGTCAGGGCTTCAATGAAGAGACCAAGGCGCAGGTAGTTAAGGCGGTGCCGAACACGCGCAAGGTGGCCAAGGACGTGGTGGTTTGCCTCGACGCAATGACCGGCAAGACGCTTTGGAAAACGGATGCTCCGGGCGAGCCAACCGGCAGAAAAGCATCCAGCACGCCGTGTGTGGCGGATGGTAAGGTGTTCGCTTTGGGCGGCCGGCATGCGTACTGCGTGGATGCGAAGACCGGCAAAAAAGTTTGGTCTGCTGAATTGCCGAGCAAGGGTGGGGCGTCGTCGTTTCTCGTGGCTGAGGGAAAGGCGTTCATCATGGTCGGTAAACTGATTGCGTTGGATGTAAAGACGGGCGAGGTCGCTTGGGAAAGCGATGATGTGCGCGGCGGCAATTCCTCACCGGTGCTGTGGGAGAACGGCGGCAAAAAATATCTGCTCACGAACAGTAGCCGCGAGGTGTTTTGCCTGAACCCCGCCGATGGCAAGGTCTTGTGGCGCACGCCCGGCGGTGGCGATTCAACGCCGGTGGTTTCCGGGCAGCACATGGCCGTTTACAGCCGTGACAAAAAGATTGGCTTGGCCGGTTATCACATTTCGGCAGCTGGCGCCAAATCGCTGTGGAAGATTCCATTGGATGCGCGGCGCACGCAATCCACGCCGGTGATTTATGATGGGCACGTGTTCCTTGCAGGCGGCGACACGCAGATGTGTGTGGAGATGGATTCCGGCAAGGTGAAGTGGAAAGAGAAGCGTTCGAGTAACATTTCCTCGCCGTTCATTGCGGATGGTCGGCTGTTTGCTTTCGAGAAAAAGGGCAGCGAACTGGTCATGCTCCGCGCCGATCCGCTGGCGCATTACGAGGAAGGCAAAGCCCGCGTCCGCGCCATGTGGTGCCCGTCCCCGGTGCTCAGCCGCGGCAAGCTGTTCGTACGACAGGGGAACGGGGTGGCGTGTTTTAATTTGGCTGCGGAATAATTCCTACCACGCCATCGCGCCGATCCGCTTCGCCACTTCCTCCGCATTCGCGCGGCTGTTGAACGCGCTTATCCGGAAGTAGCCTTCGCCGGCGGTGCCAAAGCCCGCGCCGGGGGTGATGACCACGGCAGCTTCGTTGAGCACCTTATCAAAAATATCCCAACTCGGGGCGCCATTGGGTGTCTTGACCCAAATGTAAGGCGCGTTCGTGCCGCCAAAAACTTCGAGCCCCGCGGCCTTGGCCGCTTCGCACAGGATTTTGGCGTTGCCCATGTAATGGTCGATGAGCGCGCGCACTTGTGCCTGGCCGGCCTCAGTGTAGACGGCAGCGGCGGCGCGTTGGATGGGGTAACTGGTGCCGTTGAATTTCGTCGCCACGCGGCGTCCCCAAAGGGCGTGGAGAGGGTGGTCGTTGCCGGCGGCGTCTTTGGCGGTTAAGCCCTTCGGCACGACGGTGAAAGCACAGCGGGTGCCGGTGAAGCCGGCGTTCTTGGAGAAGCTGCGGAACTCGATGGCGCAATCACGCGCGCCTTCGATTTCAAATATGGAATGCGGCATATCAGCATCCTGAATGAACGCCTCGTACGCGGCATCGTACAGAATGATACTGCCGTTGGCCTTGGCGTAGTCCACCCACGCGGCGAGCTGCGCCTTGGTAGCGGTGGCGCCGGTGGGGTTGTTCGGGTAGCAAAGGTAAATGAGATCAGCCGGTTCGTCGGGGATGGCGGGCACGAAAGCGTTTGCGTCGGTGCACGGCAGATAAATGATACCCTCGAAAAGCCCGGCGTCATCGGCGGGGCCGGTGTGCCCGGCCATCACGTTGGTGTCGAGGTACACGGGGTACACGGGGTCGGTGATGGCGATGCGGTTTTGGCTGCCGAGAATGTCGAGGATGTTCGCAGAATCGCACTTGGCGCCATCGGACACAATAATCTCATCGGCACTAATGTCCATTCCGCGCGCGGCATAATCATGCTTTGCAATTGCTTCGCGAAGAAAATCGTATCCCAACTCGGGAGCGTATCCGCGGAAGGTCTCACGGTTCCCCATCTCATCGACGGCTGAGTGCAGTGCTTCGATGACCGCTTCCGGCAACGCTTCCGTCACATCGCCGATGCCGCACCGGATGAGACCGGCGGCCTTGTCGGGGTTGGCCTGTGTGAATTCGTTTACGCGACGGCCAATCTCGGGAAAGAGATAGCCGGCCTTGAGCTTCAAAAAATGTTCGTTGATGTACGCCATGGGGGGAGGGCGGACGGTAGCGGAAGGGCTCGGTCGAATCAAGCGGTTCTCACTTTTGCATGAGGAACGCAAAAAGGTCGCGCACCTGCTGCGGAGTGAGGGCGTCGAGCAGGCCCTCGGGCATAAGGGAGACGGGCATGGCCTGAAGATCCTTGATTTCATTGCGCGGCAGGGTAATGGAGTTTTGGGCGAGGTCGCGCAGGACAATGAACTGCGGCGCGTTTTGGGCGATAAAGCCCGTGAGGCGCTGGTTGTCCTTGGTGACGACGTTGAAGCCGGCAAACTCCTCGCGGATGCCAAGGCTGGGATCGACCACGGCGGGGATGAGAAAGCCCGGATTGTTCAGCTGATATGCGTCGAGGTTCGGCCCGATGTTGCCTCCTTTCCCCTTATAGCGATGGCACGCCGCGCACGCGATGGCGTACACTTGCGCGCCCGCCTTGGCGTCGCCCTTGTTCTCGGTAATCAACGCGCCAACCGCGGCGATGCGCTTCTGTTTGTCTTCACTGCTCTGGCGCAGTTGTCCCCAGTGCTTCTTCACGAGCGCATCAATGGCCTTGCGCTTGTGGCCTTGCATCGCGAGCACCGTGGCAGGCTTCACGTCCTCGCGCTTGATGGTGCCCGCATCGACTCCGCGCGCGAACGCCAGCGACCAATCGGCGCGGCTGCTCAAAATATTCTGCGCACTATCGCGCTCGCGCTGGGGCATCTCGGCATAACGCGCCAACAGCGACGTGCCCACCGCGGCATCCTCAAAGCGCTGCATTGCCGTCATCAATTCAATGCGACGGCTACTGTTGTTGCTGGCCCTAAATTCCGCGAGCAACAGCTTGAGCGCATCGGCGCTGCGGCGTTCGGAAAGCAGCTTGGTCAACGCGCGCCGGTCGTTGGCGGGGGTTTTCGGGTTTTTGACGAGCTCCATCGCTTCCGCCATCGCCTCAGGCAGGCCGAGGCGGGTGGCCAGTGAAATGAGCTGCGGCGTGTGGGTGCGGGTTTTCCAAAGTTTACGCGTCTCGGTGACCAGCGCGGCGGGCGGATTCTGCACCGCGTTTCCCTGCAGGCCGGCCTCGAGGCCTTTGATGAGCTGGTCGCGATCGGCATCGCTCGGAGCCTGGGCGAGAATGCGGGCGGCGGTGGCGAGGTTGGCGGGCGTTCGCTCAGCGGTGTAACGCTGGGCGATGCGCGCGATGAGGTGCTGGCGCATCATCTGCGTTGTCCAGATCGATTGGTCGGCGAGCAGCTTGGTGATGGCGTCCCGGTCGCCGGTGGCCTTTTTCTCGATCGCCCACCAAAGGAGGAGCGGGATGTGTTTGTCGTTGGCGTCTTCGGTGCGGCGAATGAGAGCGGCGAGGATGGGAAAGGCATCCTTCGCTGCCCAGCGTTTGCAGGACGCGGCGAGGCAGCTGCGGACTTCGGGATGCTTTTCGGTTTTGGCCAACTCGGTAAGTTGATTGCGCAGGGCGGGGGTCATGAGATGGCTGTCGCCGAGCAGGCGTATGGTCCAGAAGCGAATGAACGGGTGTTTGTGCCGCAGCGTTTGCTCGGCGAGTTGCGTGGTGAAACCGCCGCTGTGGTTGATGGCCCAGAAACTTTCGAGCGCGATTTGGCCGTCGTTTACCAAGGCAATTCTCGTGAGTCCGGGTACGAGCGATTTGTCGCGGCGATCGGCGAGGATGCGTTGCGCGGTTTGGCGGTGCCACTTGTTGGGGTGAACGAGGGTGTTGATGAGCTCGGTGGTGGACAGCTTGCCGAGGTCGAAGGGCTTGATGGTCTTCGCGCCCTTGGCATGCATGCGGTAAATACGTCCGCTGCTCTTGTGCCAAGTGTCGCGGGGATCGAGGTGGCTCAGACGGCTGTCATACCAATCGGCAAAATACACCGCGCCATCAGGACCGGCCTTGGTGTCGACAATGCGGAACCAGCGGTCATCGGTGGTCACCATTGGCGCGGTGTCGACGGTGCGGAAGCTCGAGGTGTCTTTGTAAATGCGGCTGGCCTGCACGCGATTGACCAGCGCCATGCCGGCGATGATGTGTCCCTCGTAACTGGGCAACTTGCCGCCCTCGTAGATGATGGTCGATTGCGGGAAGCGCGGCTTGTAACCCTCGTGCGCCATGTGTTGGTAAAAGCCGAACGCATGCGGATTGATCAATGGCCCGTGCTTGGCCCAGCCTTTGATGTAGCAGCCGCCTTGCACGTAATGGACGCCGCGCGTGTTGCCGTAGTTGGTGCCGCTGAAGGTGCGGCCTTGGCTGTCGAAGTCCAAACAGAATGTGTTTCCGCCGCCCTCGGCGAAGACTTCAAACTTTTTTGTGCGCGGATGATAACGCCAAATGGCCTGTCCGAGAAACTTGATACCCTGAATTTCTGCGGTGCACGTGCTGCCATGCGCGCCGTAAATCCAGCCGTCTGGCCCCCAGCGGAGGCTATTGGCGCCGGAGTGCGTGTCCTCGAGGCCGAAGCCGGTGAGGTGCACCTCGGGATCGCCATCAGGGATGTCGTCGCGATCTTTGTCCGGATAAAAAAGCAGATACGGCGGCATCAGCACCCACGCACCGCCGCGTCCGGTGATGACGCTGCGGGCCATGTTCAGTCCATCGAGGAAGGTCTTGTGTTTATCGAAGACGCCGTCACCGTCCGTGTCTTCGTGGATGGTAATCTTGTCCTTGCCGCGAAAATGATTCGGCGGCGGCGGTGGCACTTTATCGAATACCGCGCGCAGGTACTTGTCGTACTCCATGACCTTCAGCCCGGCCGGGAAGGGATACTGCAGATACTGCGTCACCCACATGCGCCCGCGTTCGTCGAAGTAAATGTTCAGCGGCTGCGCCACCTGCGGCTCATGCGCCACCACCTGCATCACCAGCCCCTCAGCCATCTTGAGCTTCTTGATGCCCTCAGCGGGCGTGGACGGCTCAGAGCCATCATTCAACGCTCCGCGCCCCTTGAAATTATCCACGAATCCCTTAAGGCTGTCGGAGAATTTCTCAGGCGGTTTCTTGTCGTCGGCAAAAAGGGAAGGGGAGAAAACGAGCAACAAGAAAAGCGCAGCACGGTTCATCCGCCGATTGTGGGCAACGGAATAATTTCAGCAAGAACCAATCTCCGTGTTCCTTGTGTCTCTGTAGTAGACGATTCTTTAATCACACAGGCACAGAGGGCAGAGTTTTAAATAAACAACCCTGCGATGCAGGCATTAATGTAGCTGACGAGCACGCCGCCGGCCATGGCACGGAGGCCGAATTGGGCGAGATCTTTGCGGCGTTCGGATGCGAGTGAGCCGATGCCTCCGATTTGGATGGCGATGCTGGCGAAATTGGCAAATCCGCAAATGGCATAAGTGGTGATATAAAAACTGCGCTCATGTGCCAGCGTGGTGATTTCGGGATTGGTCAGTGCCTTAAAGCCCATGAATTCATTGAGCACGATTCGCTCGCCGAGCACCTGCCCGACGGCGGTGCAGTCTTCCCAAGGAACTCCCATCAGAAAAGCAAAAGGTGCGTTGAGCCAGCCGAGGATGTTTTGAAAGGTGTATGTGCTTTCCGTAGCCACACCGATCCATTGCTGGGGCTGGGCGATGAGGATGTTTAAGAGCGCTACTACGGCGGTGAAGGCGATCAGCATAGCCAGTACGTTGATGGTGAGCTTCATTCCGTCGCCGGCACCTTGGCAAAGGGCATCGAGTATGTTGGAGGTCTCAGGCTTTACCTCAGCGGTGGCCCCATGAGCGGTGGGGCTTGTTTCAGACTCGGGCAGGAGAATTTTGCCCATCAGCAATGCCACTGGCGCAGCCATCACTGAGGCGGTGAGTAGGTGGCCGGCCATGTCGAGGTAGCCGGCGGTTTTGCCGAAGCTTGCATATACGGCAAATACGCCTCCGGCGATGGTGGACATGCCAGCCACCATCATGGTCATGATTTCGCTGCGTGTCATACCCTTGAGGTAGGGCTTGATGACCAAGGGCGCCTCGGTTTGGCCCATGAATACGTTGGCGGCGCTGCAGAGGCTTTCGCTGCCACTGGTGCCGAGGAGGCGGCGCATTACCCACGCCATGCCGCGCACGATGTGTTGCAGGATGCCGAGGTGGTAAAGCAGGCTTGAGACGGTGGCCACGAGGATGATGGTACCAGCGATGATGATGGCGACCAACGCGCCGGTGTCGTCACGGCTGTCGCCAATTTTACCGAATGCTTCGCCCATCTCTCCGTGGTTGGCCAAAGGGCCGAAAACCAGTGAGGTGCCGGCTTCGGCGGCATCCAGTAGTTTTTGGACAGCGGTCTTGGCGAAAGAAAAAATTTTTTCGCCCACGGGTGTTTTGAGCATAAATAGCGCCAGCGCCAACTGCAGGCCAATTCCCGAGAGCACGATGCGCCATGGGAATCGATCTCTTCGCAGCGAGATGCCCCATGCCATGGCAAGGAATGCCACCAGCCCGAGCAGGCTCATTAATCGTAAGTCCACTGCGGTCTTAATAGTTTATCTGGGCGGCATGGACAAGGGCGGGCTATTCACCGGCGGTTGACTTTGGCTCTTCGGGTTTTGGATCAGCGAAGAATTCCAGAAGCGGCACGATACCGACTCCTGCGAGCATGATCAGCGCGAGATGGCCGGTGTGCGGGCTAAAGTCAGGGGGATACCATTGATATCCAATCAGGATGGGCTTTCCTTCGCGCAGGATTATTTCACCGTTTTCGCCCATGAGATGTTTTTTGAGTTTCCAAGGCCATATGATGAGCAAGGAGCCAGCAACGAACCCCGTGAGCACCGAAAGGGTGGCATGACGCCATTTCTCGAGAATATAAGACAGTGCGCGTGAGAAGGCCATGAGGCCGAAAGCACAGCCGAGGGCAAAGGGGGCAAGTACAGAAATGTTGAATGAACCGATGGCGTTCATGATGAGAAGGAAGTTGCCCATGAGGAGGAGAATGAATGAGCCAGAGATGCCGGGGAGAATCATGGCGCTCATGGCAACGGTTCCACACAGGAAGACATACCAGGACGCGGGGTTAGGGCCGGCGTGTCGAAGGAAAACAATGCTGATGGCGAGGCCGACTCCGACGGCAAAGAGAACGGCATGTTGAGCGTACCATCTTGGCACCCGGCGGCCAACGGAAAAGACAGAGGCGAGGATGAGCCCGAAGAAAAAGGCCAGGGTGAATTGTTCCTTTTCGTTCAGTACCTTTTCGAGAAGTTTGGCGAGGGTGAAGACGCTGGCGAGCAGGCCCACGCCGATGGCACAGACGAATGGGCCATTGACATGGTTGAAAGCTTTTCGGAATTCTCCTTTAAACAGCAATCGTGCTGACTGCCAGCCGAAGCTTTTTATGGTGGTGATGAGTTCCTCGTAAATGCCGGTGATGAGCGCAATGGTGCCTCCGGAAACGCCAGGGATGACGTTGGCGGCCCCCATGGCTGCGCCCTTGATGATCAGGCTGATGAAACGCAACAGGGGCATGGATCAGGCGGCTTGGTCTCCGCGGTACAGGCGAGGGACACGGTGGGTTATGGCGGTGAGGGTTTCCCAAGGGACAGTTGACGCCCACTGAGAAAGCTGGTTTGCGCTGATTTCCATTTTGCCCTGATGGCCAATCAGCGTGGCTTCATCGCCCGGGTTTGGAGTTTGTACGCGCGAGACGTCGGCCAGCATTTGGTCCATGGTGATGCAGCCGAGGATGGGGCATTGTTTGCCGCCGATTAGCACGCGAGCTTCGCGATGGGCGGAGCGGAGGTAGCCGTCGCCATAGCCCGCGGTGAGCGTGGCTACGCGCATGCGCCGTTGTGCGATGTAAGAACGACCATAGCTGAGGGTTGTGCCCTTGGGAATTTCCTTGATCAGGGAGATGCGGCACTTCCAAGCAAGCGCAGGGTGAAGATGGCGTTTTAGGGCGGCAGCCGGGCGGCGTCGCCCCGAGGGGAGAACGCCGTACACCAATAGCCCGGGCCGGACAAGGTTGTGCATAGACTGGGGCTCGTGAAGCAGTGCGGCGCTGTTGTTGGCATGGAAGTGGCTGAAGTGATGGCCCGCGGCGGTCAGTTGTTTTGCAAGTCTTTGAAACTGGGTGCGTTGTTTACGCGTGAAAGTGGCGTCGTTCTCACCGTCAGCGTAGTGGGTGTAGAGTCCGACAGCGTTAAGGTTGGGCAGTCGCTTGATTTCATCCAGCAGCGCGGGCATCTGTTCGGGGGGGGCGCCCAGTCGGCCCATGCCGGTGTCTACCTTCACATGGGCGCTGACAGTGCGCTTGAGTTTGCGGGCCATGCGCGAGAAGCGGCGGGCTTCCTCAGACGTGGACAAGGTGGGCATTACATTGTCCTTGATGGCGCGCTCGGTTTCGTCGGGAAGACATGCGCCAAGCATGAGGATGGGCCAGCCGCGGCCAACGGCCCGAATGTTCCGGGCTTCGTTAAGATTGGCCACGCCAAAAATATCGGTCCCGGCCTGCATGAGCAGTGCGGCGATCTGTCGCAGACCATGGCCATAGGCGTCGGCTTTAACCACGGTCATCAGCGAGCACTCCGGGCCGATGCGGTGGCGTAGCCACGCGAGGTTGCTGCGCAGAGCGTCGAGGTCAATTTCAGCCCAGCATCGATGGGAGAAGCTCACGGGCAAGATTTGCGAAGGCGCGTTGTGCTTGGCAAGTTTGGGTCATTCACAGGGCGCGAGGTGGCGGCGCCTTTGTGAAATCAATGGACCTGATGTAGATCGGCTCGATGGGTTTGCATGGGGGAAACCGGGTTTGGCTGGCTGCCATTCTGGCGAGAGCCGCAGCGTCTGGATAGAGAGGGGTGCAGAAGGGAAAACCGGTGGCGTCGGGGCCATGGGCTTCCAATGTTGCGGCTTCTGATACGCCGATGATTTGCAGTGGGGCTGATTCTGTCTGTGAATCGTCGGTGAGTTTCCATGTGGTTTGGTAATACTCATGGCGCTGGGCATCGATGATGAAATGCACCTTCCCACGAATTCCGTTGGTGCGGGCGGTGGAGGCGAGGATTTCGGCACTGCTGGTGGTATAAAGGTTGATATCGTTTGCGAATTGCCATCCTTGTGCGGTGGCAATGGCGGATCGGATTCCTGTGTAGCTTCCAGGGCCAATTCCCAAGGCAATTGTTTCAACATGGGTTTGGTCGATGTCAGCTTCGCCCAAGGCTTGATCGACAAGCATCAGGGGGGATTGGCTGACTTCATTGGTCTCCACCTTAGCCAGTAAATTGGCACCATCAGCCACGGCCACGCTACGTCGGCGACTACTGAATTCAAGAGCCAAAATCTTCATGCTCAATGCGGCGTTCGGTTTCGCCGGTCTGGGTTAGTCGAACGTGCCGATATTTTGGGGGACGGGGGCCTGTCCATCGGTCGATCCATTCTATGACGGAAATGCCCGTTGGATCGAAGTATGGCTCGAGCCCGGCGGCCAGAATCTGGGTGTCATTTTCGAGGCGGTAAAAATCGAGATGATTCAGTGGCAGCTTGCCCTGATGTTCACATACGAGAGTGAAAGTGGGCGATGTGATTGGAGTGGCGATCCCCAAGCCGAGAGCGATGCCCTTGACCAGTTGTGTTTTGCCCGTGCCCAAATCGCCTTCCAGGCCAATGACCCAGCCGGGTTGGGCGAGTCGTGCCCACTCATTGCCAAGCGCTTGGGTTTCCTCGGGGTTATTTGAGATGGTCGTAACCTTTGACATTGAGAGAGTGTGCGCCGTTTTCATCGCGCAGCGAAATGCCGGGTTTGCGAGTGATTTTGCCAATGCACTTGAGCGGAAGTTCTCGGAAAGATTGTTTCCATTCGTCGTGCAGCGAGACTGCCTGTTTCGCAGGGAGGGTGAAGAGGAGTTCGTAATCCTCACCGTCAGTCAAGGCGGCAAGGAGTGGGGTTTTGCCCGAAGGGTTGGCCCGCGAGTACTCCTTGGCGGCCTTGCTGATGGGGATGGCAGTGGTGAGTAGCTCCGCGCCAATTTGATCGTTGAGTAGATGGTGAAGGTCGGTGGCCAATCCATCGCTGAGATCGATCATGGCGTGGATGTCAAACCTGCCAGATAGCCAGTGGGATTCCTGCAGTCGAGGCATGAAGTCGAGGTGTTTACCAGCCAAGGAGCCGCCTAGTTCACCAGTAACAAATATGGCGTCTCCCGTCTGGCTACCGGCTCGGGTGATAACGGTGGCGGGATCGCATCGGCCAATCAAGGACACCGAAATCAGGAGTTCACTGGTGCGGGTGGTTTCGCCTCCAACGATGAAGGTGTCGTGTTGGGCAGCCATTTCCTGCGCGCCTTGATAAATTGCGGCAAGCCGGGCCTCGTCAAAAATTTTGGGGAGTCCCAGGGTGATTAGTGCATGAGTGGGGTAGCCGGACATGGCCGCAATGTCTGAGAGCGGGCGGGCGATGGCTTTGCGGCCGATCAATTCTGGCCGGGTGTCAGCGGTGAAATGAATGCCTTCGACAATCGCATCTGTTTTGAAGAGGCAGAGGTCCTCGTTCTTTTGTGTGCTGATCACTGCGCAATCATCGCCTGGTCCCACATGCACGGAATCGTCACTGGGCAGCCCTTGGGTTAGCGTTCGGATGAGTTTTGCCTCACTCATGATGGAGGGATGATTTTTTCCAGCGGGATGATACCGCGGGCCAGCAAAACATTGCAGAGATTGAAGCCGGCGTGAGTAAGAACTGGGCACAGGAGGTTGCCGGTTTTTTCGTACTGCCATGTAAGGAGTAGGGCCAGGGCAAAAAGTGGCAGGGCGTTGAGTAGACTCAAATGGACGGCGGAAAAGAGAAAGGCTGGGGCACAATATGCCACCCAGCGCGGCACGGAAATACGGAGCGAGGGAAAGAGGATGCCGCGGAAGAGAATTTCTTCCACGAGTGGGGCTTGAATGACAGGCATGAGGCTGAAAAGCAGAATCTGGAAGGGGGTATCCATGGATTTCAATGTTTGGATGCTCTTCTGCGCTTCGACGGCGATGCCCATGCTTTTAAAGAAAAGATTGCAGCCCATTTGCAGGATGAACATGAGCGGGACAATGGCGAATCCGATAAAGAAGGCCGTCGGAAGGAGTTGGGCCAGTGGTCCTTTTTTAAGCCCCAGCACGGCGTCAAGACTCAGCTCATATTTGGACATCAGGATGCCGACAGCGCAGGCGGCATAGGCAAGAAAAACCACGGAATTGAGCAGAAAGTTGCCCAAGGAAAAGACAGGGGGTGGCGCATTGGCGGGGATTTGCGATTGGGCAAACTGTGCAACCACAATGGACAGGACGAAGGGGCTGATGAGCAGCGCAGCTTCCCAGAGCTTCCATGGTTTTCGGTCAAGCACGCGCCACGTTAGGATGGCTGGGGCATGTGGGGCGATGAAAAAGGTTGGGTTGCGGGCGGGGCGGCCCTAGACTCCGCGTCCTTCATGACAGATACAACGATAACTGCTGGCCGGGTGGATGGCCGCGCCGATGATGAACTGCGGCCAGTTCGGTTCCGGAATGGAATCGCATCGCATGCAACGGGATCAACCCTCATCGAATGGGGCAATACCCATGTCATTTGTGCGGCGACCATCGAGGAATCCGTGCCTCGCTGGATGCAGGCGCAGGAAGTGGAAGGGGGCTGGGTGACGGCGGAGTATTCCATGTTGCCCTATTCCACTCATGATCGGAAGAAACGTGATGTCACCAAGGGCAAACTGGACGGGCGATCGACGGAGATCCAGAGACTGATTGGGCGGTCCATGCGGGCGGCGGTGGATTTAAAAAAACTGGGCTCGCGCACCCTGTGGATTGACTGCGACGTGTTGCAAGCTGATGGAGGAACGAGGACAGCATCCATTACGGGCGCTTATGTGGCGGCAAGCTTGGCGGTGTCCAAGCTCATCGAGAATAGCTTGCTGACGGAAAGCCCAATGGTCAATGCGGTGGCCGCGGTTAGCGTGGGCGTTGTGGGCGGTCGGCCCATGCTTGACCTGAACTATCCGGAAGATTCCGCCGCTGCAGTGGATATGAATCTGGTGATGACAGGGGCGGGGAATTTTGTGGAAATTCAAGGCACCGGGGAAGAGGCGACTTTTTCGGCGGATGAACTGACCGCGCTGCTGGCCCTGGGCCGCAAGGGGGTAGAGGATTTGAACGCCCTGCAAAAGTCGGCACTGGCCCGATAGCGCTACTGGCATTCCGGGCAAAGGTCAAAAAACTCCAGCTTGTGCGTCAATGCGGTGAAACCGTTGCGGCGGGCGATCTTTCGCTCCAATTCACTGGGAAAGCATTCGTCAATCTCCACGACGCGGTCGCACTTGTGGCAAATCAAGTGATGATGGTGAGCGTTGTTGTCACCACAGATCAACTCGTAACGGGCGGTTCCATCACCAAAATCAAAACGCTTCACCAGTTTCAATTCTTCAAGCAGATGCATGGCTCGATAAACAGTGGCCAGATCGCAGGGTGAGGGCAGCGCGGCGTGGATTTCCCGGATAGTGCGGGGATGCTCATTGGTGCTCAGTGCGTCTAGAATATCCTGGCGCGGCCCGGTAATGCGCCGGTCGTCCTGACGCAGGCGATGAGTCAATTGATGTAGCGATTCGCTGCGCCATTCCTAGTGCTGATGAGTTGAAAACGCCACGGTGCCGGCGGCAAGAATGGCTCCGAGGGCAATAGCAATTCCTTTTTGCCGGTTTACCCGGTGGCCTTCCTCGCTCTCGAAGAGAATGGTGGTCGACACATGCATGAAAATGCCAATGACGATTGCAAGCAGCCAGTGATGGCGCCCAGCAAGGAAGGGCAGATTCCCGGCCAATGCGCCCAGCGGAGCCATGACGGCAAATATTCCGAAGAGAATCCAGACTCGCGATTTTGTAATGCCGCTCTGCTGGAGCATGGCCAACAACACAATGGCAACAGGAAATTTGTGAATGGCAATTGCAGCCAGCAACAGGGAGGGATTGTACTCGTGCAAATGATCATGGGCGTGCGCGTGTGCATGAGAATCCGCGCCGAGGGGTGTTGCCTCCAAGAATGCGTGAATGCACAACCCCATCAACATGCTGTAGGGAAGCGGTCCATGAGGGGGGTGGGAGTGGCCGTGCTCCAAGCCCCGAGAAAAATTCTCCAAAATGATTTGCACAAAAAATCCCGCGAGAATGAAAGCCCCAATTTGCCAATGTGGTTCCTTGGTGCTCGCAAACACCTCGGGCATAAGGTGCAGGCAGGTCAGGCCAATCAGGTAGGCGCCCGAAAAGGCGGTGAGCAGCTTTAAGTTGCGCGTTTCACCCAAACGACTGAAGGCAATCGCAGCGGCGCCGGCAAGCACAGATACAATGAGAATCAGGATTTGAAGTCCAAACATTATTGCAAATTATTTGCAATTATGTGGCAGCAAAAAACCCGCCTGAAGCGGCGGGCGGAAATGCCGGTTATTTCATCAGCAACATTTGGCGTGCGCGCTTGATGGAGCGGGTCAAGCGCCGTTGATAGTGCGCGGGCAGACCGGTGTATTTGCGCGGAAGAATGCGGCCCTCGTCAGTGACGTAGCGGCGCAGCAGGTCGGCATTCTTTGGGTCAAGCTGGTCGATTGTAAAATCGACTTGCGGGCGGGGACGAGCCACGCGGCGGTCGGTTCCGCCAGTGCGGCGGCCGCGCGGGGTGCGGTCGGTGTTGGTTTTGCGTGCCATGTTACTTGATCTCGCGGTGCACGGTGTGGCGCCGCAGGAAAGGGTTATATTTTTTCTTCTCCACGCGCTCGGTCTGGAGTTTCTTGTTGCGCGTGGTCATGTAGCGCGAAGGTGGCTTGCCTTCGTTCTTCGCTTCAGTGCATTCAAGGGTGACGATTTCGCGTGGCATGATGTTTTACTTCTTGGCCTTGGCGGCCTTTTTTTTCTTGGCGGAAGACTTCTTTTTTGCCGGCGCCTTTTTCTTGCCGGCCTTCTTGGGAGAATCATCTGAGGAGGCCGGGGCGCTGGGTTCGAATGAGCCGGAGGCACCGTCGATAGTGCCGAGGCTTCCCAGTTTGCGGCGTTGCAGTACGCCATCCCTCTCAAGTTTGGCTTGGGCATCAACAGTGAACCGTGTCCACGGGATGGCCTGCAGACGGGCCTTTGGGATTGGCTTGTCAGTCAGTTCACAAACGCCGTAGTTGTCCTTCTCGATGCGACGGATGGCTTCCTCAATCTCGTAGACCGCGTCCTGATCAGCGGAGAGGAGGCTGAGCGCGGAATCCCGGTCAAAGTTGTCCGTTCCGGAATCGGCCATGTGCATGGAGTAGTTGCTCATCTCCTCGGCCGATTCCTTCTTGAGATCGGTCATTTGGTTGAGCAGCCGGGCGCGGAGATCGAGAAGAATATCGTAATACTTTTTCCACTCTGCCTTGATCTTGACGGAGTTGCTCGGACGCCAAGCGGAGGCCTGCTTGGGGGTCTTTACCGGCTTGTAGCCGAGGATCGCTGCAGCGGAGGCCGCCTTGACGGACTTGCCCGCGCCATTGCGCTTGGCGGATTTTTTTGCCTTCGGAGCAGCCTTTTTGGCCGCTTTTTTCTTTGCTGTTTTCTTCGTGCTCACAACACCCTGAGGTTAAAGGGGTGGGGAATGTACCAGAAGAAATCGAGATTGCCACAAAAAAGTGTGGGTTTTGGAAGTCTGTTCTGGGTGGTGATTTTTGGTGATTTGCCATTGATTTTCGGGTTCAAGCCGCGAAACGGCGTAGGTTCAATTGGGGGATTTCACGCCACTTGGGAAAAATCCACGCACCTGCGGAGAGGGGACTTGAATGCACATTAAGAAATCCAAGGGAAATGGGGTGATATATTTCGAATGCGGGTTGGCATGGCACGTGCTTCTATCAATGGTATACAAGGCAGACGCAGCAGCCTTAAAAGAATAAACAAAGAGTACAACAATGGGGCCTGTTGCGATGCTTAAACAAGGGGCAGTTTTCTGCCCCTTTGTTTTTATCTAACTTCTTTTAAGCCCCAAGAGCGCGGCAGCGAATCCATAGCCAGCTCATTTGCAGAATGCCACCGATGGTCATGGCCAGTACGGCCGCGTTCAAGCCCGGCATGGATTGTTGGGCCGTGATGATGGAGATGAAAATAAACAAGGAAAGGGTGTAGAACAAGACCGCCTCGGTGACCGGATTGCTGCGTTTTGCGTGAATGAGACGGCCTTCGAAGTAGCAGGCCCAAGTGGTGATGGCGGGATGGAGCAGGGCAAACCAAAGGCTAGCCTTGCCGATTTGGGCCAGCTCGACGCGGAGACCGATAATTTGCGTGAACCAAAGGTCGATTAGGGGTGTGGTGATGAGGGCCAACAGAGGGAGGGAAAGAACAAGGCTGAGGATGGCAGTGAAGTTGAAGAGTTGGCGGTGGGCGTTGGGCTTGTCGAGAAGGGCGACGACGACCTCGGTGTAGGCAATGCCGGCGGAGCGCAGCATGAAAATGAGGCTGTTGATGGTCGGCCAGATGGCGAGGGTGAGCATGGGGTCGGGAAGCCGGCTCAGGCCGCCGGTGAGAATTGGCTGCCCGAGGAGGCCAATGGTGGGCGCGAAGGCGATGGGGAGATAAAAGAGAATGACTTCACACATGGTCAGGGCCGGGCCTTGGGCATCACGTAGTGGGCCTTGTAGGACGGCATGAGTTTTCCAGCGGATGTAAAGGGCCTCGATGATGACACCAATGGCAATAGCGGTCGCGGCCACCACGATGCCTGCGTATTTTTCGACCAAGACTCCAGCAACGAGCACAATGGCATCAGCAATCAGGCGAATGCCGGTGCCCCAGCCCACGGCGCTGGCTTTCCCAAAACGAATCAGGACGCCCTGGTGAAATCTGCGGTGGGCGATGGCCCATGTCCAGGGGGTCATGATCTGGAGTCCTATTCGGCCGGGTTCGATGATATCCGCGGGGGCCTTGATGACCTGCACGGCCAGCCAATCGTAAAGAGGGGTGAATGCGATGAGGATGTGCAGGAATGTGAGGGCGATGCTGGAGACGGTCATCAGCCGGTGGAGTTTTTGATAGGAACTCCAGTCGCGGCTCAGGGCGGTGGATGCCGTGAGGAGCATGATGATGGGCGACTCAATCACGAGAGCGATAGCGAACACCATGCCGTAGGCTCCCGTATGGACATCCGATTGTGTCAACTTGGTCAGGGCGGCACAGACCATTGGGATCTCGGCGCCCATGAGCAGCCAGCTCGCGGCGAGAGGGAGCCACGTGCGAATGATTTGGCGTTGATCCAGCGGTGCGGAGATGGGGAGAAGAAGTGGGTTAGCGAGGGGCGGCGCGGCCGGTGTGGGAGGGATTTTGGCTGCGCATGGGCCAGGGACTGTTGGCCAAGCCTTTACTGTCGGTCTTAAGCGCGTAGAGGTGGTAGTCCCATGAGCCAAAGTAAAGGGTGCCGTTCGGGCTGAGGGCAGCCGAGGAAGTCACGTTGTCGGGAGTAGGGAAATCCCATTTTTTGCCTCCAGTTTTTGCGTCCAAGGCATAGAGGCGACCGTCGTAGGAGCCGGCGTAAACCGTGCCATCCGCACCGATGACGGGGGCGCAGCGGACTCTTTCCTGGGTTTTGAATTCCCATTTTTTCCCGCCAGTGGCCCCGTCGATGGCGTAAATCTTGGCGTCAAAGGAGCCGATATAGACCGTGCCGTCAGGGCCGATTGTGGGGGGGGAATAGACGCCGCCGTCGGTTTTGAATTCCCATTGTTTCTCTCCGCTCTGGCCATGGAGGGCGTAGAGTTTTTGGTCTTCAGAGCCGATGTAGACGGTGCCATCTGCGCCAATGGCCGGGGAAGACCAGATGTTATTGCCGGTCTTGAATTCCCATCTCTTGATCCCGGTCTTTCCGACGAGAGCGTAGACCTTGTGGTCCATTGAGCCAAAGTAGACGGTTCCATCCGGACCAATGGCGGCTGTTGAAGGAATGCCGTGGCCGGTTTGGAATTCCCATTTTTTTTCGCCGGTCGATCCGTCGATGGCGTAAAATTTTGTGTCGCGTGAGCCAATAAACACTGTCCCATCGGCGCCAATAACCGGCGAAGCCCACAGCCAACCGCCGGTTTGGAATTCCCATTTCAGTTCGCCGGTTTTGCCATCGAGGGCTGTGAGGTTATTGTCTTGAGATCCACAATAGATGGTTCCATCTGGCCCAATGGCGGGGGAGCCGTAGATGTTCAGGCCGGTTGTGTATTCCCATTTTTTTTCTCCGGTTTGGCCATGGAGGGCGTAGATTTTTTTGTCGTATGATCCGAAGTATACGGTGCCGTCGGCGCCGATGGCGGGGGATGAGGGGATGGGGCCGTTTGATTTGAAGGACCAAACGAGAGGTTCTTGGTTTTCTGGTTGTGGCTCGTGCGGGGATGGCTGGGAAGTGGTTATTGGATTATTGGCCTTAGGTGAGGGAGGGGTGTGCGGGGTATTCCCTGCTTGGGGTGTTTGAGTTTTGTCGTCGCCACAAGCGATGCAGAACAGGCAAACGATGATGGCAAAAAATCTGAGGGCTGTTTTGCCCGCTTGTGAATGGCTGTTCCGCGTGTGCATTGGGCGGATGTTAGTGAGAGAGGAGCCTTTCGGAAAAGTTTAAATGATTGCTGGGCGGGCGAGGGGAGAGGCATGGTGCCCGGATGTTCTGGGGTGAGTCACGGTGAAATTATGATTGTTGTGTTGCAGCGAGTGAGCGAGGCCCGTGTGGCGGTGGACAGCCGTGTCACTGGTGAGATTGGCTTGGGGTTGATGATTTTGCTGGGAGTGGTTGAAGGGGACGGGGAGGAAGATGCTGAGTTTCTGGCCGATCGGGTTGCAGGGTTTCGAATATTTTCGGACGAAGAGGGGAAGATGAATCGGTCCGTTCAAGATGTTGGCGGCGCAGCGCTGGTTGTCAGCCAGTTCACCTTGGCGGGAGACTGGCGCAAGGGACGTCGGCCGAGTTTCACCAAGGCGGCAAGTCCGGAGGAAGGGGAACGTTTGTACGAGTATTTTTGCGCGCAGTTGAAGGAGCAGAATGTGCCGGTGGAGACCGGAGAGTTTGGGGCGATGATGGATGTGTCCTTGGTCAATCAAGGGCCGGTGACATTTGTCATGGACAGCCGGGATCAATGACCTGCTTGGGCACGAAAGAAGCTTGCTGTCTGGTCCTCGGCTGTCACAATTCCGCCATTGTTCGAGAGTTGAAACCCATCACAAAGGAAATCCCATGAATCATCAGACTCGACGTTCTTTCCTCAAGGCATCAGCTGCAGCCTCGGCCTTGGCGGTGAATTTTGTGCCCTCGCGCGTGTTTGGCGCGAATGACCGTGTAAGGATTGGTGTGGCTGGAATCAATGGCCGTGGTCAAAGTCACATGGGTGCCTACTTGGGGATGAAGAATGTGGAGGTGTCGCACTTGATTGACCCGGACAGTCGCTTGTTCAACAGCCGGGGCAAGCGGGTTGCGGATCGTCAGGGCGGAAGAATGCCCAAGTGTGTTCAGGATGTGCGCGAGGCACTGGAGGACAAGAATCTGGATGCGGTGTCCGTGGCAACAACCAATCACTGGCACTCGTTGATCGGCATCTGGGCGTGTCAGGCCGGAAAGGATGCTTATATTGAAAAGCCAATTTCACATAATGTTTATGAGGGGCGCAAGCTGGTCGAGGCGGCGGAGAAGTACAAGCGTATCGTTCAGCATGGAACGCAACAACGGAGCAGCGGGGGACGCTTGAATGAAATTCTGGCTGTGCAGTCGGGGAAGTATGGCAAGCTCCTGGTGAGTAAGGGGTATTGCTGCAAACCGCGCTGGAGTATTGGACACAAGAAACCGGGAACACCGCCGAATGGACTGGATTTTGATCTGTGGCTGGGGCCGGCTCCGGAGCAGCCCTATCACGGTAATTTGGTACACTACAATTGGCATTGGTTCTGGGACACGGGCAACGGCGACACCGGCAACCAGGGCGTTCACGAAATGGACGTGGCGCGCTGGGCGATCAAGGGTGCGACTTTGCCGAAGAGCGTTTGGAGCATCGGCGGCCGATTTGGGTATGAAGATCAAGGAGAAACGGCCAATACGCAGCTGGCGGTGTATGAGTATGACGAAGCGATTCTCCTCTTTGAGACGCGGGGGCTTGTGGGGAGACACGATATTCCCCGTGTTGTAAAGAACGAATACTACACCACGGAAGGCAAAATCACGGGCGGTCGTTTTTATCCCAAGAATGGAGGCAAGGCCGTTGGGTTGGATAATTTCGGTGGCGAGGTGCAACCGGGTGGGCCATTTGGCAATTTTGTCGATTGTGTCCGGAGCCGCAAGCGTGATCATCTGAATGCGGATGTTCTGGAGGGGCACTATTCAAGCGCGCTGTGTCACTTGGGAAACATCAGCTATCGGACGGGCAAGCCAGAGGCGTTTGACCTGAAGTCAAAAAAATTCCACAACAATCCCCAAGTGGGCGAAGGCGTGGAGGCATTGAACGATAATCTCCGCGGTATTGGGCTGGATCTGAAGGATGTGAAATATCAGGTTGGCAAGTCACTGGATTTTGATCCGGAGACGGAACGTTTTCGTGATGAGGGTGCCAACGCGCTTCTCGGGCGAAATTATCGCAAGCCGTTCTTGGTGCCAGAAAAGGTGTAATGGAGGAATCCGGAGAGTCCTTTAATTACGAGACCGCCTTGGCGCGTGCGAAGGAGGGGGATGTTGAGGCCCAGTACGAGCTGGGATGGAGGCACGCCATCGGTATGGAGGCAGAGCTGGACGACACCGTGGCGGTGGGGTGGCTGGTGAAAGCAGCCGAGGCGGGACACATGTTGGCCCAGAACAACATGGGGGCGCGGCATTACACGGGGGACGGAGTGGATTTGAACTTGAAGAAGGCCTACAGGTTTTTCTATCTCGCGGCAAATCAGGGGGACCGAAAAGCAGGTAAAAATCTGGATGTCATCGCGAAAAAGCTTACCGGAGACGAATTGGCGGAGTGCCGTCGGCTTGTGAATGCGTGACGCTTGCGGGGCTGTGCGGAGGCGTGGTAGCGTCGATTTTATGAGGAGTGCTTGGGGGTGGTTTCTGGTTTTGTTGATGAGTGCCTGTTCGCCGGGCAAACCGCCGGCGCAGCGGCCACATGTGGAATTTCCTCCTCCCCAACCCGTATCGCCACCCGTCGTGGACCCTCTGTGGGTGAAAGCTGATGGAGGGGATTCTGTCGCTCAATACAATCTGGCCCTGCGATTGGAGGGGGAAAAAAGAATGATGGAAGCGGCCCGCTACTACCGAATGGCGGCATTGCAGGGATTGCCGGAAGCCCAATTCAATTTTGCCTTGATGCAGGCGGATGGGCAGGGTGTGCCCCGGAATGAGGAGGCGGCATTTGTGATGCTCAAGAATGCGGCGACAGGCGGCTTGGCTGAGGCACAGTTCAACGCGGGCGTGTGGCTCTCGGAAGGGCGAGGGACACGGCGTGTGCCGGCGGAAGGGGCAAAATGGCTGCGGCAGGCGTCTGTTCAGGGCCATAGTGAGGCGCGGGTATATTACGCCGGCTTGGTTCTGCGGGGTGAAGTACTCGCCCTGACGGGACCGCAGGTGACGGAGTTGGCCCGCTGGGTGAATGATGAAGCGTTGAAGGGGGACAAGGGGGCACAGTTCTACATGGGTTTGATGTCAGCCCGTGGTTTGGGGGTGCAGCCAAATCAGGCCGAGGCATATTTCTGGATGGAGGTGGCGGCGCGCCAAGGAGTTGCGGCAGCGGCACGGGGGCGGGATTTGGTGGCTGAAAAACTGACCGTGGAGCAGGTAAGGCAAATTCGTGCCCGCGCGGAGCAGTTTCATCCACTGGCGCGGCCGGTTGCGCCTCCGCGTTAATTGAAGTTGCCAATTTTGTAGTGGTGCTTAAAATTCGGCCATGGGCTTGATTGATTTTCTGGGGGAGTGGCTGGGCGCCGATGCGGATGGTTTTTCCCAGGCTGAATGTGAAGCGTTCGTGGATGCAGTGGTTTACTCGATGTTGATTGACCGGAGGATTCGCGAGGGGGAGGAGAGGGAACCGGCCCGGCAATTGAAGCGCTTGCCATGGGTGTCGGAAGTGGCCCTTACGGATTATGTGAAACAATCGAGCCTGCCGCGGGGGAAAATCTTTCGTTCCAGCTGAAGGCGGCGGAGTACTGTTCGTCGATTGGGGAGCGCCTATGCCGGGATGAGGCCTAGGCAGTGACTCTTCATGCCTGCCGGCGTTTGGCAAAGGCGGATAGGGAGTTGAAAGACGTGGAGCGGGCGTTGTTGCGGGAGCTGCGAATGGCATTGGTCGGGGAGGATTGATGGGCTTGCGCGGGTGATGATTTTGGGGCAGGGTTTCAGTGTTATGAGGCTGGGTTTGTATCTTTCAATGGTTCTGGTTCTGTGCATCGGCTGTGCTTCGACTGGAGGGAGTGCTGGTGATCTGGGAGAAGTGGCAAAGTTTGCGAGGCCGCCCTTACCCGAGAGTGGCGTCAAGAAGTTGAAGCTGCCCGCGCCGGTGGATGCGATGGTGGCCGCGGTTGGGGGGCGTTATCTGATTTTCCACTTGGGCAAGCTACGTAAGTTGGCAATCGTGGATGTTTCCAAGGGGGAGATCGTGAAGTATTTGCCCATGGGCTCGGATGAGATCCTATTTGCAGGGGGAATGGATAAGTTGATCGTGGTGGCGCGGGACCACAAGATCATCCAGCGCTGGGATTTGAAGTCCTTTGAAAAGGAACTGACGGTGGCACTCGATGAGCCGGGCTTGGTGGATAGCTTGGTCATGGGGGCTTCCTCAGCGGGGCCGCTGCTGATGCTGACGCGGAATGGCGCGCGCTTCTATAATCCCCAGACGCTGAAGAGGGAATCCTATGGGCAACGAGACAATTTCTGGGCTTCGCATCCTCAGTATCCCATGCAGGTTCGGGCATCGATGGACGGGACAGCATTTACTGGTTGGACACCAAGGATTTCGCCGAACGGCATCCGCCTACTGACCTTGACGGGAAAAACTCACAATTTGCGCAGTCAACATTCCTCCGCGGGTTATCTCATTCCCAGCCCGGATGGCACCATGGTGTTGACGAGCAGCGGCGTGTATTCGCAGGAATTGGCGCGGTTAAACCCCAGCCGATTTGAGGGGCTGCGCTGTTTGGCCTCGTATCATCCAGCCTACTTCATTGGGGTGAAGGGAGTAGGGCCGTACTATGGGCGGAGGCCGACAAAAAACCCCGAGCTTTCCATTTTTACTTCAAACGATCGCCAGCTATTGGTGACCTTGCCTGACATCGAGGAATTGATGGGAGCCTTCAACGGTAAGTTACCATTGGACCAGAAGGTGCATTTTTTCCCGACGGCGGAGTTGCTGGTGACCGTGGGGGAGACCCTGGATGAACTAGTCTTGAGACGAATTTCTGTGATCGATGTTTTGAAGAAGAAGGGGATTGATTATCTTTTTGCAACCTCCATTCCCTCCAAGCGGGTTAAGGCGGGCGAGATTTATTCCTACACAATTGAGATCATGTCCGGCCGTGGCAAGGCGAAGGTGGAGCTGAATGACGGGCCCGAGGGGGCAAAGATCAAAAAGAACAAGTTGACTTGGCGGGTTCCCGCGGACCACAAGGCCGGGCCGGTTAGCTTCATTCTGACCCTGTCTGATGCCAGCGGCCAAAACGTCTTCCACACATTCACCGTGCAGGTGGAAAATACTGCGGAGCAGGACGTCAAGAAAACCCCGGAAGCCGGGAATTAGGGCTACTTTTTGTTGTTGGGCCGCCTTGGTTTGCGGGGAGGCCGGACAGGATCCTGCTCCGGAACCTTGTAGTGGGTGCGCAGACGCTTGAGTTCGCCCTCGAGCTTGGCTTGGATTTTTCGGTATTCGCTGTTTCCGTGGACGTTGTTCAGTTCGTTGGGATCCTTTGACAAATCGAACAGTTCCCACTCCTTGTTCTGATAAAAATGGATGAGCTTGTGGCGGCCGTCGGTGACACCGTAATGACGGGCCACGCTATGGGCGCCGGGGAACTCATAGTAGTGATAATAGAAATGGGTGCGCCAATTCTCCGGGGTTTTGCCCTTTAGCAAGGGGAGCAGGCTGGCACCCTGCATGTCGGCGGGAAGCTTTGCGCCGGCGATGTCCAGAAAGGTTTCGGCGAAGTCGAGGTTGGAAACGATGTCCGTATTCTCGCTGCCGGCCTTGACCACGCCGGGCCAACGGACAAGTAGCGGCATCACGAGGCTTTCCTCGTACATCCAGCGTTTGTCATACCAGCCGTGGTCGCCGAGATACCAGCCTTGGTCGCTGCTGTAGATGACCACGGTGTTCTTGGCCAAGCCGCTCTTGTCGAGATAGTCCAACAGACGGCCCAGATTGTCGTCCACGGACTGAACACAACGGAGATAGTCCTTGATGTAACGCTGGTATTTCCATTTTACGAGTGCCTTGCCGGTGAGGTTGGCCTTGCGAAAGGCTTCGTTCTTGGGACCATAGGCGGCTTCCCAGAGTTTGCGCTGCTCGGGGGTGAGATTGCCGGGGCCGCGATTGAGTTTTAGGTCGTTTTCACTCAAGTGCCGCGCGATGGTCATGGTTTGATTGGAGGCGGCGGAGGTGCGGCCTTGATAGTCGTCCCAGAGGGTTTCCGGCTCGGGAATTTCCACGTCGTCAAAAGTGGTCAGGTGCTTGGGGCCCGGCTGCCAGTTTCGGTGTGGGGCCTTGTGCTGGTACATGAGCATAAAGGGCTTGTCCTTTTCACGGTTGTTCTTGAGCCAAGACAGGGCCTTGTCAGTGATGATGTCTGTGGTGTAACCGGTGTGGGGACGGGTAACGACTTTACCATCCTTGTCCGTGGTTTTCATCGGCGGGTTGTAGTAGGGGCCTTGGCCGATAAGGACGTCGAAGTAATCGAATCCGGTGGGGGTGCTTTTGAGATGCCATTTGCCGATCATGGCGGTGGTGTAGCCGGCCTTGCGTAGGAGCTTCGGGAAGGTTTGCTGTTCCCCGTTGAAGGAAAGGCCGTTCCGCCAAAAGCCGTTGAGGTGGCTGTGTTTGCCGGTCAGGATGACGGCGCGGCTGGGGCCACAGATGGAATTACTGACATAACAGCGGCGGAACAGCATGCCTTCTTTGGCCAATCGGTCCATGTGCGGAGTTTTGTTGATCTTGGAGTCGTAGGCACTGATGGCGTGGGCGGCGTGGTCATCAGTAAAAACAAAAATGATGTTCGGTTTTTGCGCGGCAAAACTCGGCAAAGCGAGGATTGCCCCCAAGAGGGACAGGAAGATGGGTTTCATGGCTGCGCCCAATCAAGCATCCATCCGCGCGTGTGGCAAGAAGGGGATTACGCGGCTTCCCCGGCTGAATCCTCCGGGCTTTCGCCTGCATCGTCTTCGTTCTTCGGCAAAAGCTTGGCGAGGGTGAATCCTGCCAAGGTTCAGCCGACAAGATGGTCGAAGATCAGGAACCCAATAAAGCCATTGGAGAATCCCCACCAAGTCCAGTTGGGAAGGACGGATGTGACCAAGGCAAACAAGGCGAAAAAGACCGTAACCCCAACACGGCAACCGGTTCCGTCATGGGATAATTTGGAGAGCAGAAAAGTCACCAAGAGCGCGCTCGCAAAGTTGAAAACAAATCGGAACATCAAACATACCGGCATGGAGTGTTTCCCCTTTGGGGAGATGCTCGCGAAAACGACGTAACCCTCGGCAAGGTGTTTGGTCACCTTGGGGAGGGCTTCCTTTTCGTTTGGATCCAAGTGCGGGTAGTAGTACATGCCTGCCTTTGGTGTGGATTCAGACAGGACTTTCTCGACTTCGGCGCCATTTTCAAAAGAATGTATCTCGTTGTGGAACTATGGCAGGGGTCCGTGGGAGATGCCTTGTCAGATGAAAACAACAAAAGCCGCGTCGAGGGCGGCAAGATAACTGTGTGGCTTCATAATGTTTATGCTCCGTGGCTCGCGAGCCGAGGGTGGAGTGTGTGCCAAGGTCCTCCTTAAGTCGAGTCTTCGCTGGATGCTTCTTCCGTTTGTGGGGTGTCTTTAAGCGCCAAATGTGAACCCAGATAGGCGCCAATTGGAAACGCGAACAGACCTCCCCACATCCAGGGAGGGTGGGGCAGTGAGTAGAGCGTTTGCGCTCCGCCAATCATCAGGATGAATCCAACGGCGATTGCATGCCGGAGAAGTTGTGTCTTGGCTATTCGGCCCGCGAGATATGCCCCAGCCATGGTTCCTGTTATCCATGCGAAGGGCACGGTTAATAGTGCTCCCAAGTGGGCTCGGGGGAGATACTCGCGGAGTGCCTTGTCGCGCACTTGTTTGTCATTATGCGTTAACCGTTCAACGATTTCCTGAGGGGGGGGGAAGACAAGATGGCCAGTTAATTCAAGCAGCATTATCACGAATATGGCGCAAAATCCGCCTGCCATTACCGCGCCTATGCTTCGCCACATTGATTTTGCCATGAGACTGGGTGTGGAGTGAGTGGGGAGCTTATGGGGAATATGGTGAAAATAAAGTAAGATTTATCCAAAGGTAATGAAAGATGCGCCGCCCAGTTTCGTCGAAGGCTGGGGAAAAATCTGGCTGATGCTGCGGATTTGGGTGTGACATTTGATCAATTTGTGTTAAAATAGGACAGTTTGAAGGGGAGCAGGCTGTGAAACTGAGCTTACTCGATCTATTCAGGTTCAAAAAGCGCGGACGCAAACGTGGCTTTTCGGCGACCGAGATGATGGTCACGGTGGGCATCATTGGCATTATGACGTCGATGGTTGTTCCGGCCGTCGTGAATGCGCGTCGTGCGGCCAAGAGGCGGACGGACTATGTGCAGTTTCGCCAGTATCTCATGGCCACCGCGGAAACCTTCAAGGAAACGACGCACTTGGAGCAGCCCCTTTTGGTGGAATTGGATTTCACATACACCGACATCACGTTTGAGGACGTTCGGGACATGCTGGGGGAGATGGTCTATTCCAGCCAATTGAACGGAATGCCGTATCCGGAAATGCGGTATCTTGAGGCGCTTGATTTCAGTTACACCCAGTTTGATGACACATGGACGGAATGGGTTCTTCCCACGCCTGCCTTGAAACGCTTACACTTGGATGGCACTAAGATTACGGACAAGACGCTGGAGCAAATTGCAGGTACAGTTCAGGGCGAATTTATTTATGGCGAACCGCATCCCATGGAGAGCTTGGAGGTTTTGACGGTTTTCGATTGCCCGTATATCACGGCTGAGGGAGTGGCAGCCCTTCGCTTGGCTTTGCCCGATGCCGAGATCATTCGGACACTGGATGAGCAGCAGTCCTACATTGAGACCAGTGGCGAGGAAGATTTCGGTCCCTAACGGGATTGGATCCAGGAGGCGTTGGGTAGTTTGTCGTTTTCTTTTTTCCGTGCGGTGAACAACTGGTGAACACGAAAAAATAACTCTCCCTTCACTTCTGGGAGAGTTGGAGTACTTTCACTCTGTTGAGCGAGTCATTGATGAGCTTGACCGGTCGAGGGCAGCGGAAGTGAGGCCTTCGGGAGTCACTTTCGGCCGGGCCAATCCTTCGGGGTGGTGCTTGGCGTGTGCTTGATCGAGCCTCCACCAAAGGCAAACAACCTTGGCGGAAATCCCCTCGGGGAATTCCAACGGGATTGGTAGCCGTCCGTAGAGCGGGCTCGCCTGCTCCGGGCGGCTTTTTTTGTTCCATATATCCTCGTGCCTCCATAGGGCGGAATTCAGTTGCCTGGGGTGCTGGGCTCAAGGTGGATCGTGCCCAGATGGTTTCTGGCCTTGTGGGCTGGCCTCGATTTGAGTTGTGGAAGCAAATTAGCTGAGTTTTGAGGGGATGCGTTTTGCTTTGGAATCGGTTTTGGGATCGCACGCGAAGTGAATTATTCCCTTCTTCTTCAAGTGGGTTGTCCCCGTTAATTCCCGTGTGGCTCTTGCTAGTCCGGACGTTCTGTGCTGTATGGGAGAATTCGAGGCAGGGGTCAGGCAATGATTGGCTTGACCACCTTGCCGTGTACATCCGTGAGGCGATAGTCGCGGCCTTGATAGCGGTGGGTCAGTTTTTCGTGGTCGATTCCCAGCAGGTGCAAAATGGTGGCGTTGAGGTCGTGAACATGGACTGGGTCCTTGGCAACATTGTAACACCAATCGTCAGTTTCGCCATGGGTGGTGCCTCCCTTGATGCCGCCACCGGCCATCCAAAGTGAGAAGCAGCGGGGGTGGTGGTCGCGGCCGTAGTTCGTGGCGTTGCCGCCTTGGCGGTAGACCGTGCGGCCAAATTCGCCACCCCAGATTATCAAGGTGTCTTTCAGCAGTCCCCGCTCCTTGAGATCCATCACCAACGCGGCGCTGCCTTGGTCTGTTTCGCGCGCGATCTTTGGGTGGCGGCCGGGCAGTCCGCTGTGATGATCCCAGCCGCGATGGTAAAGCTGAATGAAGCGAACGTCACGCTCCGCCAAGCGCCGTGCCAGGAGGCAGTTAGCCGCATGAGTGCCCGGAATTCTAGCGTCTTCCCCGTACAGCTTGAATGTGCTTGCAGGTTCCTTGGAAAGATCCGTCAACTCCGGCACGCTCATTTGCATACGGTGGGCCATTTCGTACGCGGCGATGCGGGTGTCAATTTCCGGATTGCCGGTATCCTCGCGGCGAAGGGTGTTGAGTTCGGCCAGTGAATCTAGCAGTTGTCGGCGGCCTTGTGGTGTGTCTCCGGTTGGGTCGTTTAGGTAAAGTACGGGGTTTTGCCCCGCGCGAAACTTGACGCCTTGATGGTTGCTGGGAAGAAAACCACTGCCCCAGAGGCGGGCGTAAAGGGGCTGTGCCTGGGGATCCGTGCATTTGCTGTGGAGTACCACGAAGGCGGGCAAATCCTTGTTGGCACTGCCAAGGCCGTAGCTGGCCCAAGCGCCTAAGCTGGGGCGGCCGGGTTGTTGGTGCCCGGTTTGAAAGAAGGTGATGGCGGGATCATGATTGATGGCCTCCGTGTGCATGGAGCGGATGAGGCACATGTCGTCCACGATCTTGGCGTGCCATGGCAGCAGGTCGCTGATGCGGATGCCTGATTGTCCGTGTGCATTGAATTGGGTGAATGATTTTGCGGCGGGGAAACTCTTTTGACGCGAAGTCATGCCGGTCAAGCGTTGGCCTTGGCGAATGGAGTCGGGCAGGTTTTGGCCGTTCAATTTCTCCAGTGATGGCTTGTCGTCAAACAAGTCCACCTGCGAGGGGGCACCGCTTTGGTACATATAAATAACGCGCTTGGCCTTGGGGGCAAGGTGGGGCACTCCGGGTTTGCCGCTCAGGAGATCCGGCAAGATTGGGCGGCTGAGCAAATTTTCGTTCAGCAGCGACGCCAGCGCCGCAGTGCCAATGCCGGTGGCTGTTCGGCCAAAAAAATGGCGGCGATTGATGGATAGCGTGTGCATTAGTTTTTTGTGATGGTCTCGTTCAGGTTCAATAACGCCCTGGCTACAATTGTCCACGCTGCGTGTTCTGTTTCGGGATGGTTTGCGCGCGGAGATTCACCAATGCTCAGCAACGCTCGGGCTGATTCTGGGTGTTGTTTGTAAAACTCTAGCCGTTGGTCGAAGAGGTGGTGGAGAATCCCGGATTCTTTTTGGGTGGGTAGACGGGAGGTGGCTAGGCGGAACCCCAACGCGATTCGCGCCTTGGCAGTTTTGGCGGTCATCATTCGGCTGGCTAAGCTGCGTGCAGCCTCAATGAACTGGGGGTCGTTCAGCAACACGAAAGCTTGCAGCGGTGTGTTGGTTCGGGAACGGCGGACGAGGCAGAATTCCCGTTCTGGCGCGTCGAACGTCGCCATGGATGGCGGAGGGACGGTGCGTTTCCAATAGGTGTACAGGCTGCGCCGATAAAGGTCGTTGCCAGTGCCTTGTTTGTAAGTGCGGGAATAGCCCGGCCGGTTGTTTAATTCCAGCCAGAGCCCCTTTGGGTGGTAGGGAAACACGCTGGGACCGCCAAGGCTGTTGATGAGCAACCCGCTGGCTGCAAGGGCATTGTCCCGAATGACCTCGGCGTCCAGGCGGTGTCTTGGTCCGTGGCCGTAGAGCGCCCTCGCCGTGGGGTTTGTTTGGTCCGTGGTTTTGGATGACTGCTGGTAAGCTGCGCTGGTAACCATCAACTTTAGCAGGGCTTTCATGTTCCAGTCGTTTTGAGTGAAATGCACGGCAAGCCAGTCGAGCAGTTTTGGATGTGTGGGCCAGTCGCCCTGGATGCCAAATTCCTCGGATGTTTTCACGAGGCCTTGACCGAAAAGACGCTGCCATTGCCGGTTGACCGCGACGCGCGCGGTGAGCGGGTGTTTTCCGTTGACCAGCCACTGGGCCAATGCGAGTCGGTTGGGTTTACCTTGGGGCAAGGGAGGGAGAAAGGCGGGAGTGCCAGCGGAAACTTCATCCCGTTTTTGATCGTACTGGCCGCGGTGGAGGATATGTGTGGCGCGAGGATTTGGCATATCCTGCATGATCATCGTGGTGGCGCCTTGGCTCTGGCGGCGAGTCAGCTCGGCTCGAAGGGTTTCGACTTGGGTGTGAAGGTTCTTGAAATTTTCCGCTGCTCCTGTTTCGAGGAAGTATTTGCGGAGGCGCTGGCGTTGCGGAGCTGTTCGCTTGTCCGGGGTAATGGCCGCGATTTGGGGGATACTTTCGCCGGTGGAGAGTTGTGGTGTGGCCTCAGTACTATACGAAAGACGGAAACGGCCAATGGCGTGGTTTGGGTAATTGAAGCTTAGTTCGATTTCGAGGGTGGTTTCCGCGTCGACAGCAATGGGCGTTTCCGCGATGAACATGGCCACGCGATTTTCTTTTTTTGTGGGGCCATCAACGGCCCAGCCAGTATTGGCTTTTCCATCGATGGCTGCGGTGATGTTGAAGCTCTTTTGTGAATAGTCGGCAGCGGCTCGCTTGAAACGTATGCGGTTAGCCCGGCCGGGAGTTGTGGCTTTGGCAGTAAATTCGCTGAGTACAAAATTGGAATTGAATGCGCGTCCGGTTCCGCTGTGCGGGAGTGATTTGTCGGTCAAGCATTCCAGCCGAAGGGCTGTGATTTTGGCGGCTGGGGCGGCCAGTATCATCCTGTATGTTTCCCTTGGGGGCGACTTGCCGCCAACCAGGACAGATTGATCGGGCTGCACCTTGAATGATGTTCCGGTTCCACCAGTGATTGGCCCTGGCTTGAGCGTGTGCCAAACCGGAACAGTTTTGTTCGACTTCAAGGTATTTTCCCATTGGACTTGGGCGGCGGCAATTTCGTTTTCCAAGGCTTTCAGCTTCGCCTCGGTGGCAGCGAGTTTTGTCTTGGTTTCCTCAATGCCGGTCGGTGGCACCTTGATGTTGGGGGTGAACCCGCTTTGACCGCGCTCGGGGACTTGATTGAAAAACGCAAAAAACTCGTAAAATTCTTTTTGAGTCAGGGGATCGAATTTGTGGTCGTGACAACGGGCGCAAAGGAAGCTCATACCCATCCAGACCTGCGCTGTGGTGGTGACGCGGTCGATAACGTATTCTGTGCGGTATTCCTCGCCAATGACGCCGCCTTCGATGGTGATGGGGTGATTTCGGTTGAAGCCGGTGGCTACCTTTTGCTGCAGCGTGGCATTGGGCAGCTGGTCGCCGGCAAGTTGCTCGATGGTGAACTGGTCAAAAGGGAGATTTTGGTTGTAGGCACGAATTACCCAGTCGCGCCATGGCCACATGTTGCGATGGGTGTCGTATTGGTAACCGTTTGTGTCGGCATAGCGCGCGGCATCGAGCCAATAACGGGACATGTGTTCACCGTAACGGGGTGAAGCGAGCAGTCGATCGACAGCCTTTTCGTAAGCTTGAGATGATTTGTCGGCAAGGAAAGTGTCCAATTCTTGCAGGGTGGGGGGCAGACCGGTCAGGTCCAGAGTGGCCCGGCGCAAGAGAGTGGCCTTGTCGGCGGGGGGGGCGGGTTTCAATCCGGCTGATTCAAGGCGGGCGAGAATGAAATGATCGATTCCGTTTTGTGGCCAGTCCTTTTGGTGGACCTTTGGCAGGGGCGAGTCTTTTGGGGGGATGAATGACCAGTGCCGCTCGTATTTTCCGCCCTCCTTGACCCATTGCCGCAACAGGTTGATCTGCTGGGGAGTGAGGTGTTTATTGGTTTTCGGAGGTGGCATCAGTTCGTCTTTGTCAGTGCTGGTGATGCGATAAATCAATTCACTGTCCTCGAGATTGCCGGGGACAATGGCTTGGGAGCCGGATTTTAATTCAGTGCGTGATCCGGCTTCTTGATCAAGACGTAGATTGGCCTTGCGGGCGGCGCTGTCGGGGCCGTGGCATTGGTAGCAGTTGTTGGAGAGGATGGGCCGGATGTCGCGGTTGAAGCTGACCGGCGCGGCTTGGGCGGCGAACGACAAGGTGCAAAAAATTGTGATGACAGTACGCATCTGGGAGTATGATGGTTCCGTGTTGAGAATTGTCGAGCGTTTACAACGGGCAGAGCGACTGGTAGACAAGCGGCGTGGCGATTTCCAGCCAGAAGCTTTGGAGGCAGTTGAAATCACGCAAAGACTTGTTCCTGATTGCGGGGCCGTGCGTGATTGAGAGTGAGGCGCTGTGCTTGAAGGTTGCGCGTTCGTTGCGGGATAAGTGTGCGGGACTTGGCGTCACTTATGTCTTTAAAGCGAGCTATGACAAGGCCAACCGGACTTCTGGCAGGACGCGGCGTGGCCTCGGATTGGATGCAGGTCTTGAGATTTTGGCCAAGATTCAGGAGAAGGTGGGTGTGCCGGTGTTGACCGATGTGCATACCGAGGCACAGGCAGTGGCGGTGGCTGAAGTGGTTGATGTCATTCAAATCCCGGCTTTTCTTTGCCGGCAGACGGATTTGGTGGAGGCTGCCGTGAAAACTGGGGCGATTGTGAATTTAAAGAAAGGCCAGTTTCTTTCGCCAACGGAAATGGGTCAGGTGGTGAAAAAGGCAACTGATGCGGGTGGGCAAAAATTATTGGTGACGGATCGTGGGACGACTTTTGGATATAACAATCTGGTAGCCGATATGAGGGCTTTGTCGGTCATGAAAGATTTTGGTTTTCCGGTTGTGTTTGACGCGACGCACTCGGTGCAAATGCCCGGAGCAGGAGGAGATTGTTCGGCCGGTAATGGTGAATTTGCACCGGTCTTGGCAAATTCGGCGGTGGCTGCGGGGGCGGATGGAGTGTTTATTGAAACCCACCCGGATCCGGCCAAGGCTTGGAGCGATGGGGCAAACATGATTCCTCTCCGGGACATGTCACGGGTCTTGAAGCGGCTGGTCAAAATTCACGAGGCGGCGCGATGAGCAGGCGGCCTTTGTTTAAAAATGTCGGGATTTTTCTTTGCGATGTGGATGGCGTCCTCACGGATGCGGGTGTTTACTTGGGAACGGGAGGGGAATTCAAACGCTTCAATATTCAGGACGGGATGGGCTTGAGGATGTTGCAAAAATGTGGGGTGCCTGTGGGATGGGTTTCCAATCGGGCCTCAGTGGCAACAGCCGAACGGGCAAAGGAATTGAAGGTGGATTTTTTATGGCAAAAATCCGCCTCCAAGGTGGAAGCTGTGGAGGGCATCCTGAAAAAAGCCGGATTGGGTTGGGCGGACGCGTGTTTTGTGAGTGATGACGTGAATGACCTGGCCGTTCTGCGCCGCGTGGGCCTGCCGATTGCGGTGGCGAATGCTGTTGCGGAAGTCCGGAAAGTAGCGCACTATACGACGAAGGTTCGCGGGGGTGAAGGGGCCGTACGAGAGGTTTGTGAGAAGATCCTGAAGGCACATGGGAGGTGGAATGGATTGGTTCGGAAATTGTCGGGACTGGATGAATAGGTTCTTGTTAGTGGCATTTTTGTTGGGCGGCGTTTTTGCGGGACAATCAGCCGAGAAACGTATCAAGCTGCCGGATCATGACCGCGATGGAACCGGCCGCTTGCGCAGCCTCTTGATGGGCGACTCGATGACGCCGGTGGGCCCGGGGCGAATGCTGGTCCGCGGGGTGCGCCTGGAGACTTACGCGTACGATGGGGAGAGGCGGATTGTGGACTTGATTGTTGAAGCGCCGGAGTGTCTCTTTAATCTGCGTACCCGCATTGTGTCGTCGGATGGCCCGATGACCGCAATTCGTGCCAGCGGTGATCTGCGGCTGGTGGGCGTTGGGTTTGAGTGGAGGCAGAAGACATCGCGGCTGTACGTGAATAGCAACGTGCGAACAATTTTAAACCAGCGCTTGTCGCTGGAACGGAAAGGAAAAAGGAAATGAAACTGGAACTGGGAATTTTGGCGATGTTTCTGGCGCTGCCGGTGCTGGGAGGGCCTGCAGTGACGGAACAGGGGAAGACGACCATCACGTCGAAGGAACTTGAAATGAATTTCAAGCCCAAGCGCATTTTTGTATATGTGGGAAACGTGAAGGTGGTGGATCCTCAGATTGACTTGATGTGCGAAAAGATGACGGTGACTTTCCGCGACTCGAAAAAGAAAATTGTGCCGATTGGGCCGAAGCCCGTGATTCAGCCAAAGATTCAACCGTCGCCTCCAAAAGGAAAAAAGCCCGCCCCACCGCCCATGATGGCGCAAGGTGGCCAAATTGACGTGATTGTGGCGGAGAAAAACGTGGTGATTATCAACAAGGAGGAAGGCACGCGTGCCACGGGAGAACGGGGGGTGTTCACGGCGGCAACCAATGTGTTGGTCTTGACTGGCAACCCGGTTCTGTATCGTGATGGGACAAAGATTCACGGTGATGTGATTGCTTGGAATCGGATCACGGAGTCCTTGAGGGTGACGCAGGCGAAAACGGAACTGGAGGAAAAGAAAGATCCGGCACCAACACCGAAGCCGGCGCCCAAGCCTGAATGAGCCTTCTGGCCACTGACAATTTGGCAAAGTCGTATGGCCGCCGCCGTGTGGTGGATGGGGTTTCTATCTCGGTTCAACCCGGCGAAATCGTGGGGTTGCTCGGGCCGAATGGAGCTGGAAAAACAACGACTTTCAACATGGTGGTTGGGGTTGTGCGGCCGGACGAGGGCGGGGTGATTTTCCGTGAGGAGGACATGAGCCGAAAACCTATGCATCTCAGGGCTCGCGCGGGTATGGGCTATCTGACTCAGGAACCGTCAGTTTTCCGCAAACTGACTGTGGAGGAAAATATCATGGCGATTCTGGAAACCTGCGAGGCAGATTCCATCGAGCGGCGCGTGAGGCTGAAATATCTTTTGGAAGAGCTGGATCTTGAACACTTGGCGCGCAACCGGGCGGAAACTTTGAGTGGCGGTGAGAAGCGGCGGCTTGAGATCACACGCGCGATGGTGACAAGCCCCAAGCTGCTCTTGCTGGACGAGCCTTTCAGCGGGGTGGACCCCATCGCTGTCTATGAGGTGCAGAAAATCATCCGGCGCCTGCGGGAGCGTGGGCTTGGAATATTGATTACGGATCACAACGTCCGGGAAACGCTGAAACTGGTGGATCGTGCGTACCTCATTCACAAAGGCAAAGTGGTGCTGGAGGGCACGGCGGAATTCCTGGTAGACGATCCGCATGCACGGGAAATTTATCTGGGGCCGGATTTTAATTTGAATTGATGAAGCGCGAAAAGGTTACCATCGAGCAGTTCTATGTGAATGGCGCCTCGGACATGGGCCTGCGTCTTGTTGTTGGAGCAGATGGGCTTAAGAGGATTGTTCGAGAGCCGACCATCAACCGGCCGGGGCTGGCGTTGACTGGATTCACAAAATACTTCGCCAATAATAGGATTCAAGCCATTGGCGCGGCCGAGGCGACTTACCTGAAGACCCTCACTGAAAAACAGCGCGAAGAGCGATATGCGGAATTGTGTGCGCAAAGCATCCCGGGCTTTGTTTTCTCAAGGAATCTCAGACCGGACCCTCAGTTCATCAAGGCGGCGGAGAAGGCAGACATCCCGGTGTTTCGCTGTCCGTTGATCACGATGAAATTCATCAATCGTGCGACACTTACACTAGAGGACATGTTCGCTCCATCGGGTACGGAACAAGGCAGCACGGTGGACATTCTGGGCATTGGCGTTTTGATCAAGGGCGAAAGCGGCATTGGCAAAAGTGAATGCGTACTGGCGTTGGTGGAGCGGGGCTACAGCTTGGTCGCGGATGATGTGACCAAGGTAAAACTGCTGGATGGCCGGGAGATCATTGCCACCAGTGCTGACCTGACACGCAACCACATGGAAGTTCGCGGCATTGGGATCATCAACGTAGCCTCCATGTTTGGCGTCAAGAGCATCCGGAATGACAAACGGATCAATCTCGTGGTTTCTCTGCGAGACTGGGGGGAAGTGGAGGACATTGACCGGCTGGGGATGGAACAGGAAACCGTTAAAATTCTCGATGTGCCGGTTCCACACATCACCATTCCGGTCCGGCCCGGCCGGGATATTGCGCGCTTGGTTGAAGTGGCCGCATTCCAGACCAAATTGCTCATTTCAGGCCATAACGCAGCAAGGGAACTGGATGAGCGGTTGATGGCCAAAATGCAGGCTGGAGAATAAAGACTGGCCAATCCCGCCCGCCTCCGCAAAAATCGTCCCGTGAGTTTGGTCAGTGAAGATCCCAACCCCGGTCAAGCCGAGGTTCGCGAGGTGGAAATTTCCAATGATGCGGGGCTGCATGCACGTCCCGCCTCCGTTTTCGTCAAGTTGGCCGCCAAGTTTGAGAGCGAAATCTGGGTGGGCCACGATGGAGATCGGGTAAATGGCAAGAGCATCATAGGTCTCCTGACCTTGGCTGCGGCCAAGGGCACACGCATTACCGTGGAGGCTGAAGGCAGCGACGCCCAAGCCGCTGTTGTGGCCTTGGCTGAGTTGGTGGAAAACAAATTTCAAGCCGACTAACTGGCGATGGAGCAATCACTCCGACATGTCGTCAAGTTGGCCCGCATCGACCTGACTCCCGAGGAAGAAGCACGCATGGCACCGCAGATGGCGGAGATTCTCAAGTACGTTGATCAGCTCAAAGAATTGAATGTGGATGGGGTGGAGCCCACCGCGCACGCCGTGCCGCTCACCAATGTGATGCGTGAGGACGTGGTGGGCGAATCACTCTCACGCGGAGATGCCCTGCGCAATGCCCCGCAACAGGCTGGCGGTCTATTTGTCGTGCCCAAGATCGTCGAGTGACCATGCCGCACACGCTCACGATCCACGAACTCACCGCCCAGCTCGCCGCGAAGCAACTCACCGCCCGCGAAGCGACTCAAGCTTGCCTCGACCGCATCACCACCATCGACGGCCGCCTCAATGCATTCAATAGCTACGACGCCGAAGATGCCCTCGCTCAGGCGGACGCTGCTGATGTCGCCCTCGCTGCGGGTGAATCCAAGCCGCTGCTTGGCGTGCCTATCGCGATCAAGGATGTCATCGCGGTCAAAAATCAGCCACTGACCTGCAGTAGTAAAATTCTCGGCGACTACACTTCGCCCTATGAGGCGACCGTCATTAGCAAACTCCGCGATGTCGGAGCCATCATTTTTGGACGTTTGAACATGGACGAGTTCGCCATGGGTAGCTCCACGGAAAACTCCGCCTTCGGCGGCTCACGCAATCCATGGGATACCGATCGCATTCCCGGAGGCTCCAGCGGCGGCAGTGCGGTAGCAGTCGCCGCCGACGAATGCATTGCCGCCCTTGGCAGCGACACCGGCGGTTCCATTCGGCAACCTGCATCTCTTTGTGGCTGTGTCGGTCTTAAGCCCACCTATGGTCGCGTGAGTCGATACGGCTTGGTCGCATACGCTTCTTCCCTGGACCAGATCGGGCCGCTGACCAAAGACACCCGAGATGCCGCCACCATGCTCGGGGTAATTAGCGGTCACGATCAGCGCGATTCCACCAGTATCCCGCGCGATGTTCCCGACTACGCTGCTGCATTGGGTCGTGATCTCAAGGGGCTGAGAATTGGTCTGCCAAAAGAATATATGGGCGAAGGCTTGGCACCGGAAATCCGCGCTGCCACGGAAGCAGCCGTGCAACAGTTGGCTGACCTTGGTGCGGAAATCTGTGAAATATCCCTGCCTCATACCGAGTATGCCATCGCCACCTATTACATCATTGCCACCGCGGAGGCCTCGGCAAACTTGGCGCGATTCGAAGGTGTTCGCTACGGCGCGCGCGTGGAGGGTGCTGATCCCGAGGCAATGAACTGCGCCACCCGGGGTGGGGGCTTTGGTGAGGAGGTCAAGCGCCGCATCATCCTTGGCACTTACGTGCTCTCCAGTGGCTATCATGACGCTTATTACCTGCGTGCTCAGAAAGTCCGCACCCTGATCCGTGATGATTTCCTGAAGGCCTTTGAAGAAGTCGACCTCATTGCGAGCCCAGCCTCTCCCACGGCGGCCTTCAAGATGGGTGAGAAGGCGGATGACCCCTTGCAAATGTATCTCTCGGACATCTACACCATCTCTGCAAACCTTGCCAGCATCTGTGGTCTCAGCATCCCCTGCGGTTTCACCAGCGAAAATCTCCCCATTGGCCTCCAACTCCTTGGTAAACCCTTTGACGAGGAAACCCTCCTGCAGGCGGCCCACGCATACGAGCAGGCGACGGATTGGCATCGGCGTAAGCCGAATTTGAACTAATGGACTATGAACCCATCATCGGCCTAGAGACGCATGTGCAGTTGCGCACGCGGTCGAAGATGTGGTGTGCGTGCGTCAATGAATATGGTGCGGAGCCAAATACGCAGGTGTGTCCCGTTTGTCTTGGCCTTCCGGGGGCGTTGCCGGTGCCGAATGCGGAGGCGCTGCGTTTGACGGCTTTGACGGGGTTTCTGCTAAATTGTGAGGTGCCGCGTCGGGCGAAGTTTGACCGGAAGAATTACTTTTATCCGGACAGCGCGAAGAACTACCAGATTACCCAGCTTGATCAGCCATCGACGAAGGATGGTTTCGTGGAGTTTGAGTTGGGTAATGCGCTGACAAGGGTGCGTATTAATCGCGCACATCTGGAGGAGGACGTGGGTAAGAGTACTCACTTTGCCGACCACAGCGGGGTAGACTTTAATCGCGGCGGCGTGCCGCTGCTGGAAATTGTGACTGAGCCGGATATTACGAGCGCCGATATGGCCTATGAGTATCTTACTGCGTTGAAGAATATTTTGCAGTATGGCGGCGTGAGTGATTGCGACATGGAGAAAGGGCAAATCCGTTGTGACGTTAACGTGAGTGTGCGTCCGGTGGGGCAGGAGACATTGGGTGAGAAGATTGAGATCAAAAACATGAACAGCTTCAGCGGTGTGCGGAGGGCATTGGAGTACGAAATCCCTCGCCAGATCGGCGTGCTGAGTGAGGGGGGCACATTGCAGCAGGAGACGCGGCGTTGGGATGATGAGGCCGGTATCACCGATTGCATGCGCACCAAGGAGGAAGCCCACGATTACCGCTATTTTCCATGCCCGGATCTAATGCCGCATGAGCCTGCGGAGACGTGGCATGAGGAGGTGCGGGCCTGTATGGTTGAGTTGCCACTGGCACGCAAACGGCGGCTCATGGATGACTATGGACTGCCGGAGGGTGATGCGGAGGTGTTTGTAAATGATTCGGCGTTGGGCGATTATTTTGAGGGTGCCATCAGCGGCGTGAAACAGCCGAAGGCGGTAGCCAACTGGGTGATTAACAATTTGCAGGCGAAGCTGGCCGAGAGTGAATCCAGTTTAGATGAGGTGAAATTTTTGCCAACAGCCATCGGCGAATTGGTCGGGCTGGTGGAGAGCGGGCAGATCAGCAGCCGCATTGCGCAGGAGGTTTTTGCGGAGATGTTTGAGACCGGCATGGCTCCGGCAGCAATCGTGGAGGAAAAGGGCTTGGCTCAAGTGAGTGACTCGGGCGAGTTGGAAGCGATGTGCCGCGAAGTGATTGAAGTCAATCCTGGGCCTGCGGATGATTTCCGAAACGGTAAGGAAGCGGCCCTGAACTATCTCAAGGGGCAGGTTATGAAAGCCAGCCGAGGCAAGGCGAATCCACAGATGGTGGGTGAGTTGTTGGCACAAATTTTAAAACCATGATTTCTCACCACAGAGGCACAGAATTGCGATTCCCTGTACCCTCTGTGCCTCTGTGGTAAAATGTTTGGCGATCTCAAATCCGTCCACTTCATTGGTATCTGCGGCACAGCAATGGCCTCGGTGGCGGCGGCCCTGAATGAGCGTGGTGTGAGGGTGACGGGTTCGGATCAGAATGTGTATCCCCCAATGTCCACGTTTCTTGCCGAGAAGGGCATTGAGGTGCGAGAGGGATACCATGAGAAACATTTGGCCGATGCGCCGAGTCTCGTTGTGGTTGGAAACGCTGTTTCAAGAGGTAACCCGGAGGTGGAGTCGGTACTGGAACGAAAGCTGCGTTTTTGCTCACTGCCGGAATTGCTGAAAGAGGCCTTTATTCGCGGTAAACGGTCGCTTGTGGTGGCGGGTACGCATGGCAAAACCACCACGGCGTCGCTGTTGTCATGGGTGTTTGAGCGCAGCGGGCGAAATCCTAGTTATTTTATTGGTGGCATTCCGGAAAATTTTTTGTGTGGCGCAAGATTCACGGAAAGCGAGTGGATCATTCTTGAGGGGGATGAATATGATACGGCATTCTTTGACAAGCGCAGTAAGTTTGTTCACTACCTGCCGGAGGTGGCAGTGATCAATAATCTAGAATTTGATCACGCGGATATTTTCGATGATCTTGCTGAAATTCAACTCAGTTTCAGGCGGTTTATAAACCTCATCCCTCGCAATGGCCTGCTGCTGGCCAACGGTGATGATGACAACATTACCCCCTTGCTGAAGGACGTACCGTCTCCAGTGGAGCGATTTGGTCTGCATGATGGATTGAAGGCGGAGTATTTGCGTCATTCGGTTGAAGGAGCCAGTTTTACGGTTGGAGGATCGGAATTCTCCATTCCCATGTTTGGGGAGTTGAATGTGCGCAACTCACTGGGAGTGATTGGCGTGGCGCGGCATTGCGGGGTATCGGATGAGGAAATTCAGTCGGCTTTTGAAACATTTCGGGGCATCAAGCGCCGGATGCAGGTGCGCGGTGAGGAACGCGGAGTGACGGTGATTGATGATTTTGCTCATCATCCGACCGCGATTGCGGAAACCTTAAAAGCTCTTCGCAATCGATTTCCAGGCCAACGCCTTTGGGCGGTGTTTGAGCCACGGACCAACACAACTCGCCGTGCTGTGTTTCAGGACGCCTTGACGTTGGCATTTAGTGATTCGGATCGTGTGATTGTTTCTCGAGTGGCAGGCTTGGAGCAGATAAATGCGAATGAGCGGCTTGACCCGGAACGTTTAATGAGTGATTTGCGGGCGGGCGGGCGGGATGCCAGTTATTTGCCAACGGTTGATTCCATTGTGATGCATTTGGCGGAAAACGCCGAAGAAGGGGATGTTGTTTGTATTTTAAGCAACGGCGGATTCGAGGGGATTCACGAACGATTGCTGAAGGCGCTTAAGGAGTGACAGGCTTGCGTGTGCGTGCGGCTTGGATTGCGGCGATGACCTTTTGTTTGTAGGACTGGAATGTGGGGTCGGTCACATTCTTCAGATGATTTTCCGCGCGGTCGTATTGCTCATCCTCAATTTCCAGAAATGCGAGTTGGAGTTCGATCCACTGAATCTGGCGTGGATCTTCGGTCAATTTTCGGGCTTGTTCCCAAGCGGCAAGTGCCTCCTGTTTTGGGAGAGGTTGGATGGGTAGATAAGCCTCAGCAAGATCTGCGGCGTAAATAAAATCATGAGGCGCCAAGTCGTGGGCCTTTTGAAAATGCTGAAGAGCGAGTTCAGGGAGCTGAGAGGGGGAGACTTGGAATTGTGCGGCGGCTTCCTTCTTGAATTGGGAGAGGCCCAGTGCAACGGCGAGATTGTTGTGGTACAACGGTTGCTTGGGGGCACACCTGATGGCTTGAGTGTAGGCGTTTAAGGACTGCTTTATGTATTCGCTGCGGCCGTTTTCCAAGGCGAGTGAACCATAGTGGGTGGCCAGGTTGTTCCAGGCGGCGGCATTTTTATCGTCGCTCAAGAGGGCGCGATTCCATTGGGTCAAGGCACCTCGGTCGTCTCGGAGGCAGCCAAGGAAGCTGGCGAATGCGGCACGGGCCTTGTCGTGGTTGGGATGGCGTTTCAGGAATGCCTCGTAGGATTTGCGAACTTGAGCAAGCCTGTGCCGTGTTTGCCGCCCCAGATCAGCAGCAAGAGACTGATCGGTTTTTCGAAGCTTACGGCTTTCTTCGAGCCAGTGGGCGATTTGTTGCATGGCTTCGTCATCCAAGGCGAGCACACGTTGAAACTCCCGCTCGATGGAGATTGCGCGGGGCGGAGGAGGGGGCGGGTGAGATGCGTTTGGGGTCCGCCACCATAGCAGGGAACAGCCTTGAGCAAGCAAGTTGATTGTCAGAAAAATGGCTGCTTTGAAGGGCACGGCGGTTTGATAACACTGTTGCACGGCGGTTGCAACGGTGGTCTCGACGATGTGGAGATGAAAGGATAGCCTCGGTTCGTGGCGCTTGAAGATCATATTGGAGATGTGTGCCGGAAAGCGCGATTGCAGACTGGCACGGACATGGCCGAGGCGACGGCGGCGGCGGGTGTGGATGAAGCGGCGTTGCATGCGTTTGAAACGGATGGAATGAGCGCGGCGCATGTGAACGTGAAGGAGTTGGCGACTTTGTTGGGGCTGGATGCTGAAAAGGCGGGGCGAGTGGCCGATGGCTGGGAGCCTGTGCCTGTGAATTTGTCGAATTGGCGGGAGTTGAGGGTGGTTACGACCGTCGAAGGTTTTGAGGTGAACAGTTACCTGGTCTGGGATGCTGAAACCCGGGAGGCGGCACTGTTTGATACGGGTTGGTTTGCGGATGGCATTTTTCGTCTTGTCGAAGAACAGGAGCTGACGTTGCGGGATTTGTTTATTACACACATGCACGGTGATCATGTGGCGGCGATTGGGGAGGTTAGGAAAAGGAATCCGGGAGTGAGGCTGCATTCCAATTCAACCCATGCGCCCGTGGAGCAGCAGGTTATTCCCGGGAAGCCTGTTGCCGTGGGATGCCTTGAGGTGGACAGCCGGTTGACGCCAGGCCATGCAGAGGATGGTGTGACGTATGTGGTGAAGAGGTGGCCAGGTGGCGCGCCTGCTGTGGCTGTGGTTGGAGATGCGATTTTTGCGGGATCCATGGGAAAGGACTTCAAGACTCCTGAACTGGCGAAGCGGAAGATTCGTGAGGAGATTTTTTCGTTACCGTCGGATACCTTGGTTTGTCCGGGGCACGGTCCATTGACAACGGTGGGCGAAGAGATTGAAAACAATCCGTTCTTTCCCTGAAATGAGCGTGTTTGCCTTGACGCGGGAGCCGGGCCGGGACTAGCTTGCGCACTCCGCGAGTCATGCGACACACGATTTCAGTGCTGGTTGAGAACAAGTTTGGCGTGCTCACACGCGTGGCAGGCATGTTCAGCGGTCGTGGCTACAATATTCATTCGTTGAATGTTGCGCCGACGCATGATCCGAAGTATTCGCGGGCAACCTTGGTGGTTGGTGGCGATGACGCCACGCTGGAGCAGATCGTGAAGCAGCTTCAAAAGCTGGTGAATGTGCTGGAGGTTACTGATTTTCGGGAACACGAGTATGTGGATCGCGAACTGGTTCTGGTGAAGGTGAAGATCGGCTCAAAAACGCGCCCGGAGGTGATGCAGATCACGGATATATTCCGCGCCAAGATCGTGGATGTTCAGCCCAAGAGCATGACCATTGAAGTGACGGGCGATGAGAACAAGGTGGCGAAGTTTGTGGGGTTAATGGAAAATTTTGGAGTGCTTGAATTGACGCGTACGGGCAAGGTGGCCCTGCCGCGATCATGAATATTTAACAGGATAAAATGGCAGCTAAAGTATATACGGACAAGAACGCGGACCTGAAGGTTCTCAAGGATAAAACCCTGGCAGTGCTGGGTTTTGGAAGTCAAGGCCACGCGCATGCGCTCAACCTCAAGGAGAGCGGCTGCAAGGTGATTATTGGCTTGTACAAGGGTAGCAAATCCCGGCGCGTGGCAAAGCAACGCGGCTTGGAGGTTTGTGACACGGGCGAGGCAGTGAAGCGCGCGGATGTGATCATGGTGGCACTTCCAGACACCAAGCAGGCTTCAGTTTATGAAAAGGACATTGCGCCGAACCTGTCGAAGGGCAAGGCGCTGCTGTTTTCCCACGGGTTTTCGATTCACTTCAAGACGGTCGTGCCGCCGAAGGACGTGGATGTAATCATGGTGGCGCCCAAGGGCCCCGGCCATATTGTTCGCCGCCAATTTGTGGAAGGCAAGGGTGTGCCTTCCCTGATCGCGATTCATCAGAACTCTACTCGGAAGGCCAAGAAGATTGCGCTGGCGTGGGCAAAGGGAATTGGTGGAACACGAGCTGGAGTGATCCAGACGACCTTTGAAGAGGAGACGGAGACTGACTTGTTTGGTGAGCAAACTGTGCTATGTGGCGGGGCCAGTGCGCTGGTGCAGGCGGGTTATGAGACATTGGTCGAGGCTGGCTATCAGCCGGAGATGGCTTATTTTGAGTGTCTGCATGAGTTGAAGCTGATTGTGGATCTGATGAATGAGGCTGGAATCAGTGGGATGCGTTTTTCCATCTCGGAAACAGCAAAGTGGGGTGACGTGAGTGTTGGGCCAAAGATTATCGATGCGAGCGTGAAGAAGCGCATGAAGACGGCACTCAAGGAGATTCAAAACGGCAAGTTTGCCAAGGGCTGGGTGAAGGAATACGAGACGGGTTACAAGCGCTACAACAAGCTCTTGAAGGATGGGGAGAAGCACGGAATCGAGAAGGTGGGTTCGCGGTTGCGTGGGATGATGCCTTGGATGAAAAAGCGGAAAGTCAAAGGCGCTCAGGCTGCCTATTGATCTGCTTGAGCATAAAAAAGGCTCGCAAGTGAAACCGACCTCGGGTAGGTTGGCCTGAGTGAGGGGAGGAATTTTCTATCGTATTCGATTAATTGCGGTTTGCTTTGGGCTGGGGGTCTCCATGGATGTCCTGTCTCAGGAGCCGCCAGTCAAGGAGACGGGGCCAAAAAATGAAAAGCCCCGGCCGGAAACGGTACCAGCAAGTGTGGAGCCCAAGGTTGTGGAGGCGGCTCCGAGCGAAACTCCGACGGCGGCTGAGGGTGTTCCCGGCAAGACGGCTGAGGAAGGTTTGCCCAAGCCTAGCGAGAGGGATGAGCCGGAGATTCCCATGCCAGAGCCATTTGATGGGGTGGATATCGGCAGTTTCATTAAAAGTAATCCGTTTGGTTTAGAGCGGGGAACACCGAAAGCCGCGCCTCCTCCCAAGACGGTGATTAAGGAATCCAAGCCCATCGTCAGGCTTACGGGCATGACAGCGTTTAGAGGGAACAAAAAGGTGCTGCTTGAGATCAAGGTGTCGGGTGCCGCCGCAACTCCGTTGTATCATACCTTGCGGGAGGGGGACTCGGCAAATGGCGTGAAGGTGTTGAGTATCGATCCGGAAAAGGGGCGGGTAGAGTTGGAAATCAAGGGTGACAAGGAGGCACGTTCATTTGATGAGGATGAGGAGGGGGAAGTTGAGCCAATGGGCCCCAGTTCGGGGGGCACTCGGACAAATCGACGGCCAACGATTCAAAGACCCAAGGATGGGGGAAGGGGGCCATTGAAGACCATTCCAACCCGCAACAATCGTAGCGAAACAAAGCCGGCTCCATTCAAGTTGCCATCAACGGCCGGAAAGGCCGTTGAACATCGTGAGTTGCCTGTTTTTGACAAGATCACCCAGACTGAGATGATTGTTGCCAGCCAGATCAAGACTCAGCGCGAATTTCCCCGCGGTGTGGTGGACAGTGAGCCGCCTACGGATTTGCCTTTACGCCAGCGTTAACCAACGGAGCACGGGGCGAGCACGGCCTCGGGCATGCCGTGAATGACTTTCTTGTTTGCGGGGCATACCGTGGCGAGAATTCCTCCTAGACAGCTGGAGTGATCCATTCCGCTGTCCTGCGCAAAATAGTAGGGGCACAGTCGAGCGCGGCCATCAAGAATCTGCTCCTCTTCGGATTCAAAATTAAACCAATGGATGTCCAGTCGGCGCGGTTTGTGAAATTTTTGAATGACGTGTGGGCTGGAATGAAATTCTTCAATCGCGTTCTGCAATGCGTTTGACCATTTGTTCTTGGGTAAATCATGTCCGACAAAGATGCCTCGGGAGCCCCAGGCGAATTCTGAAAACCCAGACACTTTTAATACGAGTTGTCGGCGGCGTTGGGAAAAATCGCCGGCTTCAATCCAGTTCGTGATATCTAGGCCCGGGATTTTTCCATCAACGCGTTGGGGATCCGGTTCAACGGCCCATGTGGCAGGCGTGTGTTCCAGAAGGAATTGAAATGAATCTTCACCAAGTTCCCTTTCCCAGTATTCCTTCAACCGTGGATCATGAAGCAGAGCCAGGAGAAGTTTCTCTTCCAGGAATGTCTTGGGCGGAGGTGTGACCTTTAGTCCGTTATTTGCAAAAAGAAGGGTGGCGCATTTGACATTGTCCAAATCAAACATCTCAAAGAATCGGTAGACCGTATCGCTGTCGAACCAGTCAGTAAATGAAGAATCACGAACCACGAAACGATCATCCAGCAATCCACATAACCAATTCATTTCGGGTCTGTAAGTGGAGGATTCTTCTGAAATGATGATGTGGCAATTGTTGTGCCCCTCGAATATGTGGGTGAATCCGTCACGCATTCCGCGAGGACCGCCAATGACTTCAAAGCCGGCTTTGGAGTAGGTCTTGTTCAGCCAAGCCGTCAGGCCGATGCCGCCGGGGATGTTATCCAGCTCGGTAATCGTCCAGCCATTCTCCGTTAGCAGGATGTCCGGCCGGATCACATTGGGAAGACTGTTTCTGAACCGGCTGTGCCTGTTGAGAGAAATAATTTCCTTGGGCTTGCCCTGATCCAAAAGCACGGAAACCCATGGATGAAGTTTGCGCGCGGTGCTTTTATGGTAAAGGTGGTTTGAGGCCCGGTAAAATTTATGGAGGATGGGGCCAAGGCTTTCCAATTCGCGGGCAATTTTGCCCGGTAACATGAGTGGTTTTGTTGCAATCCGCCAATGGTGGCCGGCGAACAGGCCCTCAACGGGGAGTTGGTCGCGGATGAATTTCGCGCGGCGGGCTGTGTGATCCATTTTATTCGCGGATCAAGCCGTCCGCCATGCCGAGCCACTTGTAACTGGTCAACTCCGCCAAGCCCATGGGGCCCCGAGCGCCGATCTTGTCGGTGCTGATCCCAATCTCCGCACCCATGCCGAATTGTCCACCATCGGTGAATCGTGTTGAGGCGTTCCAAAATACGGTTGAGGAATCTATCTCATTTTGAAAACGGGCGGCTGCATTTTCATCGTCTGTTACAATGGCATCGGTGTGTCCGGACCCATGTTGGTTGATATGCTCGATAGCGCCGTCAAGCCCGTCAACAGTTCGAATTGCGCAAACCAAGTCCAAGTATTCCGTGTCCCAATCCTCCGCGCTGGCTGTTTTACAGCCATTGCCGATGATCTGGCAGGCGGTCTCATCAGCGCGCAATTCCACCCCTTTGTTAGTCAATGCGGTGGCAAGGGAGGGGAGGAGGTTTTGTGCCGCGGCCCTGTCAATGAGAAGAGTTTCCATTGCGTTGCAGACACCTGGCCTGTGGGTCTTGGAATTGACGGCGATGTCCATGGCCATTTGAGGATCGGCCTTTGAATCAATATAAACGGAACAAATTCCCTTGTAGTGTTTAATGACGGGGACGCGCGAGCATTCGGCAACCGCTCGAATGAGACCCTCTCCGCCACGGGGGATGCACAGGTCGACATGACTCGTTTGGGCCAACAGTTCGGGAATGGCCGCACGATCTGTGGTGGGAACAACTTGAATTGATTCGGCAGGAAAATCGGCTGACGTGGCCTGTCCGGCCTCCACCATGAGTCGGGCGATGGTTTGATTGGAATTTAGGGCTTCCTTGCCGCCCCTGAGGATGGTGGCGTTTCCGGATTTGAAACAAAGGCCGGCGGCGTCGGCAGTGACATTGGGGCGGGATTCATAAATGATCACCACTACCCCGATGGGGGTGGTGACTTTACGGAGAATCAGGCCATTGGGTCGTTCGCGCTTTTCCAAGACTCTCCCCACGGGATCGGCGAGTTCGGCGACCTCTCGCAGGCCTGCGGCCATCCCCGCGATGCGCTCATCAGTGAGTAATAGTCGATCCAGCATGGCTTGTGACAGGCCCATTTCCCGGCCGGCAGCCATGTCTATGGTGTTCGCTTGCTGTATGGCGCTTGCGTTGTTCTCGATGGTAGAGGCCATGGTCGTGAGGCAGGCACTCTTGTCATCGGTGGACATACGCGTCAGCAGGCGCGATGCCTTCTTGGATTCGCTCGCCAACTCCGACATTTGCTCAGTGAGGCTCATGCTTGCGGGGATGCTAATCCAATGCGGCTCTGTGCGGAAGCTGGAATTGGCCGATTAAAACAAGGCTGCCAACGGACAGTTTGTCGCACAGGGGAATCAGATCGTGGGCGGCCATGTGGATGCAGCCTTGGGATGCGGGTTGGCCGAGGGTAGATTCATCTCCAATACCGTGGATGTAAATATAGCGATCATGCGAATCGACATTTCCTCCTTTATTGAGCCCGTCTTCCAAGCCGTCGAGCCAGAGGATTCGGTGAGCTATTTCCGCATTTGGGTTCTTGGGTGTAATTTGGCCAATCACTTTGCGGCCTTTAAAGATTGCTCCGGAAGGGAGGTCATCGCCAAATTTTTCCGCTATGCGGTGTAAGCCCGTCGGGGTTTTTCGTGAGCCTTGTTTCTGCCCAATCCCAAAGCGTGAAGTGGAGATGGTAAACAGCTCGGCAGGGGCATAGTTGGGTCCATTCTGCAATACGGCGGCGCGTTGATCAGCGGTTGAAACAAGAATTACATTGGGGGTGGGTCGGATATCGAGCCGGTTGCATGTTTCGCGCAATTTTTGGAGTGCTGCGTCAATCATGGTGACCTGAATTCTTCAATCGGAATGAAGGTGGAATGATTTCCTTCGCCCACATGCAGGCCATTTTTCAGCCACTCGATCCGGCTCCATTGGCGGGCGGCTAGGTCGGGCGTCTTTGCCAGGCCCAGTCTGTGGGGAAGTGTGAACCGCTGTCCTTCGTTTTCCCTGCCAATATAAACTTGAAGCCAAACCGCATGGCCGCGGAATTTGTTTGTCATGTAGGGGGTGAGAAAGATGTGGGCGCCGTAAGATGGGTTGTCTCGGATGCCGTCACTCCACTTTACGGCGACGGTGTCGCCCAAGGTCATGGAATTTTTTCGCGTAGAGATGACTGCGCCGGTGCCGTAACCGATGAGCAGGCAGACGAAGGCGATCAGGAAATACTCCGCGAAGTGTTTGGGCAGTGCCACGTCCTAAAGGGTGAGATGCTTGATGAGAATGCGGGAGTTTCGGCCGTTGCGTTCGTACTCTTCCCGGCGCGAAGTAGGGAGGTCGCTGGAGCTGCCTTCGTCAAAGTCGGCCTTGGTTTTGAAATAAGTGAATGCCTGCGTTGAAAGTGTCACCAGTTTCTTTTGTTTGCGCTCGGCGGCCTTGTCGACGGTGTACTGGACGAGCTTTTGGCCAATGCCTTGGTTGGAGTGCGATGGACTGACATAAAGGTGCATCAGTTCGGCGGTGTTTTCACCGGGATACTCTTTCATGGCCACGCAGGCGACCGGATTGTTGTCAATGTCGTAAATGAAATAATCTCCAATGTTTTTGTCGATGTTTTCGCGAGACCGGCTGACCAGCTCATCATTATTCATGGCTTCGCGGGTAAGCTTGAGAATGTTGGGGCTGTCCTTCTTGTTTGCTGGACGAATCTGCTGGTATTCGTTGGCATAGATGAGGGTTCCGATGCCTTCGTTGGAGAAAACTTCGGCCAAGAGGCCCTCAGCTACGCGGCCATCAATGAGATGGACACGTTGGACTCCTTTGGTGCAGGCGGTTGCGGCGTGGCGTGCCTTGGAATAGAATGAAGGCTCAATATAATTTGGTTCGGCCAATGCCTTTTCTAGGTCGCTCGCAAGAATTTGCCGGATGAGCTGGCCTCGAATGTGAAGACCTTCGGCGCTGGTGATGAAAATGAGCTTTATGGGGCTGAGCGCCTCGGAGACGGCGAGAGCCACAGCGTCGGAGTTCACCCGAAAGGTATTGCCTTCACCATCAAAGCCCAGAGGGGGGATGACAGGGATAATTCCCTCCGAGAGCAGAGTCTTGATCATGGACACATCGACGCGCTCAACGCGGCCGGTATGCTGTTGGTCAACACCATTGATGATACCCTTGGGGTGGGCGGTGATAGCATTGGCGGTGGCGGCGCGTTGATCGCTGATGGAAAGGCCCTCCAGAATCTCGTGTGTGAGCCGGTTGGAGGCGGTCATGGCCAATTCCAACGTGGTGCCATCTGTGACTCCTGTGCCGTCAAGGTTGCTGGGTTTCAGGCTGCGCTCCTCGGCGAGCTGGAGGATTTGGGCACCCGCGCCGTGGACGAGAACAACCCGAATGTTCAGAGAACGAAGAACTGCGATGTCGAGCAGTAGATTGGTGAAGTTGACATCTGAGACCACACCGCCATCCGCGCTGATGACAAATGTCTGGTCGCGGAAGCGTGGAATGTACTGTAGAATGCCTCTTAAATCGGTTGGCTTCACGTGTGCTGTGGGTTACATTGGTTGGGGAGAGCGTGCAATGCTTTTAATCCTCCGGGCGATCCAACACTTGGCAAATGGCCTGATGGAAACGGCGGTTGTCGGAGTCACTGCCTAGTGTGTAGCGGATCCATTCAGGGAGTCCATAGCTGTCCATGGGGCGTACGATGATACCCAGTTGCTTCAGTTCTTCCGTGATGACCGCCCCGTTCTCCACGTGGATGAGGATGAAGTTTCCGCCTGATCGTTGGTAGCGAATTCCCGCGCGTTCAAAGGCGATCGCAAAATAGATCGAGCCTTTGCGGTTCTGGTCTCTTGATGAATCAACATGCAGTGTGTCCTTTAGTGCAGCTTGAGCGGCGGCTTGTGCCATTGCGTTCAGGTTGAAAGGCTGCCGGATTTTTTCCAGGGCAGCGATAAATTCAGGGTGCCCCATGCCATATCCCACGCGGAGTCCAGCGAGGCCATAAATTTTCGAGAAAGTCCGCATTAAAATCAGGTTGGGATGATTGCCGGATCGCACGCGTTCGAGGATTTTTTGATGCTCTTCCTGATATTCCGCATAGGCCTGATCGAGCACGAGCATGACATCTTCCGGGATGGTGTCGATAAGGGTTTCCAGCTCATGTTCGCGTGCTTGGGTTCCCGTGGGATTATTGGGGTTTGCCACAAACATGATCTTTGTTTGGGGCGTGACCGCGGCGAGCATGGCATCCAAGTTGTGGGCTAATTCCCTGGCAGGCACTTCGATGACATTGGCTCCCATCATCTTGGTGACAATTGGGTAAATGGCGAAGCAATACTGAGACACGATCACGTTATCTCCAGGGTTCAGGAGTGCGTGGGCGAGGAACTCGATGATTTCGTTGGAGCCATTGCCGAACACCAGGTTGTCCGGCTGCATTCGGTGATGCTCGGCAAGATCCTTTCGCAATTGGGTTGCGTTCCCATCCGGGTAGCGATTCATCTCCTCGGCCACACGGTTCATGGCAATGACAGCGAGCGGTGATGGCCCGAGGGGATTTTCGTTGGAGGCGACCTTGATCAGGTGTTCGGGGTAGGTGCCAATTTCCCGGGCGACATCCTCCAGCGGCCTGCCAGGAACATAGACCGGCAAACCACGGAGTGCGGGATTGAGCCTGTCGGGAATTGCCATGGTCAGCCGAGCCAGTTGGTGCGGCTGGATTTGCCGACCTCGGTAATTTCGCCGGTGGAGTTGCGTGCGATATACCAGGTGATGCTCGCCACGCAGAGAAAAGTGCTGGTCATTACCGTGGCCACAAACCAGCTGGGAATGGCGCCCACTTGCAGCGCCTTGTAGAATGTTCCGAGTGAATTGATGGTGTCCCCGTGGATCAGGATTTTGGTGATCCAGGCGGTTAACACCATGGTAATAATGAAGGCGTAGTTGCGCTTGAGGCGGCGTCCGATGGATTCAAAAATGCTGATTTTAAATGCGGGCACCAGCAGGTCTTCAGCCACAAGTTTGCGCCAGTTGCCTTCCAGTTTAGGCTTTTCCTGCATCAAGACAGGCATGAGAAAATGGGCCTCGAGCATGCGCACTCGGGCGCGGAAGGCATCATAAAATCGGTAACGCCGGGCCTCGATCCACAGCATCATTAGCACAATGGCGAGGTTAAAAAAGAAGATCAGATGCGGCACGGTGCTAAAGGAAAAGGCCACGGTAAATATCGTGCCGGTAGATGTAATTGCCCATGTGGTGGTGGTGTCGAGACGCTGCCGCCAAACCATAATGCGCCCCACCTCGCCGCGATAGAAATGCGCCATCGCGGTGGTGTAATCCTGGCTGTAGACCGGCTTGGGCGCGGCCTCGGCCTCGGCTTCCTCGACCAGGAAGCTTTCCTCGTCAAATGCGGGCATGCGTTACCCTAGCATGGATGGCGGGATTGGGGGAAGCCAAATGCAGTCAAGCTGGGTTCGTAACAGCAGCGTGCGCCTCTTGGATGAGGGCCAGATCGCGTCGCAAGTCGCCGAAACGGAAAGGTGGCAGGCCACTTTGTTCCTGGCCCAATAATTCGCCGGGGCCGCGCAATTGCAGGTCGGCTTCGGCCACCTTGAACCCGTCGGTGGTGCTCACCAATACATCCAGTCGTTCGCGGGCTTCTGGCGAGTCCTTTCCCAAAAGCAGGATGAAATGGGAGTCATGTTGGCCGCGACCAATACGTCCGCGCAATTGATGAAGCTGGGCTAGACCGTGGATTTCAGCGTTCTCCACCAGCATGATGGTGGCATTGGGGACATCAATGCCCACCTCAATCACAGTCGTGGCTAGCAGGACGCGGATTTGTCCGTCGCGAAAACCAGCCATCACAGTCTCCTTTTCCTCGGGCTTCAGTCGGCCGTGAAGAACGCCGACCGTGTGAGGGGCAAAGGTGTCACGAAGTCGGCTGGCTTCGCGGGCGACTGCCTTTATGTTTTCCTCGGCATGTTCAACCCGGGGAAAGACCACATATGCCTGACGGCCTTCGGCAAGCTGGCTCTTGATGAAATCAATGATCTTTGGCCAGCGTTCAGGAGTTCGAGCGTGCGTGCGAATGACGCCGCGCCCTGGTGGCATTGTATCAATGATCGAAATGTCCAGATCCCCGTAAAGGGTGAGTCCAAGTGTGCGGGGGATGGGGGTCGCGGTCATAACCAGCAAATGTGGGTATGCCCCCTTGCGCAGAAGTTCATTACGCTGCTCAACGCCAAATTTGTGTTGTTCGTCAATCACGACAAGGCCGACATTTTCCAGCTCAAACTTGGATTGGAAAAGCGCATGCGTGCCAACAGCCAGAGTGGGTTTCTGGTCGTTGTCAAAAAGTGATGGGCCGTTGTCTGTTTCATGGTGGCTGCCTGTTTGAAGCATTACTAAGACGCCCAATGGTTCCAGCCAGCGGCGAAAATTGGCAGCATGCTGGTTGGCCAGAATTTCTGTTGGCGCCATAAGGAGTGCATTGTATCCGCTTTCCAAAACCATGAGGATGGCCGCGGCGGAGACAACGGTTTTTCCCGAGCCTACATCACCTTGCATAAGGCGTCGCATGGGCGCTGTTCTGCAGAGGTCAGCCTTGATCTCATCAATAACCTTTTCCTGCGCCCGTGTGAGTTCGAAATCCAACGCGTTGGTAAAGGGGCGCAGGAGCGATCCGTCACCGGAGCAATCGCGAGACTTGGCGTTGCGCTGGAGCTTGTAACGGCGGGTTTGGATGGATTTATGCAGTTCTATGAATTCATCGTAGGCCAAGCGCTGTCGGGCAGCCTCAGCTTCATCCATGCTTTCGGGGAAGTGTAGTTGCCTGACGGCTTCAGGGCGGTTGGGTAGGCCGGGTGTTTCGTGGGGGGGATTACTGATTAATTCTTTAAATTTATTTACTATCTGCCAGGCGAGTTGACGCATCCATCGCTGAGATAGGCCTTCGGTCAAGGGATAGATTGGCACGATGCGATTGAGGTGAATGAGTGTTTCTTCGTCATCCCTGTACACCTCGGTTTCAGGATGGTCCATTGTTTTGGGCTTGAGTGAAGATAATTTCCCAAAGGCGAGAACCTCGTCGTCGGTTTTAAAGTAGTTCTCCATGTAGGGCATGTTCCACCAGCGCAAGTGGAGTCGGGCTGTGCTGTCATCAATCACACACTCGAATACCGATCGGCGTCCGCCACGAAATCGCTTCACGCCCCGCGTTACCACTTTGCCTCTGCAGAGCTGAGTATTTTGATCCGTTAACTCATTTATGGACAATAGGTTGCGCCGGTCCTCATATCGGCGTGGTTTTTGAAGGAGAAGATCGGAGACAGTCGTCAGATTAAGTCGCTTGAGCTGCTCGGCGCGGTCCGTTCCCACTCTGGGAAGGCTGTCAAGGGGCAGATCAAGAGGTGATGTATCGGCGGAGGACACGGTGCCGTTATACGGGGCGGAGCCATTAGGCAAAGCCCGAATTGTTCGCACACATTTGTCTTTGCACGAGAAGCTGGAATCCGCATTCTGCCGCCACATGGCGCACGAACCAGATGCTTCCGAGCTGCTTTGGCAAAGTTATGGGGCGGTTTTTCGCGGCTTTGATGATCTTACCCTAGCGCGATGGATGGCGCAGACACTGGGTCAGTTGCAGGGAGGAATTTGGCGTTTGTCGCACCCGTTGCTGGCGTCGTACCGCCTAGCTGCGCAGGTGGCCAACGAACGCCAGATTTGGCATCAACGGATGGTTAATGCACCGGCGGATTACCCTCAAGTTGATTGTTGTCGTGCGCCATTGGTGCCGATGGTTACGCGCGACCTGCTGGACAGCGGCCTCATTTGTCTCCATTGCAATGGCACCGCAGTGAGTTTGAATAACTTGGGCCAATATCAGGGCGCGCTGGTAAAGTGGGCCAAAGCGTACCAGCCTGTTCATGACGTGGCGCATTGGGATGATGTTAGGCGCTCGGCTGGTGGTGACTACGATCAGGCATTCGAACAGGCGGCGGACGAAGCAGAGCGATTGTTGGCCCAGTTGGGGGCGGATTTAACTGCGCCGTTATTGGAGCTGTTCCCGGCGGTGATTTGGGAGGATCAGGATGAGTGTCTTCAGGTGCGCCCCGAGGATATTCCTTGTTAAATTTTCACCTTGAACTCCTCCCCCCTTTTCACTGACTCCGCGAAGCCGGCCATGAGCTTTGGGATTTGCTCGAGGTCCTTGAGGTTCACCACTTCGACCGGCGAGTGCATGTAGCGGTTGGGGAGGCTGATGAGGGCGCTGGGGATGCCGCCGCGGGTCCAGAAAATGACGTCGGTGTCGGTGCCGCTGGTGGCGCTGACGGTCTCGTGCTGGAGGGGGATGCGGAGTTTCTTGGCGACGGCCTCGATGCGCTTGACGACCTCTGGGTGGTTGCATGTGCCGTGGGTGATGGTGGGGCCGGCGCCCATCTTGACGTCGCCGTGGGTGCTCTGGGCGATGGTGGGGTAGTCGGTGGCGTGGGTGACATCGACGACAAGCGCGACGGCGGGCTCCAGCGCGTAGGCGATCTGGCGCGCGCCGAAGAGGCCGACTTCCTCCTGGGTGTTGGAGACGGCGCAGACCTCGACGTTCAGTTTCTTTTTCGACTCGCTTAAAAGACGGAGGGCCTCGGCGACGGCAAAGGTGCCGATGCGGTTGTCGAAGGCGCGGGCGACGGCGAGGTTGCCGTGGAGGATCTCAAAGTCCTGATTGACGGTGATGGGGTCGCCGACGCGGACGCGGCGCTCGGCGGCCTTGCGGGTGGCGGAGCCGATGTCGATGAACAGCTCGTGGATCTTCGGCACCTTGGGCTCGCCGTCGACCTTGGTCATGTGCGGCGGCGGGTGGCCGATGACGCCCTTCACGGGGCCCTTGGCGGCGTGGATGGTGACGCGCTGGGCCTTGCTGACGATGGCATCGACGCCGCCGAGGCGCTTGACGTAGATGAAGCCGTTGTCGTCGATGTAGTTGACGGAGAGGGCGATTTCGTCGGCGTGGCCGGCGAGCATGACGCGTGGGCCGCCGCCCTTGTTGAGCGTGGCGACGCAGTTGCCGTAGGCGTCGGAGGTAGTCTCGTCGGCGAACTGGCTGACGTAGTCGAGCCACACGCGCTGGCCGCGCGTCTCGTAACTGACGGGGCTGGGAGTGTTAACGAGGGTCTCGAGGAATTCCAGGGAAGCCGTGCGCATGGGGGAGGGTTACGGGAAGGAGCCGGGGATGTCGAGTTTATCAACTCCTTCGGTGTGCCGGTGATGTTGTAGCCCGGGCCGGTGGCCCGGGAGTGGGGTCACCAGCCCCATCCACAGCAACCATCATCCACGTCCGTCTCGACTCACCTTCCCCCATCTGTTACCAACTCCGCCCATGCGGGCCAAATTGCGCGACGCCTTATTGATCGTGCTGAAGCTGGGCACCGGCATCCTGACGGACCGGCGCAACCGGCTGGCGGCGGGGCGTGTGCGGCGGCTGGTGGGGCAGGTGGCGCGCGCGCGCAAGGCGGGGCACGAGGTGGTGGTGGTGACGTCCGGCGCGGTGGGCGCGGGCATGGAGGCTCTGGGGCTGGAGCGAATGCCCGGGCGACTGGAGGATTTGCAGGCGTGTGCGGCGGTGGGGCAGTCGCGGCTGATGGCGGTGTATCAGGAGATGTTCGGCGCGGCGGGGCTGCGCGTGGGGCAGGTGCTTTTGACACACGACGACTTGGCGCATCACGACCGGCACTTGAATGCACGCAACACGCTGATGGCGCTGCTGGACCGCGGCATCGTGCCGATCATCAACGAGAATGACGCGGTGTCGTTCACCGAGCTGACGGTGGGGGACAACGACCGGCTGTCGGCTCTGGTGGCTGCGTTGTTGCCGACGGATTTGCTGGTGGTTCTGACGACGGCGGAGGGGGTGGTGCGGAATTTCGGCAAACCGAATGCGCGGCTGATCTCGACGGTGCGGAAGATTGACGGATCGATCCGGCGACATGCGCGCGGGACACAGAGCCGGACGAGCATTGGCGGGATGGCGTCGAAGCTGGATGCGGCAGAGACAGCAATGCGATCGGGCATCCCGATGGTGATTGCGTCGGGCACGCGCGGCGGGACGCTGGCAAAGATTTTAAAAGGCGAAAAGGTGGGGACGTTGTTTATGCCGGCGGAGCGGATGAAGGGGCGCAAGCGGTGGATCGCGTTTTTTCATCACCCAAAGGGGACGCTGGTGGTGGACGATGGGGCGAAGGAGGCATTGCGGAAGCGGGGCAAGAGCCTGTTGCTGCCGGGCGTGGCACGGAGCGAGGGGGAATTCGCGGCGGGCGACGTGGTGAAGGTTTGCGACACGGACGGAACGGAGTTTGCGCAGGGCATCGCGCGGGCATCGCGCGCGGATTTGGAAAACGGCGAGGCGGCAAAGGTGGTGGTGCACCGGGATGACTTGGTGGTTCTCTGATGGCGAAGCGGAAGCCCATTGAGGAATTGCGGCGGGTGATGGCGCTTCTGCGAGCGCCGGATGGGTGTCCGTGGGATCGCGAGCAGGATCACATGAGCATCCGATTGTGCGCGGTGGAGGAGGTTTACGAACTGGTGGATGCCATCGAGGCTGCTGACGACGGGGAGATGGTGGAGGAGCTGGGCGACCTGCTGTTGCAGGTGGTATTCCATGCGCAGATGGCGAGCGAGCGCGGGGCGTTTGACTTTGATGCGGTGGCGGAGCAAATCACGGACAAATTGGTGCGGCGGCATCCGCACGTATTCGGCGACACGAACGTGAAGGACGTGGACGCGGTGTGGACGCAGTGGGAGAAGATCAAGCAGTCGGAGAAGGCGGGCACGCGGCATGAGCGTCGGTCGGTGTTTGATGGAATCCCACGACATTTGCCGGCGTTGATGCGGGCGCATGAGGTAGCGAAGAAGGCGCGCAAGCAGGGGCTGCTGGCGCAAGGGCGCAAGGGCGGCGGAAAGGCGGCGCTGGGGGCGGAGTTGTTCCGGCTGGCGCAACGGGCGCAGGCGAACGGTTGGTCGGCGGAGGAGCTACTGCGCGCGGAGACGTCCAAGCGCGAGCGAGCGTTGCGGCGCCAGGAACGCAAGCGCGCTGGACAAACGAAGCGAAGCACGTAAACGTCCCCGCGTATGAGTGACCCGCGTTACGACAAGCTGGCGAAGCTGCTGATCGAGTATTCCTGCGAACTGAAGAAGGGGGAGGCGGTGTTCATCGACCTGAGCGACGTGCCCGACGGCATGGGGGTGGCGCTGGCCCGAGCGGCGCGCAAGGCGGGCGGCGTGCCCCTGATCGAGGTGCGGCGGTCGCGAATCGTTCGGGAAATGCTGCGCGGCACGAACGAGGCGCACGCGTCGATGGTGCGCGATGTGGAGCTATACCGCATGAAAAAGGTGCAGGCGTACGTGGCCATTCGCGGCGCGGAAAACACCAGTGAGCTGAGCGACGTGCCGAGCAAGACGATGCAGCTTTACTCGAAGACGATGCGGCCGCTGCTGAATTATCGCGTGAACAAGACGAAGTGGGTGGTGCTGCGCTGGCCGACGCCGAGCATGGCGCAAAGCGCGAACATGAGCACGGAGGCGTTTGAGGATTTTTACTTCGACGTGTGTACGTTCGACTACCGCAAGCTGCAGAAGGCGATGAAACCGCTGGCGCGCCGGATGGCCAAGGCGAAACACGTGCGCTTGACGGGGCCGGGGACGGATTTGGAGTTCAGCATCGCGGGCATGCCGGCCATCCCGTGCGGGGGCGACCGGAACATTCCCGACGGCGAGGTGTTCAGCTGCCCGACGAAGAAGTCTTGCAACGGCGTGATCCAGTTCAACACGCCGTCACTGTACGCGGGCACGAAGTTTGAGAACGTGCGGCTGGAGTTGAAGGACGGCAAGGTGGTGAACGCCACCGGCAACAACACGAAAAAGCTCAACGAGATTCTCGATACCGACCCGGGCGCGCGCTACATCGGCGAATTTTCGCTGGGGCTCAACCCGTTCATCGAGAACCCGATGTGTGACATTCTGTTCGACGAGAAGATCACCGGCTCGTTGCATTTCACGCCCGGCCAGGCCTACGAGGAATGCGACAACGGCAATCGCAGCGCTGTGCACTGGGACATGGTGCTCATCCAGCGCAAGAGCTGGGGCGGCGGCGAGGTGTGGTTCGACGGCGATCTGATCCGCAAAGACGGCCTGTTCGTGGTCAAGGACCTGCTGCCGCTGAACCCGAAGAACCTCAAGAAGTAGTCACTGCGCCTTCACCATCTCGATGAACTCCTTCATCGCAGGGCTGAGGATCTTGTTGGCGTTGTGGACGGCGGCCAGTGGGCGGAAGTGATCCTCGTCGGCGATTTTCACCTGGGTGATGGTTTTCTTTGACACCTCCTGCGCAACGGTACTCTTGGGGACGATGGAGATGCCGGCGTCGATTTCCACGGCACGCTTGACGGTCTCAATATTGTCGAACTCCATCACATGATTCACGACGATATCGCGGTCGCGCAGGATTTTGTCGATGGCGCGGCGGGTGGGGATGTCGGGCTCAAAGCCGATAAACTTGTGTCCGTTGATTTCCTCGAGCTTCAGTTTCTTCTTGGCGGCCAGCGTGTGGCCTGGATGGCAAATGAGCACGAGCAGGTCGTCTCGCAGCGGAATGGTCTCGAAGCGGCCGTCCTTCGTCGGATAGGCGACGAGGCCAATGTCGACGGCGTTGGAGAGGATGTCCTCGTACAACTGGCTGGCGCGCCGGTACTCGACGGAGAGATTGACGGTGGGGTGCTTCTTTAAAAACGCGCGCTGGAACGGCGGCAACTCGTGCAGTCCAATGCTGTAGATGGTGCCAATGCGAATGGTGCCGGAGACGATGTTTCGGATTTCCTGAATCTGGTGCTGAAGTGACTCGTATGACTGGACGATCTGCTTGCTGGCGTCATAAAGCGCCTGGCCCTCGCGGGTGAGTCCAAATTTCTTCTTGCTGCGCTCAATGAGACGAACGTTGAAATGGCGCTCGAGCGAACTGATCTGCTGGCTGACGGCGGACTGCGTGACGCCGTTGATGTTGGCGGCCTTGGTGAAATTGCCGGTCTCGGTGAGGTCGCAGAAGACCTTTAGGGTTTCTATCTGCACACGGGGATGGAATCAGGTTTGCTTATGATGTCAAGCGCTTTTTTAAAGAGTGATCAGTTTTTTGTAATCAGTCATCAGAGGGGAGTTGGTCGCCGGTGAAGGCGTTGGGGAGAAGGGTTTGGGTGGTGGTCTCGGTGGTGGATTCGGGGTTGTCGCTGTCGATGAGGTGGAGGGTGGCGGTGGGGGCTTGTTCGGCGAGGAGTTGGCGGCAGGCGCCACAGGGGGGGGCGCCACCGGGACTGGCGATGGCCATGGCGGTGAAGTTGCTGTGGCCGTCGGTCATGGCCTTGAAGAGGGTGACACGCTCAGCGCAGCAACTGAGGCCGTAGCTTGCGCTCTCGACGTTGGCGCCAGTGATTATATCGCCGTCAATGGTGCGGAGGGCGGCGCCAACTTGGAAGCGGCTGTAGGGGGCGTGGGCGCGGGCGCGGGCGTCTAGGGCGGCTTGGGTGAGGTCGGGGTCAGTCATGGTTTTGGGCGAAATGGGTGATGAGGGCGGTGGCTTTCTTCGCGGCTTGGGCGGCGGTGGCGAGGACGTCCTCGTGGGTGAGTTTTTCCTTGCTGATGCCGGCGGCGGGGTTGGTGATGCAGGAGAGGGCGGCGACGCGGAGGCCGTGCTGGCGGGCGACGAGGGCCTCGGGGACGGTGCTCATGCCGACGGCGTCAGCGCCGAGTTTGCGGAAGGCGCGGATCTCGGCGGGGGTTTCGTAGTTGGGGCCGGGGACGGCGAGGTAGGTGCCGGCGTGGAGCTTGGCGCGGGCGGCGCGGGCGGCGGCGCGGAGGGTTTTGGCGTGGCCGGGGTCGTAGGCTCGGGTGAGGTCGAGGAAGCGCTCGAGGCCCTTTGGGGTCGGGCCGCGCAGGGGGTTGTCGGGCTGGAGGTTGATGTGGTCTTGAAAGAGCATGAAGTCGCCGGCGCGGTACTTGGGGTGGATGCCGCCGGCGGCGTTGGTGAGGAGGAGGGACTCGATGCCGCAGGCGGCGAGGACGCGGACGGGGAAGGTGAGGGCGGCCATGGAGTGGCCCTCGTAGTAGTGCGCGCGGCCGTTTAACACAAGCACGGGCGTGCCCCCGAGGGTGCCGATGCGGGCCTCGCCACTGTGGCCGGCGACGGTGGGCTGGGGAAAGCCGGCAAAATTGGCATACGGAACTTTGGCGTCAGTGTCCATCGCCTCGGCGACACCGCAAAAGCCGCTGCCGAGGATGACGGCGAGGCGCGGGCGCAGGCGGCTGGCGCGTTGGAGGCGCGTGGCGGCGGTTTTCGGATTGACTTTGGGGGTCACTTTTGGCGGGCTGATTCTTTCCGCAGCGCAACGTCGCTGTCGATTTTTTTGTCCATGAGCGTTCAACTGAGCAACGAGGAAATCCAGCGTTACTCGCGCCACCTGATTTTGCCGGAGGTGGGCATGGCTGGCCAGAAGGCAATCAAGGGCACGAGCGTGCTGTGCATCGGCACGGGCGGGCTGGGGTCGCCGATCGCGATGTACCTGGCGGCGGCGGGCATCGGGCGGATCGGGATCGTGGATTTTGACGAGGTGGATTTTTCCAATTTGCAGCGGCAGATCATCCACGGGACGGACGACGTGGGCCGGCCGAAGGTGCAGTCGGGCAAGGAGACGCTGAACAGCATCAATCCCGAGGTGGAGATCGAAGTGCACGAGGCGATGCTGACCAGCGAGAACGCGATGGAGATCATCGAGCCGTACGACATCGTGGTGGACGGCACTGACAATTTCCCGACGCGCTACCTGACGAACGACGCGTGTGTGCTGTTGAAGAAGCCGAACGTGTACGGGTCAATCTTTCGCTTCGAGGGGCAGGCGAGCGTGTTCGCGCCGGAGCTGGGCGGGCCGTGCTACCGCTGCCTGTATCCGGAACCGCCGCCGCCGGGCATGGTGCCAAGCTGCGCGGAGGGCGGCGTGCTGGGCGTGTTGCCGGGAATCATCGGCTGTCTGCAGGCGACGGAAATTTTAAAGCTGGCGCTCGGCAAGGGCAGTTCGCTGGTGGGCCGCTTGCTGCTGTACAACGCGCTGGACATGAAGTTCCGCGAGCTGAAGTTGCGGCGCGACCCGAAGTGCCCCGTGTGCGGCGACAACCCGACAGTGACGGAGCTGATCGATTACGAGATGTTCTGCGGCATCCAAGACGAGCCGGAGGACACGGGACTGCACCCGGACGAGGTGACGGTGCAGGAGATGAAGGCGGCGCTGGACGAGCCCGCCAAGGGCATCAAGCTGCTGGACGTCCGCGAGCATGACGAGCGCGAGATCGCGACGATCGATGGCGTGCCGATCATCCCGCTGGGCGAGCTGCCGCAGCGATTCACGGAGCTGGACCCCAACGAGCACCTGTACATCCACTGCAAGATGGGCGGGCGGTCGCTGAAGGCGGTGGAGTTTTTGAAGCAGCAGGGGTTCAAGTATGCGAAAAGCGTGGCGGGCGGGATTAACGCGTGGAGTGACGAAATCGATTCTAGTGTGCCACGTTACTGAGGGGGTCAACGGACTCGCAAGCTCGTCCCTCCATCACGGGTCGCTGTAGCCCCGGCCGGTGGCCGGGGTGCGGGGCCGCCTGCCCCGCCTACAGTGGGGGCCGCGTTTTTACATCCTGGAAAAATTTTCTTCCGCCGCCTGTCGTCCTGCTGCATCTTCGTGGCATGGGAATCCGTCGTGACGCGCGGGAGCGCGCGGTCCAGTTCTTGTTCCAGCACGATGTCAATCCGCCCGAGGATGTGGCGGTGGCGCTGGGCTATTTCTGGGACACGCAGCGCGCGGCGGCTATCGAGGCGGCGGACGGCAAGGCGACTTGGGGCGAACAGGTGGAACTGCCGCCGCCAACGGTCGACGAGGTGGCCACGGCGGAGTTTTCCGAGCCGCTCATCCGCGGCGTGCTGGAGCATCGCGCAGCGCTGGACGAGGCCATCCTCACCCATGCCGACAACTGGGATCTGCACCGCATGGCGGTGGTGGATCGGAACATCCTGCGGCTGGCGGCGTTTGAAATGCTGCACCGCGAGGACATTCCGCCGGTGGTGTCCATCAACGAGGCGGTGGACATCGCCAAAAAGTTTTCCACGGACGAGAGCGGCAAGTTCGTGAACGGGATTCTCGACAAGATCCGCGCGGGCCTCGAGCGACCGGCGCGCACGGCTACTGCCTGACATGTTCGCTGACCTTCACCTGCACACGCACTTCTCCGACGGCACGTTCTCGCCGGAGGAATTGGCGGCGCGCGCAAAGGCGGCGGGGCTGGGGGCCATCGGGTTGACGGACCATGACACGGTGGATGGCTGCGAGCGCATGGCGGCGGCCTGCGCGGCAGAGGGTGTCGAGTTCATCGTGGGCTGCGAGTTCACGGTGGAGCAGGGCGGGCGCGAGCTGCATCTGCTGGGCTATTGTTTCGACCCGGAAAACGCCCCGCTGCGGGCCGCGCTGCGCAAGTACCAGGAGGTGCGCCGCAACCGCGTGCACGAGATGGTGGTGCGGCTGAACGGGCTGGGCATCCCGCTGCAGGTGGAGCGGGTGATGGAAATCGCCAACTGCGACGCGCCGGGCCGGCCGCACGTGGGGCGCGCGCTGGTGGCTGACGGCCATTGCCGCAGCCTCGACGAGGCGTTCCAGCGCTGGCTCAAGAAGGGCAAGCCGGCGTGGACGCCCAAGGCCAAGCTCTCGGCGGCCGAGGCGCTGGGGCTCATCCACGACGCCGGCGGCGTGGCGGCGATGGCGCACCCGGGAATCAACCACATGGACGAAGTGATCCCGGACCTCGTGGCCACGGGCATGGACGGGCTGGAATGTTTTTACACGCGGCACTCGACGGCGGTGACGGAGCATTACCTGATGCTGGCCGAGCAGCACAGGTTGCTGGTGACGGGCGGCAGCGACTGCCACGGCGAGAACAAGGGCCGGCCACTGCTGGGTGGCGTGAAGCTGCCGTATGAATACGTGGAGCAACTGAAGGCCGCGGCGGCGCGCGTGGTGGTTTAAACGATGGGGCTGCTGGACAAGTTCAAGGCGGGGCTCGCGCGCACGAAAGAGAAGCTGTCGCACGAGATCAAGCGCATCGTCACCCGCTCGCCCAAGCTGGACGCCGATGCGCTGGAGGAGATGGAGGCGACGCTGATCGCGGCGGACCTCGGCATGGACATGACGACGCGCATCGTGGAGGCCGTGCGCGCGGCGTACGAGAGCCAGGGGCGCGAGGGGCTGGATGTGCTGGGCATCGCGCGGCGGGAGATCGAGCAGTCGCTGGGCGCGGGCGAGGCGATCCGGCGCAACGGCGGGCTGACGGTGGTTTCCGTGGTGGGCGTGAACGGCACGGGCAAGACGACGACTTGCGCGAAGCTGGCCCACCGGATTCAGGGCGACGGCGGCACGGCGGTGTTGGCGGCGTGCGACACGTTTCGCGCGGCGGCGCTGGAGCAGTTGAACACGTGGGGCGAACGACTGGCGGTGACGGTGGTTAGCGGCAGCTATGGAGCGGACCCGGCGGCGGTGGCGCACGACGCCATCTCGGCGGCTCAGGCGCGCGAGGCGGAGTACCTGTTCATCGACACCGCGGGCCGGCTGCACACCAAGAGCAACCTGATGCAGGAGCTGGAAAAGCTGCACCGCGTTGTCGGGAAGAAACTGGATGGCGCGCCGCACGAGGTGTTGCTGGTGCTGGACGGTAGCACGGGCATGAACGCGCTGAACCAGGCGCGCGAGTTTCACAAGGCGGTGGCGGTGACGGGGCTGGTGATCACCAAGCTCGACGGCACGAGCAAGGGCGGGATGGTGGTGGCGATCCAGCGCGAGCTGGGGCTGCCGATCAAGTACATCGGCTTGGGCGAACAGGCGGATGACCTGCAGCCGTTTGACCCCGCGAACTTTGCCGAGGCGCTGTTTGCGGAATGAGCCGCGACGAGCAGCACATGCGCCGGGCGCTGGAGCTGGGGCGAAAGGGCTACGGGAAGTCTTCACCCAATCCAATGGTCGGCGCCGTTGTTGTTAAAGGCGGACGAATGATCGGCGAAGGTTGGCATCGGCGCGCGGGTGCTGCGCACGCGGAGGTGGCGGCAATTCAAGTCGCGGGCGACTGCCGTGGCGCGACGCTTTTCGTGACGCTTGAGCCATGCAACACGCATGGCCGAACGCCACCGTGCGTGGAGGCGATCATTCAAGCGGGCATTCGTCGGGTGGTGGTGGCGGCAACGGATCCCAATCCATTACACGCGGGGAGAGCATTCCGGCGATTGCGGCGCGCTGGCGTAAAGGTGGCTAAGGGTATCTTGGCGGCGGAGGCGACGGAGCTGAATACGGCATTCAATCACTGGATTGTACACGGTACGCCGCTGGTGACGGTGAAGGCGGCGATGACTCTGGACGGGCGGATCGCGACGGCGAGCGGGGAATCGAAGTGGATCACTGGCCCAGCGGCGCGGCGCGAGGGGCATCGGCTTCGCAAGGGCAGCGACGCCATTCTGGTGGGCATCAACACGGTGCTGGCTGATGACCCCGGTCTGAGGGTGAAGGGCAAGTTAAAGGCGCGGCCGTTGCGGCGTATCATTCTGGATTCAAGCGCGCGGATTCCGCTTAAGTCGCAAGTGCTCAACGACGACTTGGCCGACGCTACGACGGTGGTGGTGACGAAGGAAGCACCCGCGAGACGCATAAAGGCGCTGGGTGACCGTGCACTGGTGGCACCGGCAAAGAAGGGCAGAGTAGACTTGCGGTGGCTGCTCCAGCGGCTGGGGCGCGAAGAGGTGGCGAGCCTGCTGGTGGAGGGCGGCGGGGAAGTGAATGCGTCATTTCTCGAGGCAGGGCTGGCGCAGCGGGTGGCGTTCTTTTATGCGCCCAAGATCATCGGCGGCGACGATGCGCGGCGGGCAGTCGCGGGTCGAGGGGCGCGGAACTTGGCGGAAGTCATGCGGCTGGAGAATCCGCAGTGGCTGAGGGTGGGGGCGGATTTGATGTTGACGGCCCGGGTTGCGGCCGCTTGAGTGCGCGACGTGTTCACGGGCATCGTGGAAGAGACGGGGGTGGTGGATTCCATCCAGCCGCTGGAAAAGGCCATGCGCCTGATGCTGACGATGCGCAAGTGCGGCGCGGGCCTGAAGGTGGGCGACAGCCTGGCGGTGAACGGCTGCTGCCTGACCGTCGCCAAGCTCACGACCAAGGGCCGCAAGAAGACCGCGCAGTTCGATCTGCTGCATGAGACGTGGACGAAGACCAACCTGCAGTTTACGCGCGCGGGCTCGCTGGTGAATCTCGAACGCAGCCTCGAGGCCGGCGGCCGGCTGGGTGGCCATTTTGTGACCGGCCACATCGACGGCATGGGCAAGATTCTCAAGTGGGACAAGGTCGGCGAGGATCACCAGCTCGAGATAGGCGCCGCGCCGGAAGTGATGCGCTACATCGTGCTGAAAGGCTCGGTGGCGGTGGACGGCATCAGCCTGACGGTCGCCTCGGTGGAGAAGGACTCGTTCGGCATCTGGATCATCCCTCACACGCACAAGGTGACGGCACTCAACGAACGCGCCGTCGGCGACGCCGTCAACCTCGAGGCCGACATCCTCGGCAAGTACGTGGAGCGGTTTGCCGGCAGCTAGGCGGGCGGGGCGGTGCTGTCGCGGATGATCAGCTCGGCGGCGAGGCGCTTGCTCCCGCCGGAGTTTCCCTCGAGCAGTGCGGTCATTGTTTCCATGGAGGCCGCCCCGCGGCGGTACTTGGGCTGGTCGATGGTGGTGAGGGGTATACGATAATTTTCCGCGTTTAAAATATCGCCGAAGCCGACGATGGAGACGTCGGCGGGAATCTTCAGGCCCTGGTCGAGCAGCACATTGGCAGCGCCGATGGCGACAAGGTCATTGGCGGCGACAATGCCTGTGGCGCCGGGACGCTCATTAATGAGTTGGAGGGCGGCCTTTTCGCCTTCCTCGATCGTGCCGCCGGCATGGAAGACAAATTTTTCATCGACCTCTTGGCCGGCATCGGACAGTGCGCGGCGGTAGCCCTCGTAGCGTTCCTGCGCCCACGGGGAAAAGGTGGGGCCGGTGAAACAGGCTATGCGGACATGGCCGAGGTCTAGCAGGTGTTGGGTGGCAGCGTGGGCGGCGGTGAGGTCGTCAGTTTGCACGTTGGGGAACTCGCTGCAAAAAAGCGCGCGGTGGCCAAGGATGACGGTGGGGGTGCTGCGTTGCTTCAGCTCGTCATAAATGACAGCGGTGTTGTCGGGGCGATAGACTGGCCGGATGAAGAGGCCATCCACTTGGCGGGCAAGCATGCGGCGAATGACGCGCTCCTCGCGCTCGGGGTTGTTTAAAGTCTGCGCGAAGAGAATCTCGTAGCCCAACTCGTGCGCCTTTTCCTCGATGGCCATGATGACGCGCGTGTAGAGCGGGTTGGTGAGGGCGGAGATGATGAGCGCGAACTGCTGGGTGGAGCGCGTGCGCAGACCGCGGGCCGCGTGGTTGGGCACGTAGCCGACCTGCTCGGCGATGGCCTGGATGCGCGCCTTGGTGGTGGCGGCGATGTCGGGCTCGTCGCGCAGCGCCTTGGAGGCGGTCATCACGGAGACGCCGGCCTGCTCGGCGATGTCCTTGAGGCGGATCATACGTGCGAGCCGCTCCACTGCAGCTTGTGGCGCAGGGTCTCGAAAAAGGACCGGCCGCTGAGCCGCACGAGCCGCGCCTTTTGCTGGCTGCGCTTGAGGCTGACGGTGTCGCCGATGGCCAGTTCGGCCTTGAACTTGCCGTCTGTGTTTAAAAAAGTGTCGGCGCGGTGTTCAAGGATCTGCACGGTGATGGTGGACTTGATGCTGACGATGACCGAGCGGTTGGAGAGCGTGTGCGGGCAGATGGGAGTGATGGTGAACACCTGGGCATCGGGCGCGACCACCGCGCCGCCGGCGGCCAGCGAGTAGGCGGTGGAACCGGCGGGCGTGCTGATGATGATGCCGTCGCACCGGTAGCGTGTTAGTGGCTCACCATCGACTGCCACCGCCACCTCGATGAGCCGCGGGATGGTGCCGCGACTGATGACCACATCGTTGACGGCTAGGTGTTTATTGGTGCGGCTGACATTGGCATCGATCATTGACAGTGAGTCAATCGTATATTGATTGGTCCAGAGCTTTTCGAGCGAATGGGATATTTTTTTGGATGAGGCTGCGGTGAGAAATCCGAGGCCTCCCATATTGAAGCCCATGAGAGGAGTGCCAATCCCGGCGACCTCACGGGCAACCCGTAGCATGGTGCCGTCACCGCCGAAAACGATCAGCAAGTCGGAAGATTTGGCCAGAGTGGGTGTGTCTGGGAGCGGTTCTGCCTGTACAGCGCCAATGGCCGCTGTGGGTTCATCCATAAGCACTCTGCGGCCGGATTTGGCAATTGCGCGAGCGGTCTGTCTTAGAACGGAGGCGCTCTTTACCTTCTCGGGATTAGCGATTAGGCCGATCCGCTTGATTTGTTTAAGTTGTTTTTTCAATCCACGCTAAAAATTCGGTGTTCCCTGCCGGACCCTTGAGGGGGCTGGAGGTGAAGTCGCGCCAGGAAATCGCGGGTTGATCGTCCACAAACTCTTTCAACTCATCAAGAACCCGCTGATGAACGGAAGGGTCGGTGATGACGCCGGCCCCTTTGTTGGCCTCGGCCTTGCCCGCCTCAAATTGGGGTTTCACCAAGGCAATGAAACTTGCGCCTTGTGCGGCGAGGGGGATCGCGGGAGGGATAATTTTTTGCAGAGAGATAAAAGAGCAGTCGATGGTGATGAGTTGGGCGTTTTTAAATTTTGGGGGCATCTTGTCGCGAGAGAGGTAACGGGCGTTGGTCTTTTCCATGACGGTGACGCGGTGGTTGCGGCGAAGTGCCCAGGCAAGCTGTCCTTTTCCAACATCAATCGCGTAGACATGATGGGCACCGCGCTGGAGGAGACAGTCGGTGAATCCACCGGTGGAAGCACCGAGATCGATGGCGGTGATTCCGTTTGGATCAATCCGAAAATGATCCAAGGCATGTTCGAGCTTGTGGCCACCGCGGCTGACGTATTTTTCGCCCTCTACAATCTCAACCTCATCATCGTCTGCGGCGGGGTCGCTGGCTTTTAGCGCGACTTGGCCGAAGTGTCGTACTCGTCCTGCCATGATTAGGCGCTTGGCTTGTTCGCGGCTTTCGCAGAGTCCTCGGGCGAACAGCAATTGGTCGAGTCGGCGGATGGTTTCAGATTTCGCTGGCATTGGCGGATGCGGCAATGATTGCCTAGCCGCCGGTTTTATTCAAACAATGATGGCGCCGCAAGCCATGAACGCATCTGTTGCCGACTTAATTCGAGCTGAAATAGCCAAGAATCAAATCATTTCATTTGCCCGGTTCATGGATCTGGCGCTGTATGCGCCCGGTGTGGGGTTCTATGAACAACATGGCCGGGTGGGCCGGTGTGGGGATTTTTATACGAGCGTGAGTGTTGGGCCGGTGTTTGGCGAGTTGCTCGGGTTCCAATTTGCGGAATGGCTGGAGAATTTTCGGGGCGATTGCATCCTGGAGGGTGGTGCGCATGATGGGCAGCTGGCGGCAGACATTTTGAGTTATCTTCAGGTTTGGCGACCGGATTTGGCAGGTCGATTAAATTATATTTTGCTGGAGCCTTCCGCGGTGCGGAGAGGTTGGCAGGAAGATACGTTGAGGGATTTTGAAAACATTCAGTGGAAGAGTGAATGGCGTGAGGTGAAGAAGCAATCCATCCGGGGAGTGATCTTTGGCAATGAATTGTTGGATGCGTTCCCAGTTCATCGGCTTGGCTGGGACAAGGAGGAGGGCCGATGGTTTGAATGGGGAGTTGTGACGGGAGAGGCTGGGTTTGCCTGGGCGAGGATGGAAACCCCGGGGTTGAAGGCACTGCGAAATGAGACCTTTCAGGTGCCAATCGCCCTGCGCGAGTGTCTTCCCGATGGATTTGTGACGGTTTCCTGCCCAATGGCAGCTAATTGGTGGCAGGATGCGGCCGACCGATTGGGACAAGGGCGCTTGTTGGCTTTTGATTACGGGTTGGAGGCAGAGGAATTTTTCCTGCCGGAACGGGAAGGAGGGACCTTGCGGGCATACATCGGCCAAAGAGCGTCAGCAGATTTGCTGGCGTGCCCGGGTGGGCAGGATTTGACCGCATCAGTGAATTTCACTGTCATACGCGCGATGGGTGAATTAGCGGGATTGGCGTCGCGCCCTTTTGTTTCCCAGGAAAAATTCCTGATGCGAATTTTTGAGCAAACACTCACGCGGCCAGAAAAATTCCCCAAATGGACAGAGGAAAGGCGCCACCAATTCCAAACCTTGGTGCACCCGGAGCACCTTGGCCGACCATTCCAAGTCTTTGAACAAATCCGCGGCTAGCTAGATCAGGAAAGGGTTTTCACTTCCCAGCCCTTACGGTATTTGCGCTGAACGAACTCCGTTGCTTCGTCGTTGTTTGTAAACTTCAGATTGGTTGCATCCCACTTGAGGGTCTGCTTGGGGAATCGAGTTGCGATGCCGCCAAGCAAAATTGCTTCTGTGAGGGGGCCGGAGTAATCGAATCCAGCAGAGGTTTTGGTTAGACCGCGGCAGGCATCGATCCATGTGTGCCAGTGGTTTTGGTCTTCCACCTTGGGCTGGTTGAAGTCTTTGTATTTGTCATCTGGCAGCAGAATGGGGGCTCCGACATGCGGGATGATCATGTTGCCTTCCGTGCCGAACAGCACGGAACCCTGACCGGGCAGTCCACGGTTGTTGAGGCGTTCTCGGACATTTGCGGGGGGGCGCTGGTCACCGTCATACCACGTTACCGGAACCGTCTTGCCCTGCGTGTATTTTGTTCCAGGGAAAATGTAATGAATCTTTGCGTTGATGGCCCAGCTGTGGGCATTCGGCGCGGGGCCCTCGCTCCGAAGGCTGAGAGGGGCGGTGAGGCCCACGGCGTTGTACATGGGGTCATAAATGTGGCAGCCCATGTCACCAAAGGTGCCGGTTCCGTAATCAAGGCGCTTGCGCCATTGGCCGGGGTGGTAATAACCCTTCAGGAATGGAGCCTTGGGAGCAACGCCGCACCAGTGATCCCAGTTGAAGTTGGCTGGTACGGGGTCTTCTCGGTCGGGCCGCGGGTTCATGTCGCCCCATTTTTTGCTGCTCCAAGTATGTACCTCTGTGACTTTTCCGATGGCTCCCTGATGTACAAGCGTCACCGCAAGGCGATACACATTACTGGAATGGACTTGGATGCCCATTTGCGTGGCAAGTTTGTTCTCCGCGGCATATTCGCGCAGGCGTCGGCTTTCAAAGACGTCATGGGTCAACGGCTTTTGAACGTAGACATGCTTGCCTAGTTGCATCGCGCTCATGGCGATAGGGGCATGCATGTGATCAGGGGTGGAGACGTTGGCGGTGTCGAAGTTTTTGCCTTCCTTGTCGAGAAGTTCACGCCAGTCGGTGTAAACCTTTGCCTTGGGGAATCTTTTTGCAAAGCCCTTGGAGCGGTTGGGGTCAATTTCCGCGGCAGCATGCATGTCCACATGGCTATGGCTAGAAATGCTTCCAAGATCCGCGTTAGCCATTCCGGCAGCGCCAAAGCTGACGTGGCGGATGCGCTCATTAGGTTTGATGGCCCATGAAGTGCTGGCAACAAAGGGGAACGCGATGGTGGCTCCAAGAAATTGGCGGCGAGTGGAATATGTCTGCATGCGGCGATTGTGAGCCAGGGAATGAGTTTGGCAAGGTGTTTTGAGGTCGCTTGCTTTTGATGTGTGGCTGGGCATACTGCGCCGACCAATGAGAATGGTGTGGTTGATCCTGTGTGCGACGTGGTTGACAGGCGGCATCTTGACTCTAAACGGTGCCGTCAAAAAATGGAGTGTGGCCTGGCATGAAGACGGGGATATCAAGGCAACGATGTTCTGGACGGAGGAGGCACGTCCATTCATGCACTATACCTACCTAATGAAAGGGGTGGAGGAGATGTTTCATCAAGGCCGCCCGGCTTGGCCCTCGGAGCGCACGTTGTATTTCAGCGCGATCATTGATGCGGCCCTGATCTCAAGAAAACGTGGGGGTATGCCTGTGGCAATTCCCTGTTTAAATGTTAAATATCAATCGAACTGGGACTGGCGGCAGCCGCCACCTCCGCCTCTTGGGCGGCCCATCCTGGGCAAATAAAATGAGCAAGCAGCAACCGAACATCATCTTTGTCATCACGGACCAGCAGCGTTTCGATACCATTAATGCGTTGGGATTTCCGCACGTGGATACGCCCAACATGGACAGGCTCGTGCGCGAAGGTGTGACGTTCACCAATTGCTACGTGACGGCACCTTCTTGTGCCAGCTCGAGGGCAAGTCTGTTTACGGGCTACTATCCGCACACTACGGGGATCTTAAAGAATGCGGACACATGGCGACACAGCTGGGTGGAGTTGATGGCGGATGCGGGCTATCACTGCGTGAATGTCGGCAAGATGCATACGTGGCCGTACAATGCACCAGCGGGCTTTCATGAGCGTTATGTTGTCGAGAACAAGGACCGTTACCTCGAGGGGCGTTATTTTTTTGATGAGTGGGACAAGGGGCTGGCGGCGAGGGGGCTAGTGAAGCAGCAGCGGGAGAAATATCGTGAGCGTGGGGATTATCGTGAAAGTCTTGGCGCGTTTACCTGGGATTTGCCGGAGGAGACGCACTCGGATTTTTTCGTGGGCAATTTCGCGACGTGGTGGCTTGAGAGCAAGCCAGTGGACAAGCCGCTGTTCCTGCAGGTGGGTTTTCCCGGGCCGCATCCGCCGTACGATCCCGTGCCGCGCCACTTGGAGCCTTACTTGGAGCGCGACATCCCGTTGCAGGATGTTTGCGAGGATGATTTGGAAAGCCAGCCGCCGCCGTTCAAAATCATGCGCCAGCATAATGTTGACGTGGATCACGATTCGGTGGTGCACGACCTGAATCCCACGCACGAACAGCGTCTTCGCCAGCGCCGCTATTATCTCGCCAATGTGACGATGATTGATGAGAAGCTGGGCGAACTGATGGATACCTTGGAGGAGAAGGGTCTGCTTGAAAATTCGGTGGTTATTTTTACCAGCGACCATGGCGACTGCCTTACCGACCACGGGCACAGTCAGAAATGGACGATGTACGACACGATTGTTCGGGTGCCTCTGATGGTTTGGGCGCCTGGGCGATTCCAAGGCGGGACGCGAGTGGAAGGGCTGATGCAGTCCATGGACATGGGCGCGGCGATTCTGGAACTGGCCGGCATAGAGTTGCCGGGTACATTTGAAGCGGAATCAGTTTTGCCTGCACTGGAGGGGAAGGAATGGGCGGGGAGGGAACATGTATTTGCTGAGCAGGTGAAGGACGGGATTTATACCGATGGCCCCTTCATGACGATGGTCCGTTCGCGGGGCTGGAAGCTGGTTCACTTCCTTGACGCGGATTATGGGCAGTTGTTCAACCTGAAGAAGGATCCGGAGGAGATGCGAAATTTGTGGAATGATCCTGTCGCAGTCGATGCAAAGGCGGAACTGTTGGGCGTTCTTCGGGAGTGGCATATCCGCAGCCAAGTTCATACGGCGGGTTGGGCGGAGGACTGGCGGTGAGTGACGTGCGTGAGCCTCCGCGTACGCTGGGCGGTATTCTGCGCACGCTCGGGCCGGGGCTCATTCTGGCTGGTTCCATTGTTGGTTCGGGGGAGTTGATCGCGGCGACCCAGACGGGGGCCCGGGCGGGTTTTATTTTTCTGGGCCTGATCATTTTCGGCTGTGTGATCAAGGTGTTTGTACAGGTGGAGATCGCACGATATGCGATCTCCAGCGGGAAGACTTCGCTGGAGGCGTTCAACGAGGCGCCCGGGCCGCGAGTTGGGTTCAAGTGGGGCGGACGTCAAGTAATGGCGAATTGGATCGTTTTGTTTTGGATTCTCACCATGATGGCGGGTTTGGGGCAACTGGGTGGGATTGTGGGAGGGGTAGGGCAGGCGATGGCAATTTCGGTTCCGCTGACATCGGAAGGCCGGGCGTACAATCGTGCTGCGGAAGCGCGTGCCCAGCTGCGTGTGCTGGAAAAACAGTCAGCCGAAGAGACGGGGCAGATGCAGGATCTTCGCCGCCGCATTAGCGGGTTTGATTTTGAAAAGAAACCGCAAGATGACAAGTGGTGGGCATTGCTGCTGGCGGGCTTGGCGTCCTTTATACTCGTGCGGGGTGGGTTTGGATTTATTGAAACCTTTGCTACCGTGCTGGTGGCATCTTTCACGCTGGTGACGATTGCCAATTTGTTTGCCTTACAGTCTCACGAGGCTTGGGCTATTCACGGAGTCAATCTTCGGGAGGGACTGGGCTTGTCATTCCTGACCTCGGGCGAGGATAAGCTGGGGCTTGCCTTGGCGACGTTTGGGATTATCGGTGTTGGAGCGTCGGAAATTGTGGCCTACCCCTACTGGTGCTTGGAAAAGGGCTATGGGAGATGGACAGGCCGGCCGGATGGGTCGGAATCCTGGGTGCGGCGGGCGCGAGGTTGGGTGCGTGTCCTGCAATGGGATGCCTGGGCATCGATGGTGATTTACACATTCTGCACAGTGGTGTTCTACCTGCTGGGAGCGGCCGTGCTTTCGCGGTTGGGGCTGGTACCGGAGAAGGCGGATTTGATTCGGACCTTGTCAGCGATGTATCTTCCGGTGTTCGGCGGATGGGCGCAGGCGATTTTTCTTTTCGGAGCTTTTGCGGTTTTGTTCTCAACTTTTTTCATATCCAACGCGGGCAAGGCACGAATGTTTACCGATGTGGTTGGAGTGGCCGGGTTTGTGAAATTGGACGAATCCACACGCCGCAAAGGGGTGCGCTGGCTGGGGGGCTTGCTGCCTGTGATCTGTGCGCTGGTGTACATCGTTTGGCCCAACCCGGCTCGTTTGGTCATTTTCTCCGGCTTGATGCAATCACTGTTGTTGCCGATGTTGGGGTTTGGGATTTTGTGGTTCAGATGCCGGCGCACGGATCTGCGATTGGCACCGGGCCCGGTGTGGGATTTCTTCCTGTGTGTTTCCTTTATTAGCTTTTTGGCCATTGGATTTTATCTGGCGTGGAGCAGGCTGGGCAAATTGATGAGTTGACCTGTCTGCCTTTTGGCCGCTCAATGCGCGGACCCCAAAAGCCATGGCAATGCAGAATGAAGTTGTTGGTTTCACCGCGTATTCGGTGGAGGAATGTTCGGCGGCCATCAACCGCTACGGGATGCAGCATTACATGGAGCCGATCAGTGTGGCCATGATCCAGGAAGGGGAGGGCACAGGAGCAACCATCAAGGCAATGGCAGTCTTCACGCCGGGTTATCAGGAAGAGGGCTACGTGGAGGGCTCCGAGGCCTAGGAAAGGGGTTGGTTGAGTTCCGCTGTCAATGCGGCGAGCTGTGTTTTCAGCGCGCTGTGGATGGCTTTGCCCAAGTTTTTGTGTTCGGGGGAAACTTCAATGGGTTCGCCAATCTCCAGAACCATTCGCCAAGGCCTGTCGGTGTTAATTTCTCCAAAAACATCCTCGGTAAGGTTATCTAGGGTTTCCATGTAGCGCTCAACGCTTGGAGCTTCGGCAAGATACTCGGGCTGAAGGCTGGCTAACTGCAGAGCCTTGGTGCCGGTTTTTAGGTCGCGGCACAAATCTCCCTGGGATTTTTTGGATTTCAGGGCGTGGCTGAGGATGGATGTGCGTAGGCGCCTGACTCTGTCATAAGTACTGCCGGAGTTAGGATGTCGCCATTTTTTTTCCAGTGGCAAAAGTAGATCATCTATCTCTGTTTTTCCGATGATAGCCTCGCGAATTCTTTCAAGGCGTGGGACATCGCCGGATGGAATCGTGCCACTCAAATCCAGCTCACGTTCCAAGCGGGCAAGCTTTGGGCGGATGGCGTGGCCAAAGTTGCCTTCAAACCGGTATTTGATGGCAACCGGATGTACGGTTGTACCCGGGTTTGCCTTGGATTTTCTCCGTCGCGCCGCTTGCCTTGCGATTAGGGCAACCCCGTCTTGCAAATCTGCCAAGCGATCGTTCATTCGGGTTACATGCCCTTCGGGAAAAACGATGAGTGGGCGGGAGTCATGTGTCACAAGATCTGTGGCTACTCGGATGGCTTTTCTGTCACTGCCCTCCCGTAAAATGCTGAATCCTCCCGCTCGAGGGATGACAAATTTCTGCAGACCGTTTTCTAGAATCACATGCCAGCCAGCCATAAAATGAGGATGAACATGGCTGGGAATGCCTGCGAAACCTATCCCAAGGGAGTCACTGTCGCGCGAGTGGTTGGGGGTCAGGATAATGCCTTTTCCGGCGTCCACGGACTTTCGGAGTCTGCTGGCACCCCGAACCTCCCAGTGTTCGATGCCGTACTTTCGGTTCATGTACCACGGTAGTATGCGCTGTAGTATTGATGGCACTCGGAGCCCCATTCGGGGTGGCACAAATTCATAAGGCAATCCCAGTGCTGACATTGCAAACCGGTCCTGAACCTCGCGCTTGCCAAATCCGAACACAGCCCCATTAAGCCAAACTCTTGCCGCCAGCACAAACGCTAATGCCCGCCGCTGGCCCTTGTATGATTGGGTGTTATCCACTACCTTCCGCCGATGTCCGTGGATCACGCGCAGCCCCAGGATGCCCCGACACACTGGGGAGGGATCTTTAAACACCTAGGGCCAGGGTTAATTGTCACGGCCTGCATTGTCGGCTCGGGCGAGCTCATCGCCACGCCGAAGGTGGGGGCGGACCATGGGTTCTCGCTGCTTTGGTTCATCATCATCGGGTGCATCATCAAGGTGTTCGTTCAGGTGGAGCTGGGGCGGGCGGCGGTGGCTAATGGCAAGACGACGTTGCAGTTAATGAACGCAATGCCTGGGCCCCGGCTGGTGGTTTCCTGGTTGGTATGGTGTTGGCTGTTTATGTATGTGGCAGTGTTTTTCCAGTTGGGTGGCATCGTCGGTGGGGTGGCGCAGGTGTTTGGTGAGTTGAACTGGATTCCGAAGGGTGGGGAAGGTTTCATGACACCGGATAAGTGGCTGGCGGTTGGGGTGTCGGTGGCGACGGCGGCGATTTTGGCTTCGGGAAAGTATCGGACGGTGGAGCGGTTTTCGGTGTACATGGTGGTGTTTTTCACGTTGTCGACAGTGTACGCCCTGGTGATGTTGCAGACTTCGCCGGCGATGGGGGAATATGCAATCACGGGCGATCAGATTCGCGAAGGGTTGCGGTTTCAGTTGCCGGATGATTTCAGCACAGCGTTCGCGGCTTTCGGGATCATTGGCGTTGGGGCAACGGAGTTGATTTACTACCCGTACTGGTGCCTTGAAAAAGGCTACTCGCGCAACGTCGGCCCGCGCGAGGACAGCGAGGCGTGGTACTCCCGCGCGCGCGGCTGGCTGCGAGTGATGCGAATCGACGCGTGGGTGTCGATGGTTATTTACACTTCGGCGACGGTCGTGTTTTACCTGCTTGGAGCAGCGTTCCTGCGCAAAACCGGCTTGAGTGAAGAAGGGATGATCGTCGATTTATCAAAAATGTTCGCACCATTGGGCAAGGCCGGGTTTACGATTTTCCTCGTTGGCGCATTTGTGGTGCTTTTTTCCACACTCGTCAGCGGCACTGCTTCAAATGCCCGCCTCCTCGCTGATGGCCTTGTGCTGTACAAGGTGAGAACGGTTAAGGACGAATCACAGTGGATGGAATTGGTGCGCAAATGTTGTATCGGAATTCCGCTGGTTTGCGGGGTGTTGTATTGTGTCATGGGCGCACCGGTGGCAATGGTGCTCATCGGAGGCGTGGCACAGGCGCTTATGCTGCCATTCCTTGCCGCCGCAGCCCTCTATTTTCGATATCAGAAAACTGATCCGCCTCTCCAGCCGGGCAACACATGGACACTTTTCCTTTGGATTTCCGCGCTAGCCATGGCGGCAGTGGGTGTTTTTCAGCTCATTACAAAGATATTCGGATAGCCAATTTACTCGCCAAGCCACCGCGCTTGTCGCAGTCTTCGAGCCCATTCAAAATGAGCTTGCCGAGTGTTAAATTGTCCGAGGGCATCCACGTGATGCATTTGTTTTACCGCGTGGACCGCATGGTGTGGGAGGACCTCACGCCCGAGGAGCGCACGGGCGCGCGCGAGAAGCTGGAGGCCCTGTGTGCTGCCAACAACAACGCTTCGCATCCGCTGCTGCGCACGTTTGCCAATGTCGGCGGCAAGTGCGACTTGGCCTGCTGGCTGTGCCATGAGGAACTGGGCGGACTGGGCCAACTGCACCGCGATCTGGAAGCATGCTTCCCCGCCGGCGCATTGGACATGGAGTACAGCTATCTGAGCGTCACGGAATTGACCGAGTACATGCCCACCGACGACGACCTGCAGGCGCGCACCAAGCGGGAGTTTAAGCTGGAGCCGGGCAGCGACGAATACGAGGCCAAGCTGACTGAGCTGCGCGCGGGCAATGACGACTACAAAAAGTACCGCCTGTACCCCGAGATGCCCGAGTGGCCGGTGATGTGTTTTTATCCCATGCTCAAGAAGCGTGAAGGCGGTGCCAACTGGTACATGCACGATTTCGACGATCGCAAAAAGCTCATGCGCACCCACGCGGTGACGGGGCGCAAGTTCGCCGGTCGCATCAAGCAGCTGATCACAGGCAGCACGGGACTCGATGATTGGGAATGGGGTGTAACGCTTTTCGCGCAAGAGGCCGGCTCGGTGAAGGACATTGTCTACGAAATGCGCTTCGATGAGGTCAGCGCGCGCTACGGCGGCTTTGGCCCGTTTTACCTCAATCTGCGCCTCGAGCCTGCGGCATTGTTCGCGCATTTAAATTTGTAGCCCTGGCGCTTGACAGCCGCCAGCATCGGCGTAGAAGGGGAAAGTCACATGACCCTCTCACCCCCAACCTCTTCTTCCCATGACCAAACAGGACATTGTCACCGAGGTCTCTCGTAATGCCGATCTCAAGCTGAATCAGGACCAGATCAAGGATGTGCTCGAGGCCTCGCTCGAGTCCATCATCCGCGCCTTGGGCCGCGGCAGCACCGTGGAGTTGCGCAACTTCGGCGTGTTCAAAATAGCCACCCGCAAGGCCCGCGTCGGCCGCAATCCGCGCAATCCCGGCGTCGACATTCCCATCCCCGCTCGCCCGGTCGTCAAATTCCGCGCCGGCAAGGAAATGCGCGCCGCCCTTGCCACCCTGCAACCCGCCGAGCCTGCGGCGCCAGACGCAAACGCTTGACGCGCCCGCCCGTCCGCCTGTTTCCTCTCCCGATGGATCGGCTGCCGGGCTTCCGCGACTTTTATCCCGAGCCTGTGCCCCAAGGCGAGGCTTGGAGCGCCGCCGTGCGCGAATACATTTTTGAGAACTGGCAAACGGTCGCCCGCCGGTACGCATTCCAGGCATATGACGGCCCGCCACTGGAGCCGCTGGAACTTTTCACTGCGAAGAGCGGCGAGGAGATTGTTGGACAGTTGTACAACTTCACGGACAAGGGCGATCGAGCCGTATCTCTGCGACCGGAAATGACACCAACCGTGGCGCGCATGATTGCAGCCCGGGAGCGTCATTACAAAAAACCCATCAAGTGGTATTCGATCCCGCAGCTTTTTCGTTA